>CAYLYZ010000210.1:0-2289 GCA_964387885.1 uncultured bacterium | reverse complement strand
TTCCTGTTCGACAATTCGTCCGCAGGACGAAACCGAAATGAAATTTCCGATTATCTCGTCAATATTCGGATGATGACAAGTTCAATACCTATAATTCCCTCGAGGGTGATAACCCGCTAACTGCACTGTCTGCCTAACGCACTTCCCAAACGAGACAGATGTCCCACATGCTTGCGAATGACAGATATTAACAAGACATGATCTTACTTATAAAACAATAAGCCGATATCATCGGCTGAGTATTCCCCTGCTTCAGCTCGATCACCTCCAAAGCCGGTTAAGACGCATTGATCTTCAGATATAGCCGTCACTCCCCATGCAGCAAAGGATTCTTTTTCACCATTAAATCCATGCATAAGTTCACCGTTAGAGTTAATAATTCCTATGTACCAAGTGTCCCAGTATTCAACCTTTTGTGTTTTCAGCGTCATTAACGAGTTTTGACGAGGGGTCCATCCTGATATCAGCCACCCTCCCTTCCAGGATATGAGACCTGAAGCGTAGTGATAACCATTGTGACTGACAGACTTAGACCAGATTATTTCACCATCGGGCTTCATTTTCATTAGCATACCATTATGAACTCCATCTTCATTGTTATGATTGCCCAGCAACATTATGGTTCCGTCATTATTAACAAGAGTTTCAATTACCTGGAAATCCAGACGTTCCTCATCTCTGTTGTCTGATATGACATTCCCCTTTTTATCGATATGCAAATAATAGAATTCATAATTATTCACAGGTTCTACCTCCACCCATCCGGTTAATACGTATCCATCATCAACAACAGCAACGTCCTGAATATTTCCAGTCAGCTCTTTCGGATAAGTCCTTGACCATAATGAGTCACCAGCGGAGTCAATTGCAATAAGTGCCCACTCTTTGAACTCCACGGAATCGGGAGCGAGACCCACTCCCATTAAGCACATCCCATCGTCTACAGATTTAAATAGTTGAATAGTTGAGCGTTCGCAATCAAATTCATAAGAACGGGAGTCCAGACTATCCCCATCAAGAGACAGTTTTATTATTTCTACTTTATTGTCTGATTCGATGTTTATGTTTACCATCATGTAAGCAAAGAGTAACGTATTGTCTGCAGCCAGAGTGATTATCCCGTTGGCTCCGAGATAGGGTTTAAACCAGATTTCTTTACCATTGAGGTCTGTTTTCAAAAGAACGTTTGATCTGCTTCCGGAGAGATGGCGGATATAACGGTGTCCCTTTGTAAGTAAGGTTGAATCTGGGAGGAGTATTGTTGAGGTACTAATCTCATTGTACTCTTCATCACCATAAAAAAACATTTGAGACTCACCAACTGGCTCTGTTGGGGTTGCCTTCATTGATTGAGTAAAATAGAAGAATACCGCCGCTATAAAACCACCGACCAGGATGGATACAATACCGAGGATCATTCCAACAATAACTTTCCATCGACCTGACAGTTTCTCAAGTGTTTGATCAGTTTCACTCCATGACTGGTTCAAGACTCTTTTTGATAAAAAGGCAAATATCACTGCCAGAGTTCCCAGTGAAAAAGCCAGGATTGGAGTGATAAAGAAGACGATCATGAAGGAAACTGCAACCAATGACCCACCAAACATTGGGAAGAGTGATAAAGCAAATGCGATAATTCCCGTTATGAGAGAGGAATTAGCATGTGGTGCGGTTCTGATATTTGTCTTTTCCATGGATTATTCCTTTTCCGATTTAGTCAATGTCAATGAAATCCGCATCTTCAATGTTCGAGTCAGAGATGTCTTTTTCCAATTGTTCCTCCCGCCAGATTCGGTACTTGTCAAGATCAACACCAATGAACTTCAATGCCACAGCAAGAACTGCCAAATCATCAATGTATCCAATGACCGGTATAAAATCAGGGATGATGTCAAGTGGATTGACGAAGTAGAGAATCGCAGCGGCAGTTGCTGCGATTGTCGACCAGGGAACCTGCCGGTAGGTTCCATTATAATAATCCCTGATCATGGCAGTCATCAGCTTGATATCTTCCCAGATTTCTATTAGGATCCCGGGGATATCGTTGCTGAAGTTGTTTATTTTCCTGCTTGCTCGAGTGTAGGCTTTCTTGACATCTTCATTATCGATGTCATGAATACTCTGCTCATATCGTCTACGTGCTTTCTCTTTTTTATCATCATATCGATTCATGTTAAGCTCTTTTTGCAAAGAATTGTCATTCCCACGCAGGCGGGAATCCAGATTGTGGTTATTATGTCACGTCCTAAAAAAAGTTGACACTTTCCCATTTAATTTATTGCCATTACC
>CAYLYZ010000209.1:0-2477 GCA_964387885.1 uncultured bacterium | reverse complement strand
TAAATGATCCCAATTTTTCGAATCCGCAAGAATTCCATTTGTTTCCAGCGTATCCTAATCCCTTCAACTCATCAACTACAATCACATACAGATTACCTCATCCCGGTACTTTAGCCCTGAAGGTTTACAATCAATTGGGACAGCGAATAAGTATTTTATTTGAGGGACATAGACATGCCGGATTTTATACAGCAGAGTTTTCATCCAAAGACATTCCAACTGGTCTGTATTTCATTCAACTCGAAACATCAGGACAGGCACTAACAAAAAAGGTTACATTAATAAAATAGAGGGGGAATCTACAATGCGCAGCCCTATTTTTTTACTCACGTTTTTTCTCATCGCGATATTCGCAGGTGCAGGTCTTTTCGCGCAGGATTGTGAGAATGTTGAACAGATCGGACGGGCATATAATTTTCTGGATAAAGAATCAGCAGATGACGTCCATTTTCAAAGTGAATATGCCTATATTGCCGCTGGAATTTCTGGTCTGCAGATTCTTGATTTAACCGATCCCGAAAATCCGATTATTACAGGATATTGGGACGATAATCCAGGCTTCGCTAAAAGTGTTACAATAAATGGTAATTATGCCTATCTGGCTGATGAAAAAGGTGGATTACGCGTTATTAATGTTTCCAATCCTGAAAATCCGGTTGAGATAGGATTTTTCGATACAAACGGCGAAGCCAATGGAGTCGCATTTTTCAGAGACGTCATTTATCTTGCGGATGGCAGTGAAGGTCTTCGCATTATTAATGTTGCCAATCCTGAACATCCCGAAGAAATTGGATTCTTTGACACAGCTGGTTTTTCGAAAAGTGTAACTATATGTCATTTGTCAAGTAAAAGAGAGCCACTTTTGTCAAGCAAAAGTGAGCCAGCCACACCAGCCTGCGGTTGAGGTCGAACATTCGCAGAGAGGATGAGGGATGGTTTGGGCAGTATATTGCTGGTTGTGGTTATTGAGTTGAAGGGATTGGGGTAGGCGACGCACCTACAGAACTTCCCCAGAAGCTCAACCTCGGGTTCATCTCGGACAGTGAGATTTGTAAAACGGAAATACCCGTATTTGCATAATCTGCAACAAATATCAGACCACCCGTTACAAGAGCAATCCAGTATGCGTCTCCTGGGTTATCATAGTACCCAACCTCTTCCGGATGTCGAGGATTTCGTACAGAGATACCCCTGAGATCTCTCAAATCCGCCACGCAAGCGTAATCACTGGAATCCGAAACACATTTAGCGTCTCCTTCTGTATCAAAGAATCCCACTTCGTTCGGGAGATAATGTCCGGAAAAAAAGATCACACGTAGTTCACTTTCACTGTCCGTTACATAAACATAGTCACCAGAAATCGCCACATCCTTTTCCACCCTCGAGATTTCACTGAGAGTCACTTCTCCAAGATTTTCAGTATCTGCGATGGATTTCACGCTGAAGCCTCCCGTGTAAGAACAACCACCGGGAATATAGATATGGTGAAGCCCACTTATTGCGCAATTTCCTAATTCCTGTAAATTTCTCGGGTCTGCGATTGAAAAGACAATTATACTTTTACTCCTCAACAGATAAACATATCTAACAGAAACACCAACACTCTTCAGAATCCGTTTACTCTCCATAAAGTGATTCGATCAGATCATTATGTTCTTCAATTATTTTGTTGCGCTTTAGTTTGAGAGTAGGAGTCAGCATTCCATTTTCAACTGTGAATTCGTCAGGGATTAAAGTAAATTTCATAACCCTCTCATAGGATGGCAGGTCTGCAGTTGCCTTTTTCACCTCTGCTGAAATTAAATCAATTGTTTTTTCATTTTTGAGAAATAAAACATAATCATCACAGTTCATGTTGCACTTTCTTGCGTAATGTTCGATAGATTCCCTATCCGGAACAATCAGAGCCACGAGATATTTTTTATTGTCACCGCAAAGCACAACCTGGGAGATATAACCGCTCCGGGTTATTTTCGCCTCTATAGGTGCTGATGCAATTATTTTACCATACGAAGTACAGATAAGCTCTTTAATTCTTCCGGTTATGATGAGATTCCCGTCCTCGTCAAATCTTCCCTGATCCCCGGTATGAAACCACCCATCGGGATCAATTGCTTCTGCAGTTTCCTCCGGTTTATTCAGATATCCTCTCATCACATTGGGTCCCTGAACAAGTATTTCCTTATCATCACCAATCTTAACATTAACATCCTCAAGAGGCTTGCCAACGGTACCGAACCTTTTGTCTTTCATCGAGAGACAGCTTACAATCGGCGAGGTTTCTGTCAGTCCATATCCTTCAATGATGTTGAATCCCAGAATATGATAGATTTTAGCTATTCTCCTGTCAAGAGGAGCCCCTCCTGATGCGAGAATTCTGAGTTTTCCCCCACCAATTTTTATAAATTTGGATGCAATAAATGAATTGTAAAAAACACATTTCAACCTGAGCCAAAATGATGTTTTAATACTCTTAT
>CAYLYZ010000208.1:0-2956 GCA_964387885.1 uncultured bacterium | reverse complement strand
TTCGACCGGTCGAATATTGTTCCTCATAGAATTCCTTGGCTGTCGATGTCAACGCTCTGTCGAGCGCCAGTTTCCACGCTCGGTCAATTTTCACTTCATTTCCAATTCCCATAATGCCCTCCTAACAGTTTGTTATTTGAATTTGAGTGATTTCAGGGGTGGATGAATTCTTTAGCGTGATCCTTAACAATATCATATATCCGGAATCAGCAGTACTGTTGGCACCCGCGCTCCATCCAAACTGGTCACCACTCTCAGAAATCCTGCAGCCATCAACATCATTTCCCTGGAAGGTTCCAGCATCGATCTGTGATGTGAGATTCTCTTTAACAGTTCAAGGTTGAGGAAGCTTGATTACTTGTATCAGATTATCTATCTTTTACGTAAACAGCTAATAGGAGGAGTATATATCGTGAAGAAAAGTAACATTGTGATTTATGCATGTGCAATTCTTGCTGGTTATTTAGTTTACAACTGGATATCCAATTATGGCTCAGATTTAGAAATACAAATCGTTGCTCTTGAAAGAGAGAATGACTCACTTAAATCCGAGCTTTTGATACCAAAACCGATGGATTCTAACTCTGAATATCAAAACAACTTAAAACCTGCGGGTTATGATTTCTATTATGGAAATATAAGTGTAATGGATGAGCGAGAACTAATCGAAAACGATGGTTCGGTTATTTGGGGTCCCGGAATCAGCATATTAGGAGAAATAACTAACAAATCAGAAAAACGATTTATTTCTGCCGAGTTTATTGTAACAATATTTGATTTAGACGGCAAGTTGTTAGCAGTTCAGAATTATTATACAGATAACTTCCTTCCATTACAAACTAAAAGCTTCACTGTTAAAATTGAAAAAATAACGACACATCAAATAAGAGTTAAACTCCAAACTGAACAAACTGTACTATATTAACTACATAATTTTCATATATTAAAGGAGGCCTTTTGAAATCAAAAGATAGTTTACTAAAAGAAGAAAACGAACTGTTAGAAAAGTTCAAACTGAGATTGTCAACCAATTCTCAACATTTACAATTTTGGAAGGATGGGATTGTAGATTATGATTTTTACTGGAATAGTCATCCACGTTTGCTTTATATTTTAAAGGATGCAAATGACAATAAAAGCAATGATTTGAGAGGTTTCTTGAGAAATGGTGAGCGTGAGCAAACTTGGGGTGTAGTTGCTCGATGGAACTATGCTGTTTTTAATAAATATCCATCTTGGGATGAGATTACAAATCGTGAGGCCTGCTCAATGCGAAAGGATTGGCTCAAGTATTCTGCAATGATGAACCTGAAGAAAACACCCTCTTCAGATAATAGCGATTTGTTTGAAGTATCTACTTTATGCAATGATTTACTTCTGAAACAGATTGAATTGTACGAACCTGAATTCATTATTTGCTGTGGAACATCATGGGTAATCGGAGAAATATTTGCTGGACACCTTTCTAAAGGCTGGAAATTTAGCAGAAACGGAGTTCGATTCTCTCGATGGAGCACAATAGGAAGCTATGTAATTGAAATTATGCATCCTCAAGCTCAATATCCAAATAATTTCAAGCATTTTATGCTTACAGATGCAATCAAGGATTTACAAAATCAAAAATAGCGAATTGCAAATCGAAGGTGATTCCGTTCAGAGGTAATGGAGGATCGGGCAATAGAAACTCCAGGTTATCAATTTTCTGATTTAAGTTCTCACCGTTCGAGATCACCTCACCAGCAACCTCGAGATCGGCATTTACTTTCTTTGTGGCCATAATTGGCTCCTAAGTTTTAAGTTCCAAATGAAAAGGGAGTATGTTATCATACTTACTCTCACCCTAATAATTCTGCATTCACAATTATCACACTACCCTCCATTGGCTCAGAAAGTCTGATTGCAACGTCATTATCATTCAGGTCAATTTCTGCATCGATTAGATTGCCATTCGCATCGCGTACTTGCACGATATAGTTCTGATGCCCGATATCATGTTCAAAAGTCTGTTCTGTCAGGCCTGCATCCAGGTCAAATACCACATACGCATCACCGGCACCATCGCGATTCAGGAGAGGAATTTCGCCAGTTCCCGGGAAAGGCAAGGTCACATGTGCGGTCTGGTCGAATTGCGAGTATTCCTGACCTCCACCAACCGCCATATTCAGTGTGATCAGTTGATCCTCAATCATCGAAGCCTGAGCCTGCCGGATAGCATCGTAGTTGCGTACGGTTTTATTCAGAATATCAAGATTTTCAGTAAGTGCCTGAACGGCACGCACCATAGTTCCTTGCCCGACATAGGGATCAATTTCGAGGTTAATCTCGGCAGATATTGCATCCCCGACAACCTGGCCTCCGATTAGGGGTCGAACTGCAAACAGATAACGATTTCTTATCGGACTCAGACGTGTTCCCACAATTGGTAAGCCTTGATCGATATTTAATAATTGACTGGTATAAGCGGGATTAGCCATAACACTTAGGAAATCTTCCAATACTAACACTCTAATATTACTGCCAGCAGTCAAATCCGGATGATGATCCGTATCGTTGAAATCCACAGCTTCGTTCTCGGCATCCGTGGTCTTTATCCATCCATATTCGAGTAAGTCCGCTTCATCCCAGCCGTTCACAGATGCTATAAATCCTTCCCCGTCATCCAGGGCTTCGAGACTGAGGGTGGCATCCTGAAGCAATGGAAACGCAATTGAAAATGGATAAGTATAGGCAATTTGCTCCCCCAACCAGTTGAAATTACCCGCTCCCAGGACGGTAAAGGCGGAGAACACATTATTGCGGACGGATTGCACCTGAAAGATGTAAAATGAATTTAAGGGTAAACTGAGCATACAACCTGAAGCTACAGGTTGAGAATTCATGCGACTCGATCCTTCAATGCGCTGATCCTTTCTTATTCACACCTATAGAAACAAGGAACTTTTATCTCTATACAACA
>CAYLYZ010000207.1:0-3303 GCA_964387885.1 uncultured bacterium | reverse complement strand
TTACTTTAGCGCTTTCTCAGGAGCATTGTACTTCGCTCATATTGCGAAGTTAGAACATGAGGAAAAGAAAACTCTTTTTGAATCTGAAATGCGATCATACTTAAGTGCTGGATCACAAATTCAAATGAATGAACATTATTCCAATGCTCAAGCAGCTTTTGATGATTTAAATAATGCTAAAAAACAAAGGGAGTATCTTATTTATATTGCATTAGGTGTATATGCTACACAAATGATTGATGTATGGTTATTTGGTGGAGGTAAGGAACCTGATGCGAATGAAAACGCTAGTAGTTCTCGCTATGAATTTCAACCTACATATACATATTATGGATGCAATAATTCGTTCGGAATCAAAGTTGTTTTTCCATTAGGTCTTTTTGAGTAATAAAATGACTTCCAAAACACAATATTTCCTCTTACTTGTTATGGCATTTGCATTTTTGTTTTCCTGCGATCTTCAGAATCCTGTAGCACCCGAACGTATTAATCCATTTGATGAGTACAATCCTGAATTTGAGGGTGATCCATATGACCTTAGAGCAGAAATTTCGGATGGTGGAATTAAGCTGACTTGGAACGAAATAACCTGGCCTTCAATACTGTCATATAGAATAAAGAAAAAGATCGATAACAATCCTTTCAATGACCTCACAGACCTATCAAAATTCACACATACATATACTGATACATTGGTGCAAAACGGACATCGATACGAATATTATGTCGTTGCTGTAGGTCCTGAAGGTGAAACTGAAAGCTCAAACATAGATAGCTCCCTGATAAATTTGGAGCCAATGATTATTATTGAAGGGCAAAATGTGACTCACATCGATACTCGCCATGTTGCTTTGACTCTCCTTGCTTTTGGTGCTGAACAGATGAAACTTTCAAATAGTGAAGATTTCAGTGATACTGAGTGGGAAACATACTCGACTAGCAAGGACTGGGTATTAGCAACTGGTGAAGGGCAAAAATTTGTTTTCATGTCTGTAATTTATGACACTGGTGATACTTCTTCAATCGTTTTTGACGAAATAGATCCCACACCAATTGCCCCTTCCGTAATCATCAATAATGACGAGGATTATTCGGACGATAGACAAGTTACTCTGACTCTTTCTGGAAACGGTGCAATAGAAATGAAAATTCAAAATGTTGATTTATCTCGTATAACCGGTTCCTTTATCAATAATGATAATTCAAAGCCGAATATTTCGAATAAAGTGACAAAGTTAAAATCAAGGATGTTACGAAAAGTAGGAAATATTGGAACTCCCAAGAAAGATGAATCTGTTGAAAACTGGCAACCGTTTGAAGAGTCAATAGTTTGGGAACTATTAACCGGTGAAGACACGAAGCAAGTCCAGGTTGCGATCAGGAATGATTTTCTAATAGAGGAAACCTGCTCAGACGAAATCTTACCCAGGTTATGTGACGTGATATCTTTAACAATAGCAGGTTCTGATACTGTTGAAACCAATCATGTTAATGTCAACTTCCTTGCAGAGTATGCAGACAGTATGCAGATAAGCATTGATGACCAATTCAACGAAGCAATATGGGTTCCTTATGCCTCAAGTTTCTTATGGGATCTTGGTAAGGGTGAATTTATTATTAATAATCTTCAAGGGAGAGTTGTAAGAAACATCATCAGTAATTCAATCCCCACTCGAGATGGTTCTGATGAATCAAATTATGTGCTTTATGCTCGTGTAAAAAACGATTTTGAAGTACCTTCGGAAATTATTAGCGATGAGATTGCGGTTGATATATTTGGAAGAATTTATATAAATAACGACATTGATTCCACATCGTCACGATATGTCGAATTGCAAATTATCTCAGAACAAGCAGATTCGATGGTAATATCCAATGATTCACTTGATGTCATGAATAATCCGGAATGGATAGTATTTCAATCAGTTGTTTCTGACTGGTCGCTCGAAACAGGTGGAGGTGTCAAGGAAGTATTTGTACGATTCATGAATCAATCAGGGGCAGAGTCCAAGATTTATAAAGATTCCATAGAACCACAAATTGCCATCCCCAACAGTTTGTCTTTCACCGCTGGTGACACAACCCAGAATAACATCATTGAAGTGACTCTGGATGCTGATCATGCTGACAGCATGCGGATAAATGAATCTGATTGGGTAGCGTACCCAGAAGATGGTAAATTCTTGTGGGATCTTGGTAGAAACACCTTTGCAGAAGAACAAATAACGAGCAGAAGAACCAGAGCCACCCGATCTGAAAGAAGCCAAACTTATCCCCATCGAGATGCTACTGACTACACTTTATCAGCCCAGGTCAAGAACAATTTTGAGGTGCCATCCGATATAATAAGCCGAGATATTTCTGTAGAGATATTTGGATCTGTAGCAATTAATGGAGATGCTGATTCCACAGAATCAAGAGAAGTAACTGTGAGTGTAATTGCACCTGAAGGAGACTTTTACACCCTGTCAAATGATTCTATGAAAACAATTAACAATCCTGACTGGTTGGAAATGTCGGATTCAATAACTGTGAACTGGAGCCTTGAATCTTCAGGTGGTCGTAAGCAGGTGTATGTTCGGTTCCGGAATAATTCAGGTGCTGAATCCAAGGTGTATTCTGACTGTATTGAACCTCAATTAGCCATTGCCAACGAGTTAACGATACTGGGAGAAGATACTTTACAGACCAATATCATCGAGGTTCAACTTAATGCTCAATTTGCAGACCTGATGCAAATTAACGAAGGTGAATGGGTGCTATTTCCAGAAAATGGAAGATTTTTATGGGATTTGGGGAGAGATACTTTTGCAGATGAGCAGGTTTCAGCGATTGAGAGTTGGCAAATAGGAAATGTGAACCTAAGTCATTATCCAAATCGTGATGCAACTAACTATACTGTCACCGCCCGAGTGGATAACAGCTTTGAAGTTCCATCTGATATAGTTAGTGCTGATATTGTGATTGAAATATTCGGATCGGTGGTAATTAATAACGATTCTGAATATACACCTTCAAGAAATGTTCAATTGACCTTAGAAGCTCATGAAGCGGATTTTGTAGCTGTTGACCATGATTCAACTGACCTAACGAACGATCCTGACTGGCAGGAATTTGAAAATGAGATGGACTGGACTTTGCATCCAGGACTAGATTACAAAACGGTTTATGTGAGGTTCAAAAACGAATCCGGTGCTGAGTCTAAAGTGTATTCAGACCAGATCACACCATTACCGATGGACGCATCGATGGAGATAGTTGATGCTGACAACGACGGATATACAGCGGTTCGTCTGGTCGATC
>CAYLYZ010000206.1:0-3366 GCA_964387885.1 uncultured bacterium | reverse complement strand
CAATATATCATTGAGAAAGATTACACGTTAAGTTATATCCTTGCAGGAATTTCCTTAAAACCTGAAATCAGCAAAACTTTAGTTTTCAACGGTGGCATAGCACTGAAGAAACTATTCTTTGGAGATTACCGGTTTTCAGAGGATCTCGACTTCTCAGCAATAGATTCTCCAACCGGAGAAAAACTTGAGAATGCTATCAATGATGTTACGTTTGAAACTCTCAAGTTATTGACAGAGCATGGACCCTTTAGTATTTATCTTGAACGATACCTGGAATGAGAACTTCATCCTCATGGTCAAGATGCATTTATCGTTCGCGTACAATTCCCTTGGCATCCAAGTCCAATGTGTCGCATTAAGATTGAAATAACGCACGACGAGCCTGTTTTTATGTCAGCTCAGAAAGGCGTTTAAGTCACAGATATGACGAAGAACTTGAATGTGACATTACATGTTACCGATTAGAAGAGATCATTGCTGAGAAGTTGCGCACATTACTCCAAACTCACCAGAAGCCAATTCAACGTGGATGGAATCATCCACGTGCTCGTGATTACTACGACCTGTGGAGAATTCTGGATCAATATAGCGATGGATTGAACGGAAAGCAGATAACTAAGCTCTTGGATCAAAAGTGTGAACACAGAGAGGTTTCATTCCAATCTCTTGATGATTTCTTTAATGAGGAGCTTGTGTCTGAAGCCCACAAACACTGGGATGCTAATCTTGCACCATTTCTTGTGGAACTACCAGAATGTTGAGTTGTACTTGAGGAACTGAAGGGATTGCTAAGTGGTTTGGTTTTTAATGCCTGAAAATACTCTGGAGGAAAAGAGAATTTCGTTACCAGATAAGGCTGTCCCATATCAAGTGGGATAACCTCATCAATTATTAGGATGAATTATTAACAAGCGAGAATGCTCTAACAGGGTGAGCAATTATTTACATTCATTTTTTTCAGGTGGTGTTTCACCCCATTCTTCCTTGGTATATCCCCACAGATGCCACTGAATCCAGTTTGCAATTCTTCCTTTTGGTGATAGATAAAGTGCTAATCCAGATATACTAACTGCAAGAAAAGTCCAGGTTAAAAGGAAGCTGGTGAATATCTTAAGTCGTTGTTTCATTTATATTTTCCTGATTAGGCTGCAATTTCAGTCTTGATTTGTGCAGCGTGAACTGTTGGAACTATTTCAAATATAGTTTCATATTTAAATATGTTTAGAATCTTAAGCACGATGCCTCTCGGTCTGGTTAATAGTACCGTCCCACCTTTTTCAATTATCACCTTACGAATTTTTAGTAATGCCCGGAATCCAAACGCGTTGATATGCTCTAATTTGCTAATATCCAGTAATACTCGCTTTGATTCCCCTGCTATACGGGTTATGATATTGGTGAGATTATTAGCATTATCTCCGGATAGTTGACCTTCTATAGTTGCTAATAAGGTACCATCGGATTGTAGTTTAACTCTTGTCAGCATGATAACCTCCTTGAAATTAGTTTTTTTTATAATATATGTGGGCAACTATCATGCCAACAGAACAGATCCATTGTACAGTATTGAATTAACGCAAGAAAACAACCTTTCTCAGATTAAAATCACTACTCGTAGTCAATTTCACGAAGTATATCCCGGAAGAAACGGTAACTCCGCTTGAATTGGTGCCATCCCATGAAAAACGATGCGTTCCCGTTTGAGTTTGACCGGAATACAATTCATTTACTGTACGACCGGATAAATCAGTAATCGAAAGTTCCGCTTGTGTGGGATGAGATAATATAAATTTGATTTCAGTCGAGCTGTTGAAGGGGTTAGGAAAACAAGGCTGGAGGATGAAGTTAGTCGGTTTTGTCTCATTCCATTTATCTATAATATTATTGGGAACTTCCACTACAACAGATTCAATTACTACAGGATCTTTATCTTGCTCATCGTACATTTCGTCGAACAATTCGACCTCTTCAGTCTCAAACTGCAATAAATGCTCGATAAATCGTGGCATCACACTCTGATAACACAATTCAACCTCAACAGATGACGCTGCTGGAATACGATAATGAACGACATCACTTCCTGTTCCTTCTTCGTCACCATTACGATTGAAATTGGGATCGTCAATTGCTCTACCCATAATTGCCATATCTTCATAGGATTCAAAATCTGATACAAATCCGCGTGGAGGTAAACGGTTATCTTTCAGGAATCCTGATGCTCGTAGTAAAGTAAATGTTACATCATTATTTACATCGTGCATTATGGCTTCGTAAATCTGTACCTGATACTGATCATCTATAAAATCGTGGTGAGGTTCATATAGTGAATCCAATCCAATAATCTCACCATCATCATCCAAACTACCTGATTCAAAGATAATTTCGTCATATTCATCGGTAGCAGTCAAATGAAGCCACATCCTACGGATAGGTATTCCCGTGGGAAGTTTGTGACCGACATTTTGATTGGTTACATGTACTATTACATCCAATGAATCATCTCTTAGCTCAGTTGAAACAGTTAGTTCAACCGCTTCGTTTTGGAGGTTAGCCACTGTTTTATCAATCGTACTGTTAAATTCCTCCTCATCTGCAGTCAGTTCAAGAGTGTCAATGTTATCTCGTAACATTTCCAACATAAGTACATTTCCACCGACAAAGTAATGCTGCCAATACGGTTCACGCGGTTCCAAGTTACGTGGTCTTGGTGATAACACAATTCCACCTTCTGTTCGAGGCATGTGGCAATTTTGACAGGATATATCTTCTTCGATGTAAACACTGTTCTGCCATTCGAGATATGGAACCTGTTCAGGAAACTCTCCCGCAATCTCTCCATTATTATCCAGATAAGGTGTAAACAGGGTATGACAGGTAGCGCACAGTTCAGATTCATCCATATAATCAGCATAAGCTGGAATGTAGTCAACACTCATTTGCATTGAACTACCGACAGGTGAACGATACGGTCCAAACATTAACCTATCCTCACTTATCTCAAAACCACCTGAGAAGCTTTCCACATTGCGAAAATTATCATCCAGTATTTGATGGCACAAAGTACAACTAACTCCATCCATGGCGAGAGGATCGTCCACCATTTCAGCTACAGAATAATTATCTTCGTCGTCATGGAATGCTTGTGCATTACCCATTGGTGCATGACATCTAGTACATTTACTCTCAATAATAGATTCCAATTCCGGATTCTCTTCAACTTCAGCTGACACTTTTGCTCGCCACAGCGGATCTCTGGCAGCATTTGCCATTAAGGTTGAGCGCCACAATGTTATCGGTGAAACATCCACATTATTCTCAACCATGACATTACCATCCCTGACATGACACTCAACACACGTTCCCGCT
>CAYLYZ010000205.1:0-3651 GCA_964387885.1 uncultured bacterium | reverse complement strand
GAAGCAAAGCGTTTGCCAATTTTATCCTGCCCGAGCTTCTTGCGTTTCATAAACAATTCTTTCGATATAATAGGATCGTGATTGCCTTCAACGATAATCCACTCCTCTTCTGGTTTCAGAGTCCTTGTTTTTGTATGAGTTCGGTTCCACACTCCCGCTCCATAATATACGTGATTGTTAAGTATATACCCAATACGTTGCTGGCTCCACAATTTCCCATTTCTATTCATGATACCATCCTTCCCAAGCCTAGTTGCAATTGACTTTGCACCCAATCCATGATTGACAGCCAAATCAAATATTAAACGCACTGTAGCTACTTCTACAGGATCACCAAGTGCCAGTTTCTTGTGAACTCTGTCTCCTCGACCAGGAACCTCTATTTTACCATATCCATAAGGTGTTGTGCCTCCATTCCAGTATCCCCGTTGCACATTCTCGATCATCCCTTTGCGAGTCTCCATCGCCAGATTCATAGAATAGAATTGATTGATAACTTCAATAATACCTTCAAATAAGAATCCGGATGGGGTGTCTGGATCGAAATTCTCAGTTATCGATTTAACCGTAACATTATGTTTTTTCAGGAGAGATTTAAAGATTATGGACTCTTCACGGTTCCTGGAAAATCGATCTAATTTGTGCACCAGAATCATCGATACATCAGATTCCTTTGCCAGACTGATCATGGACATGAATCCAGTTCTTTTGTCTGCTGAAGCATAGGCAGAGACACCCTCATCTTTGAAAATATCGACCAGCATCATATCATCGCTATCTTCGGTATGTTTACGGATGGCTTTTACTTGAGCTGGAATGGACAGATCTTTGGCGGCCTGCTCATCCGACGATACACGTGCGTACCCAACAACTTTTATCATTTGAAATCCTCTGTTAGTTTTCTGTCTGATATAATGCAATGGTTGTGCCATAAATAATTGCCTCAGATCAGTTCAGTTGGGTGACCAATTTAGACCAAAGGTGGGATAAATCAAGTCATGTTCGGGCGGATGCAAGACCTACATTTTTGTTTTAGTTACCTTCAAGTTTCCTTAACCGGTCATTATGACTGGTTTAGGTCGGTAATATCGCAAAAAACCATTCAAAATGACCGGTTTAGGAGGTAAATAAGCCATTTTACCGTTCAAAATGACCGGTTTGCAAAATTGTAGGGTAACTAAAACGCAAATCTGACTATATGTGTAACTTTGTCGTCGTTTTAAGTAACCTCATTTTTCCATTTAACCGTTCATTTTGACTGGTTTTGATCAAAAATTCGCAAAAAACCATTCAAAATGACCGGTTTAGCGAAGTACGAAGCGGTTTTACCGTTCAAAATGAATGGTTTTGAAATGTTAGGGTTACTTAAGTAACACGCTGATGCCTCGGAAATATTTTTTATATCCTTAAATATCAATAATAGAGAAGCCCTATAATAGGTGCGTCAAAAAAAGTTGGCGCACCTATTGCATATATAGGGGCATGGCTAAACTCAGGAAAGCAAAAATGGAACTGGATTTAAAAATAGAAGTTGTCTCCGGAAAGGAAATCGATACCAGTGCCTGGGACCAGGCAAGCGACATAGTCGCCGATTGTCTGGTGAATCTTCTAAAGAAAAAGGTTCAGGAAAGAGAACATGCAGACAAGTTGCAAGAAAACTGATTTCACTGAGCTCTATAAACGGCTCGGGTTAACGATCAATATTCGTGAGAATATTCGCAAGGATATAATCTCGCTTCAAACGGGATCAAATTCCGGGTCTGATTTTTCAGCACGTCGACTTCAAGCACTTGAAGAAGAATTCAATCGTGTGCAGCAACAAGTAATTGAAATCGATCGTGATATCCGGAAGAGTGAACTTGCTCGAGCTAGAGTTAGCAGCTAAGGATACAGGAATGCGAATAAATTTGATCACAAATAAGGAAATACATTAATGTCAATTTCACTTGAGACTCTCAAGAAGTCGGTTTCAATGCCGCCACGAGATTTGATATACGGTGTGCAGGGAATCGGTAAATCGACACTCGCGTCACAGATGGACGATCCCGTATTCCTGGCTTCAGAGGATGGACTCTCTGGATTACCAGGAATACAGCATTGGGAAGTACGGAGTTTTCCGGATGCCATTGAGGCTATTACAGCTCTGCATGACGACCACCCGTTCAAGAGTGTGGTTTTAGATACTGTAAGTGCTTTTGAACCGATGCTACATCAACAGTTGCTTGATAATTGGGGAGTCGATTCAATCGACAGAGTGGGGGCCAATGGTGGTGGTTTCTATAAATGGCGCACCGAGGCACTTCCTCTGTGGCAGGATATCCTGGACGGACTGGACAGTCTCAGGATTAATAAAGGTATGCGAGTCATCTTGATTGGTCACTCCATCGATAAAGAGGTCAAACCACCTGAAGCAGATCCCTATCGCAAATACACCGTTGACCTTCTCAACGACAAAGCATCAGCGTTGTTATATCGCTGGGCGGATGTTGTTGGGTTTTGCAATTACAAAATCAGTGTTACAGGCTCAACTCGAGATAAACGAGGACAAATCACCAAAGCCGGTCGAGCGATCGGTACAGGTGAGCGGGTAATGTATTTATCTGAGAGACCTGCATTCTTTGCCAAGAACCGTTTCGATCTTCCAAATGAAATACCATTGACATGCCAGGACTATTTGAACGGATTTCAACATAACAATAACCAGAACTAAGGAGTAACAAAAATGGCTAATATTGGAGCTAATGGCTTCGACGCCACCCAAATCGATCCATCAAATGATTTCGAACACGTCCCTGCGGATCGATACAAAGCAGAAATAACAGATTCTGCGATGCTGGACAATTCGAAAGCCACCGGTGAATATCTGAAGCTGGAATTTACAATTCTGGACGGACCCTATGCCGGACGGAAACTATGGACGCAGTTGAATCTTGTCAATCCATCACCTCAGGCCGTGGAAATTGCTAAACGGGATCTCAGTGCGATCTGTCATGCGACCGGTAAACTGCAGGTTCAGGACAGCATCGATCTTCATAATATTCCTATGGAAATCAATGTGAAGGTAAAAAACAATCCGGAGTATGGACCGCAGAATGTCATTCGTGGTTTTACACCGATAAATACCAACGGAAGCAGGAATGCACATCATATGCCTTCGCAATCATCTCCATTTGCTGCAGAAATACCTGAGGCATCCGCAAAGGTATCTCAAAAGTCAGATGGTGGTACATTTGTCGCACCCTGGAAGATTAAAAATTAGTGAGTGTTCCTGCAAATAATTGTTCTGTGATTCAAGAAACAGGTCGAAAAATTGAACTCCGCGGGTATCAACGCGAGGCAGTTAATGCCATTTATCAGTACTTCGAGAAGAATAAAGGAAATCCGTTAATCGTGATGCCCACAGCTAGCGGTAAGAGCCTCATCCTCGCAGATTTCATTAAACAGACACTTGAGCTCTGGTCAGATCAACGAATAATGGTTCTTACGCATGTTAAGGAATTGATCCAGCAGGATTTTATTGAATTAACGAAGTATTGGCCGTTGGCACCCGCAGGCATTTACAGTGCCGGTCTTAAACGACGTGAAACTCAGGCTCAAGTATGTTATTACCCTTTCAAAACGAGAGAGAAATTCTCGTTTTGTCAAGCTGCT
>CAYLYZ010000204.1:0-3708 GCA_964387885.1 uncultured bacterium | reverse complement strand
GAATCCCATTTTGTAATCAAGCCGGGTTTTATTCTGTTTCCCGTTTGGGAAATATATATTAGCGAGCAGGAATTCACCATGATCAGTTACAATAACTCGACCCTCATGATCAAATTCTTCAACTCCGAGACCGAGTGTTACAGATTTCGGAGCTTTTTTCGAGAATGTCGCTACACCAGAGTATCCTTTTCGTTCGGGTTGTGAGAAATTCCCAACGTAACCAACCGGATTGATCTGTTCTTCTGTCAGTTGTTCCCGCCATGCCTTCGTTTCCTGAACACATAGGATATCCGGTCTTGCTGAGCTAAGCCAATCAGCAATTCCCTTTTTCCAGGCGGCGCGGTAGCCGTTTACATTCCACGATATTATCCTCAATATAGCCTCTTATTTCAGCAAAATGATCTTTGTACTGCGGATAGTATTCCCCGTTTGAACTCTGACGAAATACAAACCGCTCGAAACCGTCTGTGAGTTGTTATTTACTCCACTCCAGACGTAAGAATGTACGCCTGCCGTTTGTTTTCCGTTGTACATCGTGAATACTTCTCTACCGGAAAGGTCAAATATCCCTGCCTGAACTTTTCCGGAAATTGAGGTTGAGTAATTTATCGTGGTTATGTTGTTAAATGGATTAGGGAAAACCGGGCTTAAAATTAAGGTCGAAGTAATTGCTGAATTTGGGTTGTCTACTGATGGTGCAGACAAGGTCGGCTCTTGCAATGCGATACCGACAGCATATAACGGACGGTCTCCATCAGCGTCCGCCCAGCCGTTGAATGACATCCGTTTTTCACCTTGCCAGTTGTAGTAGCGAGCTCCAGCAAGGGAGAGTGTTTCTCCCCAGCCACCAACACCTCCCGGCTCTAAAATGGAGCCTCCGGTTTCAATACCTTCATGGCGACTGCGATTTTGCCCGAATGATGCCTGTCCGATCCGAAATACACCTTCATCTCCCCTAATTGATCCGGAGTATACTAATGATCTTGTTCTACCGGCGGTGAGAAGATCAGGTGCTGAAATGACACCGCTGTCAAAGTTTGTTTCTTCGTCCGAGGCAATAAAAAGAGCGGAACGCCATAAATTCCATTGGCTGAAATTGTTGGGTTCAGCATTATTAGCGCAGCCAATGATGCTCTGACCTCTGCCATTCCTGCCTGCGAAAGCCAGGACGAATATTCCGGGATTTCTTTCGACAATACCAAGTTGACCATATCTGGAAATTTCACCAACCCATGCATTACCTTCCTGTAAGATAGGTTCAGGATGAATTTGCCATTCGAGTCCATCTTCGGAAGTCGCAAATCCTATAGCTGCTCCGGTTTCACCGGTTGGAGTTGTGAACACCATCAGATATTGCTGCATTGTCCTTACGATCCCGAGTGAGCTGATTCCGCTTTCTGTCCACGCAATATCGGGATCGGCTTCCATGACAATCCGTTCATCCAGGTCCCAGGTGTAACCACCGTCATTACTCGTCGAATAAGCGACACGCCCCGGCATATCGCGATCGAGGTCTGTAATTACAAACCAGCATTTCACCTGGTTATCTTCAACAAATACGTCATGTGAAGATATCTGCCAGTTCGAAAACAGAACAGGATTTTCATGATATTTGTACCAGTCGTGCTGTTTCCTGACTTCGAGGATGTATTCATCAGATGTTTCATAATCGTTATCCGCGGTTACCGTGACATTAAGCAATATGTCAGAGGGAACAGGTGTTTCACGTGAAATATCGATGATTATCGGAGTAAGATTTTGCGCTGTTGAGTTCGAATCAAGATCATCGAAATTGACTTCACTTTCAACAATTTCAATCAGCTCACTCTCAGATGTCACCGTTGCTGTGAGGTTGGTTGCTGTCAATCCGCCGATGTTATGGAGGTTCATTCGCAGTTCAACTCTTTCTCCGGCTCCTGGGATGTTATTACCGTTCCCGTCATTTTCGTCAGTGACAATCCATTCCTGAACATAAATTACCGGAGCATTTGGTCGAGCCACCGAGATATTACAGACGACGTTTTCGCCGTCCAGCCTGATTTCAGAAACCTCAACCAGTGATGGAAATCCTGCAAGAGTTTTGCTATTGGGAATAGTCTCATACCCGAAGTGAGTTCTATCACGCTCACCTGCCCAATCAGTTGAATCTTCCGTCATCTCAGAGTATCCCGGCCATAGGTCGCCGTTGTCTCCACGATTAGGATGGAACAAGTTTCTATCATCACCACCTATCCGATCACCATTCAGGTTTTCGAAGGCTTCATCACCAATAAAAATCGGAGATGCCTCTTCTACATCAACCCAGCGAGCCTCATCATTACGATTATTACCAGCCCAATCGTATATGTGAGTGATCAGAAGGCCTTCCGGAGCTGCCAGATCCCAATCGACCTGCCGCCTGACCAATCCAGCGTCGAATCCAATCCGTCTACGGTTTTCGAGAAGGAAATACTCGACCGATTCGTCCCCATGCTCACCATTCGTCCAGAGACGGTAGATAGTTTGGGAATTTGCAACTGGTGAGATTACGAAATCCTCTAAGATTCCTCCTACATTAATGACTTCAACCCAACCTAATCTCGCTTTAGCCCAACCGCACATATGCGCAGGTGAAGTACCTGCCGGATCACCTTCTTTGTGCGCCCAGCCGCCACCACTCATCAATCCCCATTCACCAATCCCTTCGGAGGATTGGTCGATGTCATAAAGGTCTGGAAGCCCGGCGACATGACCGAACTCATGGCAGAAAACGCCAATTGAGCCGTCCTGAGGTTCGATAGAGTAGGTGCTGATCCATGTACTGTCATATTCAACTTCAGCTATCTGCCATTTGTGCGACCAGAAATATCCGGCTCTTTGGTCAGGATCAACTACTGCTTCAGCACCCGGTCCGGAATGCACAATAAACAAAGCGTCAAGATAGCCGTCGTCATCATTATCAAATTCGGAATAGTCGATAGTCTCATCAAGGGCAGCCAGAGCAGCTTCAATCAATCCCTGAACATTTTCCGGGTGAGGACGATACCCGTTATCATCATCCGTCCCGGACTCACCGTCCGCGTTACAGTAAAAATTATAGTTCTCAGGAGCACGCCACCACTGGGTTATCGTCCCGGTGATGTTAAATTCTTCGTTCGAAATCTCATGATAATAATCCCGCATCGAGCCGGTATATTCGCTCTCGGAACCGGGATGTCGGTAACTGTCCTCGGAGAACAGCATCTCATTAAAATGATCAAAGTCGTAGGGCAGGCCTTCATTTTCAAAGTTAGGATCATCCTGATAATCCCATGGATAATCATCAAAATCAATCAGAATAACCAGGCTGTTCCAATCCCCCTCAAGCTGAGGATCATCCAGCATAAGTTCAGCCCTGCCGGGAGAATTAACTCCCTCCGGAGTCTTAGGTTCCACGCCTGTAAGCGCTGGCATAGCAATCGCTTGCAGTGTGAAGATGCAAGTAAAAATCGCAATCGCGAGAATGTATTTTGAAATTGTCATTGAGTGTCCATGTCGTGTGTGAATCGTTTTTGGGTAACCCTATAATATAAGGAAATTATTTTGGAAAGGTGATGTGTAGGGAGAAAAAATATTAGAGGGCAGGGAGGTTGTGGAAGGTATTATAAATGTTATGTTGGTAGGAAAGAGGCATACAATATTGAGACAGAGGTTTTTTGAGTTTGAAAAATTGAAAATGCAATATTATCT
>CAYLYZ010000203.1:0-3717 GCA_964387885.1 uncultured bacterium | reverse complement strand
ATGTGCTTAATAATAGACAAGATAGGACATTCAACTTATCTTCTGAAAATCCTGTATTTTCACCTGAGGATGTAACACTTTTTAAACATAAAGTCAATAAATATGTCGAGGAGCGTTTTGCAGCATTTAGACTTAATTATTATCGAATCAAGGGATTGGTAAAGTCAATAGACAATATGCTTATTCAGTTGAATCAAGTTTGGGCAACATCTGAACCGTCTCCGCAACTCGACTGCGCAATTGGGAAATTCAAATCATTTATACAGCAAATAGAGGAACAATATCAAGAAAATCTTCATAGTGTTATTAAATCAAGGATTTACGAACTCTCCGACTCTGAAATTAGCTCTTTCCCATCCGAATTAATAACTGCAATAAAAAGTTATCAAGAATCTTTTGAGTCACCTACCACCACAAAGAATTGGTTTTCTGAAGAGAGGATTAATATTGCTGAAACTCATGTAAAACGAATCTGCCCGGAAGTCCAATGTTTGAGGTGTCTTGGTATTGGAGCAGAGGGAGTTGTATTTACTGATGAGGAGAGAGTTTTTAAATATTTTGATTATTGGAAAGTTAAGAACTCTGAAAAGAAACGAGACTTCCTTCGAGATTTGATCGACAAATGGAAATTCACAGAAACTCTGTATCCTTTGGAACAATTGATTGAAGATGGAGTACATGCCATCCTGATTTATCCCTATGAGAAGAGCAATAAATATGAAGGTGGACATGGTTCGGACCTGATCAATCTTCTAAAGGAATGTCGAGAAGAGGGAATAATATGTCGAAATATTCATCCTAAGAATTTGATTGTTACAAAGAACGGGGTAAAGTTGGTCGATTATGGCAGTGATATTTACCCCTATTCGGAGGATGAATTCAAAATAATGGCGAAACGAGCCTTTTTAAGCTGGCGATGGTTTTTTCGATCTGACCTACAAGAATTGATGAGACAATCAATAAAATCAGATGATCTTCCTGAATTGGAAGGATTTGAGAGGTTTTATAACGCAATTGATCCATCAACTGCAATTCAAGATTTAGATGAATTCATTATTAGGGAAATCGAGTTTAATAAACCCAAGAGTTTACTTGATTATGGCTGTGGCAAAGGGAAAATCGCTTCCAGGATATCTGAAATGGGTATTCATGTGACCGGGTATGATCCTGATCCCGATCTAACTGATCGATGGAAGATATTATCGGATAAATATCCCAAACTCAAATTTATTTCAGACTTACACTCGTTAAACCATAGTGCGAAGTTCGATATGGTCGTTTGTTCTTTGGTTTTATGTGCTATTCCCTGCGAAGAAGATTGCAATAAAGTGCTCTCTAATATTCGTAATTTTATCTCTGACTGTGGGGATGTGTTAATTGTTATTTGTAACCCATTTTTTACACTTTCAGCTTCAACACCTCTTCAGGAAAGACATGTCGATGGGTTTCATAATTACGAGGAATCATTCGAATGGAGGAAAAAAGTAAATTCTTCTGGAATGAATCGTATAGATTTCCACCGCCCCCTTCATAAAATCCGTAGAGACCTGCTTAAACATGGATTGATTATAAAATCAATCTCTCAAACGCAAACTATGGACCTGAATAGATTTGAACCAAACTCAGACTTCCTAATGCTTAAGCTAGCTCCTTTGCCCAAATACAAAGAGAAGATTTCTTTATTAATCAAATCTTGTACAATGGAATGGGAAACCATCGAACATCAAGTAAAACACATAGTCAATCAACTTGAAGGACCTCGTGTCTTCCATGAAAAGATACTTGTTGTTGATGTCAAACGGGATAACTTTAACCGACAGTATACTGAGAGTAAGGAAACTGAATATATTTCAAAAGTGAAAAAGTTACAGCAAGATAGAGTGATTGATAAGGTCATCTTTACTCCATCTGATGTTCAAATTATTTCAACCCTGAACTCGAGGTGGTTTGACATCAGCGATCCGTCTACGCATGCACTAAATGGTGGACAGGTAGCTTCTACGATCTACGGTTTTGAGGCTTGTAGTGGCGAGTATATCCTTCAAGTAGACTCAGATTTAATGTTTGGGCGCGTAGAATCTTCACATGACTATCTTGGTGATAAAATCAATGTCCTTAAGCATGATGAAGAGGCCGTGACTGTTTCACTGAATATCTATCATGCAAATGACAGTATTTATACGAGTGAAAAAGAAGGCAATAATTGGCGAGTAGAGGTACGAGGATCACTTTGGCAAAGGGAGCGATTATTTTCTTTAAGACCACTTCCCAACGAAATATCAGAGGGTAAAATGGTATTGGCATGGCACAGGTCAGTCGATCAGAGAATAAAAACTAGTGAGTGGAAGTCATATCGTGGCGGTGATCATAGGACATTTTTTATTCACCCACCAAATATGAGGAAAATCAATGCAAAAGATTGGATGAACATTGTGGAAAGAGTGGAGTCGGGCTTAATACCACACTGTCAACTGGACAATGTAGACTTAAAAGGAAGTATAGATGAATGGTTAATCCCAAAACGGACAGAACCTTTTATATTTATCATTGCTGGAAGAAATGTTCTCCCTGGAACGTTTCAGAGATGTCTGAATTCATTAAGAAAACAATATCGTCAAGATTGGGGTGCTATAGTGATTGACGATGCATCTAACTTAAACTGTAGCGAATACGCCAAATTGGCCTGTATGTCTTTGTCAAAAAAAATAACCTCCCTTCACAATCCAATTCGTCGGGGATTAATGGAGAACATGGTAATGTCAATTAAGAAGATATGTACAAATCCGAATTCTGTAATTGTTACACTGGATGCAGATGACAGTCTAATCGGACGAAACGTAATTGATATACTAGATACTCATTATTCTGCTGGTGCAGATGTTACAGTTGGTTCTATGCTTAGAACAGATAAACATAAGCGGTATCCTGTAGACTTTGATTCTCCCAGAATAAAAAGGGGTGGCAATGTGTGGCAGCACCTTCGTTCGTTCAGAAAATACTTGTTTGATGCGATCCCACTATCGAATTTTCGAGTTGACCAGAAATTTGTTGAATTAGCAAATGATTGGGCATACATGTTGCCTATTATTGAAATTGCGGAATCTCCAAAGTGGATCGAGGAACCGTTATATCTTTATGAATCCTCTGGAATTGGAAAAGGGCTTGACAGAGGGGAACGGGAAAAGGTAATAGGAAAGATCGTCAGTAAAATATCTATGGTGGAGTCTGTAAATGAATAGTCTTAAAAGAGAAAATTCCATGCAAACTGCAGTAAAACAGAAACCAATCATTGGAATAATCGGGGATGCTCGATTAGATGAAGATTCATACAAATACACAATTGCATATGAACTAGGGAAGCAATTGATAGAACATGGATACCGAATCTGTTGCGGAGGTTTAGGCGGCGTAATGGAAACCGTGTGTAAAGGTGCAAAGTCTGCTACCAATGCATCTGAAGCAGATACAATCGGTATTTTACCAGGGTTCGATCCAACATCAGCAAATATATTTGTTGATATTCCAATTGCAACAGGTTTGGATATTGCCAGAAATATGATAATTTCAAATTGTGAAGCGGTTATTGCAATCGGTGGTGGGGCGGGAACACTTTCAGAAATTGCAGTAGCCTGGCAATTAAAGCGATTGATTATAGCTTTTAGGGTTGAAGGTTGGAGTGGGAAACTAGCAGATACCAGAATTGATGAACGAGATAGG
>CAYLYZ010000202.1:0-3724 GCA_964387885.1 uncultured bacterium | reverse complement strand
GTACCAACTAAGAAAAGCAGGCCAAAATTCCAAATCCCGCTGAACCAGGACAGAATGTACTGTTGATCTCCCCAGTCATAACCTTGTGTGCTGCAAAAGATATCAATTATGGTGGTAACATCTTCACCTTCGGTCGGATTTGGGGGAACGATACGAAATTCGCTTATTGTCTCAAAAGAATACAATCCGGGTGAGTAGGAAAGGATAACTGCAGTCAGAAGTATTAAAAAGTGTTTCATTTCTATCCCCTTTTAATATTGACTATTTTGATATTCCCAGCCCCAATTTGAAGCAATCAGAATATTCAAATACATAAATGTAATAAAGCGAACAATTACAAAAAAGTCAATAGATGTTCTGTTATGATAATGGAACCTGTTTCGAGGAAATATGATCCTGATTTAGTAATAATGCAATATGATAAAGAAATTTTATTGACAATTCGGTCAACTTCAGCATAGATTTGAAAATGAATCATTTAAAAGGTGGAGTGTAATGCTGGATATAAAAAAAGCAAAGCAAACATTACAGCGGATAAACCGGAGTTGTTACCCGGAATTATCAGGCTACTCGGTTCCGAAAGATCGGGATTTACCATCCGAATTCCTACTTCCATCCAATCTACAAATCTATTATTATATTGCGAGAAGAATTTTCACGGATATACCATAAAACTCGATTTCTGTACCCTGTAAATCTGTGTTGCGAAACAAACTTTGCTACTCCGGCAGGGAATGGAAATACACATTCGAGCGATTCCATAACTTCAAATCAGATCGGATGCAAAACCTTATCTTAGTCTCATAGCATTAGTTACAGGTGATTTTCTGAAAAAAGTGAATCTTCTTCGTTGAGGGTATGAAAATACTTATCTTAACTATACAGGTCAGGTTCTTGAATAATGGAACCGCTCACATCCTTGACCTTCCATCAAAATGACAGACTTTTTCAGCGAATTGACAACTCAATTTAGAAGCTAAAGGATAACATTATGTTAACCATTAATATGAGATCTTACATTATATTTCTCATTCTAATCCTGTCTGCAACAATCTCAAGTGCTCAGGATTATTTTGAATGGCAACGGTTCTTTGGTGTTGCCGCGAATGAAGAAGCTCACAAATGTATTCAAACCGAGGATGGTGGTTACCTCCTTATAGGGCAAACCAATCATTTTGACCAATACCATATTGATAATGAACTATATATACTGAAATTAAGTTCTCGTCTCCGTGTCGAATGGGAATGTAACATCCCTGGTAATGGATCAGATTACTGCCATGATGCACTCGAAACTGATGATGGATATCTTTTAGTTGGTTATCACATTGAGGCAGGGCAAGACGACGAACAGGGACATCTCTGGAAGCTGAACGCTGAGGGTGAATTACAGTGGGAAAGAATTTACCCTCAAAATCATATCGAAATACTCCGCGTTTTTGCTCATCCGGATCAGGATAATCAATTCGTTTGTATCCTGACACATTATCGTACCACGATGCTCATTCTTGATCAAAATGGTGAAATTCAAAGGATGATCCATCTAAATGAGAGGGAAACTCTCATGGATGTTATAATGATTGAAGATGAAATGGTAGCACTCAGCCAGGTATGGTTATTCAGTAGTTGGATCTTGTCGAGATATAATATTGAAGGTGAGGAGGTTTGGAGGCATGAATTTCTCGAGGGACAAAATAATCATAAATATTACAGTGTTTCATCCTTATCCGATGGTCGGTTGTTGGTTTCCGGCATTGTGGATTTCGAAAGAGTTTTAATAATGTTTTCGGCTGAAGGTGAAATTGAATGGGAAAACAGATACCCAACCGAACGTCATCAAAATTATAACGGCGCTGTTCAGGTACTCGACGAGAGAATAGTCTGTGTACAGGCTCATTTTCGATATATAATGCTGGTGGTGGATTTCGATGGAAACGCCATCATCAATCAGCAAATCGATTACGAACCGGAAGATCAGCCCGATGCTAATCCCTGGGGGGTGTCAGATGCATTTTACCTCGGTGACAATAAACTTCTTGCGTTCGGTAGTATTGGCTCCGATGACAGTAGAGATTATATGACACTGGAGTACAATTTAAATGGTTCAATAGAAGATCTGGACACTTTCGGATTCCCTGGTGGATGCTCAGACATTCCAAAATCAGTGAAACTCTGTGAGGACGGTGGTTTTATAATAGGAGCTCAAACGAATCGTAATTTCGCATGGGATTGGGATCCTATGTTGATCAAGGTTGATAGTGATGGACAGGAACAGTGGACTCAAATCTATGAAACTCGCGCAATACAAATCTGTGCTGGGGCTGTTGAGTCAAATACTGGAGGATACCATATTGGTGGATCTATTGAACGTGAAGGGGGATTCGCCCATCAATTCTGGATATTAACAACTGATAGTGTAGGAGAAATTCAAAGAGATAGACAGTACTTCGACAGATATCACGATTCAGCCGAAGATATGATTAAAACTTCATCAGGTGAAATAGCTATTGCAGGTGGTGAACGCAACTATTCTAAATGCATACTTACAGACGATCAAGGCAATCTTATAGCCAGCATGCAGCATTCATCCCCGAGATTTATTTCGATTACTGAGCTTCCTGAAAACCGTTTCGCATTGCTAAAATCCGATGGCAGCATTATAGTAACAGATAATCAACTAAATGAGATTAATACTTTTAGCGGCTTGGTTGGAGATTTCAATCATGGTCAGGTGCTGAAAATCCGTGCCTTGCCCAATGGAGATATTCTACTATTGGGTAGTACTGAATACCGGAACAGGGAGAACCGTGCTTTCCTTTCCCGTTTTCATCCGAATGGAGAATTGCTGTGGTCAATGGGTTATATACGTATCGACCTCTTTTATGAAAGAGGTAATGCAAAAGGTGACGTGATAATCCCAAATGACAGTACATTATTTATATGTTCCAATAAAGACATTGTGAAGATGACACATAATGGATGGAGAACTGCCCGGATTAATCTGTTGGGAATCGAGGAATTCCCATTCGAAGCCTGGGAAGTGCTCGAAGACGGATCAATTATCCTTGCCGGAAGAAAAAATGATGATATTTGGCTGACCCGTATTAACGCTGACTCCTTCACTCCTCTTCGGCGGGAGTTTAAATTACTGACTCCGCAGCAATTCAGTATCGGCAGGTATCCAAATCCCTTTAACTCTTCTGTGACCATCACAGCCAATTTACCACGTCCGGGACGAGTTGATCTGAGCGTATTCAATTGTAGCGGACAAAAACTGAAAAGTATGTCAAAAGCTTTTCACCCTATAGGAGTTTATGAACAGAAAATAGACTTTACGACATACCCAACCGGGAATTACTGGGCGACCCTGTACTATGAAAACATGAATAAAACCGTTAAACTGACTCACCTGAAATAGAGAGGTGTTAATTATCGGAATAGTTTGTTATACCTGAGTATAAATGCCTCTGGGAGATTGAAATTCGTCAGATATTATATAGCTGCAGTAACCAACTCAAGTGACAGTTTTCTTTGTAGCAGGTAGAAAGAAATGATTATTCATTCCCAGACTGTCCAGGATTGGAGTTTCGCGCTGCCACACGCCCTCGTGTGACAGTGAAAACAACGACATAGATAGCAGAAAATAAAAACAACTACTTAACCGTCAGGTGAGGACGAGTTCTTTGAAATATTAGCATTTTTATGTTGTGTTTGCTTGATTTAG
>CAYLYZ010000201.1:0-3820 GCA_964387885.1 uncultured bacterium | reverse complement strand
TCACTCTATATGTTTTGTGAATTTGCTTGAGCCCCTGTTCCTCGAAACCATAACCAACTTCAAGAGTGTGTTCACCATAAGGCACCTTGAGGGAATTAGGTGGTAGAAATTCGTAAATGTAACCAGCAAGTTTCCCATCAATCCATATTTTCCAATCGTTATATGCATTACCATCTTTATTTCTTAACACGACAGTTATCTCACCAAAGTTTGATTCACCGGCAAACTCAGGAGGAGGAGCGGTTGGTTTAAATGTTGGTTCTTCATTTTTGAAGTATGATGCGCATAAGCCTAACAAATTATCATCTGTGCCAAATATTATGTTTTCTCTGTTGTAAAACTCATATTCTCTACCGTTATACTTAAAACTACAAAGGAGTTTTCCATTGTTATCATATAACTTACCATTATTCTCTGCAGAATAGATAATTTTCCCTGCGGGTTCCCATAAAATTCTTGTTGCACTACTGTATTTACGATATGTTTTTGCAAGTACAATAGTTGTCGTCTCACTCTCCTTTTCAAATCTAATATCACCACCCAGCGCTAATGAAGGAACTAGGAATGTGATTAAAAGAATAAGAGCGTTGTAAACTACTCTATTAGGTATTTGCATTTTTTCACCTCTCAATGCTTTCGTGGATTACCGCTGGATGCGAGATGTATATCGGTTTACGTGGTGCTGAAGCTCCAGCATTTGAATTGTAATATCTGTCATCTCTTGGATTAACATGAATGAAGTAGCTCCCGTTTGGAATGTCCAAAGGTCCAAGCGTTATTTTGCCTTCCCTATCAGTAACTCCTTTAAATGCAAGTCTCCCTTTTTCACCACTCCAGTCTTCATATAAGTGCACAGGGATTCCTGGAAATAAACCTATTTCATCCGCATGCTGATCTGTCGCATGGATAACAATATATGACAGCTCTCTTCGAGATACGTTGCCCTCTGAAACGTTTGACTTGCTAGAAAAATAAAAAGCACTGATGTCGTCGAATTTCAGCATTCCTCTATTGTGATAAATCCCATCAAGCTCAGTCGCAGATCCCCAATCGTAATTATAACTCACTCCCTCAAAGCTGACGCTTGAACCTCTTCGACCATCGTTTAATTCAACATCACATTGTAAAGGACGATCACTGCCAGAAAGTCTGATTGATTTGATATCCTCCAGTTCAACCCATCCATCATCGATTATAAAACTTATTCTTTCACAAGTGGAATTTCGATATGATGCAGAATAAATGTCATCGATCTGAATTGAACCACCTCGTCTCAATTCTACACGGGCAGACACGACAGCATAAACTTGACTACAGATCAATAGGGATAGGATGCTGATAGTTAAGGCGGTGAGATTTTTAGAAACTCTCATTGGGAAGTCCCCCAAACAAAAAATGTACTTAGATGCCTATCTCAAAACTGCGTTTGAAAATGTATTTATAGTTTTTATGAGAGCCTTTTCTAGTTCACCGCCCGGAATAATATTGTCACCTAAACTACTGACATTCCAAATTCTTTTTACAGCTTCTAAATCCACATCAAAAAACTTTAATGTTAACGAGTTACCTTCAGGTACGGATTTCGAATAGCTGTAAATCGCATTCCTGTATTTAATGGTCAATCCTACCCAAACGTAAACTGAAGCTACTTTTCCAGTAACGGACTCAGGCACCCCTGCCAAGTAGAGGAGTTGTTTGCTGGCTTCAATAGCAAGTTCCTGAGCATTATCTTTACTTACTTTTGCATATGCAACTTCGTTTTGATCTAGGCTGATACAGATAGCGTTCTTAGAAAGTGGACTCTCGTAAACATCTATAGCTTGTGCTTGGATAGCAATTGATAACCATAGACTGATAACTAGGATAAGCAATGTTTTGGGTTGGCTAAGTACTTTTGTTGAGTTCAATTGACTTTCCTCCTAAGTTCAAAAGTGTTACTCATATTAAGAGGGAGCGTGGAGAGGGGTAATTTCAATACTTTAGAGTCTTTTTTCTCCGCTTTGCTACCTTCATATTAGGTCAAAATGCGGTTCATGGATAGACAATATATTTTCCACCTAACAATTCATTGTAGTCATTATCTCAATGAAATGCAAGTATTCAATAGGTTCAATCAGAAATAAATCATTTAATGTATTTTTTAGAGATTTGGATGTTAGTGCTCATCCTGTAGCTTAAATAACCTCATCTTTAAAAATACCTCAAACTCAGTTCTCAGATAGAGCAAATTTCGACCACACTGACCTATGGGAAATGGGAAACTTGGTTCATTCGCCCATCTGTGAATAGTGGATTTTGAAACGAATATCTTATACTCTCGTGCAATTTGAAGCATTTGAGTTCGATTAATCAAAACATCTTTTTCTTCAATCTTTTCCATCTAAATTCCACCATTCAAGAATTTCTTAATTGTTCCCTGCATAAATTCATCCACACCTAATTCAGTCTCCACCTCAAAGACCTTCGAACGCATTCCCTTGTGTCCAGCCCTTGCTTGATGATGTTCAAGGAAATCCTCGGGAGCATTCAGGTCATTTTCGACTAATCGATTCATCACCCACATCGCATCTGTGTATTCATCTGAGGTCTCATCTGGATAGTGCATATCGATTCCCAGATCATCCTGATCCTGAATCCAGATACCGATTGGAAGAAATTGCGGTAACTTTTCTTCGAACTTATAATCGATAAAATATTTCACTCTCACGAGACAGCCCTCTTTACCATATCGACGAATTCCTCTCTCTGCTGATTGGTGATTTCTGCTAACCAGGGATTGGTTTCTTGAAACGATTTCCACTCATCATAAATCGAGTTCGCCTCTGGATTGATCTTCGGAGGATCGATAGCACTGATCAGTATTTTGTGATCTTCTGTGACGATCTCTAAATTGCGGTCATTCAAACAATTTAATTCCCTTGCCAGGATCAGGTGAGACTTGTTCATGCCGGCTTCGAAATGGACTTCCTGAAACCAGCACCAGAAGGTAAACCGCAGAACTTTCCCCGTCGCTCTGGAGAAGAAGGGCACTGCCTGCAAAACCTCAAACGATGCCAGGTAAAACGAGGTGACAAGTTCCTTTCCATCCATAATCTGGCACTGGGCACCATCCTGCAGGAGTTTGTTTAATCGATCCTGCAGTCCTTCTTGAGCTTGAACAATCTTTACTTTCAATTCACTGTCCTCACGATATTTTTGACCTGCCTGCCATCGGGTAATTTTGTCACACCGTGCTTCCGGAAGACGCTTATCACTTTACGCCTTTCAGTTTCGCTATTCACAGTCACATATTGCAGGTTATCCAGAAGTGTGACCTCGTTCTTAAATATGGTTTCATCAGAACTTTTCCAATTGGCAATGGTCTTGTACTCGCTGATACTAACCCTACGGTTATTTCGGACGTGATTGCCTGTAACTTTGCCGTAATTGTCGCCTTCATAAGTGATCGCATCCATTCGCCTCAATAGTTTTGATTTGAAGTAGAATCCGGTTTCTCCTCGTTCATATTCCACGCCGGGCAGCTTGCGTATCCTCGTAAAGAAATAGCTGGCACCTCCAGTTCCCATGTCCGAGCTGGGACTCATACCGCCCACAGGGATACCAACTCGTATTTTTTCAACCGTTGAGACCATGGCTCCGTTGTGTTTCAGGATTTCATCAATTACTGAAGCCACATCTCTGGCGTTCGTCAATCGATGAAATAATCCATAGCCGCCTAATTCACGTTTGACCTGTTCATCGGTAATGTCAAACCGGAGCTGATGTCGGTATCCAGCATCTTTCTTTTTCTTCCAGGCAGATGACATGATGGAATACTTGC
>CAYLYZ010000200.1:0-3996 GCA_964387885.1 uncultured bacterium | reverse complement strand
ACTTACATAAGTAACGCGTTTTCAAAGAGCTATTCTTGGACAGACTGGGAATGTCCGTCCATTAAGTGGTGTCAGGTGCCATTTAAGGTGGTGTCAGGTACCCTCACCTGACACATAAACTATTGTTTTAGATAAACAAACGCGCAAGTTGGCAGTGTTGTCGACCTGTGCGTTTGTTATTTTATAACAGTGCTTGGATGAATTTTCGTACATGATTCAATAAAATGCCATTCGTCTTTCTGGCGAACGCCAGAATCCAGAGGAATTACCTACTATGAAAGAATATGCTCTTGTCATTTTAAGTAGCTTGAATTATGACAAGTTTAAGAATGTGTATTCAGATCACACAGCTCTGGATTCTGTTCATCTTCGATTCACAGCGTAAACGATGACCTGAGTCCGCAGGAATGACGGTAGTGCACAATATAATTACTCTCAACCTCGTTATGCGAACTTTGAACTAAGCAGTAGTATACAGATTTTAACACAGGGGCGATTCGTGAATCACCCATACAATGACCAAATTTTAATGAGCTAATGTAAGACCAGACATTGACATACCGAATGATTTGTTTATCTTATGCTTAGAGATGAGGAAAGAGAGATTTTTCAATAATGAATGCTGCTAAAATAGAGGAAGAATGAATATGAGTAAAACTTTACTTTTATCTGTAATTACAATACTTATTGTTGCAATTACATGCTGTGCTCAACCGGAACTGCTTTGGTCACAAACATATGGAGGTGAATATGATGATGAGTGTGGATCATTAATTCAGACAGCGGATGGAGGCTTTGCTTTAGCCGGATCTACAGTTTCATTCGAAAACGAAAGTGTGGATATGTGGTTGGTCAAGACCAATGCAAATGGTGATTCTCTCTGGTCGCGCACTTATGGCGGAAGGTCAACCGACATTTGTAACTCCATAATTCAGACAACAGATGGAGGTTATGTTTTAGCGGGACAAACAAGTTCCTTCGCTGAAGGAAGAAATGATATGTGGATGGTCAAGGTTAATGCGGATGGGGATTCACTCTGGTCGCGAACTTTTGGTGGAATGTCATCGGAATGTTGTAACTCCATAATTCAGACAATTGACGGAGGTTTTGCGTTGGTGGGACATACAAGATCCTTTGGATCTGGTGAAGGTGATATGTGGATGGTCAAAACAGATGCAGATGGTGATTTACTCTGGTCACGGACTTTTGGCGGGATGTACAACGAGCGCGCCAGTTCAATAATTCAGACAGAAGAAGGAGAGTACATCCTGGCTGGAGAGACAGAATCCTTTAGTGATAGGAGGACAACTGGGATGATGTGGATGGTCAAGACCAATGCAGATGGTGATTCCCTCTGGTCGAGAATTTTTGCAGGACGAACAAGTGGGGGTTGTACATCATTGATACAGACAACGGATGGAGGATTTGCTTTAGCAGGATGGTGGGAATGGCTTTGGTTGTTGGTCAAAACCGATGAAGAAGGGAACTCCCTCTGGTCGAGAAGATATGGCTATAATCGGTGGTTTTTAGAATGCCAATCGGTAATTCAGACAGCGGATGGAGGCTATGCTTTAGCAGGAGATTATCACCCAGATATGCTCTTGCTTAAGACAAATTCTGAAGGTGATTCCCTCTGGTCGGAGAATTATGGTAGAGGTAGAGAAGAAGAAGTAAACGGGTGCCAGTCAGCAATACAAATAGAAGATGGTAGTTTTGTTTTAGGGGGATATCATGGAATCATTATGGACCAAGTCGATATGTTCCTCGTCAAGACCAGTACCGATCCGGTTAATGTCCCGGATGTGACAAAACCAGTCGTAGTGGAGGATTTTGTCCTTTTCCAAAACTATCCCAATCCTTTCAACTCAACAACAACAATCCGCTATCAACTCCCAACTCCCGGTCAAATGTCGCTGGCAGTTTACAATCCTACCTGGCAGCATATTTCGACGTTGTTTGATGGATCTAGACCAGCGGGGATTTACTCGACGAAACTAGTAGCAGACGAGCTTCCGACCGGGTTATATTTTGTTAGATTAAATGCGTCGGATAAGGCGTTTACACAACGGATTGTGGTAATCAAATAGAGGAAACAACTTGAACAGCCTGACCTATCTTACTTTAATAATTACCTACAAATGCTCATCCAGGTGTGCTCATTGCTGTATTGGTGCGGGACCGAAATTCAGCGAATGGATGTCTGTTGAGGATGCTGAGAATTACATCTCCGTTGTTACGAGAGAAAATAACGTCAAGTGGATGACACTGATCGGTGGTGAGGCTCTGCTTGATGTTGACAGGACTATTGAGATTGGCAAGGTAGCAAAGCGGTACGGTATAGAAAAGGTTGAAATCAACTCTAATGCTTCATGGTGTACGAGTGAAGAGGTTGCATCAGATGTATTTCAAAGGATTAAAGACGCGGATCTTACGATCAGTGGACCAAGCGTTGATGCTTTTCATCAGAAATACGTCAAGAAGGAATCTGTCCTCCGATTTATACAGATGGGTAGGAAATTCGGTTTTGAGTTGAACGGTTTTGCTGAGTTTCTTGACAAAGAAAAGCCTGATAATCCGTTTGATCGGGAAACTAATAATCTCCTGAACTGGCTCACCGAAAATGGATTTGATCCGGGCTCTGATAAAGTAGTTTTTCAGGGTCGAGGGATTAATCTCAGCAGTCATCATACCGGTGAGAGAAACATCCCCGAAGATAAATGCGAAGGTGTTTACTACTTTGGTACAAAAGATTTCAGAGCACCAGGTGGGATTCAAATTGATGTAGATGGATATGTAATGCTCGATCATGGAATTTGCATTGGCAACACCAGAGAACATTCACTTCCGGAGATTCTCAATTCCTACCAGGCTGAAACCCATCCGATAATCAGCATTTTAATAAAAGAGGGTCCCATTGGTTTGACGCGAATCCCGGAAGCAACCGGATTTACGCTGAAGGAGGAGGGATACATAGATAAATGTCATCTGTGTCAGGAAATCCGTACATTTCTGCGTCCTTCTTTTCCCGAAATTCTCTGTCCGGATAGTTATTATCCGAGAATAACCTGAATCAAACCGAGATACAGGGGAGGACGGACATTCCTGGCTGTCTTCAATTGAAAGCGGATAAATATATCCGCACTCCCCTGCCCACAATGATTCACCCCAATATCTTCCTCACCCAGTCCATATCCAAATTCGGGCAGGATTTTGGAGGTCTGGATGTGTCCTGCAGTTCATAGTGCCCGTAGATTTTAAATTCCGGAAAATCATTTTTGAGATCGGAAATCAGTGTAGCGAGAGACTGAAACTGCTGGTATGTAAACAGTTCCTTCCCGATCAGGCAAATCCCGATTGAATTCGTATTAAAGCCATAAGAGTGAGCGCCGACAGCATCGAGAGGACGCCCGATTTCAACTACTCCATCCAACCAGAATTGTGGACGATGCAGGCGGAAACTCTCGGCATTGGGATATGGGTTGAGGATTACATAGTGGTATCCGATTCCCGACCAGCCGCGAGAACGGTGCCATTCGTCAATTAGCGCTGCATTGCCGAAATTGGAGTATGAATAGTGGAGGATGATTTCATTTATATCACGCATTAATTTGTTCCTTGCTTAATAGCCTGTAGCCTTGCGGTACGGGGGATTTTTGTTGTTATTTGCTATAAGATCCCGCACCACAAGGGTACGGGCTACATGGATTGATCAAAAGAGGTTCTTGATCAATAATCCCAACACCACTCCATACAATGGAGTAATCAGAATCCAGATCAGCTTGGATATTGTCAACCGGAAATTTGTATTTCTGTCAACAAGAGTTTTCAAGCCCGGTTCACTGTTTCCGTGAATTGCGATATAGATATCGTTCACTCTGTTCTCGATTCTGTCAAGTTGATCGGTCAATTGATCGGTTCCTCTGTTTGAATTTGAGTCAGGTGAGGGCGAGACCTTTGAAATATTCATAGTTTTCTTCGAATCTTGTGATTTTCCAG
>CAYLYZ010000199.1:0-4150 GCA_964387885.1 uncultured bacterium | reverse complement strand
AAAGTACACCTTAGTTTTTAAAAAATCTGTCCAACTTCTTTTGAAGACGTACAGGATCTCTTGACCCGATTACTCTTAATCTATCCAACGGCAACACTCCTGCTTATACAATGATCGCTAATCCATATTTGTTGACAGCAGACTTCAGTTCTGTTTTGACTTTCGACGGTAGCTTTCAATCACGGACACTTGCTCAATTAGAAGCTGCTGGTTATATCAGTGATAATTTAGCCCAATGGCGCGGCCTTGAACAAGTGCCTGATTATTCATCAGATATAACGCTTTCGGGAGATCCTGGTGTTCTTTCAGGTCAGGGAGTATGGTTAACGACAACAACTAATGGTACTGCAAATGCCTTTGGAGGGGAACTGAATATAGTTTTCGAAGGTCTTCAGTTCATGCCTGAAGACGGTGGAGAACCCAGACGTGATGATCCTGCCGATGGTTGGGATTTGGAATTGGTTGTAACATCTTCAGACGGTGAATTTGGTAGTCAGGAAAACTTCCTTGGTGTCCGTGAAGACGCTTCTGACCTGTATGATCGTTACGACTTTAACATGCTGCCACCACCCGTCAGTTCATTCGTCCAACTTTACTTCCCGCATTTCGAAGATGACTGGGCAAAAGACGTTTACCGTCGCGACATCCGCAGTTTGGAGTTTGACGGATCAAAAGAATGGGACTTTGTAGTCAGGACGGTTAATACCGGAGTAAAGGATTACACTTTGGACTGGCCTGGAATAGACGAAGTTCCGGAGAACTACTCACTGACGCTATACGATGTCACCAACGACCGCGAAATCGGTGACATGCGCGAAATCGGCCAGGTTTCCTTCCGCAGCAATGATGACGATGTACAGTGGTTCCAGTTCCGCGTGACCTGCGATTATTCACCTGAATGGGTGGGACCGGGTTCGAGTTCACTGCCAGGCGGTTTCGGCTTAACCAACGCCTATCCTAATCCGTTCAACAATGTCGTCAACCTTGAATACACGCTTCCGTTGAATCAGACCGGTTCGCTGAAGGTATACGACATGACCGGTAAACTGGTTGATACTATTGGCAACCTGCAGGGCGAAGGGACAGCTTCCTGGAACGCCGAAGGCATGAACAGCGGTGTCTACATGATGAAGTTGACATCCGAAAATCAGGTTTCGTTAAAGAAAGTCATTTTAATGCAATAAAGGGAGAACAATACAATGAAAGATATATTTCCATACGAGAAACCTGAGTTGAAAGAGATCGATCTTCTCATAGAAGAAGATGTAGCTAAGGGTGTAGGTTCCGAATTCGCTCCTGAGCCACAACCAGGTGAAGGACCGGGTCAAGGAGGTTACTTACCTCCAGATGGTGGGTAAAATCAGATAACTCGGGAAACATGATATCCACAGGGGCGTCTTTCGAGGCGCCCCTGGTAGTTTTGGTCGTAACGTAGGGGCGAATAATCATTCGCCCGGTAGCACAGGCGTTTCTGCATGAGGAAAATAGCATAGGCGTCCCCGCCTGCGAATATCCTGTTTTAAGGAGTGCACAAGCCATGCTTGTGCCGCGCAAGCATGGCTTGCGCACTCCACATTACCAATCGTACGGGCACGGCGTGTCGTGCCCCTTTTGCTAACAAACCTGAATCCAACCGAGAACGTAGGGGTTGAATATCTTCAACCCAACAAATCGCAAAAACCAGCATAATCCGTTAAATCCGTTTAATCAGTTGTGAATCAGGATATAGAGATTCACAACTGATTAAACGGATTAAGCGGATTGTTTTTTTTTGCAGCCTGAAGGCTGTACTCTAAACCTCAGGGAACTATAATAACATCCGTACGGGCAATTCACGAATTACCTCCATACTGCACTCATCGAACCCAAAGAATCCGAGCTTCGGTACATAAACACAACCGCCTACTCAACAAGCCATAACCAGACTTGCCAGTAAACCGAAAAATTGTTATTTTTATTTGATAATTATGAAAAACGAGGTCGGTCATGCAGGAAAAAAACGTTAAAGCCAATCCTGAAGTCATACTCAGGGATGATTTCGAAGAAGCTGCAGTCCTTTTCAATCCAACTGATGGTAAAACATTCAGTTTGAATAAGACAGGTCTTGTAATATGGAGACATCTCGATGGAAAACACAATGTCGATCAAATTGCTGTTGAGGTGAGTAATCAATGCAGCGATGTGTCGGATAATGTTAAAAACCATATCAGTTCATTAATTGATATGTTGGTCGATAAAGGATTAGCCGGGCGTATTGTTTGAAATGAGTATTAATCAACAATCATCCGAAATCTCACCGGTAGAGACTTCGCAGATGCTTTCTGATTATCAATTTCAGCTTTCACCTCAGTTCGGATGGCATATAAGATGCACAGGTGAATGTTTTGAATGGGTGGAGAGGTTTTGTGGTGTCCTGGGATTATCTAAAGTTGATAATGATTCCTCGCAGCCTAAAATAATTATCACAAAAGACTCAATTTCACCTGCAGAACATCCCATATTTTCAAGTTCTGAGTTTCCGGGGATATCCTGGTCAAAATACAAGTATTTTGGAAATATAATCTGGTATAATGATCAAACTCCTGATCTGTATTGTCAAATTGTGAAAGAAGATAGTTTTGATGAAAATATCTATAATATGTGGGCGTTGATTCACGCCATATATCGACGTGCGGTCAATATCGGTGGGACTCCGTTTCATGCAGCTCTTGCTGAAAGGAACGGAAACGGGATAATATTCGCAGCTCCCGGGTATGGAGGGAAATCAACAACTTCGAGACGGCTTTCAAATAATTTTTTACTGCATAGTGATGATGAAGTCTTAGTCCTGCCCGATGATCAGGGAAATTATTTGGCACATCCTTTTCCAACATGGAGCAATTTTCTATATAAACGTCCAAAAACAATGTGGGATGTCAGGAAAGAAATACCCTTGAAGGCAGCATTTTTCGTAGCAAAATCAGATGTCGATGAAATTGCTCCCTTAAAAACATTTCAGGCCTCAGCTTTTTATTACCAGTCAATAAGGCAAATAATGAGACGGGGCTGGCATCTGTCTGGAAAGGAAATTAGATCCAAGCTGGAAGAAAAGTGCATAGATATTGCCGTCGGGATTGCTAAATCTGTTCCGGCATTTAAAATTCAATTAACGCTGGAAGGATCATTTGAAGCAAAGCTCGAGACTGTATTGAGGGATATAAGGATTATTTAACTTAGTTATGGACAATACTTCTCAAAAATCTAATTTCTTATACACCGGTAACAGCATGAAGCCGACCTTTAAGCCCCTCGATAATTTGTTAATTGAGTTTAAGGGAGTATATGAAGTACGGATCGGTGATATAGTTGTATTCGATTCTACCAATAATACTCAAAGAATCGTCCATCGTGTAATAAGCAAAAACGAGCTCGGATTGATAACACAAGGGGATAACATACTCCATCCGGATCGCGATATTGTAACATCACGGGGTCTAATCGGCAGAGTCAGGGCTTTTGAGAGGGGTGGAAAAACAATTACCGTGAGAGGTGGGAAGATTGAAAACTACAGGGTTAAACTAAGGAGATACTTTCGGAAACTCGGCAAGCAACTAAAAAAATCGAAATATTTAGTAAGATTTAATTCAATATACGCAGCAATTCCGCTTCATAAAGTTATACCCATTCAGAAAATGACTCACACTGTCTTTTTGAAAGTTGAAAATGAATATGAACTGCAATTGTTTTTAGGCAAATTCAGGATAGGCAAGTTTACCAGTAAAGATTGTATATGGCGTATACTGTGGTTCATAAGGCCCTTCATTAACATTTCAGAACTCCCGGAAACCCTCCTTGATTGAGAATTTGAAATTTGAAAAGATATCCAGATAAATTCCCAATTTTCAGATTTCTAACCCTCATCTGGAATAGCTCTCCCAAGTGGTCAGTTATTTACTCACTTTTTCTGGTATTAAACGGAATTTTCCCTCTATTCCAGCTTTATATTATAAAGCTCCTGATCGACAAAATTACATATCGACTCGAATCTCCTGCAACAGATGATCCGATGAATGGTATCATGATCTGGTTGATTCTTGCTGGAGTAATCTACCTCTTATCAAATATAATCAAGAATATAGAACAGTGGCTGCGGACGATTCAAACGCAATTT
>CAYLYZ010000198.1:0-4176 GCA_964387885.1 uncultured bacterium | reverse complement strand
TGAAAAATCATATTTATTAATCGCCAGAATCGCATTTTCAACTTCAAGATTTATCGGGTCTTCAAGAGTAAACCAGAAGCAATTATCAACTGTCTTTTCAACTCTGACTATGTCTGCAAGGGTTGAGATAGGAGTACCTTCAGGTAATTCGTTGAGGGGATTGACTTCCGTGTCAAATTTATTTACATGCAGGTAAGAATTATCTTCGACGTCTATCAGGGAGATAATCTGGTACCCTCTATTTTCTTCGAAATAAGCGGCTTCAATCCTGAAATCTACCCATTGCACATCAGGCATACCTTCCAGCACAACACCATCTTCCCATAAAACTGCTTCGAGATTCCGGTTGTAGTGCTGCATCTTCTTCATGTACTGATCATTTATCAGCTCCTGTAGCCATAAAATGATTACCCCACCATTTTGATCCGAGAAAACAGAAAAATCAGTATTCCTGTGAAGACCCCCGTTTGCAGCATCAAACACTTCAATTGGTTCTGCAAATTGAGCTTCTCCATTCTCAGAAATAATCTGTAATCCAATTCCAAATCGTCCACTTGCGTGCAGAGTGCGCAATACGTAAAGCGTAGCATTATCTTGCCAGTTCACCGATTGAACATCCCAATCATATTGCCACCGACCAACCTCAACCCCGTCATCTCCCCATAAGGGAACGGAGTTGGTTACACTATTTACCGAAAAAACCAAAAACAATAAAACTGCAATCTTAAATCTAAACATGTTGTTTCCCTCACTGTTTATCAAACTTCATGAATGTTCTTCTTAGACTATTTCATTAATAGAACTCTTTCAAACCTGTTTACTCCGTTTGTTTTCATATTTACCAGATAAATCCCTGTCGACATACCATTCCCATCCCAAACGGTAAGATGTTCTCCGGCTGACATTAAACCATCCACCAGTACATCCACTAATTGACCGCGGGTATTGTAAACCTCGATTGAAACGTTCGTTTGAAAGGGAAGTGTATAGCTGATCGTTGTTGCTGAGTTGAAAGGATTGGGATAAGGTGGATAAAGGGTAAAGGTGAGTGGAATCTCAGAATCCATTTCACCAATCCCGTTAACCTCCCCATTTGCCTGCACGAATACTTCAGGTTCATCGGGATCATCGGAGTTAATAAAAATCGTCCGTTCCCGATTGATACCCTCCTCCGGCCGATAGTATACCCAGAGTTCGACACCTTGCTGAGGTTCAATCACAATCGGTTCCCACAAATCCTGATCAAACTCGTTCATCCAGAAACACCCCCCGCAGCGGCAGCCCATGATGCTCTCAATCGTAAGGTCGGTCAAACCTTCGTTCGATATTGTAAAAGACATGCTGTCGAGCTGCCCGAAGCCGATGGGGGGGAAGTTGAGCTCGATTGGATCAACTGCAATGTCACGTTGGTGGAAATGAAATGCTCCCATGTCGACGCGAGTGCCATCGGGATCGAGATCACCTTCCGGGTTGCCTGTATCTATGCAGGGCGAGTTTGCTGCCAGGTGGTAGTCACCATTTTCGGGATCAGCAAATAGTGGATTTTCATTGATGTTGCCTTCACCTTCAAAGCCACCCTGAATATCCGAATATATAATTCTCGGACCATTCCCATTTATTTCTGCTGGTGAGTTGCCCCAGATTATACAATTAAACATATTCGGATTTGAAGTGGATAACGCTATTGCACCGTCGTCATCCTCAGCTGTATTACTACTCAGTGTAACATTTATCAATATCGGATTGGAATCCATTATATACATTCCACCCCCATGACCACCTGCAAAATTACCAACAATTGCTGATCTAAGTATTAATGGATTCGAATTACTCATAAAAAAACCACCACCGTGCATTCTTGTAGTATTGTTGGTCACAACCACATCTCTCAGAGTTGGATCTGAATTATATAAACCTATTCCGCCCCCGTCAGCTGTACCCGTATTTCCAGTGACGATAAGATTTGAAAGAGTCGGGTTGGAGGAAGAGCAACAAATCCCTCCACCTACGCCAAAATTACCATTACGGATTGTAAAGCCAATAAGGACAGCATCTACCTGCTCACCGCTCCTGAAATTAACAACACGACCGTTCGCGTTTCCGTCAATGACAGTCTCTTCGATGAATATCCGGCTCAATTCAATCAGGAACATACTCCCAACGGTGATTCTCTTGCCAATGAAGTCAATATTTTCTACATACACCCCAGGTTGAACCAGAACAGTATCGCCGTTTTCTGAGGCATTGATTCCTGCCTGAATCGACTCGAATTCAGCCGGGACGTTGATGATTTCTGCATTAACTGAGAAAGTTAATACAAAAATTGAAACTAATACTATTCTTAAATTTCTCATGGTTTTTCCATAACTTTTCTTTTGAGTAAGATTACCTTGTGTATGTTTTCTATCAGACTTCCTAATTGTCCTTCCGGACTCTATCCAAAAAAGCACCGGAGTGCACAAGCCATGCTTGTGCCGCGCAAGCACGGCTTGCGCACTCCACAATTCACTTCATAAGCACAATTTTTCGCATCCCTCTCATCCTTCCCCCTTCATCCTTCATACTTAGGAGATACACTCCCGCACCTGTTTCTCCCGCATCCCAAAATACACTATGTTTACCTGCCGGCATCACTTGATCAGACAATACCTCTACCAGTTGACCGCGTATATTGTAAACTGCCAGGGATACCGTAGATTGCACCGGCAGCTCATAGGTGATTGTCGTCGAAGAGTTACACGGGTTGGGGTAAACATTGGATATGTAAAATTCGCTCAACTTCTCGGGATTTTTCTCCTCAACCTGCATTGGCTCAAGGCTGAATGTCTTTATGTAAACCTCTTCGTCCCAGCTTCTGAAACGAAACGCCTGGGCAGCATACATTACATCACCTCGAACGACAATCTGCAGAAGTTCTTCTCCGGTATCCATTATAGAAGTTCTTGCATATTCCGGTTCCAGTGGATCTTCCAGGCTGTAGATGTCCAGATAAGGGAAGTGTTTAACGTACATGCTGTCATTATGAATATAGAAATTAACGATCACTGGATAACCATTACCCCACGGCCGCTCGCTGGGTAATTTGAAACGTCTTACTTCCTGTGGAGCATCATCAGATTCGACATCAAAAACAACAATTGCAGGATCCTGAGAGTGCTGGTTGGAAGCGTAAAGATAATTTTCATAGATCTGCATATTTCCATATTGTAACTCATACCAATCTGGTCCTATTTCTGAATCTATTTCTGTTTCGCTTATCAATTCGGGTTCTTCCGGATTACTGACATCCAGTAATGCCAGCATAAGTGACTCATCTATTTCGTGAAACATGACCATCCTGTCCCCATTGATTATCAATCGGTCGGTTACATACGATAATGTATCAACCAAAACAGGTTGAGCGGGATTTGACATTTCAACAATCCTGATCCCCCATGATCCACAGGCCACATAAGCGTAATCATCACACCTGACAACATCTCCAATCAGCTTGTAATCCGTTAGACCTTCAAAAAGAGAATCCAGTTCAGATATCTCCTCGGTCAGTGGCATTTCCCAGATTGCATTTTGATTGCCGGGTTCGTAAAGTGTTAGCGAGAACGGTCCAATAATTTGCCCGGGCAGGTTGCTTCCCCAAAATCGGGATAAATTAATGGAAGTCAAAATCATATCATCCCAGAAAATAGCATCTTCCTGTCGGTGGACATTGCGAACTTCAAAGGTTTCTCGAGCGAACAACGTCCAATTAAAACGACCCATCAGGTCAGGCTGGAAAGGATCGGAAATGTCATATAATGTCAATTGATTTCCTTCGTGTTCCCCGTTACCAATTCTTCGTAACACAAGAAGTCTGTCTTCCTCAACATCGAAAATTCGAAATCCGATAAATTCACCAACAACCTCAATCCGGGTTGTATCCTGACTGAAACCTGCAAATGGCAGTAATAAAAGCAACCAAATGAGTTTATACATAAATGCCTTCATATTGAATCACCTTCCCTCGTTCCACTCTCTCTGACTGTGCGGGAATAACTCTATAGCAAGAATTTCATTCTTGTTCCTCATTCCCGTAAAAACGGTTAACCTGCTTCGCTTGCGAAGTGCATCAAGGTTTTTTAATAACTGTCACGTCCTAAAAAAAGTTGACACTTTCCCATTTAATTTATTGCCATTACC
>CAYLYZ010000197.1:0-4307 GCA_964387885.1 uncultured bacterium | reverse complement strand
CGCCAATCTATCATCCCTAATGTAGTCAAGTCCTCAGGACCGTCATCAACCTCCGATTCAACTAATTCTTCATGACCATTATTCCCATCATCGCGACTGACGTTAATTACACCATGGTTGACACCAACCACGACGGTGCCATGATTTTTGGAATGATTCATATCAATATTCGAGGTATTTCGATCTGCCTCCGTTTTCATCTGTATGGACTCATCAACATTACGACTCTGCTTCAATAACTTTATTCGACGGAAAAGCTCTGCTGCAACCGGCTTGGTGGTAAATCCGCTGATAAAGTCTTCTCCAGCTTCCAGAATATCATCAAACGATTCAATACCTTCCTGCACTAACGCTCTGATACGCTCTCGACCCAAACGAGGTACGCGAAGCTCCGCAAGAAACACTCCCTCTATGGTAAGTCCGTGCTGCAATGTGGTTGACAGATGATTCAACATGTCCACCTCACCGGGAGGATAATTCAAGGCTTTGGCAATTCCTGCAGCGGAACTCATCACCCAACTGATTTGTTCGGAAACACGCTTAATTGCGCCGAAAAAGGTTGAATAGTTCTTCTCCAGTTCTCGATTGCTTAACAAGCTGATATAATCAGTGAGTAGAAGAGCGACCTTGTAAGACTTGATAATCTCGTAATTATCCATACGGTATTTTAGCAGGGAATCGAACACATCCCGCAAAACCTTGCCCAATAGGCCGTGGATCATATTTTCGTAAAAGTATGATTTATTATGATATTCCGGTGTGGACATATTAAGATAAGCTTCCTGACCATCCGGGGTGATTACTGCTGCCAGGATTGCTTCAGTTGCTGATATGGGCGAATTGTAACGTTTATTCAGCCATTTCTTGATAATACCGGCAGTCTCCACCCTGATACCAGTTGCGGCGACAGTTTCACCCAGATCGGTGAGAATCAATTCATGGGCTTCCGTCACATGCAAGACACCAATCCTGAGACAATCCGCAATACCTCTATCCAACTGCTCATTCAATTTATCAAGCTCAACACCATCTTTGCGAAGCAAATACCAGGTCAAAGTATTACGCAGGGATGAGCGAACCTCTTCTATCTTCCTGCAATCTCCCAGGGCGATGATTCCCAACACTGTGGTCGCCATTGAGTCCCGCCACAGGTTAGGGACGATAGCTTCGAGTTCTCCATCATGGTACATATGCCTGAATTGATCACGTTCAATCTTTCTTGTCACAACGGCGATGACTCGACCAAATTCATCTTCAAGCTGAAGTCTGCCGGCACGTCCACCCATATTCTCAAAATCCGATCTGGACAGACACACCTTCACTGGACGTTTTTCTCCCGGTTCAGTGTGCCATTTACGAAGCTCGATGAAGACATTTCGAGTGGGCAGGTTCACACCCATGGCCAATGTAGTGGTTGAGACAAGTATCCGGATATTGCCTTTACGGAAATGGTGTTCAATGACCTGTCTCTCCTCGATGGTCAGATCAGCATGGTGAAAGGCAACACCGGAACTCAAAACCTGTGACAGCTCTTCATTTGATATTGTTGATTCCAGATGAGACAGTTCCTCCAAGGCTTCTGTTGCTGGTGGCAAATCAATATTATCAGCAATGGACTTCGCAACTTGTCGCGTCGAGGCTTTATCCATCAGGAAAATCAGGGACTGTTCACCGGATTTTGCTAAATGGGATACTGCTGCGATTGTGATGTTAATTTTATCACCAGGGGAGTGGGGAAGGAGAACCTCTTCGGCACTTTCAAGGCTGTTGTGAGTCTTGTAGTAAAAAACTCCATCGTACAGATACCCACTTCTGAGTTCAACCGGTCGACGGGTATATTGAAGTAAATCGATATCGAGCCATTTGTCAATATCGCTGTTCTTTCCTAAAACCGCAGAGAGACCGATTAATTGAAATGTATTCTTTAGCAGTTTAAGTTTAGTCAGGATCAGTTCAAGGTTAGAACCGCGAGAAGAATCTGAAAGCAGTTGAAGCTCATCAATGACAATAAGACCAATCTCGTCAAGAAACTTTGCAGATGAGTTCAGCAGTGTGAAGAACTTCTCATAGACAATGATCGCTATCTCAAACTCACCATCAGTCAGGTCATGGTCGAACTCTTTGTGATCCCGGGTCGAGATGACGATTTTTAGATCGTAAGGTTCATATAATTTCTTAAAGCTCTCGAATTTCTCTTCTGCCAGTGCCTTGAGAGGAACAAGGTAAACAGCCTTTTTACCTTTCAATCCCTGGTAAACAGCAGCCATCTCTCCGATAAAGGTCTTCCCTGAAGAAGTTGGGGCAGAGACTATCAGGTCACGACCGTCAAACAAGCCGTGTCTCTTTATTGCTTGTTCCTGGATGGGTAACAGATTTTCTATCCCGTCCTTCTGCCATGCAGAAATAAGATCATCAGGAAACTCCCACCGGGTTAAGTCCTTGACATGCATTGAATTCTCACTTTTATGTTGAATCGGTAGCGCAGCATGATCATAAGACTACTGCACAAGTGTTCAATATATTGCAAAAGAATGTGTGAGTCAAGTACTAATTTCAGAATTGGTCATTTTGGGTGTTTTTGGAAGGGAATCAATTCGGATGAGATGCGCAGCCGGATTTAAAAATGCTCATTTCAATTATAAACATAGTTATGTGCAGTGAGTTATTATGTAGAGTATTGAATGTAACATATTATTTATTCTAAAATTCTGCTCAAAATACTCTACATAACATTCCAAATAAAATTCGACTCGTTAGTAGAACTATGCCGAGAAAAACCAGTTATTAACGAAAAAACAGCTCAAAATGTCTCTATGAGTGTGTTTATTCCGAGAATGTTATGTGCAGTAATTAGAGAGTAAATCACGTTAAATAAAATACTTGAATTCACAACTGCACATAATTATTTACTGCGCATAATTATTTTTATGTTGAGCTAAACATAATTGTAGTATCCAGATATGCAGAAATACTTCTAAATCTCCTCAAATATCCTCTGGATTTCTGAGATTCCATATTCAGCATGTCCAGTATAAACGGTAACATTCGGTAATGGACGAAACTCGCCACAACTGTGAGTATGACCGCAAAGAACTGTTAATTTGCTGTCCGGATACTGCTGCATGACATTGAGTATTGCATCGCCAACAGCTTTGCATGAAAAATGAGGCAGCCAATGATCGTCTGATATTTTGCCCATATGCCAGGTACTTTCTTTAAATGGAGGAACATGAGTTAAGAAATATATGTGATTATAATCTTTTAAGGCTTTAGAAAGATGTTGACGAGTATGTATTGCGGCCTGATCTGCCAAATCTTTCATAGTCGTCATCCGTTCAAGTTTGCTCAAACCCGTTAATTCTCTTATCTCATAATAATCATTGAGTTCGACGTATGAGTTGGGGTAATCACCGTATCTTGTATCTGCCCAACTTCCATGTCCGATTAAGGCCGCGTTGGAACTGAGTTTAATAATCCCTGAATCCGGCAACCAAAAGGAGTATTCAGATTTTTGGGAATAATTACGGATATTATCTCTGGTTACAGCAATTGAGCCTCGATAATAATCATGGTTACCCAGAACAAAGTAAATCTGAATCTGTAATGATTTCACCATCTCTTCGAGATATGCGATGACATTATGAGACTCAGCGATATCACCACCAATCAGGATTGCATCCACCTCTGCTCCCCTCAGGTTACTCATAAAGGAATGAAAGGCTGTGGTTTTTAGAAAGTTCATGTGAATGTCTGTTATCCAGGCAAATCTCAATTGTGCACCAAATTTAATCTCAGAATAGCTAACCTGTGAGATAATTTAAAGACTAATCTTAGAATAACAAATAGACTCAGTGTTACTTCATTAAAACTCCCTGTCTTTCTGAATATATGAATTGACTGAATTGATGCTAATAAATTCATTATATAGCTGTGTTTATTGTATATAAAACTTGTAATTGTGAAACTTCCGCGGTGAAGTAGATAAAGTGTTTGTTAAGTATACTCAATGACAGATCAGACTCATAAATATCATCAGGGATTCGAATAACGCAGGGAGTATCCTCGTTCACAGGATTAGGTGAGTAATTTGGTCATAAATGAATAGAAAATCCGTTAGAACACATTTGTTCCATCAATTGTGTTAATCAATAAGAAACAGCCTTCGGTCCGACGAAACGCTGATGGAAACTACCTAACGTTACATTTCTGATTCACTATTGTTGTTATAGCTTTAATTTATTGATAAATTGCCAGATGGTTGTGTCCTTAAATTTGTGTAAAAAGGTTTTTGCGGTTTTAGATTAAGA
>CAYLYZ010000196.1:0-4354 GCA_964387885.1 uncultured bacterium | reverse complement strand
ATATCTCTTATCCTCGAATGCAAAATTATAAACAGAATCCACAAGTTTGTTAAACTTCTGCTTTGGCGTGTCATCTATTTTCCATGGTATTTCAGGCTTTTCCATAAGGATTGATGAATCATCAAATTGTGTACTGCCAATGTGTATCTTTGGTGGTTTTCGAGGATTATTTTTCTCTCCACCCATTTCTTCATAATATCCTGTTTTACACTCCTCCCAAAGAGATTTGCTTGATAGATCATTTTTAATTTTAGGCATTATGTTTCGCAACACAATATCCGTACCATGTGTTGAGGTATCAGTAGCTGGGACTTTCCAAATTGTAACAGAACCCGGTTCAAATTCTGTTTCTGGATTGTCTTCAGAGTGGGTTGTTAGATTCACATCTGCAATTGTCCGAAAATCAGTCCCTTCGGTTTTAGTAATAATTTGAAATTCTTTTGTTAATTGTGATACTGCGAAAAGACCGATACCGATTTTTCCAATTAACTTCCTTCCTCCGGGGCTAAGATTCAAGTCTTTTTCATTGCTGACACCGTATTCATTACCCTTCAGAGTTCTTTTTGCGCTCCCACCGATATTAAATATCAGATTTGCTAACGCTTTTGGGGAGAATCCGTTACCATCATCATGGATTCTGATTTCATTAAATCTGGGAGGATCAGTTTGAATAATTACTTTTGTCGCATCGGCATCATAAGCATTTGCAATAAGTTCACGAAGTGCTGAAGATGGCTCTCTATAAATGCCATCAGTAATTCGTTTTAACACCCTTTCAGAGGTTTTTAATTTTTCTTCAATCTCAATATTATTGTCAGATTCATCTATTTTTCTTGCTAATATGATAACTTGGTCATCTTTATTATCCATGATTTGTACTCTCCAGAATTTCAACTAACGTTCGAATAATAGTTCTCCCTAAATGAAGAGGAACGGCATTTGTAACTTGCTCCATTTGTTTTCCGAAAGATCCCATTATTCTGAAAGTGTCGGGGAATCCCTGTAACCGCAATGCCTCGCGAGTTGTAATACTTCTTGGTTCGGAATAGTGGACAGGGGGAGCTCGGTGACCGGATATAAGTGTTATAGAGTGACCTTCTGGATCTAATTTTCTGTATGAAAGAGGACCTCGACCTATTGGAATTGCAGCAATCTTTTTCTTTACTCGGCCTGAGTGAGCCATTGCATAGTGATTTGGGATAGATCCATTATCTTGTCTGGGATCGTAATTCTGTAATCTGACCTTTGGTGTTGGGAGATCACCAATTACGTCTTTAATCTTTTTCGGTTTCCTATACTGTTTTTCTAGATAACTTTTCAACAGTTTTTTGGGGATCTTCGATTTTGTTATTATAAATATTACTCTAGCTCTTCTTTGAGGAGTGCCGAAATCTAAAGCGTTCAAGGTCAGGTTATAAACAAAGTAATTGGCCTTTCTTAATATCTTCTCAAATTGTCTCGTAATAGGATCATATTCTTTTTTTAGTAATGCTGGGACGTTTTCGATAATTGCTGCGTTGGGTTGGAGATCTGCAATGATTTCAGCAACATCGACAAGAACTTTATTTCGTGGATCACTTGGATCTCGTCTTCCTGCGACAGAGAATCCTTGGCAAGGAGGTCCTGAGAGGATAAGAGTATTTCTGTTTGCTTTCCTTTGTTTATTGACTTCAGTTCGACACCTTTCTATTACATTTGGATTTGAGACATTTTCGCAGATTGCAATTGAGCTGCTGAAGTTTTGTTTAAATGTATCAACAGCAGGTTTAGAATTATCAATTCCAATTAAAGGAGATACACCTTCAATAAATGCTGCATAGGACAATCCACCCATTCCACAACACAAATCAATTGCGCCCCATTGATTTTCTTTTTTTATATTTGAAATCAAGAAAAGCCTTTTAATCCAAATGTCGCTTTAGATATTTCGGTTTTCGGAATATTTTCCGAACCTGACTGCACCAGTCTGAAAATTAAGCAGACCAGATGATTATTCCAATAGAGAGATTCATTTGATTGCGATTTGAAACACCAAACCAAACAACCTTTTACCCTGCCAAACATCTCATTCCCAACGTCAATCCATTAAATCTGGGCTTAAGTGCGTTTGTGCATAAACAATGCTCTGGACATACCAAGAGCCGCACGTAAAAAGTACAGCACCATCAGAATCTGCAGTCCCTTGACTAACCAAAACCGCAACCTTATATTAATAACAATATTTGAACAATCCGTTTATTAAGTTCAATTGCTGTAGAAGTGTTGTTGTTGAAATTTAGAAGTCTTACATAAGAGCTCCCCAACCCATTTTAGAGGTGTACTGCTATGAAACACTTTTCCAAGACCTCGAAATTCTCCATTTTAATCCTGTTATTTTTGATTGCAAGCCAATTGTACGCTCAACCCGACATCGTCTGGCAACGGTTTTATGGTGATGATGACTACCAATCATTTTATGCCAGCGAGATAATGGAAAATAACGATTTGGCTTTTGTCGGGACCTCGCACAGCAATTCAATTTATTTCGTTATGACCAACGGGGACGGTGAAATTCTTGAAGAAAACCGTTACGGGAATAATGAAGAAACAAGATATGGAAATGATTTGGTTCCTACTGACGATAATGGATTTGTAATCGGCGGCAATTGGAATTATAATCCGGGTCAATTTGGGGCAATGCGGGTAAATGCCCGTGGAGAGGTTCTCTGGGACAGAACATATACTGAAAACGAAAATACCATGTGTACCGGTGTAGTCAAACAATCCGGTGATATTTATTATCTTGCAGGTTGGGATCCTAACGAAGATGGTGTTGATCAAGGTTATGTTGTTAAAGTCAGCGGGAATGGAGATGTGATCTGGCAACGTCATTATAGTGTGGGAAATCGGTTTTGTCACCTCCACGATATAGAGGCGGCAGAATTTGGCTACATACTTGCCGGGGGATCTAATCCTGTTCGTGAAAATGATTCGGATTTTTGGATTCTGCGGATAGATGAAGATGGAGAAGAGCTTTCTTCGGAATTATACGGAGACGAAAATTATGAGACGGCTCGGAAATTAGTCCGATCTCCTGACGGTGGGTGGGCTGTTGCCGGATTTTGGGCATCAGAACTCCCATACTGGAATGCCGGGATATTAAAAATCGATGAAAATGGTATTGAAGAGTGGTTTCAGCATTACCGGGACAGAGATCATACCTTAAGGCTGTTTGGTATAACTCCTGCACGGGGACCTGGGTTTGTAGCTGTAGGGTGGGATGGTACAGGTGGTGAGGCAAGTGGTTATTGTGCAAAGGTAAGTCGTGTCGGAGAAATTGAATGGGAGATTTTCGAGCAACCCGAGCAAGGCGTATCCTATTTCAGTTCAGTACATGTTGATGACGATGGAATGATTATCGCAGTAGGGAAAGCTGATGTAGGTCCTGGGAATGACCGGGATAGTCAAGGGTGGGTTGTAGGAATAAGGTCACCAAACGAGCCTCCGATGGTCATTACCAAGAATCCCCCCGACTCCATTCAGAGAGTTCCGAGAGGTGGAAGTCAGGCTTTCATAATTGAAGCAGACGATCCGGATGGTGATGATTTAACGTATCTCTGGGTTTTGGATGAGGAACCCCTGGGAAATGATAATATGGTGATTCTGGACTTCCCTGAATTGGATACGCTTTACCTGATGGTGACAATATCTGACGAAGAATGGGAAATTTCAACAGGGTGGGAGATAACAGTATTTCCACTGATTGTTGAGTGGAGTCCGGAGGACACACTTCTTCAGGTTGATCTGAATGATACAGTAGCATTCTCAGTTACTACCGGATTACCTGAAGATTCGCTGGTAACATATTCCTGGTCGTACGATCAGGAAATTGTTAGTCAGGCGGATACGCTCGTTCAATTGTTCGATGTAGTTGGTGAGCATGATGTAGCTGTCGAAGTAACCGGGCAGGAGGTTACAGAAATAGTAAGATGGTATGTAACCGTAACAGAGCCGTTTGTGGTTGAGGAAAGCGGTCATTTGCCGACCAACAATTTCCTGAACAGACCAACACCTAATCCTTTTAATTCGACAACCACAGTGAGCTATGGATTAGCAACTGCCGACCAGGTCGGGTTGAATCTTTACGATCTTACCGGACAACTGGTGCTCAAGTTGTTTGAGGGATATCAGCAGGCTGGGATTCACACGAGTACAATTTCAGCTGCAAATTTGCCATCGGGATCATATATCATTCATTTGGAAACCTCGGGTAAAGCAAAAAAAACGTATACTCAGAAGGTTACGTTGATCAGATAATTTAGTTCAATTCATTGCTGTCCAAGATATTTTTAAAACTTGGGTTCCTGATTCCCAA
>CAYLYZ010000195.1:0-5001 GCA_964387885.1 uncultured bacterium | reverse complement strand
CACCTTGATCGAGATATATCCCACCACCATAACCACCGCATGAATTGTCAATGAAGCTACAGTTTTCAATTATCGGGCTCCCCCGATAAATTTTTAACGCTCCACCGTGTTCAACAGCTTGATTGTCCAGGAAACGACAGTACTGAATGACCGGACTTACGTTATCAAACCTGATAGCACCGCCATAATCTGCGCTGCCATTTTGAAATGTAAGACCAATGATTTTCGTATTATTGTCTTCACCATCATTCATGTAAATAATCCGTGAATTGTCTTCACCGTCGATTATTGTTGCTTCTACATCATCTTCTTCATCAGTTAAGATAAATCTCCCGGCAAGGGTGACTGCTTTACCACCGAAATCTATTGTCTGGGTGTAAGTGCCAGGCGCTACGAGTATGGTATCACCGTTGTCGGCGTTGTCAATTGCGTCATTGATCACAGCATAATCACCGGGAACATTGATGATTGTTGCTGTTGCAGGAACAGTGACGATTGTGATTAAAAAGATGAGTGAGAAAAGAAAAGAGTATCCTTTACTCATAGTTCAAACTCCCCTGTATTTGAAAATTAAGATATGGTCGTAGTTCTCAACAATATAAATACTGATTTAATGATGTCAAAAGATTGCAGAAACACTAATGACAAAAAATCAATTATTTACATGGATCAAAAAGTCTGGGTCGTGGAAGTGACCGTTAAGTAAAAAAAATAAAGCAAATATTGAGAAACATTATGACTTGCATCACAAAGTACAGGTTTTTTTGGAGTAAGTATAGTTATCTTTGTGACAAAAAATCTTTCTCATTAATTATTAACGGAATAAAATGAAAAATCTTAATGAATATAATGAGAAAATAATTTCAATTTCTGAATTATTCCTAAAAAATACGTTCAACCCGTCTCGTTCTACTGCTGCTTTTAGAATTACATCAATTATAGACTCTCGCATCAAAACCAAAACATGACAATCCTCACGAACATGCGTTGAAATATTAACCATCCTCTTGAAAAACAAAATAAAAATCGTATATTGTTAAAGTCCTGAACTGAAGTCTGGTTCAGTTTTATTTTTTTTGTTCTTTGATTTATTTATGTTTTTGTTGAGGTGATGTCGATTAAACAAGATGAAATGTTAAAGCGATTAAGGTATGTGCACTGCACCGCACCCGCACGATAATATCATCCTCATTCCAATATGATTGGCAATGAAGACAAATTAATGTAAATCAAAGATAAATTTGAAAACAAGAGAAACTTGATAAAACAACGCGAAAATTTACGTAATGTCGCCATTATCGCTCATGTCGATCATGGCAAGACCACTTTGGTAGATGGGATGCTGCACCAATCCGGATTGTTCGGAGGTAGAGAGAAAATCGCCGAACGTGCGCTTGATTCAATGGATCTTGAACGTGAAAAGGGAATCACGATCATGGCAAAGAACACTGCTATCCCATACAAAGATAAGATAATCAATATTGTTGATACACCTGGACATGCCGATTTTGGAGGTGAAGTACAGCGCATCCTGAAAATGGTCGATGGCTGTCTATTACTCGTCGACGCTTCCGAAGGACCACTACCACAAACACGCTACGTGCTCTCCAATGCGCTCGCGAATGGTCTCTCTGTTATTGTTGTGATTAACAAAATTGACCGTCCGGATGCACGAATTGATGAAGTATTAAACGAAGTCCTCGAACTTTTTTTCGACCTGGATGCAACTGAAGAACAATGCAATTTTGATGTGGTTTTTACTGTTGCCAAAACCGGTACTGCAACTCTTGATATTAATGAACCGGGAGAGGATCTACGCCCATTATTTGATCTGCTGATAGAAAAAACTCCTCCTCCATCATATGAAGAAAACCATCCTCTCCAGCTTCAGATTACTTCACTCGATTATAGTGATTACTTAGGCAGGATAGGAATTGGAAGAGTATCAAATGGAGTTCTTAATACAGGAGAAACAATCCTGATGACCGATGGTAATAAAGAATCCATCGGAACAAAGGCTAAGATAACCAAACTCTTCGGATTTTCGGGTTTGAAACGTACCGCAATTAAGGAAGCTCATCCTGGCGACATTGTTGCTATAGCCGGAATAGAAGGCATAAAACTTGGCGATACACTTACAGATGTTGAAGAACCAAAACCTTTGCCGGCACTAAAAATTGACGAACCATCACTTGAAATGGTGTTTTCGATAAATACATCACCCTTCTCCGGACGTGAGGGTCATCTATTAACCAGTATCCAACTCAAAGATAGACTGTTTAAGGAAATCCAGGGTAATCCATCACTGCAGGTAGAAGAAACAGAAACTTCGAACTCTTACAAAGTGATCGGTCGAGGTGAACTTCAAATGGCGATTCTCATCGAAACAATGCGCCGCGAAGGATTCGAGATTGCCATCGGTAAACCGACAGTACGCACACGAGTTGAAAATGGTCAAAGACTTGAACCATTCGAGCACCTGGTAATAGATTGTCCGGAGATGTACATCGGTACGGTCAGCCAGATGCTTGGACCTCGAAAAGGCAGAATGCTGAAAATGGTGAATAATTCTTCTGGCTGGGTACGGCTTGAATATGAAATCCCACTAAGAGGATTAATCGGCCTCCGGGTAGCTTTAATTGTCGACTCACGTGGAACGGCTATTGTAAATAACGTCTTTTCAGGCTGGAAACCATTCACCGGTGATTTCAATCGAGTTGTAAACGGTGTTTTAGTCGCTGATCGAACCGGACGAGCTACTGCATATGCTGTTGAAAACATTCAGGAACGGGGTGTAATGTTCATATCTCCGGGTAGTGAAGTATACAAGGGGCAGATTCTCGGTGAAAACTCACGAACTAAGGATATCTGGGTTAACATAACCAGAGAAAAGAAGTTGACCAATATGCGTGCATCAGGCTCAGAAGATGCTTATCAAATACATCCACCTCGCATAATGTCTCTCGAAATGGCGCTCGAATTTATTGAGGATGATGAACTGGTTGAGGTTACCCCGAAATCAATTCGATTAAGAAAAAAAATAATGAACGAGATAGACGCCAAGAAGGTGAAAAGAGGCGGTGGGATTGATCCAGCTTAGGATTACGCATTCTTGTTGATGTAAGGGCACGTCGCGACGTGCCCTTCTCCCTAATGCATACCATAACCGCAAATAATCGTATTGTTTTTCGATTATCGAATAAGGGCAGGTAGCAACACGCTCCTACAGTAGTAAAGGAAACCTGAAAATGTTAAAAAGCATAACCAAACCAACCCTTTTACTTGACAAAAACACAGCTTGCCGAAACATCAGGAAAATGACAGACAAAGCCAAATCCTCCGGGGTGATATTCCGTCCGCATTTTAAGACTCACCAATCAGCAGAAATTGGAAATTGGTTCCGGGATGCAGGTGTTCGTGCAATTACGGTTTCAACTGTAGAAATGGCTCAATATTTTGTCGGACACGGCTGGGATGACATCACTATTGCGTTTCCGGTTAATGTGCTTGAAATTCCTGAGATAAATGAGCTTGGAAAGAATGTAAGGCTAGGAATTCTGGTTGATTCTGAGACTGCTGTGCTGAAACTGCAGGAAGATATTAAGACGGCAGTACATGTCTGGATAAAAATCGATGTCGGCTACGGACGAGTTGGAATTCCGTGGGATAAGTCGGATAAAATCGTGTTGCTTGCACAGCAAATCCGGAAATCTACAAACCTCATCTTTGAGGGCATTCTCACTCATAACGGACACAGTTATTACGCCAATAATCCTGAACAAATCAATGAAGTCTACGACCAGTCACTTTCGCGATTGCTCTCTGTCAGGGACGCTATTGTAAATTCCGGAATTGAGCATTTCAAAGTTTCGACCGGTGACACCCCCTGCTGCAGCGTTATCAATGACTTCACCGGAGTAGATGAAATCCGACCGGGAAATTTCGTATTTTATGATGTTATGCAGGCTTCGAAAGGAATTTGTAATTATGAAGATATAGCTGTTGCGGTTGCATGTCCGGTTGTCGGAAAATATCCTGACCGCAAGCAGATCGTAATCTATGGTGGCGGTGTTCACCTGTCGAAAGAATTTATCACTGACTCAGAAGGCAACAAACTCTTCGGTTACCTCTCTTCCGGAATAGATGAAACATCCATTGGATCTCCAGATTTTGATGCTCCGGTTGTTTCACTCTCTCAGGAGCATGGGATAGTTAACGTCTCAAATGAGATTTTGTCGAAGATAGAGATTGGAGATGTCGTGATAGTTTTTCCGGTTCATTCTTGTATGACATGTAATCTCTATGGTGAGTATGTGACTTTGGATGGGAGGAGGATTGCCAGGATTTGATAACTGCCGGGGAATGTTGATGTATATGTATTGGGGAGTGCTGACATTCCTGTCCACAGAGGATATAATCAATTTCGCTTGTAGATATTCTCGTAAAACCGGTAAGGGTATGAACGCATATCTAGGGAAAGCCAAAGTTTAAGAGAAGGTGGGAGTTCCTGTACGTTAGAATATAAAGATTATCACTATTCCCCCTCAAGTACGTTTAAATCCTGCAATCGCTTTTTAATCCTCATCTCGTCCTCTTTCATATCCAATCGATGATAAACCTCACCCAACCATTCTAATGTCGTTATCGTATGTGGATGTTTTTCCCCGAGTATATCAGTAAATGAGTGCAGAACTTCCTCGAACAACTGTTTAGCAGTATGATAATCTTCTCTAAACAGATATAAGCTGGCAATGTTATGTTTGGTTAATATGGTTAGTGAATTCTTCCCACCAAGGGATTTTTCTTGAATTTCAAGTGACTTTCTATACAGCTCTTCAGCATCCTCATAACGCTTAATGATCTGATACAATATCGCGAGATTTCCTAGTGTAGTTGCCAAGGATGGATGTTTGTTGCCTAGCGAAATTTCTTTGATTTCGATCGCTTCTTTATGTTATTACCCTTTCAAAACGAGAGAGAAATTCTCGTTTTGTCAAGCTG
>CAYLYZ010000194.1:0-5141 GCA_964387885.1 uncultured bacterium | reverse complement strand
GTGAGTACTTTTGATACACCCGGACAAATTCTCTATGGTATTGGGAATGGTGTCACAATCAATGGAGACAATGTTTATGTAGTTATGGGTGAAGATGGTTGGGGGATCATAGATGTTTCCGATCCGGAAAATCCAGATTCGGTCAGATTCTTCCACGATCGGCATTGTTCATTTAATGCTGTTACTGTAAATGATGAAAATATATATTTGTCTGATAATAACGCATTTGAAGGATTAATCGTTTTCAATAATAATCCGGAAAACCCGGAGCAAATCGTAAGTATTGTAATACAACCGTGGGAACTTATCGTTAATGGCGACTATCTGTTTGTGAATGGATTTACTGATGTGTGGGAGTGGTATGGTCTCATTATAATAGATATTTCAGAGCCTCAGGAACCTGATATTATTGGCTTTCTTGAATGTGATTTTCCAGAGGCTGATTTTATTACGGGCATGAACGTCAATGGTAAGTATGCTTTTTTACCCCGAAATGAGATTGAAACGGAGTTTAACGGTCATGAGTGGATACATACATTCCATTATGCTGAACTCACAATAGTTGATATATCCAATCCGAATGATCCCAACCGAATTGGATATCTCAGAATGGAAGATTTTGGTCCCGCTCAAGGAGTAGCAATAAGTGGTAATATAGCATATTTGGTTACCAGCGGTGGGTTACATGCTATTGACATCACAAATCCTGATGATCCTCAAATTATCGGCTATTATGATACACCGGGGAGTTGTGTCGGAGTTGATGTTTCTGAAGATTTGATATATGCTGCAGATGGTAACAATCTCGGAGTTTACCGCTTCCAACCAGAAGGTCCTGCCGTTGAAGCAACACCTGAGGCAGTTGATTTCGACAGCGTACTGGTCAATGAGAGCGCAGAACAGATACTCACCATCCACAACTGGGGATTGGATTTATTAATTGTGTCCGATATAACGATTGAAGGTGACCAGTTTAGTGTGGACTTTGAAAATGAGTTCAGCCTTGAACCTGATTCCAACCGCAACATTACAGTTTCTTTCACACCTGAAAACGCTGGTGACTTTGAAGGTACGCTGACTATCAGCTCAAATGACACTCTATTCGGTGATTACACGGTCGATCTGCGTGGAATTGGTATTGCAGCTGATTTTGTGAATGACCACAATCCTGTTCCCGAGCTTTTCTATCTGGCATCTGCATATCCCAATCCCTTCAACTCAACAACCACGATTACATACGGTCTGACCGTTGCTTCAGATGTATCTCTTAATCTCTATGATCTTTCCGGGCAGTTGGTCATGGCTCTATTATCGGGAAGAGAAGAGGCTGGAGTTCACAAAATATTGCTGAATGCTATGAATTTGCCATCTGGAGTTTATTTTATAAGATTAGTAGCAGCAGAGCATGTGACCACTCAGAAGATAATGTTATTAAGATAAAAAGGAATTGATATGCATAGATTTTTCACTTTTATCATATTAGGATTGCTTGCTCTGATGTCGGTTGCCTTTGCGCAATTACCTCTCTCTGTCGAAAAATCAGGTCAATTGCCCTCTCCGGATTATCAGAAATCCACCTATGAAAAACTTGAATCGGTTCTATCAGAATTCCTTGATGTTTATCCGAAAAAAGGATCTACAGAAGCTGCTAAGTTTGCTGTTAATAACAATATCGAGACAATTGAAAATAGAATATTAATAGAGCTTTGGATGCGTCCCAATCGTCATCCTGCTGAGTTGGATCCCTCCCTGATGGACGAATTCGGAATCGAGGTGAAATCGCAATCAGAGCATTTCATTCTACTCTACGTACCCATCGATAAACTTGCCGAATTTGCAGTCTCATCAGACATCTTTTCACTTGTCATGCGCCCCGTCAGACCTGTCCCATTCGCAACAAGCGAGGGGGTTGAATTAATAGGAGCACTTGATTATCATGCTTCCGGATTGAGAGGCGCGGGTGTTAAAATTGCTGTGATAGACCAGTCGTTCAGGAGCCTGCGTGAGTTACAGGAGCGGGGTGAACTGCCACGGGACTGTTTCACTCGAGATTTTACCGGTGGTGAAATGGAAGGGACCAGCAGGCATGGATCGAGTTGCACGGAAGTTGTCTACGATTTTGCGCCCGAAGCGGATTATTATCTCTTGCGAGCACCATCTACAGCGGACTTTGAAAACGCTTTCGATTTTATGATAGAGGAAGAAATTGATGTAGTGAGTTGCTCTTACGGTTGGTTTGTTCTGCCGTCGATGACCAGTTATCACCAGAGTGATGACATAGCATGCGAGAAAGTTAACGAAGCCTGGGCTGCCGGGATATTCCCGGCGTGTGCTGCTGGTAACTCAGCAGTAGGTCACCTGCGTAGCGACATTGATATCGGTGAAAATGGATGGCATTTTTTCGATGAGAATATCGATAAAAATCGCATCGGGTATAACGGAAATGATTTGATTTTTTTTCGAAATGGATGGATAAAAGTTTGCCTGATTTGGGATGATTTCCCTGAAAGCGACCAAGATTATGACCTGTTTCTTTTCCGTTGGGACGATGACAATAATCGGTGGATTCAAGTGGCATCATCTGTTAACAGACAGGATGGTGACGATCCCCCTATTGAAATATTAGAACATATTGTTCAGGTTGAGGGTACGTTTGCCATCGGGATTTTTAATCGGGACGCAGACGCAGAAACAAACTTCTCACTCTGGGTTAAACCAGAACAGATCGAATATCATACTTCAGATTATAGTATGACAATTCCAGCTACGGCAGAAGGTGCGTTTGCGGTAGGAGCTGTCGATCATGAGGATTGGAATGATGAAGATCTCCAGCAAATGGTTTATAGTTCTCAGGGTCCAACTTACGACAACGATAGAGTAAAACCTGACATTGTCGCACCAACAAATGTCAGAACAACTTTCTATCGACATGCAGGTGGTACGTCTCTTGCCGCTCCACATGTTGCAGGGGCAGCGGCATTGGTACTTTCTGCCAATCCCGACTTCAGTAATGAGAACGTCAAAGACTTTCTGTTTGAGTTTGCTGTCGATGCAGGTGAAGAAGGACCGGATAATATATTCGGTTTTGGTCTGTTAAATTTATTTGGCTCAGGTTCTGTTGTCGAAGGATATATTTTCAATGCGGAAACAGATTCAGTAATCGGTGGTTCAGTCATTACAACCTCAATCGGAACCACCGATACAACAGATATGGATGGATTTTATCGATTTGATCAGTTCGGAGGAGTATTTGACCTTACCGTTTCTTCAGCAAACTTCATTGACTCAACTATTACTGATATTGCTCACGAAGTTGGAGATACTCTGGAATTATCAATTGGGCTTCTTCACGCCGAATTTAATGCTTCCGTTGAAAACCTTCAGGTGGACATAGAAACTGGGAGATCAGGAGAATTAGATTTTTCGATAGAAAACACCGGTAATGGATCGCTAATTTGGTCGGTAGACCCAAGACCAACAAGGGATTGGGAATTTCCCGATTGGGATTACAGAGATTCTTATGATCTGGGAGAGATACTGGACGACTCGAGAATCGAGGGATTGGTCTTTATCGAGGATAAGTTTTATGTTGCCGGTCAGGGTAACAATTCGGGTTACATATACATACTTGACATAAATGGACGGCTGATTGAAACATTGGATCAACCCGGAAATGGGAATTTTAGAGATCTGGCATGGGACGGTGAATTAATATGGGGATCAAGTGAAGAGTTTCTGTTTGGAATCACCACTGAGGGAGAAGTAGTAGATAATCTCATTGGTCCGGAACTTCTTCATCAGGCACTTGCATTTGATCAGGGAAGAAATTTGCTCTGGGTGTCTGGAATTGAATCGGACATTTCAGGTATAAACCGTGAGGGTGATGTTATCCAAACACTTGACGGGAATGGTTTGCGTATTTATGGACTGGCTTTCTGGGAAGATGATCCGGACAGGTGTCAACTGTATTTATTCTGTAATCCGGAAGGAGAAGTAAATCAACTGGTTTATAAAATGAATATTGAGACAGGTGATACAATGTTTGTGGCAAATCTTGGAACGATCGTAGAGGGTTCTGCAAAAGGAACTTTTATCTCTGACCAGTTCGATATTTACAATCTAACCTATATGTCAATCGTCAATAATGGCGCAAACGATCGGATCGATGTCTGGCAGCTCGAAACAAATATATTCTGGATGTCAGTTGACCCGGAAGAAGGGATTCTTAATCCCGAAACCATTCAAGAACTTGCTCTTTCATTGGATGCAAACGAGTTTGTCGCTGAAAATCTACTTGAGGGCAGGCTTCTGTTTACTCATAATGGCGTGGGAAGTGAGACTGAAATTCCGGTATCTATGCGTGTAACATTAAATATTGACAACCAGCAGGTGATTAATCCAACCGAATTTGAGTTTCTGCCAGCTTATCCCAACCCATTCAACGGAATAACCAACCTTGATTTTTCGTTACCATTCAAATCCGTGATAAGTCTGAATGTTTATGACATTACCGGGAGATTAGTTTCACAAGTTGTAAATGAACAACTCTTTGCGGGAAACTATCACATTTCCTGGGATGCATCCGAAATACCATCTGGATTGTATTTAGCGCATTTGAAAACATGTGATACTGAGGTCATACAAAAAATAATGCTAATCAGATAAAGGAGAAAAAGCAATGCATAACATAGTTATTTATATCATCAGCATTTGTCTCGTTTTGATCTGTGTTAAAGATCCCAGAGCTGAGATAATCAACGTTCCTGAAGACCAGGAGTCAATCATGGATGGTATTGATGCAGCAGAGGATGGTGATACGGTGCTGGTTGCACCCGGTGAATACGTCGAGAATGTTGATTTTATGGAAAAGGATATTGTTGTCGCAAGTCTCCAGCTCATCACCGGAGATGATGCCTATATCGACAGCACCATTATTGACGGAAATCGGCAGGGAGCTTGTGTTTGGATATTCAGGGTTGAGGGTGGTATCGCACAACTGGTAGGATTCAGTATAACCAACGGATCGGGAATTGTCAATGAAAATGGTTCTTTTGGAGGTGGAATTGCATGTTTCAATGCCAATATCCGTCTGAGAAATCTAAATATTTTCAACAATAGAGCTACATTTGGAGGTGGATTAT
>CAYLYZ010000193.1:0-5245 GCA_964387885.1 uncultured bacterium | reverse complement strand
GCTGCCCAATGCGAATTGGTAAACGTGCCGGTCGAATAAACATTGCGAGATTTACACTCCCAATTCGGTTCAAGCACATTTGCTGCCAGACTTGAATTAAGGCGTCCCCGAGAATTAATATACTGACCCGTAAGACCGCGAAATCTGTCCACCATCAGAATGTCACAACCGCCGTTTGCAGTTGGGAAAACCAATGTTCGGCCCCGCTCGCGCTGATGGGGAACAAAACCTACTATTTCGGCATCGTTTTCGCGGACTGCTCTATCGTTTATTTGATAGGCGAAATAGGGTTTAGACATATATCCTCCGAATACCCACGCATTTTCGCCTGCAGGATATATATTTGTGGTTTCGACCGCCATTACAGGATGATCACGATCCCAAAGCCGTTGTCCATTGTGGTCGAATGGATAAATTGTATATCCATATTCATGTTCACTAATAAGGTAGTTTTCACCCACCTGGATTATCTGGAAGTTTTCACCCCAAGAGTCCCAGCCCCCGATTGAAATGTGTCCATTTCTGCGGAAGGGGAACCGGTTTTCCTCGAATGGAGCATAACAGGTTACCCGCGGCGCATACATGGGATCCTCAAAATACTCTCCATTCCCGTATCGATGCCACCATTGATCAATGTGATTGTAAACAGCGACAAGTCGATTGCCTGGAGTAACAAAATGGCTCATTGATATCCAATTTGCGGCTTCGTTATTATATGCGGCAATCAATGTATCAATCCTCTGTACCTCTCCGGCAAAATTATAAACTACGACTCTCGTTGGCTGGCGAATCCCATCCCTCCAGACAGAGAAAATACAGTCGGTGCCAATCTGTATTCCAGATCCTAATATCTGAAAGTTCCTTACAATTCTACCGTTACTTCCAGCTCTATAGAGCCTATGGCCTCCGTGGAAAAACCAGAATCCCCCATCATCGTCGGGAAATAGATACCCAATCTCATGACCTCGCAGGGGCCAGCCTTCAATTGCTTCACCATCCTGATTATATGCAAATACAATATTCCCATCTCTTATAAAGCAACCTCCGTCAGATGAGGGGTAAAGATTGACACGGCTTGCTTCAGTCGTGACTACGACTCCCCCCTGACGCCATGCGGGTGATCCATCGCTATTTATCCGCTGTAACATTATCCGCCATTGATCGTTGCCAGATCTTTCAGCCCATGCTACATAAGCCCCACCCTCTAGATCCCGGCAGATTACGGCGTTTTCGCAGTGGTTATTGAGGCTTAGGGCGGGGGGATTTTCAGGAAATGAGAGTTGTTGGTCGTTCGATACAATTTGCAGGTGGACGCGGCGGATTCCGTCGAAATCGGTTTGTGTCCAGACGCTGGCGAAGTGTTCTTCGGAAAGGGGGGTGCTGGAAGATGGTCGGGCATAATGATCACGGGTGAATTCAGGATCCAGTTCTTGATATATTTTCTTGCCGAGCAGCCCCATACCGAGCTGTCCTATGACAGGATAGCCCATAGGCAAGACGACAAGGCATATTATAATTACGCTAAGAACTATGGATATTTTCCCGGGTTCGGAGAACACCGGGCTACGAAACTTTGCTCCGAACATGCTTTGATCCCCCTGAATTTGTCTTCATCGGTCAGTTGCCTACCTATTCTTCAACCGACGGATTTCGCGATAAGTTACTGTGCGGACGATTCACGAATCGCCCCGCAATACAGTCGTTACTTCACACAGACCAATTTCACCATTCTGATCTCATTTCCTGCCTTAATTCGTGTAAGGTAGACTCCGGATGACAGATTCGCAGCATTGAATTCTGTTGTAAAAGTGCCTGGTTGCTTATATTCGTTTATCAATACAGCCACTTCCTGACCAGATAAGTTCAGGATCGTCAGATTCGTATAACCCGATTTTGCGAGGCTGTATCTGATTTGAGTTTTTGTGTTAAAAGGATTTGGGAATGCTGGGCAAAGAGAAAATGTCAGCGGGTGTTGGAGAATGTCTATATCTTTAATCCCCTGTATCGGGTAGATAAATACATAAGGTTCTCCACACTCAGTCCTACTACTGTCATCATAAGCCATCACCGACCAGGTGATCTCGATATCATCACCTTCAACAACTATTCTCAGGCTGTCCAGCAAAATTTCGACATCTTCGAGAATAAAAAAGTTGTTCTGAATTCCAGGTATTTCGTAATGCTGTTCATTTACGGTAAATAGAAGATTGTAAAGGACAGCATCAATTTCAAATTCATTTTGAGTTGCCTGATTCCAGGCAAATGCGATCATCCTCGTGTTAACTAACCATCCATTTTCAGGTGTTAAAAGAGTAAATGGGTTTGGAGGATCGTTCATCGGCAATACGTCTATACGGAGAAATGTCGAGGCTGAATGCTCATCGGGATCGGTTACGATCAGTCTGAGGCTGTCTGTCCCCCACCAATTCTCTTCAGGTTCGATAACGAGCACATCTTCAACGATATCGGCAGAAACGTGTTCTCCGTTTTCGGCAGTGATTATAAGAGTGGAATCCGGATCGGTCCAATCCTCAATATGCTGATAAAGCAGGGCAATATCCAGGTTGAGTGAGGAGTCCTCTGCAAAACTGGTGTCAGGGATCATCCGCCAGATAGGAGCACCAATGACGGGATCAGCGCTTAGTTTTAACAATCCAAGGTTATCTCGATCATTCTCATCTGTGAATCCTAAAGCATAACCACCGTCTGAAGTAGAAACAGCTCTAATATCTCCAGTTCCTCCTCTTAATTCAACATCCCTTAACCTGAGTGACCATAATTCCTCTCCTTCAGAGTTTGCTCTATAAAGACCCGGGTATTGATATGCACCTATTAAAGTAAATCCACTATTGTCTGAGGGTAATATCCAGCATTTAGTTCTGGCTTGTACATTAATATCACCACGCTCCCACTCAATCTCTCCCTGTCTATTTGTTTTTAACAACCAGATAGGTAAACCTTCTCCTCTAAACCCAACTAAAGTAAAACCATCATCCTCTGTTTGAATAACATCCAGGAAATGATCCTCCCAGCGATCCCCATATACTTGATGCCATTCTACATCCCCTTCAGCATCAATTTTCACCATAAGTGCATCGCGCCGCATAGCTTCGAAGGATTCAGTTTGACCAACCAGGATAAATCCTCCATCATTGGTTTGTACATGTGAATAACAATAATCAAGCTCATCACCACCAAACTCACATGTCCAGATATTATTCCAATTTTCGTCTGTTTTTACGAGCAGGAAATCACCATCGTGATTTCCGGCAATTGAATAACCGCCATCAGTGTTTTGTTTTATTGAAACAATAGATTGTTGCCAGTCAAGTGTCCAGAGGATTTCTCCATCCTCATCAATTTTGATAATCGTCGATCCATTAATCAGGAAGTATCCTCCATCCTCGTCCTTAAGAACAAAACTGAAAAGACCAATTTGTTCACCATTATACTCACGAGTCCACTGAACTTCACCATCTCGGTCTGTCTTAACAATCCAAGTGTCAGGTTCGGGACGACCAAATGATGTTTCCGATCCGATTAAAAGAAAACCATCATCAGGAGTTTGTATAATCCCACGGAATCTGTCTTCATCCTCACCACCGTAAGTTCTCTGCCATTCCACTTCCGGCTGGGCGACAAGAATCTCAGGTATTGTGCTAAAACATAAGACGATCGACATGATTGCTAATGTGCTTTTTTTCATGATAACATCCCTCTTATGAAACATCAGAATCAATTTACTAAAATGAAAAATTATTCATTTGTAGTGCTTGATTGAACACCTCTCTATCCTGTAGTCTATCGGAAATCACCGGAATTTCCATGGTACCTAAGTTTGTATCGCATGTCATTCTGAATGGTTATTCGTGCAGGCGATTCATGAATCGCCCCTCACAACTTCATTCACAGCAGATTAAGCGTATTAAGCAGATTACTTACGCGAGTTATCCGTTTAATCTGCTTAATCCGTTGTGAATACAATACTTCACTTCACCAAAACAACCTTAGCAATCCTGATTCCACCACCCCCGGAAACACGACAGAAATACACCCCGGTAGAAACTTCGGATGCGTTCCAGTTAGAGGAATGATAACCTCTCTCAACGATACCATCCTGCAATCTGGCTATTTCTCTACCTGTTATGTCGATTATTGAAACTTGAATATCCGACCGGGTTGGTTGGTAGAAGTTTATTGTTGTGGTTGAGTTGAATGGGTTTGGATATACAGCAATAAAATCGGTGGGAATTGTCGCATCGGGTTCAAAAGACACTTCATTTGGCCATATCTGCAGTGAAACGAATATTTCTGTGTGCGGGTTATTGCTGTTGCAATCAAGGATCAGAGTGGAAGAAATGGCTAAATCCCTGTTTGGAAGACCTTCCATGTCAAAAGTCAGGACTAATTCTTCCGATTCATCTGGTTCCAAAAATCCTTCGACAGGCTCCACGTCTACCCAGTTCGTTACATTGCGCAAGTTCCAGACTCGCAGATATCTGTCTGCACCGTGATTTACGATACCAGCAATTGAGGTTTGTGCTGGTACCAATTCGTTAGTGATCGTCAGAGAATTTGCAGCAAATTCGTCGTCTTCAACTGTAAGGTCTGCAACATAACGAACGGAGATTACTTCCGGATCAATAGCATATAATCTAACCGGCTCGCGACCATCACCCTGAACAAACGCAAAAAGATTATGTCCATCCTCCTCGAATGATGACCATGCTAACGCCCGGATATTCAGGTTATGTTCAATAGTCTGAAGAACATCCCCATTTAGATCGAGCTTAACAATAGGCATACGATTATCGCAGACGTAAATGTTCTCGTCTTCATCGACAGCAATTGCACGATTCGGATTATAGGGACCGTTAATTGTCTGGACAATTTCAAGACGTCCTTCATTGATCGTCATCTTCCGAATTCTATTGTCAGAGCTTCCATAAATGAATTCTCCGAAAAGTGCCAGATCCCTGAGACCAATACCTGTGCATACATCGGGTTGCTGTATTATTCCGAGAGAATCGAATTCTGAGCTGAAGCTGTATAGAAAGTTTGGTTCGCGATTATTATTTCCTCCGGCAATATAAATTCTGTCATTCAGACATACAACACCGTTCAGCCATGTATCATTAAAGACTTGTAGGGGATTATACTCGTTCGTGAGTCCGAATCTCTCCTGACCTGCTCCAAAGTCGATATGTGCTTCCCAAACCAGGTCACCGTTTCCAGTATTTGTTAT
>CAYLYZ010000192.1:0-5278 GCA_964387885.1 uncultured bacterium | reverse complement strand
ATTTGACCGTCAGCTTAACACGAATAGTAGAGCAATGGGATACCTTGACGGCATTATTTACACTAATCAATGGGCAAGTCCAACGATCTTCAGGTATAATGAAGAAGGTGAGGTTCTCGCTCCGGTTGATGCAGAGTGCCCGTGGGTTTTGGATTTTGGAACGAGTAAGAGGGAAGGTTGGCTTTTTGTGTATGATTTTCGAAGCCGTAATATTTATGTGCTCGATGTCGAAAATGATTATCAGCGCATCGGAACAATTAACGGGGAGCAGATTCATCGTCAGAGGAATCAGGACGGCGGTCTTTTACAGTCGATATGTTGGGTTGATGATCATCCTGATGGACAGCTTTGGATTGGTACAATTGGTATAGTATACCAGTTTTTCGTTGATATTGCTAACTGGGAAGCAGAGTTAGTTCAGCGTATATTAATTCAAGCCGATGGTGATGGGTGTGCACTTGGGCATGACGGTGATAACATTTGGTCTGCGAACAGTGTACGCAATGGTCAAGTCAATGTTTACGATGATGGAATCGATGAAGAGATCATCTTGATTTCTTACAATCCTGCGGAAGGCCTCCTTCAAGCAGGTGACGAGGTCGATATTTCTGTAACTATAGATGCATCAAGATCGATCGAGGGAGAATACGAAGCAGACTTGCATTTTCAATCTGATGATCCAGAGACTCCAGATGTTGTGGTGAGTATCCTTCTGAATGTGACCCGGTCCCCCATTCTGTTTGTCAGATGGTCACAGGAAATCGGATTTCCAAATGAGATAAACTGGAATGATGAATTTCACGATTTGTTTGGTGGTAATCAATACAATATCATTGCTGAATTGACTAATGCTGGAACAGAAATATTAGTTGTTGAAAATGTTTTTTCGGATAACGAAGTTTTTACCATAGATTTTGAAGATCGGGTCGAAATTCCACCTCGAGAGACTATTGAGTCTACGATCACTTTTAACCCACCTGACAATGAACCTGAAGTGTATAATGGAAATTTTGTTATAGAGTCTAATGATCCGGACAATGAGCGAATCGAAATCCCTCTTATTGGTGAATCATTCCCACCTCCGCATATTGATGTTGATCCAACTGTAATTAGATTTGAGTTAGTCTCGGGTGCAATTGAAGAGCAATTAATCAACATAATCAACACAGGTGAAACTGTTCTGCAGGGAAAAATATCCGTTGAAATCCTTGACGAACCGGATAGGGATAATGGTAAACGTAAGGTAAGAGGAATTTCAAATGTAGATAGACCACTACGTGATCCAATAGCTGAGGGAGCATTGAATGGTTTAAGGTTTGCCTGCTTTACAGACAACAGTATTTGGGGCTGGTTAGATGTAGGCATGCGTCAAGATCCACTTCTTAATGAAGATAATTTTATTTCCTTCCGCGAGGAAAATGCATTTGACGATTTTGTATTTGAAGATTACGATGCCCTTGTCATTAACCTTTACGAACAAGGATTTATGAATTCATATAATGCAAACCTGGAAAGATTGACTGAATATGTCCATGCAGGGGGTGGGATCTATTTCGAGACTGGATCTCCAAGCGGAAACAACCTGCCTGGTGAGATTACAAACGATCAGGATATTCGTGGCCCAAACGGAGAGTTCCTTGTCAGCCCTGATCCAAATGATCAAAATTACTCCAGATTTGCGGAAATTCTTCACGGTTCGGAACCGAGATTCTGGTTAGAAGGTGAAATAATCGAAGGTCGGCCATTCTGGCTGATTTCGACATATTCCCATGGACAATTTGAAAATGGGATCGAGAACCGAGCAATAGATTGGTTTCAGCCTATAGCAAGTATTGAAAACGTTCCTGGTCTTTGGGGAGCAGTAACTTATGGTATTGGTTCCGGAAAGGTACTGACAGTTGGTACACGAGTAGGTGAGTGCTGGTTTAATAGAAATCGAAATGGAGGTGAATGGGGATCGGTTGCCGCTGAGATTCTCTATTACTTATCGTCGGGAACTTTAAATTGGATTACTGTCGATCCAATTAGATTTGAGCTAGGAGGGGGTGTCAACACAGAAATCATTGTCACTATCAATGCCGAGGATTTGATCGATGGTGATTACCTCGCCTCGATCCTCATTGAATCAAATGATCCGGGAACACCGGAAGTTGAGGTGAATATCTCAGTTATGGTAGGAGTACCTGATGCAGTACACTTTATCCTTCCATTTGAGGTGGAGGATGCACCAGATCCAAGACATATCCTCAACGTCGAGGAGTTGACCTGGGATAATGAAGTACCACCTAACGAATGGGAAATCGGAGTCTTTACAGAAGGATTAGTGCTTGGTGGATCAGTTGTTTGGCAGACTGAAGAACCTGTGGATTTTTTTGTTTTTGGTTCAGATGAACAATTTGAAGGATTCGAAAATGGTGATAATTTCAATTTCCTGATTTGGGATAATGAAGCAGATGAAGAGCATGAAGTTGAGGCATCTTTCATTAATGGACCAGAAATTTGGGAGGATGGCGGTGAAACGACTCTCGAATTGAGTGGGGAAGATATAAAGAACTTAGTACTTGAACTTGATCCATTATGGAATATGATATCAATCAATGTTGATCCTGATCTGTTTTACGATGAAAATGATGATCGAGGTCCCAGTGTTCCTCTGATGTTCGAGCAACTTGAAGATGAGGAAGGAAACCAGTTAGTTGAGATGTTAAAAGATCGCGATGGGAATTTCTGGGCTCCAGAATTTGGTTTCAATAATATTGATTTCTGGAATATAACTCAAGGCTATCAAATCAAATTGAGCGAGGCTGCTGATGTAATAATTCCCGGTAGATGCATTGCACCAAATTCGGATATTCCGATTAGACCGAACTGGAGTATTGTTGCATATTATCCCGAATATGATCTTGATGCATCAGCCCCTGATTTTTATGTTCTATCTCCGATAATTGACTTTGTTACAATTGCTAAGGATGGAGAAGGAAGTTTTATGAGCCCACAATTTAATTTCTCCAACATGCCAGCTTGGACAGAAGGTCAGGGTTATCAGATTAATATTGATGTCGAGCAGGGGATTGTCTTCAACTATCCTCCCGAACAGGAGGAAATAGAATGGTTAGAAAACGGAGTATCTAATGAATCCGTAACTTTTATGACAGGAAGTTCTCATAATATGAGTGTACTTGTTAATTCAATTAGCGGAATCGATCTAAGCTGTGGAGACAGAATATCAGTACATTCAAGTTCAGGGATGAAAATTGGATCAGGAGAGTTCACCGGAGATCAATGTGGTTTGGCAGTTTGGGGTGATGAAGAAGGTACAGAGGTGGTCGAAGGTGCCTTCTTGGGTGAAGTATTTACATTGAAATTCTGGGATGCTGAAAAAGAAGATGAGTCAGACCTTGAAGTAATATCTATTCATGGAGGTCGAGAACTTGAATTCAAATCAAACGGATTCCTGGTCATTGATGTGGAAGTTCAGACGATCATCCCGGAAGAATACTACCTGTCTCAGAATTATCCTAATCCGTTTAACAGTATAACAAATATTATTTATGGCAGCCCTGAGATTTCAAATATTTCAGTGGATATTTTTGATATGCACGGACGACTTGTAAAGGAACTTGTAAATGGTATTGTTGCTGCTGGTAATCACAATACAACCTGGGATGCGAGCAATGCTTCGGCAGGTATTTACTTTGTAAAGATGGAAGTTTCGACCGGATTCAAATCAGTTGTTAAGGTAATTTTAATAAATTAGTAATCGGGAAGTTAGGGTAACGATCCTAAACCTTCCCGTCCGGAATGGTATGGAGTATCTTATGTCGTTGACGGAATGCATTGACTAAAAAACCATTAGTCAGAGAGATTTTAGTTAGTCTTTTATCTGTCTTTATTTTGGAGATGCTATGTTGTTAAAAAATCGTTCTTTTATTTTTCACATTGCATGCGTATGTATTTCAATATTGTTTGCGATACCAACATTAGACGGTATTATCTATTCAAAGAATACTAACCCTGGGTCTCCAGATAAAATTCTTAGAATGGTGAGTAGAGATTTCAATCACCCGGAGATTGAAGTTGAACCAAATGCAATAGAGGATGAGTTAAATACGGGTGAGTCGGTTGAACATGTATTGACTTTTACTAATTTGGGAGATGAGGCAATCAGTTTCTTCATCCGACATGAGTATCTTAATCAGCCTGATCGCGATAATTCAACTCGAAGAACACATTCAACGCTTCGCAGGAATCCACGCCGCGATGATCCGGGAGAAGTTTTATTTCAGCTCGAAGTAGACGTGACACGTATTGCTGGTTTTGATTGGGACCCGGATGAACGGGTTATGTGGGTCGCATCCTGTTCACCTCGAACTGTAACTGCTTATTCTTATGATGGTGAAGGTGGAGTTGAAAATATTTTTTTTCAGGGAGTAGAACAGGCTGTAATGGGGATTGGATTCCTGGACGGGATAATTTATACAAATCAATATCCGACTTCGATTGTTCACAGGTTCGATCAGGAGGGAGAAGCTCAAGGCGAGCTTGAGGTTGATTGTGAGCGAATTCTGGATTTTGGAACCAGCAAAAGTGAAAAGTGGCTTTTTGCCCTGAATGGAATAAACAGGAGTATTCATGTCTATGATGTTGAAAATGAATTTCAAGAAGTTGGCGTTATTGAAGGTGAACAGTTAATTGATCAAATGGAGGATGGGTCCGCTCGATCGATTTGCTGGGTTGATGACCATCCCGATGGGCAACTTTGGATAGGTTCAGAAGATTTAATCTGGCAATTTTCTGTTGACTGTGAGAATTGGGAGGCGGAGTTAGTTCAGGAAATTGAAACTCCAGGCGATCGGGCATGGCTTGCCTTAGGTCATGATGGTGAAAACATTTGGCGGGCAGTTAGCGTAATTGATCAACTCGTTAATATCTATGATGACGGTATAGATGAGTTAAGGTGGATTACTTATGAAACCGAAGAGGGTAATCTCGATGCCGGCGAAGATATTGAGATAGTTGTACGTTTGGATGCGACCGGATTATTGGAAGGTGAATACGAAGGAAACATCCATTTTGTATCTGATGATCCCGATAATCCGGATTTAGAAGTGAATATTAGGATGAATGTAATTGGGATTCCGGTTCTTGAAGTCGAGTGGAATGAGGAGGCTGGATTTCCGGATATTATCAATTGGAATAATTTGTATTTGGATATCTTCTCCAATGAAAACTATCCAATCCCCGTAGAAATAACAAATGCCGGTGATGATGTTCTTAT
>CAYLYZ010000191.1:0-5296 GCA_964387885.1 uncultured bacterium | reverse complement strand
GGCTGTGGTGGCGATTGCGGTGGCGATTGCGACGACGATGACTGTGACTGCCGAGGCGGCGGTTGTGGTGGACGTGGTGGCTGCGGTGGCGGCGGTTGCGGCGGCGGTGGCTGCGGCGGTGACGGCGAAGGTGGCGGTTGCGGCGGTGGTTGCGGTGGCGATTGTGGTGATAAAACAACATCAAACGAAAACGGTGGTTACGAATTCACCGATGTTCACGATGGATATTATCGCGTTGTTGTTGAATTCGAAGGCTATACATCAACCGAGGAAGTTGTTAGCCTCGAAAATGGTGACATGATCCTTTTGAATTTCCAACTTGTCGCTGGTCGTCAATTAGGTGTAAACGAATCTGGTAATCAACTGCCTGAATCAATTTCACTTATCGAAGCATACCCGAACCCGTTCAACTCGACAGCAACAATTTCTCTCAACTTGAGGGAAACTGCTCAAGTTAACGCTGTTGTTTACGATCTGTCCGGACAACAAATCCAGACGATCCATCAGGGAGTATTACCAGCCGGTCAGAATCGATTCTCTTTTAACGGAGCCAACCTCAGTGTTGGAACGTACATTGTCAGAGTCGATACTCCGACCAAGAGTATGACAAGAACACTGAGCCTCGTAAAATAGGACCTCGGTTATCTTATGCATTGTCTAAAAGCCCCGCGTTTCATCGTGGGGCTTTTAGTTTCTGCACTTGTTAAAAGGATTTGCAGTGTGGCTTGGGCTACTTGTTGCCCAAGTTTCTTAACAATCCACTATCTCAAAGGTTTGTAGTGATAGCTTTCGGTATACATCATTTACTTGAGTTAAATATGGAAACCCTTGCTACTCGTAGCCCAGGATTTTTAACAAACCACTCTTCAATTGGATTGTAGTGATAGTTGTCTGTAATTACCTTTTATTTTTGCTGAATAAGGAAACCCTGGCAACAAGTAGCCAGGGCCACACGATTTAAAGACATTTAGGTGGACATTAAACAGAAAATGAAAACAATTAGCGAATTTCAAAAAGATCGCGAGAAATTAAACGGCCTCGTACTCGATTTTGGAGGCAAGTCTATCAAGCGATTTTTCAATCTCGATAATCAGGTCTATCAGGATGGTGCACTCCCGGGTGAGACAAAAGAATTGATCGGACTTGTTGCTTCGCTGGTTCTGCGCTGTGATGATTGCATAATATATCACCTGATACAATGCAAGGATGCTGGAATTACCGACTCACAACTTGAAGAAGCAATTTCTATCGGGCTGATTGTCGGAGGTTCAATAACGATTCCTCATATCCGCAGGGCAGTTGAAAAATGGTATAAAATGAACGAATGAACACGCTCAGAATAAAAAAAAGTAGACGAGTATCGGTTTTTTGTAAAAGGTTAGTTTCTTCAAACCTTACTTGACAAAACCTGTTGTTTCTCTTAAATTACTGATAACTGATATGATCTGAAATTTGTACTGTAAACATGTTTTACTCTGGAGAAATCACCATGGTTTCAAAGCTAAGTTTTTGTGAAAATTATACGAAATGGTTGAGTCTGACGGTTGTAATCCTATTTATTCTCGTCGCATTTTCCTCACCCTCCTCAGCCTACGAACGGAAAGTCCTAATAGAAATATTCACCAATACAGGATGCCCGGTTACCGGTCAGTGGATTCCTTTGGCTGAGAGAACATTTAATGAGTTTGATCGGGACAGCTGGATTCAGGTTACTTTTCACACCTGGTGGCCATCAATTCACGATTTCTGGTACGTGGATAACTACGAGCGACATATGCCGGGAATTGACGACATTTTAACCCGGATAGAGGGTTTTTACGCCCGGGATCAATTTATGGGTGTGCCCTCCTATCACTTCGATGGACATAGAATTGGTGGTAGGGTGCATGGTGGTGACACTCCTCAGGCTTTCACCCGCTCAGTTCGTGAATACATTGCCGGAAGATTAGAAACAGAAACACCTATCCAAATTGGAATTGAAGCTGAAGTCGATGGGGACATGATTAACGCGACCATCAATGTCCATTCCGAAGAAAATCTTCATAATCTGCATTTGTTTGTCTCACTGGCAGAAAAATACGTGCGTCTTCCGGGGCAACCAAGCAATCAAATAGATTTCTGGGGAAATCACCTGGATATGATTCCCGACCAGGAAGGAACCGTATTTAGAATTCCCGAGGATCAGAGCGCGAGTTTCAATTTTGAAATTTCGACTGATGTCGGCTGGCGGGAGAACACAATCGACAATCTTAAACTCGTTGCCTGGGTACAAATGGCAGATGAAGAACATGAATGGGAAGTTCTTCAGGCTGAAGTACTCGACCTCGGTCGAGATGTTCCGGTAATGCTTATTGTCGATGCAACTGAAAATGAAGAAGTCGGAGAGGTCGTCTATAACGCGTTTGAACAGGGTGTTCTTCCGGTTGCGACACGATGGGTACGAGCGAATGATGGTCAGATATCATTCGATGACATTTCCGGTTATCAGGCTGTACTCTGGCACAGTTATGATAACGCTGATGATATTATAACCATTGAAGAAGAAGATGCGCTGATGGAGTATATGGATGGGGGAGGAACGGTGATCATATCGAGTCCAAACCTCGGGGCAACAAATGGTGATGGTTTGTTGTTCCAGCGTTATCTCTCAGTTATGCCCAATAATGAAGACTTCAGTGATTACGACTTAAGAGGTAGTGGTGCTGTGGCTCCTTTTGATGGATCGGTGGTGCGTTTTGACGGAATAGAAGAATTTGGAGCGATTCCGGGATTGTTGCCTCAGGATGGAGCTACACCCGTAATGCACTACATTGATGGTGATGATATCGTCGGGATAGGTGGTGTCGCAAATGTCACTAACCGATACAATGCCCTTACGTTGTCCTTCCCGATTGAAGCGATTTCAGAGCTTGGAGGTTCGGATGACTTAGGTGAGTTTATGAGCAGAATCTGCGATTGGGTTGAAAATCCCAACAGTGTATCTTTCGAACCGCAAACAAAAATCGAAGGATTTGCATTGCAATCGGTCTACCCAAATCCGTTCAACAGCCAGGCAAAACTTGATTTCACTCTAAGCCACCCGGGGAATGTAAACATTACTCTGTCCGACTTAACCGGCCGGGATATTATTGCGCTCGCTGATGGTTATTTGAATGCAGGAGAGCATCAGATTACTATCAATACTGACAAGACTGGATTGTCAAACGGAGTCTACTTCATCCGCTGTCAGACTGAAAAGTCTATGGCTATGCAGAAAGTCCTGTATTTAAGATAAACATAGAACTGATAATTTAAGTTTGTGTAAGGCACCGAATCTTGTATTCGGTGCCTTTTCTTATGAATTATCTTTAAGCAAATGAGCGATCGAGTCTTGCTTTAGGTTGTAAATCTTCTTATTCTTTCAATTATAGGGCGGATTAATCGTATCTCATTTGAAGTCGGAGTAGCGAAACCTGCATCACTACTCCAGCTGGGACGTGTAAATACTTTAGTTGTTGTTATGAAAATCACAATTTCGATTTCACAATACCCAAGCTGCTTTCCCAATCGAAAAAGGGTGTAAGATGTTAGACAGAAAAAACACAATACAGCTTCTGACCATTGTACCTCTATTACTCATCCTGATCGGTTGTATCGATCAACTTGGTGGGGATCAACCTGTGGGAGGTGACTATGCACCTGTGATAGAAGAGGCGTACGCTTCACCCGCAACAATTGCTCCCGGAGAAACGACAACTCTCCATTGCACAGCATATGACCGGGATTGGGATGAATTAAGCTACAAGTGGTCGGCAGCTGATGGTTCGTTCCCAAACGGCTTCTGGGGAAATGAGGTCGAATGGCTCTCTCCGGCAGCAACGGGAACATTCAATATTATTGCAACTGTTTCTGACGGAGTTCACGAGACCGAACGTGCGGCTGTTGTTAACATTGAGAGCTCCAACGGAGGTGGTGGTGGTAATGGAGACGAAAATCACCCACCTTCAACACCAATTTGTATTTCACCTCCTCATTTAGCTCAAGGGGTAGATAACAATGTTACATTGAGCTGGCTATGCAGTGATCCGGACGGTGATCCACTCCTGTTTGACCTCCATTATGGCACCTCCCCGACACCACCCCAGTACAGGTACAACATGACCGCTTCCTCAGAGAACCTAGGTGAGATCACCTATAATACAACCTACTACTGGAAAGTTGTCGCAAAAGATGGAAAAGGAACTGATGTATCCGGACCCGTCTGGTCATTTTCAACAGGTGGTGGGAATGGAGGCGGTGGTGGAGATGACAATCACCCTCCGGGTCGTCCGACACATCCCCAACCGGCAAATGGTGCATCTAATGTGTCCAATTTCATAACACTTTCCTGGATATGCAGCGATCAGGACGGTGATCAATTAACTTATGATCTTTATTTCGGATCTTCACCAAATCCACCCTTATATCGTTATAATATGTCTGGTATTTCAGAATACCTTGGGGAAGTCGCCCGTAATGCAACTTACTACTGGAAGGTAGTTGCACGCGATCCTGGTGGTTTGACTACCTCAGGATCAGAATGGCATTTTAAAACCTGGACTCAGGGTGGAAATTCGCAGCCTGATCCACCGGGAAATCCGAATCCTCCTGACCTTTCGGAACACATCCCGATAAATCAGACATTGAGCTGGTCCTGCAGCGATCCGGACGATGATTCATTACTATACGACCTCTATTTTGGTATCGCCGGAGATCCCGACTTCAGAAAAATTCGTTCCGAGCAACCCGAGAACTCCTATTCATTTTTCACTCTGCTTGAAAGGAGAACAACTTATGTCTGGCAGGTTATTGCTAAAGATGAAGTTGGGAACGAGACTCGTGGAAATCAGTGGACGTTTACGACGGTTGAATAGGGTAATCAAATTGGCAGGTATTCTTGTTAATACATATTCTTCTTAAAGTTAAGTCACAAGAATACAAGCGGTTCTACTGAGAAGAGAAAGTCTGTTGGGTTGCCTTGATTTTGTATGAAATTATTATTTCACCTGTAGATATGAGAATTCTTCTGTTTGTTTATTTGAACAAGGTATCAACATCCGGAGATTTTGTTAACATGAGATTGTTATGGTTCTGACTTTTCTATCCGGTTCATCCGAACTGAAATTGTCTGACATTTCATTTCCTACTCCAAATGTAGGTTCTGGAAACTCCATTTGCCCTACCTGGTTAAGAGCCTTGGCGGGGTTTTGTTTTTTTGTGAATGTCATGTGTCATTAGTAAAGGTTTTTGATAACAGGATCATCGAGCTGGTGGATCT
>CAYLYZ010000190.1:0-5464 GCA_964387885.1 uncultured bacterium | reverse complement strand
AAAATGCTAATATTTCAAAGAACTCGTCCTCACCTGACGCTTAGGTTGTTGTTTCTCCTCCGTACATGAAAAATATACTATCAGCTCTACTCTGATGAGGCTGTCCTGTATCACAAAAACGAAGATTTGCTGATTTTTTTCATTGAGTGGTGGTGTCAGGCGTCCTCGAGTTCTTTGAAATATTCGACTCTTGTGAAAGCACGTCGTTCCCGCGAAGGCGGGATATCTGCTTCGCTTGCGAAGTGCATCCAGAATACACAAGCACTTATAAAATCGCTATTCCTGGAAAATCACAAGGTTCGAAGAAAACTATGAATATTTCAAAGGTCTCGTCCTCGCCTGACGCTTAGGTTGTTGTTTCCTCTCTGTCATGAGAGAATTTACTAACTGCCTGGTTCTATTTTGACTGTCCTGTATCACAAAAACACAATTTTTTGATCTGTTTCATTATGATTATCAGATTATCGAACCTGATTTCATCTCGAGCAAGTTATCTGCAATACGATCAATTATTTCCAGATCGTGAGAAATCCACAATATTCCACAACCCATTTGTTTTAACTTTTCCGCAAGTTCAATTATCTGTCGGCAGCCCATATAATCAAGCCCCGCGGTAGGCTCGTCGAAGATGTACCATTGACATCCCATTGCGATCACACCTGCAAGTGCAATTCGCCGTTTCTCCCCTCCGGAAAGTGACAAAGGATTTTTTTCGCGAAACATCTCCGGAATTAATCCTACAAGTTCAAGTGAACTCACAATTCGCTCCTCGAATTCAGATCCTTTCAATCCTAGATTAGACGGTGCGAATCCAACTTCCTCCCATACAGTAGGAGCGAATATCTGAACTTCCGGATGTGCACCGGCCCAACCAATAAGCCTGAGCCGCTCTCGAGCACCACACTTTTCAAGAGCTCCATCCGGACTAATAATCCCGATCTGTCCGGAATCAGGTTCGAAAAATCCTTTTAAAACCTTTCCCAGTGTTGTTTTACCCGAAGCCGATGCACCGATCAGGGCTGTGATCTGACCGGAGTGAATAGAGCAGTTGACGTTTCTTAAAACCGGATTCGAAGAGCCGGGATAGGAGAAACAAAGGTCGACAACTTCAATCTTTGACATCGTTGGATTCATGGATTGGGCAGAGGTATTAAAAGCACTAATGTAGTGGTAAGAGCCCGGTATTTCCAAGCTTTTCAGGTGTAAGAATTGAACCGGGACTACCCTTATCAACTATAATACCGTCTTTCATCAGCCATATTTCATCGGCATTCATGTTGTCGTCAGACCTTGTTGATAACCATAGTACTCCCATTTCAGATGAAAAGTTCAAAATCTTTTCAAGAATCTGTTTTTTCCATGAAGGATCAAGAAATGCAGTTACTTCATCAAGGATGAGGAAATCAGGTTTCATAACGACAATAGAAGCTAATGCCAAGAGTTGTTTTTGTCCATCGCTGAGGTGTTCGGGTGGTGTTTCGCGAATATCGGTTAAGTCAAAGGTGATTAGTGCAGTTTCAATTCTTTTACTCATTATTCCCGGAGGCGTCGCAAGGTTTTCCATTCCCCATGCCAGTTCATTTTCAACCGAGGATGTCATGAGCTGCTCATCCGGATTCTGAAACAGCAACCCGATTCCATTCCACTTATCGGTTAAAGGCTTCCCATCCAGCAATACTTCACCTCTGTCAGGCCGAATCAATCCACACATAACCTTAGCCAGAGTACTCTTCCCACATCCGTTCTCACCAAGAAGGGCTATGCGTTGGCAACGTTTAATTTTGCAGGAGACGTTGTTTAGAGCTGGAGTGTTTGAACCGTGGTATTGGAGGGAGATGTTGGATAATTCGAGCACTTGCTTATAAGCCGTTTGGGTTGCGGGGGACGGAGGAGCCGTCGTCGTCGAAGCATTCGACGCATGTTCCCTTGAATTCTGAAATGAATCGGTGCAGCATGTCGGGGTTGTCTTTGAATACTGTCATCCATACGGACCAGTAACCAGCTGATTTGGCAGTTTGCACAATTGTTCTTTTCATTTCTTCAGTATTGCAATTTCGTAGATCGGTCAACATATTGCTTGCAATTTGCCATTTTTCTCTGCGATTTGTCCACCGACGATCCTTCATCTTTGGATCGTTTAAGGGTGTTTTGTGAAGTCCTGTTAGTTCGAGAGTTGCTTTTGCTTTATCGTGGAATTCCTTCGGAAGAGTTTCAGATATCTTTATCCGACCGTCTTCCAGATAATCGAATAACCGAAATGTATTGTCTGAGTTTGGCCAAAAGTAGTTTTCAAGTTTAACAATATTATCTCTTTGCCTCTTATTGGAATTGCAGTTTACACAAGAAAGAATGAAATTGCTCCACATATTCTCTAAATCCGGATGCCAATTTTGCGCAAGGATGTGTTCTACTGCCAGATTGGAATCAAGATGCATCTCGCAGTATGAGCAATATTCACCAAGTTCACTTATTAATTTTCCTCGAGCATTCTGATAATCACTATATTCTATTTCATTTCCATCCTGATCAAACTCAGGATCACTCTTCTTTATTGGTCTCATTTGTTTTCTGTCTCTCCTAATCCCGCCGCGATTCGTTTAGATTCAAGAAAAGCAGCGAAGGCAACATTACCAGTATAGGGTTGGCTCAGTTCATCGAGTTCTTGTTTAAGTCGGTCTAATTCATCAGGATCTGCATCCTTTGCTTCTTCAAGTACAGCATAGTACTTTTTAGCTGCTTCAAACATATTTTTACGACGAATACTCCAATATACATTTTCTACTCCCAAATGATCTTCCGCGACATCCTCGAGACTCCTGCCTTCAATCGTACCTGAAATATCAGTATCGAGATTGATCACATTAGCGATACCCTCTGCAGATTGTAAAATAAATGGCGAATGCGTAGTAACCACAAACTGAATATTCGGAAACGCCTTCTTCAAATCCCCGACAACACTACGCTGCCATTTCGGGTGCAGGTGCAGGTCAACCTCGTCGATCAACACCATTCCATGAGTTTCAAGAGGGGCTTTCTCGCCTAATTGGGGATTAAGAACGGCGCATCGATATGCTATGTCTGCAACCATTGCGAGCATGTTGCGGTAGCCGTCGGAAAGCAGTTTGAATGGTAGTAATTGCTCTGCTCCGTTAACATTTAGCGTTGCTTGCAAATCTTCTGCATTTTCATCAAGTCCAATAATCTTGCACTCAGGTATGACGGTGCTAATTGTATGTTGAACACTATTCTTAACCTCTTGTTCATATCCAAGAGCAACACCTAAGAGCAACACTTTTTTATACCAGTTGAGAAAATCTCTATGGTCAGTTACTCTATTTAGACAATCTCGATATCCGTTAAACCTTGATATATGTTCACTTACGTTAGAAGATTTATTTGACTGAAAGCGTTCTACACCATAATAACATAATATTGGGAGAGGTTTCTCCTCACCCTGTGCAACGGCTATATATAATTCCTTTGACGGGGCTAAAATTCCATCTGGTGAAATTACAAAATTTGGTTTTTTATCCCACATTTTGCCCAAGGTTGAAGACTGTCTAAGTTTTATACCAGTAGAAATTGCGGTAGCATTAAATTTGAGATTACAATGAATTTCTGTTGGAAATTGCTTTGTTGGTATAAGTATATATCCAACTTTTTTTGAAGAATGGAATACATCTTTTGGTAATGGAATTCGAAAGTCATCACCCTCCATCTCTTTAAAATATGTAGCCATCCCAATCGTCAATCCCTCTAGAATCGCAGTCTTGCCCTTCCCATTATCCCCAACCAGAACATTAAATCCCTCCGAGAATTCGATAGTCTTATCCTCAAACCCGCGAAAGTTCTTCATCTTTAATTCAGTAATCTTCATTTTCCATTCCCCAAATATAATTCCAATCGTTCCATCAACTTTTCCGTCACCCCGGCGTGGTCGGTTACAACTTTCAGAGCGGCATTGGATGCTCGGTCGTATTCACCCGGATCATCCAGCCATTTACCCCACAGGTTTTCCAGGTCGGTCGCTGTTTCAACGACGTAGCCACCACCGTTTTTAACCAGCAGTCCCGCCTCATGACTGACATGGTGGTTAGGTCCGAATGCAACGGGCGAGCCGTGAGCAGCAGGTTCAATCACGCTGTGGACGCCCTGACCGAAACCACCACCGACATAAGCTGCCCAGCCAACAGCGTAAATATCTGCGAGTATCCCCATGCCATCAACTAAAATTGCATCCGCCTCAATATTCTCACCTTGCCATTGAGAGAGCTTGATAACTGAAGTTCCTATTGATTTCGCTGCATCAATGTTGCGCTGCAATGCTTCTGCAGTCGGTTCGTGCGGAGCTATCAGCAATTTAAGCTCCGGATGCTGCTTTCGCAAATTTGCGAATGCTCCGTAGACGATTTTTTCACCCGGAGGCCAGGAACTGCCTGCGATAATGACTTTCGATTCCCCTAAAGCCTCCATTAACGATTCGAACCGTTCTTGTCCGAGTTCAGCTCTGCGGAGGACGCGGTCATAGCGGGTATCTCCTCCTACAGCGAGCTCGATTCTGCCAGTTAGTAGAGGTTCAATCCGCACTGAATCGGCTTCACTGACCGTCCAGATGAAGGTCAGGTGTTTCATGAATAACTTATGGAAACCTTTAATGACAGGAAAATTGCGTTTTGATTTTGCGTGGAAGTTGGCGTTTATCAAACCGATAGGGATTTTTAAGGCTGATGCTGCACGAAGAAGATTAGGCCAGAAATCGTGTTTGAATATCAGAACTACAACGGGATCGAGCCTCGCCAAAAGCTGGAGTTGATCGATTAAATAGTCCATCGGCAGAAAACCGAACGCGTAGAGGCCTTCCGTGGATTCGACAGGGGATTTCGCGGAAGGCGAGGAGAATGAAACCGCAATACGTACTTCATCTTTTTCAATTAACCTGTCAATCAGCGCTCGAGCACCCTCGTATTCTCCAGCGGATGCGACATGAATCATTACCACCGGCTTGTCATCCGATTTGCTGATCGTCCAACCTCGAATTCCCTTACTACGTCCGTTTAATGCATCCCGCATTTTCTGGTTTTTCATCGCAGGGATTCGAGCGAGAAGAGTTCCCAGTCGTGTGGCTGCTTCATAAAGCTTCATCCTGAAGCCGCCTGATTTCAGTACGGTTCGGTTGAAATTAGACATACCTTCCACCAAAACATGTTCTTCCATCCCTGCTCGTAGAGATACTACTGTAGTTTCCCCCCCTACTTGTAGTGGGGGGTAGGGGGGAGTATTCCGCGCTTGCGCGGAAGTTACATTCCAAATCAAACAAGGTTTTCTTTGGCTTTACGTCAAAAGGTTTGTCGTAGTTTTTTGTGTCAGGCCTGAACGAGACCTTTGAGATATTCATAGTTTTCTTCGAACCTTGTGATTTTCCAGGAATAGCGATTTTATAAGTGCTTGTGTATTCTGGATGCAC
>CAYLYZ010000189.1:0-5559 GCA_964387885.1 uncultured bacterium | reverse complement strand
TTCCCTCTTCAGGATCGACCACCAACATATCGAACTCCCTGATGCCGTCGTCATAGACGAATCCGGTTCTCTCACCTCCATATCCACCAGTGTAGAGGTTCTCACCATCATGCGTCAATCCCTCATGAGCCCATAAGTTGCGGATCTCAAATTCCTGCACCACATTCGCCTGCTCGGCATCCCAATCAACATCAAGCTGGACGCAGGTACCGGGTTGACGTGTTGTCACCCAGAATTGCCCGTCTCGATGCTCCCTGATATACTCTATCGCCATGACACGGTTGCTGTGTCCGATGTGACCGAGCAGGTTCGGAACTTGAGCAACGACGTTCAGATCTCGATCCAGCTTGTGCAGCGTGTAGTTTCGAGCTTCAGATATCCAGTAGAAGAACTCTCCGTCATTGGCATATCCACCGTTGCAGTTGACCGGCATCTGGAAGGTTCCGACACGTTCACCCTCTCTGTCATATAAAAATACGTTACGGGTGCTCCATTGCCCCATCCAAAAAACACCATTTTCTGCATCAAAGGTCATACCAACAACCTGTCCTGCTGTCTGAAAATTACTAATTACCTCGAAATCCTCGTCAAAGCAACAGTAACGCGAATCTCCGTAGGAGCATGCCCAGAGGTTATCACCGTCCCAAACCATACCGTCCGTGCGGTTAAACGGGAGATTGAACCGTCTCAATTCCTCACCCAGGTCGTCTCTGCGCGGACCTGCCTGCCGGTCATCTTCGTCGACGATCAATTCGTACTCGATATTGAATGCCACGTCGTCTTCATCATCATTGCTGAGCTCAAGCGTGACTTCAGCCTCGCCTTCCTCCTCAACTGATACTGCGAAGCCAAATGGATCGACTACTATTTCGGCAACTGCATAACTATAGCAGAAAAGCCCTATCATCAGGGCAACCATTAAAAGAATCTTTTGATTGCAAACCATTATGTACGCCTCCCTGCTTTTAGACATGAAGATATTGGCAGGGAATACAGGAGTTTCTGCCAATGTTTTGAGTTACGTTTAATTTGCAATATAAAACGAACTTCGATATAAAGCAATAATTCTAAATCATACGACTCCATCCTTTCAAGCTATTTAATGACGTGAATTCGAGGTAAAATTTAGAAGAGCTATTGAATTTTGAAGAATTGGACATGTCGTACATTCTGGGAAACCAGGTAATTGATTAATGCCCTAAGATTCCACCTTACCCCTTAGAAAGCGCTCTCAAAACAGTCCTTGACTATTTTGAGGAAACATGGTAAATTGAATTACACCGGTTTGAATAGTTCGATTTATAAATTTTTGCTATTGTAAAGTTGACCTAAAGCAGGTCATTCCAAAGCTTTCAACCTCTGGAGCAGCCATGAAAAAGCAAATCTTTCACCTGATAGCCTTAATCCTACTTACAACATCTCCCGGAATGAGTCAAAACGACTTCTGTGTTTGGCAACCTGAAAATGGCGTTGCGATTAGACAGGGCTGGCACATCCGACTGGCTGAAGAGGGAGCTTATCGTTCGGAAGGTGAACTTGCCGGAGAAACCGCACTGATCTGGGGCGATCATCGTAATGGTGACAGAGATATTTTTCTTCAGGTATTAGACTCGGAAGGTGAGTTCAAGTTTGATGAACTGGGATTGATGGTCGCGGGTGGAGAAAACGATCAGTGTGAACCGGTTGTACATCCCTGTAATGATGGCGGCTGGTTCGTATCCTGGATAGATTTTGTCGATGACACTCTTGGGAACGTACACTGTACTAAGATTAATTCCGCTGGTGAGCGACTCTGGGGTGATGATGAACATGGAGTTATTGTCAGCAGACATGAGGGTACCCAGCGGAAAATGAGAATTGTGGATGATCTCGATGGTGGGTGTATTATTGTCTGGGATGAGTATAGACCTACTCATGGGATATTTTGCATGCATATTATGAGAAATGGGGAAATCGATCAGAGGTGGCGGGACAATGGTGAACCACTTGGACGGAATCGTGGTGTTCAAGGTATTCCTTCTGTTTGCTCTGATGGTCGGGATGGGGTGATTATTACATGGCGGGAATACACAGATGCCAGGGATAATAAAATCTGGGCACAAAGAGTTACTCCCTCCGGAGAATTCCTTTGGGGAGGTGGTGCCGGAATTATCGTTTCAAGAATGAATGGTGAATATCATTCACCGGAAATTTGCTCGGACGGTAATGGTGGAGCATTTATTGCTTGGGAATTCAGACGTAGCTGGAGGGATTTGGATAAAGACATATTTGCCCACCACATTAATTCGGAGGGTGAATTGCTCTGGGAGGGAGATGGTGAGGAATTGTGTCGAACTAATGATAGTCAGAGAAGATGCAGGATTATTTCTTCAGAAGATAATAAAGCAATAATCTCATGGCTGGCTCGCTCGGATGGAGATGATAACGGTTATATTTATACTATAAAAATTGGTGGCGAGGATCGAATTACGAAAGAATGGGGAGATGGTAGGGGTGTACTTTTATCCAATATTGAAAATTACCGGACAAATCCACGGACAGCGTCAGATGGTGCGGGAGGTGCTTTTATCTCCGTAGAGTGCGGTAGGACTTCTGAATCGGATATTCGGGCTTATCACGTTAACTCAGATGGTGAATTGGATTGGCAGGATAATGGAGTTCCGGTATGTAATGCTGAAGGTCAGCAATCCTCTGCGCAAATCCTACCCACTCCCGATGGGTGCCTGGTTACATGGCAGGACATGCGAAGCGGTAGTTCCGCAATTATCAGTCAAAACCTTGACAATGAGGGTAATTTTGTCTGGGAAAGTGAAAGAACAGTTGTGGACAGTATCAGCGGGTATGCCCGGAGAGTAAATCTTCTATCCCATAGGGATGATGCTTTTTCTCTGATCTGGGAGGATGCTCGTCGCGGTAGAGATTTTCGTGCCCCCTATTTTCAAACCTGCAGCGAGACCTTCGGGAACCAACCTGTTCTTGATTTAACGGAAAATGGAATACCATTACGCCCTGATACTACAAGTGGTTTTGATGGAAAGCAGGCAATTACCGGTGCGGATGGAAACATAATTTTAGTTTGGGGAGAATCACGCGCAGAAGAAGAAATAATTTCAATTTATGCTCAGAAGTATGATGAAGAAGGCAATATTCTCTGGGAGGAAAATGGATTAAGATGTGGTGAAATTAATAATCAGTGGAACCGAACGAAAATTTGCAGTGATGGTTCAGGTGGAGTTATTGTCGTTTGGCATTATTTTGAGGAAGATACTCCTTCAATCAACATGCAGCGAATTGATGAGAACGGAGATCAATTATGGGGTGAAAACGGCATTGTAATTGACAGTGAGGAGGATGGAATAACAGCTGGAGCAGTTCTTCCTGATGATGATGGTGGTGCTGTAATTCTGTATAGGACTTTCGACAACTCGGATATGTGGAGCCTGCTATTTGATTTACGTCTCAATCGAATTGACCGGGATGGTGAGAAACTGTGGGGTGAGAATGGTCTATTAGTCGATAGAAACGAACATTGGGACCAGAATACGACAATACTCAAAAGACATCCCGATGGTATAGTCGCATTATGGGATGATTTTGGTTTAGGTGATGAATTATATGCGGATTTGAATATTTTCGGTCAATTTATTGATTTGAACGGGGAATTTCTTTGGCAGGATGGAGGATTTCCCGTATGTGGGGGTGATTTTTACCAAAGTTATCCGAATGTTGCTATTGATAATGAAAATAACATTTGGATTGTCTGGTCGGATGACCGGATTAATGGTAATCAAAATGGCTGGGATGTCTACTTGCAGAAACTCGGGTGGCAGCCTGATGAGGATGGGCAACCTCAAATACTACTGAACGATGGTGATGGGAATCCTATTTTGAGTGGTGTCCCGGTTTGTTCTGCTATGGGAAATCAGATAAATACACAAATTGTGCATGACGCTCAAAATGGGATGTGGATTGTCTGGGAGGATCATCGCAATGGCACCGGTAATAAGGATATTTATGCATCTCATTTTAATTCGGAGGGAATTCCTGTCGAAGGATGGAGCGAAAATGGAGATCCCGTTTGTTCAGCACATAGAAATCAAACAGACCCTCTGGTTCGATTGCTGAGACGGAATGGAGAAACCGGTATTGTAGTTGCCTGGACGGATTATCGCTCCGGGCGTGATGATTTTTATTCAAATATCTATGCTCAGCGGATTGACGATGGTTACGTTTCCGTTCCCTCAGATACTGACAAACCGGTTCCTGTGGAATTTTCACTAAGTGCCGCTTATCCGAATCCGTTTAACTCACGAACGATTCTTACATATTTCATACCTACTGAAACTGACGTAGTAATAGAACTTTATGATGTCAACGGCAGACTGATACAACAATTATTAACGATGAAATTGAAACCGGGAGAATATCAGCTCAACATCAATGGAGATAATCTCGCTTCAGGTTCCTACATAATCAGGATGGAAGCGAACAAGGTAGTATTAGAACGTGAAATAATGCTGATAAAGTGAATTGTTGATGGTCAACAAACCATCCGGTGCAGAAAAGGATGACCAATCAATGTAGAATCTAAGAGCTCTCCATAAGTGATTGGCGAGACTCATATCACGGATTAGTTTCTAATTCCAGAACTAAGTCCTGGTCTCCAGAGTTTGTCCCGACTTCTCCAATTCCAGAATACAGTAATCCCTTTCTAAGCCTATTGAATACGGTCTCTGGTTTGACAATTACATACTTTTTCGGATTTTTAGAGTCATCTTGAAGTGATCGATCAGGATTCTATCTGAACATTATTATTTTGGTTTCTTAGTTATTCTCTTTAAAATCTCATATTGGTGCCGCAGCAGTATGATTTTTGATTCGAGTTGATGATTGTTTTAACAAACAATGAGCTGAGTATATAGGAAGTTTGAGTATTTTAACAAGAACACCAGATTGGGCGGAGGTTGTAGATTTAGGATGTACAGAGAAATCGGATTGAACGTTTGAATACTTGACAAATCCAAGACCACATGAATTTCGGGCTACTAACTATGACCGTTACACATTAAGAAAGTTTCAATTAATCTGCCATTACAACTGTGCATATCGCCGTTACCCAACCAGGTTTGACGAGAGAAACACGGCTTTTGTCTTGGTCGTCCATTTTTTTCAAGATATGAGCAGTGAATGAATGGAATGCAATTGATATTATCCATATAACTACAGTTAGGATTTGTATTAGGAATTATGGTAGGATACTTGCAAAACACTCAAAAAGAAGATAATTTCGTTTGTATTTTGTTTCTTTCATGTTATCTTACCTAAACAGTTGGAAAATTCTAATTTGGGTTATTTTACCCTAATTCGATAGGTTTGTAAATATGAGGTAAAAAGTTTTGCTATAGTTATATTTGATTTATTTTAACATCTTTAACTTAGCAAAAATAAAGAGACAAAAGAGATAATAAATAAACGAAATGGGAGGTGTAAAATGAAAATACGATTAATTATGGTTCATCCGGTTAAAAAGTACTTTTGTGTCGAACAGTAATGGCATTT
>CAYLYZ010000188.1:0-5640 GCA_964387885.1 uncultured bacterium | reverse complement strand
GTAAAACTGATCTTTTACTTCAGCAATGTTATTTTCACACGTGAATTCTTCTGATTGCAATTAAGCTGCAGGACATAAACACCGCTGGTCAGATCCGCGCCATCAATTGTCAGGGTGTGTTGACCGGCTGCAATTTCTCCTGAAAGCAGGTCTGTTACGAGTCGTCCGGTAAGGTCGTACAGTGAAAGACTAATCTGTCCTGTTTCGAGTATGTTGTACGTTACTGTTGTGCTACTGTTGAAAGGATTAGGGTATGATGAACTTATACCGAATTCCTCCGGGATCGTTGAAACTTTGGACACTTCCATTACCTGGAAATCGTCTGTTTCGTACAATCCATTTCCCTTCAAAATGTTAAATTGTACTTCATATTCAACATTCTCAAGGAACAGCTTCATACTCATCACATTACCGGTTATCGCCCCATCAATAGGTTCTGATGTCAAATCATCACCCCAGACAGCGATGCCGCATTTGCCATTTTGGATAACTCCGGATCCTACGAGCAAGTCGTTGGAATATACGCGGATTTCACCTTCCGGGATTTCTTCGCACAGAACCAATAGACTCATGTTACTGTCAGTTGGTTTTAATGTCGGTAAAGAAACTTGAGGTGTTCGATTTGATGCCAGTTCGTCTTCACCGAGTTGCCAGATGAGGTCGATATCCTCATCCATTTTCATTAAATACCCCTGACCTTCTTCAAAGTCCGCCATGTTGCAGAAGTTGAACTCGGGGTTGCAGAAACGCCCCATACCGTCTTTTGCGAGCAGCAGGACATCCATTATACCAGCCATAGCAACAAGCGGGGGGACTGCATCGCGCGGGTAATAACTGACCATTTGCCAGCCTGCTTCCAAGGGAATTGGCTCGTCGAACGGTACTGGAATGCCTTCAATTGTTAGTTCCGCGGCTGCCTCCATTTTGATCAAGTAACCTTCTGCAACATTCCAGCCAGGAATGTTGTTAAAGCCGAAAGCAGGGGAATAAAAACGTCCCATTCCATCTTTGACCATTAGCAGCACATCTTGATCGACGAGTGGTTGAGTCAGATCAACGATGTCATTATTCTCCGGCTGAACGTTAACTGAAACCATACTCCAACCTTCGCGTAACTGGAGAATTCTCTCAGCAACTCCCTGACCTTCACCGACACTCATCCATAATAGAATTCTGGTTTCACCTCCGACGCCATCATGCGAGAATACTATTTCACCCTGAAATTCTTCCTCCGGTAATCCCGTTGCATCGAGGGTTAATGTGAAATCTTCTGAAGCATCTGCTTCTATGACGCCCTCAGTAGGTTCTAAACTCATCCAGTCAGTTCGAGCTGCCAGCTGCCAGATATCGATTCTGTCATTCGGACCGGAATTTACCACTGCCATGAAAACCCAGCTGTAGATGTCGTAATTATTGGTGATGAATGCTCCAGCAGGAGTTCCGCCTCCCTCGGGTGTAAGATTTGCCACATCAATTCTGTTACCATTATCGGGATTTAATTTGGTGATAATCAGGTCACCAACATCTCTAACCTTGTGGAAGACGTAAAGACCGTGCCCATCAGGATCATCAGGCCAATAAGCAAGTCCGTAAACTCGCATCCCGTCCCGGTCTAATGCTGCTATATCATTTCCTTCACGATCGATACCTACAATCGGTGAAGTTGTGCTGGACACCCAAAGCAGATCACGGTCGCTGTCCCAGGCAAAGTTGTTAGTGGGATTAAATGGTCCTTCGAACTCAGCCATGATCTCACCTTCAAGGGAAAAGGCTTTAATGCTGTTTGAACCTGATCCCCAGATCCAATCGCCATCGAATGTAAGGTCTTTAAACCCATAACTGCCGTTATTACCCTCCTGAACAAACTGATCGATTAATTCTCCGTCTCGGTTTAAGACGTAGATTTGAGGGTTACGATCATTTGAGCCGGCAACGTAGAAATTTTCATTTGCCCATACAGCACCTTGAATACGTGAATCATTGAGTATCTGACCTGCATTTATTTGCCGACGAATCTCCCAGGGAGCGGCGTTTGCATCACCAATCAAGCATAAATCGGTAGTATATGTCAACTGTCCGTTGCCCGTATTGGCGACACTGAAGTCTATCTCTATTTGTTCATCTACTCCGATTTCCTCCATGACTTCCTCAATATCTGGCTCGCAGGTAGAATGAAGCATCTCGATATTAAGCTCAAATTCACCGGGTTCATTAAGCTCAATATTTACCTGCTGAGGTAGATAGTCCTCTGCAGTGACGAGGAATGCATAATCTCCAAGCGGGAGGTTCTCGAAAGTGAAATCACCCTCTTCATTCGAGAAACGTGACATTATATAAGTGTATGACTCAATGCATACATTTTCAATCGGCTGTTCTGTTGCAGGATCAGTGACATTTCCAAGGATGGTTGATACGTCACTTTCAATTGATAAAACCGCTGATATTTCAATTAGACCAAACTCGAGATCATCCCGCATTTCATCGGCTTCTACGAGCTCAACAAATACTCGCATTTCGTAAATGCCATCCTCCATATCGACCGTATTGAATGAAAGAGTAAAGGCTACTTCATCGTTCGCAGGAATCACTCCTTCGAGGGGCTCAGCAATGATCCATCTTGGTTCAGCAATTCCATCATCAATGACGAAATGCTGACCGTCATGAGAATGAATCCAGAGATTGGTGTCATCGTGACCGATGCCGTATAATTGGCCGTTTTCAATACGGGCGTTTTGCAGAACTTCAGCCTGATCCTCTTCGATATTCAATTGATAATATGATTGTGCCGGATTTGCAAGGAGCCACATATGGCCATCATTGTGGTCTTCAACGTATACAATACAAGGCCATTCCGATCCTTCAACGTTTTGGGTACCTACAGTTCTGAGCCGTTCACCATCGGGAGAAACCTGAACAAGAGATCTTAATTCGACCTGTGAAGCCCAGAGATTTTCTCCATCCCAGGCGACACCGAATGCACCCATCTGTTCATCGTTTCCGAACCGGATATTGGCGAGCTGGTTTCCTTCACGATCGATCCGCACTAAAATTGGTTCGTTGAGAAAACCAAGCCAGAGTGCCTCACCGTCCCAGCAGACTCCGGTTGCCATTTCAGGGATATTGACTTCACCATCGATCCTCTCACCCTCAAGGGTTACCGAGATCATTCTACTGTTATGGTCGACCAGCCATATTACTTCACCGTCATAAGCAATGCCATTCCAAACGGCTTCACCGAAATCGTAGGTTTCAAGGATATCGCCGAAATCATCGCGCAGAGGTCCCCGTCCGCGTTCATCTTCGGGGGGATCGTCAAAGCTGATACTGTAAGTGACATCAGCGTCACCATCATTGATGAGTGTGATTTCTTCTTCTGCTTCACCATCTTGTTCGAGGAAAACAGCCAGTCCCATAGGTTCGATTGTCACATGACAATTCGCAGGGGATGAGATAAGGAAAGTAGTAAAAAGGACAAAAGTTAGAATTAATAAATGTTTAAAAGTCATAGCATGCCTCTAAGTTAGCTACATCAAAAACGAATATCTTGAGATGCTTGTGGTTTATTATAGCAGTGCTTAAAAGTTTTTTCGCATGTTGATTCGAGAGTTGTTACTGCCTGATTTCAAGCGAAGCGTAATCTGGCAGTTTACATTCACTTCGTTCATTTGAAAACAGCCAGAAACGTCTGATGGATTTATACGAAATACTTTTAAGCCGTGTTATAACCGGCATCTTGCTTTTATGTATTATATCTTTAAACAGTTTAAAGAATTACTTGACAGAAGTCAACGAAAGGAAATCGAGAATTTTGAAGATTTGACTGGGAGTCAAAAATGGCGGGAACTGGTTACACAAGGCAATTTCAATTGAATCAAGTTAGTTAAGGTACACAAATTAGGCTAAGCATGGGATTTGATTTTACCTATTAATTGGTTTTATAATAGAGTTTTAGTCATTTTCTTAAAGGATTCGTTAGTTCTGACTAACCCGCTGAAAGCTCGAGAACTGGAGCAGCTTTAACCTCTTTTGTCCGCAGTGAGAATAGTAGATCTGCTTTTAATTCAGCCATCAGGTTTTTTACGGATACTATTCTATCAACGCGATGAGCATTCTGTCCGCAGAAGATCAGACCATTGTCAACATCACCCGCGTATGAGTTCAGCAGGACATTAGCAATACAATAATGCGCCTGGTCGAGTTTACAGGCGGTCAGACACTGATAATTGCAGCGTATCTTTTGCTTTCCATTTTCCTCAACCGCTCGGATGAACTTATTGCGGAGAGCGCGACCCGGTAATCCAACCGGACTGTGAATGATACCAATATCTTCTTTTTTTGCATTAATATATGCCTGTTTGAATTCGTCCGATACACTGCATTCGTCAGTGCAAACGAACCGGGTGCCCATCTGAACGCCTGATGCGCCTGCCAGCAGGTTATCAGCTATATCTTTGCCAGAATATACACCACCGGCAGTTATCACAGGTATTTTTTGCCCGATCTTCGCTTCGAAAGGACTAATAGCATCGAGAAGCTGCTGTAAAAGTTTGCTAAGTTTAAAATCCTCTATACGGGCTAATTCATCATGCGAGAAACCCAGATGACCACCCGCTAAAGGTCCTTCAAGGATAAATCCTGCAGGGAATCGTTTATATTTATTTAACCAGTATTTCAGGATGAGAGTTGCCGCTCGAGGTGAGCTGACAATAGGGAGGAGACAGACATCTCTTTCGGGGACTAATTCAGGCAGACGCATAGGTAATCCTGCGCCATATACAATAATCTTTAATCCTTCATCAACCGAAGTTCTGATCACATCATTGGCGTTTGCGAGAACGCCCATAATGTTGACAGCTATATGACCTTTTGTCAAACTCTTGGCATATCGGATTTCGGTTGTAAGTGCTTCTTTGGATTTCGCGTAAAACTCTTCACCTCTGAGATCCAAATCAGCAAGTCCAATCGTAGATATTGTTCCGATACCACCTTCGTTTGCTACTGCTGCTGCTAATGGCGCACGCGAAACACGTACACCCATACCGCCTTGTACTATCGGAAGATCAGCAACGAGATTGCCAATCCTTAATTCAGGAATTTCCATTTACCTTTTTACTGTTATGAAATCAATCTAACTCGTAGGCCTATTTCACCGACACTCCAGTATTCCGTATGGGTGATTTACGAATCACCCCGGACATCCCGAGAGTGTATCAAAGACAAGGTTAAACCTCATCTACATCTTCTTCATAACCGTCTAAAGACTATGGAATTTCCACAGGTATCAAAGAGATCGTAAAGATGTGAATCCGGAAATTAGTCTCTTGCACATTAATAATACGGAATTTATTTCCAAATGTCGTTATGTCGGGGATGGTTTTATTTTGATTTAATAAAAAGATCCTGTGAATTTGTGTGATGCAGATCAAACCTCATTCCGGAATAAACCGATCGGACAATTCGTGAATCGATCCTACAAACACACGAGTAATTCCTAAGGATTACCAAGCTGTCTGAGAACGCAGAATACAGTGTCGTCGGGAATACTCGCTTAGCAAAATATCAACGATTTAATTGTCAGGCGGGGACGAGTTCTTTGAAATATTCTACTCTTGTGAAAGCACGTCGTTCCCGCGAAGGCGG
>CAYLYZ010000187.1:0-5879 GCA_964387885.1 uncultured bacterium | reverse complement strand
CTCAAGAAAGGATAATTATTATGTACCAAAAAACAATATTATCGTATGCTGTGCATATTTACGTTTTGCTCTTTTTCTTAGTATACACCGCTAATGCTCTGGATGTGGGAGGAGATGTTTCCGGGCACTGGACAATGGATGATTCACCGGTGCATGTAACTGAAAATGCAACTGTTCAGGAAGGTGAAGAGTTGATAATTGACCCCGGAGTAATAATCCTCTTCGCACGCGATACTCGTTTAGGAAACTCCGGACTTATAACTGCAATTGGTACGCAGGAGGACAGCATCATTTTTACTGCTGATGAAGATGATCCAGAATCGGGTTATTGGATTGGGATAGGTTATTGGGGTGACGAAGGTTCTGTTCTTCGGAATTGCATCATCGAATATGCTCAAACTGGAATAGACCTACACTCAGGAGAAATTGGTTTTTCTACTATCCGTTTCATGTCTGAAAACGGAGTTGTCATGTCAGAAGACAGGAATGAACCTTTCCCAAGAGTTCATAATTGTGATATTTATGAGGTTTTTGATAGGACTTATGGTTTTGGTATCCTAACATTTCATGGTTATGGTATCGCAGACCACAATCTAGTTACTAACTGCAGAGTTGGTTTAGTAGGTACGACTTGGGATTATGGTTATTATGCCCATAATACTGTTGCTTTCAATGATATCGGTGTTCGCTTTTGGGCATCAACAAACACGGTTGCAACACATAATATCCTCTATAACAACAACAGTACCGGCTTTTCGGAACGCAATGACCAATACTTCAACTGCTATTTCGGCAATATGAACAATGATGGTGAAAATCATCTCCTGGGCGATCTTGATCGCCAGAACGCCAACGACGACGCTTGCGATGCACATTTCAACATCAACCTCGATCCTCTGTTCTTAGACCCTGAGAATGGGGATTTCCGACTTCATCCCGATTCACCCTGCATAGATGCTGGTGACCCGGATGGCGAGCCCGACCCGGATGGTTCACCACTAGATATCGGTGCGATTCCATTTGACCATGATGTGCAAGATCCAGAGAGGATTGTTATTAATCTGGCAGAGAACTGGAACCTTGTGTCATCATACATCGATCCTTTGATTGCCGACATTCCATTTCTTTTTACGGCATTGGTGGAGAATGAAAATATTCTGCTTGTTAAAGACGGGGACGGAAGCTTCTATTCTCCGCCTTTTGGCTTCAACAACATCCCATTCTGGGATTACCACCAGGGTTACCAGGTTAAAACGGTGGAAGAAGGTGAACTAACCTTCCTAGGTGAACTCGTGCCTGCCGATACGCCTATTAATCTCCATGAGAATTGGAACATTACAGCTTATTTCCCCGAGGAAGAGGTTGAAGCCCCAGATGCATTTGCCAATATCTCAGATCAATTACTTATGGCTAAAGATGGTGATGGTCATTTTTACGCACCTGAACACAACTTCAACAACATCCCCCCTCTACATCGCGGTGCGGGATATCAAGTCAAAGTTTCAGAGGAGGTGGAACTGATTTGGAATGTGGAAGGTGAAGGCTTAGCATCTGTCAGTTATGAAGAGCTGAACCTCTCTCACTTCATACAGGTAATTCACTCCGATAAGAATATGAGTATTCTGGTTACTAACCTTCCCGAGGAGGGAGAAATCGGAGCATTTACAGATTCAGGAATATGCGTAGGGGCAACAGCGTTTAATAACGATGATTCTGTTGGGCTGGCCGTTTGGGGTGACGACGAATCTACTGAGGAATTAGATGGATTAAAAGAGGGTGAAGTTTTCAACCTAAAGCTCTGGAGTTCGATTATAAATACAGAGGTCGATCTAGAGCCTGAGGGATCTGAACTAGTTTACGAAACAAACGGATTTACTGTAATAGAAGCAACTATTCAACCAGCAATTCCGGATCAATACTACCTTTCCCAGAATTACCCAAATCCGTTCAATTCAACAACATTTCTGCCCTATGGGCTGCCTGAAGCAGCACAGTTATCTATCTGTATATATGATATTTCAGGACGGTTGGTCGAGACTTTGGTCGATAACTATTTAGATGCAGGTTACCACACAACCACATGGGAAGCCTCCACAGTCGCAACTGGAGTTTACCTTGTGAAGATGGAAACGGCCTCACTCAGCTCGGTGCATAAGTTGATAGTGGTTCGTTGATCTCAAGTCTTAATTAACAAATAGACCGAGGCTCCAATTGGGGCTTCGGTCTATTGTTTTAGTCCAGATCGAAGTTTTACTTGTGGTTGGTTAAAACTAAATCGGCAAAAAAAATGATTTAAATCGAGAAATAGTAACTAGATTTCGACTTTGTATTCACAAGATTTCAATCACAATTCTAACCTTTGAAGGATGTTTTGAATTTTGAATTAGAAAATTTGGAATTTCTTATAATTTGGATAGCGTTTTAAAATAAATAGGGACTACTTGGATCATGCTGCTTTCCGATAATACCGATGATGCAATCCTGATGCTTGTTTTATAAAAAACAATGCATTGTACTCATAAGAGGTTTGAGTATTCTCATCATAAAATCAAGATATTAGAAGAAACCCTCAAACGCAATAGTGGCGTGGCGGATAGAAATCTGACCATGAACAGTGTATTTTTACACAATGAGACAGAAACGCTCTCAGTAACAAGACAATTAATTATAGCCAAGTAATATTAAGCTGTTTGTAAAGGTAAATCATTAAAATACTTTTGTGCTGAATCCGACTTGTGATTATTACTCACAGGTCGGATTCAGTACCCGATTCAATCAGGAATATTGTGTAAATTAAGGTTGAATGAACTATCTTATTAAAACCATTTTAATGGAAGAATTAAAAATAACATTGCCACCTTCAAGTACATTCATCTGGCAAATATAAATACCGCTCGGAACTTGCTTACAACTGTAATCAGATCCATCCCATAAAACTGAATACTCACCTGCGTCTTTTGAAACATTCTCTAAAATATTTATCAATCTGCCTTCTGAATCAAAAATGGAGATTTCAACTTGCCCAATATCCTTTAATGAATAGTTTATCAATGTAGTACTATTAAATGGATTTGGGAAATTACTGCAAATGTTCCAATCAAATGGGATATGTACGCGATCGCTTCCAAAATCTAACGATATTACACCAAAAACATCACTATGTGAACTCTTATTAATACTTGCAATTACATTACGTTCCGAAATCAGCAACTCTTCTTGGCGACTTTCATCCCAATATTTATATGCCCAAAAATCTGAACTACCAGTAAATCCATCTTTTCGATTTGTTGTAGGATCGTCACGCCATGCTGAGATTCCTATTATTGGTATATTTTCCCAAGCACTCGAACCTATGCATACATTACCTTCGAAAATAGCGATTTCATCACCGATCTGTGGACTTTCACCTTCCAAATTAATACTTTGAATCAGGACAGGATAAAAATAATCAGTTGGAAATATTTTAGAAAAATGGGATAAGTTCGATGACAGTTTAGGTTCGATGATATGGTCGAAGGAAGCAATAGAGGCTACTTCCCCCTCATCATAAATAAGATCATCAGCAAAATCAAGATTCATTTCGTAGCCTTCTCCTGGTGTCATGTCGCCAATACCATTATATCCCCATTCTGGACTATAGAAATTACCATCACCATCTTTTGCCATTATCAAAGAAGTATCATCATCAGCAGGAACTAAACTTGAAAGTGCGGTAACTGCATTTATATCTTCATTTGGTGTGTACGCGACCAAACTCCAGTCAACAGGTAAAGAAATTGTTGTATCTGAGGGAATACGTCGGTTGCCAATTGCATAGAAAACATCAGAAGCATCCATCTTAATCTTGAATGCCCCGAGAAGATCCATTTGAAAATCACCACTGTCCGGGTAAACCTCATTAACATCCAGAGTTTTGATCTGATCGAAATTATTAGCAGCCAATCGATCTGTCATAATACTTGCATAAAGTTCTGTATCAATCGGTGCAACATTAAATGAAATTGTTTGCCAACCACTGGACAAAGGGATTCTATGAATGGAATCGTATGCTTTATAAATATCTATTTTACCGGATCCATAATTATTGTCTTTCCCGGCAGTACCTAAATCAACGGCAGTAATTTCAATTGACTTGCACATTTCCGCTGGAGTTAATTCAGGAAAAGCATCCAAAAGAAGTGCGCAACAACCTGCAACGATAGGACTAGAAAAAGATGTTCCGTTGTCTTCCCTATACCAACGCTCATTCCAATTGTATATATCTCTTGTACTTTGTACAACTGTTCGCCGTCTTAATCCATTGGACCATTTAACCCAAAAAGCTAAGGTGTGATTTGACAAGGTAGACCAACCTGATTATGTTTAGTCAGGGCACACACTGCAGCTTTTCGTAGAAAAGCTGCAAATCGAAAATCGGAGTAGACATGAAGTCAAAATCACAACCTGAACGCAAAGTCAGAGAGATCAGGAGAAAAACAAGGAAGAAGTATTCTTCGGAAGAAAAGATCAGGATCGTACTTGAAGGATTAAGAGGCGAAGATTCCATAGCAGAAATATGCCGCAGGGAAGGCATCCATCCTAACCTGTACTATAACTGGTCAAAAGAGTTCCTCGAAGCTGGCAAGAGACGGTTGAAGGGGAATACGGTCAGGGAAGCCAACAGCACAGAAGTCAATGACCTTCGCAAAGAAAACAGCCAGTTGAAAGAGGGAATTGCTGAGCTGTTTGTCAAGAACAGGTATCTAAAAAAAAGTCTGAATGGCTTGGAAAGCGGATCGGACGACTGATGCGCTATAACCAGACTGAAAAGATGGAGATCATTCGCATCGTTGAGTCATCTGAACTGTCCGTCAGGAGAACACTTCAGGAACTTGACATTCCCCGCAGCACATTCTATAACTGGTACAGGAGATTCCTTGAAAAGGGTTTTGACGGGCTCGCTGACCGAAAACCGGGACCTCGTCGTTTCTGGAATAAGATCCCTGATTGTGAGAAGGAGAAAGTCAGGAAGATCGCACTTGACAGACCAGATCTGACCCCCAGGGAACTAGCCTGGCATATAACAGATACTGAACATTACTATATTTCCGAGTCCAGTGTTTACAGGATACTGAAGTCATTTGATCTCATCACCAGCCCCAACTATATCCTGCTGTCAGCTTCCGATCGGTTCAAGAATCCCACAAAGCGGATCAATGAACTGTGGCAGACAGATTTTACCTACTTCAGGATTATTCACTGGGGATGGTATTATCTCGCCACCGTCCTTGATGATTACTCACGCTACATTCTTTCCTGGAAGCTGTTTAATACCATGTCTGCCGGTGATGTTACTGAAGTACTGGATATGGCCCTGGAAAAGGCTGGAATCAGCGATGTCAAGGTCAGGCACAGACCACGACTTCTGTCCGATAACGGACCCTGTTATCTATCTTCAGAACTTAAGGAATATCTGGAGGATCATGGAATGGATCATACCCGCGGAGCGCCGTATCATCCGATGACGCAAGGGAAGATAGAACGTTATCACAGAACGATGAAGAACGTTGTCAAGCTGCAGAACTATTACTTCCCCGGGGAACTGGAACTGGAAATCGAGAAGTTTGTATATTATTATAATAATGAACGCTACCATGAATCGCTGGACAATGTAACACCTGCTGATGTATATTACGGGCGGAAGAGAATAATTATGACGGAACGGGAAAAGATTAAAATGAAGACGATGAAGAAGAGAAGAAAAGTTAATTTGAAATCAAATACACATATGCAGATTACACCTTAACTGAATGTTAAATTTGTCCAAGAGATTTTGACGACAAACAATCTTTGCACCATTCTTGGAGATGTAAAGTGAATTTTATATTTCGCGAATAACT
>CAYLYZ010000186.1:0-5882 GCA_964387885.1 uncultured bacterium | reverse complement strand
AGTTGGGAACAATGCTCCCTTTTGCTAAACCTGTCCAGCCATTTTTTCTGTATAATTATCAGAAAGTTTTATTATACATCTGGGTAAGATAGGATATTTTTCCGAACTAAAGTTCCAAGCCTGCTATTGATTTTATTAGACATATTGATAGAAAATCACTTGAAATCCAAACGCAGATTGTTACACATTATGATTTGTTAAATAACAATTTGGATCGTATTGAGCTTTGACAAAGGATTCAATGAGCATATTGAGAGTATTTACAGTTGCTTTGTGAGCTATCATACGAGGCTATATTAATAATGGTTCAGCGAGGGCGGTGTGATTAACTTACATCGGATAGACGGATTCCGAAGACTCTCCAACGGTATCATGTACTTACTTACTTACTTACTTACATATCAATTGAACTAGCATATTTTGAAGATTGCTGCAATGCATTGTAAAAATGATGATTTCAGACGGAGTGTTTAATTTAAAAATGCTGTTAGTGAAATCGGTAGACGCGCTGGTTTCAGGGACCATAACTCCTTGCGGGTGTGCGGATTCGAGTCCCGCCCTCGGCACTAAGATTATAAAAAAAGGCTGACACCAAACGTCAGCCTTTTTTCATTAAGAGCCTTAACTGAATTGTATTTAATTAGTTATAATATTATATTTAACAAGGAGTTTTGTGAAAATTAGCAACATTCTCAGTTTGATTGCATCTTATATGCTTATTTTTTCAAAACTAAATGATGGTTCAAAATTCTTATTTCAAATTTATTGAGGTGTTAACATGCGTACAAGAATTTTATTTCTATTCATTCTTTGTATTTCATCAGGCCTTACCATTGCCTGGAGCACAGAAAGCCAAATGCTCGAATCAAGACAAATTCAACTGTTTCACTACGATTCTAATCAAGGACCTGCCCGTGATGAGGGGCCAGACTGGATTTCATACGACGATGCGAATCCAGCGGGATTGATAGTTAACTCTCCTTATTGGTCCAAAGTAACCTTTACACCCGTAAGTGACTTTGAACTTCAGGCATTAAGCATCATGCCTCTTAACCAGGGACCAAATTTTGATGATGCCTGTAGAGTCCGGATTTATTCTGAGGATCAGGATAACCACAATCTGGATGAACTTCTTTTCGAGTTTGAGATTGATCGTCTGAACGAATTTGGTGATAACGCTACGCATCAAATTGAATTGGAAGAAGATGAGTACATAGAGTTCGGTGCTGAGGAGAATTTCACCATCATGTACGAATCTCCGGGAGGACCTTATCGACCGGGACAGGAAGGCGCCGGTTGGTGGAATGTGTATGATGGAGCAAATAATTTCCAACGGAGTTTTTACTCAATTGTTGAAGATTTTGGAGATAATCCATCTGCAGCGCATCAGAACTGGAGGATGTGTAACGGAGACTTGTTCATTAGAGCAAATGGAGAATACCTCGAAGGATTCATAGATCTTGAAGTAACCGAGCTCTACAATAGAGAAGAGATATGGATGAATTTACCCGGAGAAGAGCACACATTTGTTGCAGACATTGTAAATAACGGAGAAGACGTTGGTGATTTTGAAGTTATTTTTGAGGTTTTTGATGCAGATGGAGACGCTATATGGGAGCATATTCTGGAAATCGATGAAATGGGGGAAGGTGATGAAATAACTTTAGAGTGTGAAGAGACGTGGGTAATGCCTGATGAAATTGGGAATTATTACGCGATAGCTACAGTTGTTGCTGAAGACGATGTCGATGACGAGAATGATAATGCAGAGTTAGATCAATTGGTTTTTGATCCGGTTAACGAAGCGGAAACCTGGTTGAGATACACCGATGGAACATATGAAAGTACAACAGCATGGAACGAAGATTCAGGATGGGCAACAGCCTTCCATCATCCCGGTGGTGATTGTCCCGCACTTGAATTAACGGCCTTCAGGGTTGCTATCTTTTCAGAAGAGAGAATACGATGCGATTTTGCAGTTCATATTCTTGATCTTGAGCAACAGCGAATTACACCTGTTTGGGAAGGTTCGGCAGACACAGACGGTAATGAGATTAGTTGGATTGAAATTGAACCTGACTTCGAGGAAGAAGTCGCAATAACAGAAGGTGAAGCTTTCACGGTTACGTATTTCTTTGCAGAAGGAACTCGTTTTCCAACAGATGAAACTCCACCTTTTGCCGGTACAAATGGATCAATGCCATATGCAATGTTGAACACACAGGATGACGGTCAAAATTATGGTTTTGCAAATAGTGGAGATTACCCAATTGAAGTTCAGCTAAGATCGTCAGACATCGCGCCCAATGGGCCGCATCTTAGAATTTCACCAGGTTTTCTTGACTTCGGTGTGGGATTAGAACAGAATCGGGAATATGTGATTGAAGCGGCATTTACTTCGTTTGGAAATGAACCGGTAGATATCGAATTGATAAGAATCTCTCCAAGTGCGCGAGAATATGTAACTGTTGAACCAGATCGCAATTTTGAGATAGCTCCTGGGGAGGAACAGATTGTTACAGTAACCTTTTTTACCGAAGAAGAGGAGGTGGAAATAGACTCTCGGTTACTTATTAGCAATAATACTGAAGAGGCAAATATTTTATGGCCAATCCGGGCTTCAACTATTGAACCCGAAGGATTTGAGCGTCGAGTTCTTTTAGAAGATTTTACAAATATCGGAGCCGCTCCCTGTGCACAATTCGCGCCACGTTTACAGGCAGCTCTCGAGGAACTTGGAGATTCAGCCACTCCTATTGCTTATCACGTTTGGTGGCCGGGAGAGGATCCCTGGCACGATGAAAATCCCGCTACGGTACGCGCGATGGTTGATTATTACGGCGTGCGTGCTGTACCAGCGATTTTTATTGACGGTGAAGTTTTTGAAGGTAGAACCCGTGAAGATGTAATCGAGGCTGTTTCGACGAGAGCAAGAACCAGATCACCGTTTGAGATGAATCTTGAGGGTGAAATAATAGACGGGGAGCTTATAGCTTCAGTTGACGTGACCTCAACGAACGATTTCGAGAACATGTCGTTACGGATTGCTTTAACAGAGGGTCATGTGAATTTCCAGGGGGCAAATGGATTAGCAGATCATTATGATGCAATGGTCAGAATGCTGCCTAATGCCAACGGGCAGAGGTTTGATATCGATGAAGAAGAAACAGTGGACTTTGAGTTCGAACTTGATATGGAAGATGTTGGTTGGCATGAACTTGAGATTGAAAACCTGTTTCTTTCTGCATGGGTGCAGGACGCCGACCGCGAAGTTCAACAGTCTATTAGAACAGGCATTCAAATTGGTGGTGAAGATCCTGAACTTACTCATTTCACAGATTTTGCAATTACAGATTTTAATCATAGTAATCTGATTCAGGAACTTACATATGAAGAAGAGGGGGTTCCATCTGGCTGGGAGATTGGTGTTTTTACACCTGAAGGACTTCTCGCAGGTGGATCTGTATGGGATGCCGAAAACAGGGTAGGTCTCGCTGCCTGGGCAGATGACGCCAATACGGAGGATGTCGTTGAGGGTTTTGTAGCCGGGCAGAGGATGACGTATCGTGTTTGGGATAATGAAACAGACACGGAATATCCTGGTATCCCGGATTTCCTGCAGGGGGATGATGAGTGGGAAGTAAACGGATTTACTGTTTTGACTTTAGCAGCATCGGTAGGTCGAGAATTGACAGTTGGTTTCCAGGAGAGCTGGAACATGATTTCAATTAATGTCGATCCTGGTGAGGAGTTTTACGCTGAAGATGAGGTAAGAGGTCCGGATGTTGTCCTTATGACTGAACAACTCAGGTTGAATGAGGATGAACATAATATTATGATCTTCAAGGACGAATTGGGCAGATTCTACTCACCTGAATGGGGTTTTAATAACATTCCGTTTTGGAATCTGACCCAGGGTTATCTTGTTTCAATGGTTGAAGAAATGGAAACTGTGTGGGCTGGTATGCCAATTCCTCCGGATGCAGATATCCCAATTGAAGAAGGCTGGAATATGATAGCATATTTCCCTGACTATGAGCTCAGTGCAGCTGCTCCTGATTTTGATGTACTGGCTCCGATTATCGACCATGTTATCATAGCCAAGGACTATCTCGGACGGTTTATATCGACAGAGTGGAATTTCTCAAATATGCCTCCATGGCGTGAATCTCAAGGATATCAGGTGAATGTTGATGAGGATGTTGTACTGAATTATCCGGGACCAGGAGATGAAATGGCTGCTGAAATTCCGGGAGAGCAGAATAATAGTCATTGGAGTACTCCTTTCATAAGTGATAATAATATGAGTTTACTCATTACAGAATTTTCCGGAGTGGAAGTGAGTGCAGGAGATCAGGTTGCTGCAATAAACTTGAAAGGCCGGATTATCGGAGTCGGTGATATCAATTCAGAAGGGCTTTGTGGTATTGCAGTCTGGGGGGATGACAGCTCAACCGAAGCAGTGGATGGATTAATTGCAGGAGAAGCTTTCAGATTGAATCTTTACGATTCCGAGAATAATATTGAACTAACCTTACAACAGAGTCTGATCCACGAGGGTAGGGGATTAGTTTACGAAGTTAATGGTTTCAGTGTTCTTTCGGTAGTCGTATCTGAACCTGCTCCGGATAGTTTCTATTTATTGGAACCATATCCCAACCCATTTAATGCATCAACGATAGTCTCTTTCGGATTACCGGAGGTGTCACAGGTAAGTGTGCAAGTTTTTGACATATCCGGACGTTTGATCACAACATTAGTTGATAATAACATTGCCGGTGGTCATCATTCTGCAATCTGGGAAGCTGGAGATGTGACTTCAGGTGTTTACGTGATTATGCTGAAATCCGGGGAATTCCGAACTTCACGAAAGGTCATTTTGACGAAGTGATCAATTAAAGGAACATGCATGTTCTACTGATGCATCAAATTCATTTTAATAAAAGGGAGCCCGGACAATTTGTCCGGGTTCTCTCATTACAACACAAATAGAATCAGCTTCCAACAAACCATCCAGCAAGCTGCAAATAACTTGCATCATTCTCTGACCAATACGAAGAGACAAATAGTTGAATAATTGAATTTTTCGGAATTATTCGTACCGGGTATTCTACTCCAACGTATTTAATAAAATAGTTATCTTCACTACAATGATACCGATCTTCAACAAGTCTTAATGGATGTGGATTGATCCAAAAAGCTGTAGATTTCTGTAATTTTACAAGGTCCTTTCCGGGAACTTCAAATAATCCCGCTGATGTCTTTCGAAATGCGTTATTTCCCCCACTGAATGTGAATGCCTTAGTTGGTTGAACACAATTTTCAACAACATTTCCGCTTCTTAGAAATGAAATGATATCTTCAGTTTTTTTTGGCTTCGATCTTTTAAAGACATGTTCAACAATTGTATTTTCTGTTTGGTGTGGATTGTTTTGATCCAAATGCGGATTTGCCTGCAAAGTAAACCACCTTCCAACACTGAATGGGCATGTGCTTGCATCCCAGAAGGGAAAATCAGGGCTGTTCAGCAGCCGGATTCCCTTGTGTTGATCGGTAATTCCTCCGACACAGTGAGCAATACCAGCCTTCGTTTTTTCCAGAACCAATACACGATATTGTGCCATACGATCTTTCCTTAATTAATCCAAGTTAAAACAAATAGATTCATTAACAATGTTGTCAATGAAAACAGAAAATAGCATATCCTAATCAAAGTTAAGAGATTAACGATTATTTACTCAAATCGAGTAACACATCTCCGGAAGACTATGATGTACGAAGAGAAAGTTGCAAATTGTATGCCTTTTCTTTAATTCTAATTTTGTATCTAATAGGATTATTCACTGAAAGTTTGTTAAGAAATAGAAGAGATATTCCTGTAT
>CAYLYZ010000185.1:0-6023 GCA_964387885.1 uncultured bacterium | reverse complement strand
CCAACCACCGCGCTGCCCGAAAAGGCGTCGAGCGCTGAAGTCACTCCGTCCGGAGTATGCACCCAGATCCAATCCACAAGTTTCTGCTTTGAACCGATGTAATTGGTGATATACGGAGGCAGATCCTGCGCTGCCTCGATGTTATCTTTCGTATCTCCCACCAGCAAGAATTCTGCCTCGGTTTCCAGGAGAAAGGATATGCGTTTAAGTTCGGTGTTCATCGCCCGTTTGACATTGTCGTTGAATAATCCATGTGACTATGATACAGAGCGGGGATTAGGCAATCCAGAACTGATGGAATTAATGAAATTGATGAACTTATAACTTGCGATCAAATCACTGTTTCTATATATTGAATTTAATATTGCCTGACTTACGGGAAAATTGAACAGATTACATGCAGCATTGAGTCAGCAACAGCAATAATTTGGTGAAATTTATGACACTTATGTTTTCACATCGTCAACCCCTCATTAGCCAATTTAGCATTCTTGATCCATCTATCATTCGGGCACAGGAAATCTCTCGTCCTACCAGGCTTTATGCTTCGGTGGGATTTTTGTTTTTTGTTTTATGTGCTCTGATAATTTCCCCGTCCGATTTGTTCTGCCAGGAGAGAATTGAAGGAGAGGTGAGTGGAGCTTGGATTGAGGAAAACAATCCCTATTTAATAGTTGGTGAAACAACCATTCCTGCTGATGAATCTCTTCATGTTCAAGCTGGTGTAGAAATAATCTTTGATCCTGGAATTGATTTCATGGCTCAGGGAACCCTAATCTTTGAAGGTACTGAAGAAAATCATATCTCAGTTCGTACTGATAACCCACAAGAAGGATTAGGATTCTTTCACATGTTTGTAGGTGGCGAGGAGTTTATTGCGACATGGACGGATTTCAACTCTGTGCGTATTGGCAGTGAACGAATCAATGCTCATATAAGCAATTGTACGATTAACACCGAGCTCGGTAGGACAAATTGGGGAATTAACCTTGCGCCTGAACTCGTGGAATATGAGAATAACGTTATCGGTCCACGAATGATTCTCGATGGCACAGGCGGTGTCGTGCACATTCATGATAATGAATTAACAGGAGTTTCAATTTGTTATCGAACAGTAACCAGCATGACAATAGAAAACAACAACTTAATCGGGGGAAACGGAATTGAAATTGTCGTCGGAGGGAATATCTCCGTTGAAAACAATCATGTTGAAGGGGATGGAGGGATTGGAATTCAAGCATTCCGTGTATCGCAGAATTTGATTATAATTAACAATGACTTAAGGTATATTATCCTCAGAGAATGTAATCAGATACAAATTGATGATTGCAGCCGTGAAGCAGGATTTGATTTTCTCATTGAGGATTCTGAGTCGGTTAATATGACTGGGAACAACTTTAGGATCGGCGGATTGAACATTAATCGCGTTCCTTTGGGGTTATTTGAGAACAATGAATTTGGTGACGGTGGCATTGATTTTCTCATCCCAACGTTAGAAATGAGAAACACTAATGTTAGTGGTGGCTGCACTATCAGAGCTGAAGATGCAATCCTTGACCATTGTAATTTCCTTCATAATGTTCCAAGTCATCGTTTTGAGATTGTCAGCTTATGGGTTGAAGATTGTGAAATAACAAATTGGATTGATTGGTCAATAAATCGTTTTGAATCCATCAGAAATTGTGTGATTGGTGAAACAAATCGGTTATGGGAAGTTGAGGGTTTTAACCCGGTAAACTGTGAATTTGGCAGTCTTGATTTGAGAAATATGACGGATATGGTTTTTGTAAATTGTAACGTTATCGAAAACCTCAGTTTCTACGGAGGTAGAAATATTGAGATTAATACTCTTGAGATCGGTGGTAATTTGATGATTGATGGTACTATTAATATTGAGATCACTGATGCAGAATTGAATTTCCTAGATTTTAATAACAATTTGTGTGAAGAAGTTACATTCAACAATTGTCATGTTCTTCGGAACTTTGAATTTCGATGTGAAGACTTAACCCTGAATGATGTCACAATCGATGGTCAAACTGAAATCCCAAACATTCAGGGATTATCAATCAATGGGGGTAGTTTTTTTCGCACAGAAATAAATAGTGGTGGAAACGTAAGTATTGATGGACTGAGAGTTAGGGATTACTTACAGATTACAGATATTGAAGGCTTAACAACGACTAATTTGGAGTTCGCAACAATCGGAATTGGTCAAACTAATGATTTTGACTTGACCAATAGCGAGGGTATTTGTTTTTACATAACCGATAGCGAAAATATCAATATCGACAATACCACTTTGGGAGGAATTTATGGGCCTGGAGTGGGACCCGGGCTAATAAATATTGAGAACTTCACTTTCAGGAATGGGGAGTTAGGTGCAGGAATCATTGGACCAAGCAATAATGTGCACTTTGAAAATTCAATAATTAACTCCAGACTTATTTTGAATGAAACACAAGGTTCATGTTTTATCGAAAACTGTTTAACCTTCGAAGATGGAATAACTTGCGATAATACAAGTAGGTGTAACATTATTGAGTGTGAGATAAATGGTGAAATTAGTTTTAGAAATGTAGTGAATTGCGAGCTGATAAATAACGTTGTTATAGGAGGTGTGCATCTCTCAGGTGTTGGAGAAGGTGTTCTTAGAAATAACATTGTATTTGGAGTCTCTAATATTTCACAGTTATCAGGAAACATCAATAATAATACTTTTTCGAAGGGAGCCATTGTATTTGCTAACATGGATGAAAGCACTGAATTTTATAACAATGTGCTTGTTGGAGCAAGAGGATACGGGTATGCAATCTCTTCTCGTGATGGTTCTTTTCCCCTTCACATGTATAACAACTTCTATTCCTTTCATAGTCCATATCAGGATGAGGAAATGGATGAAACCGAATCTGTCCTACAGACATGTCCGGTTCGACGATTTATTACCGATGATCTCCGACTACGGCACGACAGCCCCTGCATTGATGCTGGTGATCCGGAATCGCCCGAAGACCCTGATGAAACTCGCGCAGATATTGGTGCATTGTACTACGACCAGAGATTAAACCATCCACCTTTGATTACATCGGAAGACATTGAATATGCAAGAAATGGAGTTGAATTCGTCTTTCCAGTAACCACTACTGATGACGATGAGGATGTTGTGCTGAGCTTTGAGGATTTGCCCGAATGGTTGATCCCGCTTGAAAGGGACGAAGTTTATTATGATACCCTCAACTTGATTGGTGAAGTCCCTCAAGAGTTGGATGTGTTTGATTTCCGGATTACCGCCACGGATGGAGAGAATGAAGATACGATGACAGTTCAGGTTACCTGTATACCATACACACCTATTGAAGGTGAAATATCGGGAATTCTTGAAATCGATCAATCACCATACTATGTCATTAATGACATATTCGTATCTGAAGACGACACTTTGACTATAGAACCCGGAGTACACATTCTGTTTCATCGCCCTGTGCGAGAGGGTGAAGCAACAAACAGGTTAGATGTCTATGGAAAACTTCAGGCAATTGGCACACGAGAAGACTCGATAAAGTTTTATTCCTGTGAAGATGAACCAGGAATCAGGGATTATAGTGGCATTTACCTTAACAATGATGAAGATGATACTACCTCATTATCCTATGTAGTCCTTAATCATTCGAGATGGGGATTAAACAGTATTGATGGGTCATATAGGTTGTCTCATTGCCGTTTCATGAGTAGAGCCAATCTTTACGGTCCAGGTACAGCTGTTGTTGACAGCTCTGAATTCTATTACATCAAACTCAACAGTATCAGCAATTTACTTATTACTGATCTTGCCAATAGTACTATTGACATCCAAAATAGCCAGGGGATGATTAGGAATTGTGAACTCAACCGAGTTGGATTAACGTATTTCGAAGGATTTTTTGAGGATAATTCTGTATCAACTGAGGGTTTTAATGCCACTTACCCTTATCAACTAACTATGAGAGAGAATACATTTCAAAGTGAAGTAAGGATCACTAGCCAAAATGATCTTGATGAATCAGACTCGGTTTTAGTTTGTGGAAATACTTTTAATGATGATGGTTTTTTATTTTTGTACAGAACATTGAACAAAACCAGAGTGTACAATAATTCTTTTATCCATTGCAATGAAGATCCAGGAATAAGAATTAGTGCGCCGAGGACAGACATAATAATTTCTAACAATTGTTTCTATCATTGTGAAATTGGCTTGAGTGTTTACTCGAGGGATGATGACTTTGAAATCATTTACGCGAATAATGCAACTGTTAGTTGTGGGTTACCAATACGGTTATTGGAGGTCGTTGATCAAGTTTCGATTTTTAACAACAGCTTTTTCGATTATGAGAATCTATCAGAAGGATTTAACGAGAGCTTTGGTGAGATTTCAATGACCAATCGAAACAATGACCCATGCGACAGATATAGTAATATTTTTCTCAGTCCAGATTTTGTCAATCCGGACACATTGGATTTCCGTTTAACACAGGAATCACCCCTGATTGATGCTGGTTCTGACTTCTGGGTTTTCGAGGATTGGAATGATTTAGATGGGAGTATAGCGGATATTGGTGTTCTAGGTGGTCCTTATGGATTGGTCTATAACTATCCAGTTATGGTTGAGGATGTCAATGCTCAGGTAATCTCCGAATTTGAAATATCTCCGCTATACCCAAATCCGCTTAATAGTACAACCACTTTAAGTTTTCATATTCCATATCGGAGTCATGTAAAAATAGTAGTTTATGATCCTCTGGGACGCAGTTCCCTTACCATCTTTTCAGATTACCTGCAACCTGGCCCTTACACCCAAATAATTAATCTGAGCAAATTGCCAAGTGGACAATATTTTATTCAACTTGAGGCGGAGAGATTTTCAGCATTATTGCAGGCACAGCTGATTAAGTAACACTCCAATAATCACCCTAATTCTTAATACACTTTTACTCTAAACTGTAAACGAACTACGCACAATTTAGGACATGCAATAAGACAATTGATAGTTTTCATCTAACTCTTAAGAGGTTTTACCATGTGTAGTAAACTCAATGTATTCACGATCTTCTTTTCGGCTGTAATTTTGTTTTCAAACCTCAATGCAGCACCATTCCCCATTAATCAAGATAGTCTGAACGCTGGTCATTTCGAGTGGACAAATTGGAACGATGATCCAGACGATGATGGAATTGATTACATCATAACCGCTTCTCTATTTTTTGGAAATGAAGGTACTGAAGCAGATACAAATTTAACCATCGCTGATGGTTGTTCAGTTGCTTTCGCAGATGTTGATTTCACCATCACTTTTAGAGACAATCGTTATATCCACTGTTGGGATTCATCAGGTGAAAATAGAATTACATTCTTGCCCGATCCCAGCAACGAAGAACTAGAAAATGCAGGTGGTTTTATCTTTAAATCCAGTGGAAATAATTTCTATAACACTCAATTATTAGATATGTACGGTGAGGATGGAGACGAAAATCAGTTCGCGATAAAACTGGATAGTGTTGAAGCGACAGTTTCTATGACAAACTGTCTTATAAATGAAGCACTATCCAGAGGAATTTGGATCGCTGATGATTCATGTAAAGTCTCACTCGATAGTACATTTATTACAGAAACTGAAGGTACCGGTGGAGGAATCCATTTATGGGATACTGATATCGATCCGGTAGAAGTGTGCTCTTTAACTGTTAGAAATGGATCTAAGATAAACACAAATGATCATAACGGGATATGGGATCAATTCAGTGAAGACAACTACTTGAAAATTCTCAATTCAGAAATAAAATATAATGATGTTGGAATCGAATTTGGTGGGACTTGGGGAGAAGTTGGCGATCCGGACAGCTCGTTTAACGCAACCTTATATATGGAAGAGTCTCATGTTGATTCAAATTCGTTTTTTGGTATTGGCAGTATAGGAAGCTTCAGGAATTTCACAATATCCCAAAACTCAACGGTAGATTACAATAGCTTTATTCTCGATCTAGCTGGAA
>CAYLYZ010000184.1:0-6066 GCA_964387885.1 uncultured bacterium | reverse complement strand
AGCACACCTTAACTTTTTGACCAATTATGTCCTTAATGTTCTGACGTCAAACAATTTATAAATATAAATTTAGTCTAAGCTTCTTTGAAATAACCGATTTTCAACAGTTCCTGGATGAAGCTCTCTGCCTTGTCTTCGAAACTGTTTCCGGAAAGTGTGATAGTTTCACCCGCGAAAATCTCTATGCATCGGTTGATGCAGTTTACCAACTGTTCGAGGTAGTGTTCCTCAGGTATGCCTCGTTCAAAATATGCCTGTTGCCTCATTTCAAGGACGATTTCGGCGGCTGTTCCGACGAATACGGTATCATCATTGACGATTTCATGTTTGATGGGGTCATTGGTTTTCATTATTATAGTTCTCCAAAATCTTTATTATTGGCTTGCTTGATTATCTGTTGAATTTGGTTCTCAGGGAATTGCCATTGCTGGCAACCATATAGAATGATGTTCAGATACCCCTCAAAAGGTGGGGCAGAATATTGACGATCTGTCATCTGGTAAACTATGGCTTTGATTTGGGAGCCACATTCCCTGATGACATTAACAGTTTTTCGAGTATAGAGTCTTGGGTATCCCTCGAAACGATCCAGTGATTTTAAATGTTCGAGTGTGATTTCGTACAACGCGCCCTGCACTTGTTGGTTTTCTGCTTCTTCGATATCGGCAACATTGCGAAATACGAGACGGTAATCTTTAAGCACTGCTCGACAGAGCGGTTTGTTCCCCGGGCATCGGGCGTTCATCCCGTTTCTGTCGAGATTAGCGCCATAAGCAAAATATATGAGTTTTTCTGTTTTCATGAGTTTCCGTTGTTATTTGAAATAGTTGGAGGACCGTAACGCCAGGCACTGTTGCCCGGTAGATATCGGGTCAAATGATAGCGTGCTGTTTTGAATTCGTCACCCTTCATTCCGAGGGTTGAGACAAGCCAGACACGGAAATTGTACTTAGGATTATCAGTTTGGATTTTCCGGTGGCTGGCTGACCGGGCATTTAAAGCTCTTGCAGAAAGGGCAAGACAGAATTGGACGTAGGTTTTAATTTTTCCAGCGTGGAGAGAGCCTAACATATTGAAATATCTGAATTCAATTGTTCCCAGGTCTCTCCACCGATTGTTGAGATTCAATCCGGCGTATCTTTTTGAATTATATCTTTGCGGATGAGGCGTGTAATGTCCGAACCACTGTTCATTGAGTGTTCTATCGGTATTGGGTCGATTCTCTGCGACTTTGTTTATAAAGTCTTCATTCATAGGACGAGTGTATCGACGTCGCTGTGGATGAACTTTTAGAGCCTCGAAGATGAGGTCTTCGTTTTTATAAATCATTTTCGCAAGACGCGAGAGGGATTGAGGTGTATGCATCTGAGAGTCGACATGGCAGTGAATTCCGCAACCGCTTGATGGTGCTGAAGCCCCTGTAGTTCTGACTTTACGAACAACAGTCTGTAAAGTTTCGATATCATCATAGCACAATATAGGGGTCACGATTTCTGAACCTTTGTAACCGTTAATAATGGGGATGGAACTGTCATTCATGATTTTCCACTCACGTCCCTGGTTGTCGGTCACAATGGTGGCATCGTAACCAGACCGGTGAGTGGCTGTGATCCTCGCGTCCAGTGCAGTTGCGACGGCTTCAGCGATGGAGCGACGAGGAGCTCCCGCAAGCTCGATTTCAACACCGAAATTTTGTTCTTGAAGGGTGAGCATTGCTGATTACTTCTCCTATCTTGTTGTATTGGAACGATTTAATGTCGCATGCAATGTGCAATCTGCAGAGCGAGAAGTCAAGGCAACAAATAGGATTAACTCATTATTTAATAATGTATTACATGGGATTTAGAATCAAAATATTAGAAAACTCAAATGGTATGGAGTAATTCCACATATCTGGCGAGTCCTGTTATTGAAGTGACTCTGAGCGGGTTATTCGTAAGTTCAATCGTGGCAAGCTTTGAGGTGAACTCAGACCTGCTTGAAAAAGCAGATACATGCATCCTTAAACTCGCAGATTATGATCGATTGTTTACAGGAGCAGTTAAACGAGGAGATTCGCTGATTATAAAGTGGGGATATTCCGGAGAACCATTGGTTGAGATATTCCGGGGTGTGGTCAGGTCGATCGGGGTAGATGATCCGGTAGTTTTACGAGGGATTGATTATAACACAATCCTGAATAGCAAACGAGTTCAGATGACCTTTGAAGACGAAACTGCTTCCGGAATTATCCGAGCCTTGATGAAGTGTACAGGATTAGGTTTGGACGTTGAAGACTGTAATATAGAAATCGATCGTCTGCCATTCTTTAATAGAACTGTACGGGACTGCGTTGATGCAGTCTCAGAATTTGTGCGTCGTGAAACAGGTGAACAATATTACGATTACATCCGGGATGGTGTCTTCCACTGGGACAAAAAAAATAAGTCCGCCGAGGCACGAAGTGCCTTCAGGATGGGTGTCAATATCATCCGTCAGGACACCATCGCGGATGGACTTTCATCTCTTGAAACTCTTGTAACAACAGTAAAACACAACGAGATCATCGAGGTCGAAAACGAGCTGCAATTTGTAACGAAGGTTGAATATATATGGGAAGGTGGTGGCAGAACCAGGATCTGGTGGGAACGTGTTAGATAAACTCAAGAAAATCATTGAGATGATCCGTCCCGACCTGTCAGCCTATATGCGCTTCCCGGTAGAGGGCAAGGTTATCGAGGTGAACAGCAAGGATTATAACTGTGATGTTCAACCCTTGAATGAATCGATGTCGCTTCTACCAAAATGTCGCATCCTCTCGATCTGGGCATCCGGATCAACCAGGATTGTAATCTTGCCAAAAATCGGGGACAAAGTCATGGTTGGATTCGAAAATGGGGATCATTCTAAGGCTTATATTCAGGGCTTCTTTCCTGACCAGGGACCGGATGGGATGTTGCTGATTGAAGCCGAAAAAGCCAGGATCAAAATAGATAAAGATGGAAAAATAGAAGTTGAAACTGTTAAAGACCTGGAGATTAAATGTGTGAATTGCAAAATATCAGCCAGTGGAGAAATCGATCTGGGCGAGAATGGAGCCGGTGTTGTCACCGGAGGTCCCACAGGAACCTTGCCGGTATGTTTTGTAACCGGAGCTCCCATTCCCTGCTCTGCAACCGTGAAAACTAAGAAGTAAAGGAAAGTATGTTATGCCCTTAACTGGTGAAGTTATCAAAACAGCTATTCAGAATATTGACAATAATGAAGATTTCTGTGAAAAACTCGCCAAAGCAATTGTCGATAATCTCGAAGTAAAGATTCCGGTATCTCAAGTTATCACTCAAGTGAGCGGAGGTGGTGGAGCTCCAGCCATTGGCGTTCCCAATCCCACACCCATTGATTTGGAGGTCAAATAGTGCGAGAAGATTTCCTTGGAACAGATATTATGTTCGACCCGGACGGTGACCTAATCGTCAGTTCAACCGGTGATCTGGAAATAGTACAAGGACGAGACTGCCTTTGCCAAGATATCCGGGATCGACTTGAGACCATGCCTGGTGATTTGTTCGCACAACCCGGTTGGGGTTGTGGAGTCGGGAGGTTATTAGGATCGTCTGATACTCCTCTGAACCGAGCCCTGGCGATCAGGTATATTCGCTATGCTCTGGAAGCGGAGCCACGGATTGAAGATAATTCAATATCTATTAAGCCGTTAGTTTTTAATTCTGAGGTCAAGAAGTTTGAGATCGGTTTTAAACTAATAAACGGTAACGTTACGGAATCACTCATATGGGGAATCGGATAAGAAAACCACCAAGTCACCAAGGCACAAAGTATTTAATTCCCTTGGTGGCTTTGAGCCTTGGTGGTAAAAAATAAACTGATGATAAAATCATTCACTGACATATTAGACAACTTAATGACTGAACTGGTGGACCGCACACCGCTAACCAATCTTAATCCATCAACCGCAATCCACGGGCTGTTGGAGGTAATTGCCAAAGTTATGGCAGATCTGTACAGCCTGGTGAAAACCGTGATGCAGCAATCATTTGTGCAGACAGCCACTGGTTCCTGGCTCGACCTTAAGTCCCGAGAGATGGGAATTACGCGGAAGGAGGCTTTCAAAACTAAGGTTATGTTAACGTTCGCATGTAATTCTCCCGCTGAACAGAATATCACCATCCCTACAGGCACAATCTGTAAATCACAGAAGGACTCTGGTGGCAACGATTATCGCTTTATTACGACTGAGGAAGGGATACTCGAGGAGGGTCATTCGTCGGTCCAGGTGATCGCGGAAGCTGAGCTGGCAGGTAGTGCCTGGAATATAGGACAGAACACTATAACGAGGATGGTCACTCGAGTTACTGGAATAAATACAGTAACCAATGGGGGTGGTTACCAGATTCGGGAAGGCAGTGACGCTGAACCCGATGAACTGCTCAGGCAGCGCATAAACAATTGTCCTCGATACTCATTTTGCTGGATGAGTTTTATTTAGAACTGACATTGCTGTACCAATCATTCCAGCTAGATCGGAGACCGATGCAGGTAAAATAAGAGTATTGGCTTCCTTAGCCAATTTTCCAAACTGCTCAACGTATTGTTCTGCAACTCTCAATTTCACAGCTTCATCACCTCCAGATGTTCTAATAGCAGTGCCAACTTTCTTTAATCCTTCAGCAGTTGCGTTTGCCACAGTCATTATTGCCTGTGCTTCACCCTCTGCTATATTAATTTGAAGTTGTTTTTGAGCTTCAGACTCTTTAATCACTTTTTGCTTCTCACCTTCTGCATTATTAATAGCTGAGTCTCGGTGTCCTTCCGATTCTAAAACTAATGCACGTTTCTCTCTCTCAGCTCTCATCTGCTTTTCCATTGCCGATAAAACATCTTCTGGGGGAGTGATGTTCTTTATCTCATACCTGAAAACCTTTATTCCCCAAGGTTCAGACGCTTTGTCTATTTCCAAAACAACAGAACCATTTACTTTGGATCTTTCTGCCAATGTTCTATCAAGTTCAAGTTTACCTATTTCGCTCCTCAACGTTGTCTGTGCTAGTTGAATAATTGCAAATTTATAATTACTTACTCCATACGAAGCTAATTTAGCATCCATTATTTTCAAATAAAGAACACCATCAATTTCAACCTGAACATTATCTTTCGTAATACAAACCTGAGGCATAATATCTATAGCGAGTTCCTTCAAGTCATGTCGGTATTTAATTGTGTCTATAAAGGGGAAAAGAATATGAAATCCTGCAGTTAAGGTTGAGCTATATTTACCCAGTCTTTCAACTACAAAAGCACTTTGTTGTGGAACTATCACTGCTGATTTAGCGACTATAATTAGTATTATTACAAAAAGTGCCGCGCTTATTACCAAAGTACCTGTCATATGTATTATCCTCGCTGGTTTTATTTTTTAAAACTAATTCTTTAATGATTCGACAGTAAAAGTTAACTTACATATTTTAGTAACTCTGCAATTGATTCCTTTTGGCAGGGACTCATTTGTATCCACTACTGCTTTCCAAGGAGATCCACGAAATTCCACTAATCCTGATTGCCTAGGAGAAATAGCCTTGATAACCACAACTTCACTACCAATAATCTCTTCCTCAACACCTCCGAATCTATTCTGAAACAAATGTTGAAGAGGTTTTCTAAAAATCAATAGTGAAATTATTGAGAAAATACTGAATAAAAATATTTGATTTGTCAAGGTTATGTTTGGGAAAAAGTAAACGATTAATCCAATAAAAATTCCTCCAATCCCAAAAAAGAAAATAAAAAATCCTCCGGGAGTTAAAATCTCACTTATTAAAAGGGCTAAACCAAGAACCACCCAAATCCACCAAATCAACTAGTACCTCACTATAATTTTAGGTCGAAGTTATAAGCAGTATTTTAATCTACATTTAACTAAAAGTCAAGCAATTTAAATTAAAAGTAGATTGTAGGTTGGTTTTTCCATATTAGAGTTTCTCTGCTCGAGTTGGCAGACTGACAGAAGTACCAATCAGCCTTTCTTATTCACACCCCATGCGTGAACACAAACAAGATATCACAATGAATATC
>CAYLYZ010000183.1:0-6136 GCA_964387885.1 uncultured bacterium | reverse complement strand
AGTTACTGGGGATGTGGATGGGAAGATGCCGATACTATAGATGTTTCTGACATCGATGACATTGCAGACCATTTCGTCTGGACATCTACTGATACTTTTACCTTCAATGATGGTCAGGAAGATGAGTTCATCACAGGATATGATACAGATCCGCCAGTTGTTGATGATATTACCGATTTCGATAGAGCATTAGCTCTATTTGAAGAACATCAATATGATCAAGCTGCTGAACTGTTTGAATCTCATATTGAAGAAGATCTGAGTGCTCCCTACGTGTTCAACTCACTAGCCAAGATGCTAACTTCTGTGAAACGTTCGAATCGAAGTCTGGATGCGCTGAAGGATCAATATGAGACATGGGCAACCCGATGGGAAGACGATTTCGAAAGACAGAGCTGGGCGGCAAGAAGACTTGGAATCATGTGCAGTGTTTACTCGGGAGATTACAGAACAGCAATTAATGAGTTTAATCAATTGGATGACGATGCTCCTACACCGTCGGACTCATTACAAATTGAAATTGATAAACTGTATGTTGAATCTCTCATCGCCGGCAACAACATCGATGATGCACGTCAAAAAAATCTTGAAATCGAAAGGTTAGAGTTGCTTCTCGATGAAATTGAGGGAAATCAGGAGGATCTGACATCTGCAGTTCCCAAAACTTATGAGCTTTTTGCTCCATACCCAAATCCATTCAACAGTTGGACAACCATCGAGTATCAAGTCCCCGAACTTGCAGATATCAAGATGAGTATCTATAATATCAATGGGCGACTCGTATCCGAAATGATTAATCGGAAAGCCCAACCCGGTAGGTACAAAACCCTGTGGAGTGGTAGGAATAGTCCGTCAGGTATGTATTTATGTACTATGACTTCTAAGAGTTTTTCCAAAACTGTAAAGTTAATTCTAGTTAAGTAAGTACAAGTTCGTGTTTTAATTATTATACCGGGGACAGTTTCAGACTGTCTCCGGTATAATTAAGGTGTAAAATATGAAAAGAACCTTGTTTGTTTTCCTGATTCTGTCAAAGCTTATATATGCCCAACCCGATTCCCTATGGTCAGGCGTATATGATTACAGGTGGCAGAATCTTAGCTGCAGGGCAGCTTGCATCACAAATGAATATGATATCTTTTTAGCAGGTTATCAAACATTTCGCACTCAACGTCAGGGATGTGTGATGAGGATTGATGCTAATGGTGAGAAAGTCTGGGAGAGACTATACGGTGGCGAGAGTGAAGAAAGAAGGATGTCAGACCGTATTTACGGAATTGACATGTCCTCCGACGGTAACATTATTTTTACGGGCATCTCTGATTCCTATGGAGATCGAATGTTTGATGGTTGGGTCATGAAAATCAGTGAAGACGGAGATTCGCTTTGGTCGACAGTATTTCCTTTTGTTACAAGTGAATTATATGACGTAGCTACAACTCCGGATTCTGGATGCATAGTTTGTGGTCTGGGGGGAGGGGATGTTGAAGGTGGTTCAGGACGGCTCTTGAAATTAGATAAAAACGGTGAACTTCAATGGATTAGAGGATATGGCGGAAGCTCAAGTTTGAAATCGGTTGTTATGACGAGGGATGGCGGGTATGCCGCAGTCGGTAGAACTTCCTCCTTCGGTGCAGGGATGCATGATTTTTATCTTGTCAAAACGGATGAACGTGGTGAAGTCGAGTGGCAGGAGACTTATGGAACTGAGGCTACTGACTGGGGAGAAACATTGATTCAAACCGAAGATGGTGGGTTTTTATTAGGTGGTATGTCCAAAGTCGATGATCCGGCTGGTAATATTTGGATTGTACGTACTGACGCAGAGGGTGATTTTCTCTGGGAAAATCAGTATGGTGAAGGTTGGGATGATTTTTGCTATTCGCTTCTTGAACAACCAGATGGTGGATTTGTTGCATCCGGAGTTGGAAGCTCTCCAAACCGGAGAGCATTCGGAGATGATTTCTATGCTGTAAGAATGGATTCTGTGGGAGAATTCCAATGGGAATTGTTTCTTGGAACACAGGGTTCTGAGAAATGTTATGCAGGCTTCAGAATAGAAAATAACAGTTTCGCGTTTTGTGGTGAGGCAGGAAATAGTTATTTCTGGATAGTAAAAACAGGACCAGATCCGGTGCTGAATGGGATAAATGAACCACCGGAGGTTTATTATCCCGATGAGATTCAACTGCATGATATTTTTCCAAATCCTTTCAATTCAACGGCCACCATCAACTATGTACTTCCCAGAAGAATTAGCATTGAACTTGGAGTTTATGATTTGATGGGAAGGAAACTTAACATGCTTGAAAACATGTACAAACATGCCGGGAAGCATCAGTTTATCTGGGATGCACGAGATGTGCCTTCAGGACAGTATCTGATCAGGCTCGAGACACAAGAGGAAACAAATACAAAGAACGTGATGTTAATTAGGTAATGCACAGTATATTAAACCAAAGAATCCAAAACCTCACTTGCTTTCCCACCCAAGTCGTTCCGATTATCATCATAGATCATAAGTGTTTCAAGTTTCTTGTGTCTTGATAACCTTTGAGCACCCCTGACATCACCCTCAGAAGAGTTTAGATAGCAGGTTATGGAACTATGCCTCAACCCGTGAGGTCGGATATCCAAACCAAGCTTCACACCATATGATTTAATCATCTTGTAAAGACCGTTTGAGGTCAATCTCTCCTTACCCTTTCCAGATCTGTCCAGATTCCGAAATATTGCTCCGGCTGAATCACCTCGCTCAATTAGCCATAACTCCAATGCCTCTTTCGTTTTCGGGGCTATAGTTACTGCTATCCGGTCGGTATGTCCCTTCCCCTTGATCCAGAGACGATTGTTTTCCCGGTGGTAGTGTTCAATGTCCAAACTACATACTTCAGAACGTCTCAAGGCATTAACAAACAAAAGACGCAATATTGCATGATCTCTTAAACCCTTCTTGTCAGTGCGACTGTAAACCAATGAGAACAACCTTTCTATATTCCGGAGATTTAGTCCTCTCGTATCCCTGTACGGTTCAGCTTTAATGTTATCAACTTCAAGAGACCAACCGATTAATCCAACTCTACGTGCAAATTTTATCAATGCCCGGAGTGCTGTTAGTGAAGCATTGATTGAGTTTGCTGATAATCCCTGATCTTGTAAATGGGTTCTGAACTTCAAAGCGATTGCGTTCGCTTGTCCGTGCCCATTGGCTATAAATAGCTGTGATGCAATCCCGATATCTTTAACGTCAAGGAATTGACAGAACTTATTCAATCCATTACGATAAGTTGTTAAGGTGGTGCCTCTGAGGTTCTGTAGGAAGTCTTGTGCTAATGTATCAATTTCTGTTTTAATGATGCTGTGAGTGCCTGCAGGTAGTTGTAATTGCATGTTATTCTCCCCACTCTTCTGTTGGTTCATTTGATACGCAGATATGCCCGTCTAAGTCGAGCAAAACTTCCGCGTACACTTTCGACAACCTTTCAAGCTCCGTCTCTCTCTGGTCAATGCTGATTATCTTCAGGAGCCGGTAATTGTCAACATCTATGACTTTTATTTTATCTTCGGATTTCATGTTATGCCTCACGTTTGTTTCCCGGTTAGCACGTCCCAAGCATTCACTCAGGACGTACTTTCCCGGTTGGAATTTAGAAAGGTGCTTCAATCTCTTGAGTTTCATTTTCAGGATAAGTGGACTCATCGACTTGCTGAGCTTGATTCTCATGATAGTGTTTGTCTCTTTCGAGAACTTTCTTGGCTTTCTCAACCTCATCCCGAATAACCTGAGCTTTGGTTCTGGTCTTGACTTTTTTCTGTGAATAGTCGAAAACATTCAATCCGAATTGGATTGACCGATCTTTCTTGAGGTTAGTGATTTCAGATAGCGAACAATTCCCTTGAGTAGTTGCAATTATCGTTGACCTTCCACTCTTTGAAAATCCCTGAGATTGACCTAATGGGATTGTAAGAACGAGAGTTGCATTATTGCCTCGTCCCTGTACGTGAGCTTGTATTCCTTTCATTGTACACCCCCTTTCCTGCTATCAATGCCCTGAATGAAATTAGCTGCTTTCTGTGCTTGGGATGCTGCTTGAATGATGAGCTTTGGATCCTTGGTTATCTTGCGTCTCCAACCGTCGATATAAGCTGCACTATTCTCAATTGTCTTGTTATCAATCCCGGTAATCCCGCAAAGCATTGAAGCTGTCATTTCAGCAACTAACTCCTCGCGAGAATATTCGTGGGTACCGAAAAACGAGGTCTCTGTTATTCCCTTCCGGTTCAATCGGTTCTCGTGTCCGGTGCTGTGAGCTAATTCGTGAAACATTGTCGAATAGTACTCCTCAACCTGAGTGAAGTATTGCTTCTCCGGGACATTAACAACATCCGCAGAAGGTCTGTAGAAAGCCCTGCAAGAGTCCTGATGAGTTAATTCTGGTGCTTCGGGCATATTGCTAATGATGTTCTCTGCAATCTCAATCGGATTGTGCTCGAAAGTCTCTGTGTTGGTGTCCGGCAAGTCAATCCCTTCTGTTTGTTCGAGGTTGAATACTCTGTAGTACTTGATAACAGGAAATTTCTTAATCTCTTGCTCACCGTTCTCATTCAAGACTTTCTTCTCGAAAGTTGACCAGTACACAACAAGAGTTGATTTCTCACCCTTCCGGATGTTCCCACCAAGCTTTTTAGCCTGTTTGTAGGTTAACCAGTAAGGATTTGAATAGGGCATTACAGACAATAGAAAGAGGTTAATTCCCTGATAGTTTTTCTTAGAAACGATGTTCTTGGGAAAACCGCCTGTAGTCCAGGGCTTTCTCCAGGCAATAGTCCCCTGATCAAGCAACTCCAGGATCCGGTCTGTAATGATCTGATAAACAGAATTGTGAGCTTTCGCTCTGGTGGTGGGTTGTGACTCATTCATGATGAATCTCCTTAACGATTGTTGACAAAATTAAATAACCGACCTGTGTCAACGCTCGTTAAGATGCGTTCCGGTCCTCACGGATTACGGCAGGTCGGTTTAAACTCAAAAAGAGTAAACCCGACTTTATACGGCGCGGGAAAAAAACCGCTTAACGATGTTGACGAGAGCAATCTACGAAAAAATCGGATCCTTGTCAAGTGGTCTATGAGGATTTTTCTTAGTTAATTAACGATATCTATGCATTTGATGTGTCGTAAGCTCTTGAATAACCAATGTGATGTAAAAAAAGTTCAAATTTATTTTCATTGACATTTCAGGATGTTTTCCGGGCATTATATGGTATATAAGCTTGTGATTGATGCTGATATGTACAGAGGTCAAATCTTAGGTTTTCTTAGGTTGTTTCAAAGTCAGTTTGTTCACTAAATGAACCAATATAGTGAACATAATATTGCTGAAAACTCACCTTGATATCACAAACCTTGAAGCCCGATTTGGATGATAATATTTAAAGAAATAAAACCCATTGAAGATAAAACAAAACCGCCACCCCGCCCCCACTTTCTGAGAATAACTACCCATTCGCGAAGGTGTCCGAAAATCACTTTCCACACCCTCCCCCCCCGGCCAATCCGTTTAGGTTCACTGTCTGAAATAGAGAGACACCACCCCCTGTCCAATGCACCCCCCCTTGTTTTGAACTCTGCCTTAGATATTATTATATCTAAGCGTTCACTTGTTAATTGTTTACGTGTGTAAAGGAAGGGGGGGGGTGTCCGGTTGGGACTCCTGAGTGGTTTTGAGGTTGATAAGTATTCTGTTCTTTGCTCTCCTGGAGATTTTCAGGAATTTAATTCACAAAAATTTTAAAAATAAATTTTGACTTCTTAAAAGAGATTGGTTTCGGCGGTTTTTATTTGGAATTCAAAATATTGCCGATTCACAAGCCAAAACACTTGCATTTCCGAACAGGTATGCATTTATTTCCTTATGGGTATTAGACCACATCGGTACCCTAACTTGGTTGCTATTCAGGATGATATTTATTTATGCAAGAAGCTGAAACAATAAGACCGTTTAGAACATCATTAAACCTGAATCCAATATATTTTTGCCCTCGCGATAACATTGCCACTGAGGCATTAATTCCCATTTTCAGGATTACTGATAAAGCCAATTGCATGGCGGGATTCTTTTCAAGCAGTGCATTGG
>CAYLYZ010000182.1:0-6141 GCA_964387885.1 uncultured bacterium | reverse complement strand
TACTCACAGTTGCGCTATCAAGAATACTAAAGAACTTACCAATAAGTTCTTTTTGTATATTTGGATGAACCACACCTTCCGAAAGAATCCCATATAACGAACTATCTATCTTCGCAACGAGTGAGTCGCGCTTTGTAATTCGATTTACTTTTCCCTTGCAAATCGTCCTCTGGAATAAACCACCAATTGTAGAGACAGGATTTTTAGAATTGACAAAAGAAATATTGGAGACCAAAAGGAATCGTTTGGCGTGTTTTTCCGTTACTGGTGGTGCAGGGCGTTGCGCAATTATTGGAGACCATACTCCGTATAGTAAAACTATGAAATGTATTAGTAATATTCTCATTGCTAACTCCTCATTATCTAATTCGGCTTTTTATCTCGGTCACCACAGCGGGATCATTGAACAGTCGGCTGTGATTGTTCACCTGATGGGTGAACGTGGTTACGTAGTCGGAGATATGTGGACCGACCCACGATTGAGTGACATCATGAGGTACTAACGTATCACCTAACTGCTTTGGCAGAGCATCTGTGTTTAACTTTCCATTATTATCACGCAGGACACGAATAGAAGTGTGCTTGTTTCTTGCCATAAGTACGCTTATCTCAATATCACCCTTCATCGAGCCAATTGGATCCTTAAGCATCTGCCTCACCATTTTAGAGCGAAAAATCAAATCATCTGAGATGTCCTGATAGGCACCCCACCCACTGAACTCCGTCATCTGTTGGTCATCCGGTACAATTCTTCCATCTTCGTCGACAACCGCCGGCCAGTCTGGCAGCATCTGGTAAATAGAAGGCCAGGTTCTAACAATCTTTTGAAAATCGGGCTTGGATTTTTTTCCAAACTGGTCACCGATAATGAGAGCCCGTGCTGAGTTGACAGTACCGGCGAGGGGCGTACCCACCAGGATAACCGAGGCAACGTACTTTGAGAATTCATCCGGACTTCCCATCATTTTGCTCGCAACGACTATCAACAATCCACCCTGTGAATGTCCAACGAGGTTCCAACGACCATTGGTCGGTTTCCGTTGGGTAATGAAGTCGATGAGCTGTCCTGAACTGTAGCGGATATCAGCACGCCAGTCATAGTGGAATTGATTCCAATCACCGGGCACCTGGTTGTAAGCTACCCTGAGTGTGGATCCCGGTCGAATAGACATTCCTGGAGTAAGACTCGTTTTCGAGGGAGCGATCTGACCGGGACTATGTTCCATGCTCAGTAGACTGGTCAGTTCATCAGCACTTATGCCGAGTAGACCTCCAGATCGAACCCCGATCTGCATTTTGACTGGATATCCGAGGTCTTTTCCATCAGTTCCGACGAAAGTGATTCCACCAGTTCCGGGAACCAATAGGTTAGAATTATGCAAGGTATCCTCCTTTTGATTTAAGTTAGATTACATCAATTAATAAAGTTAACCAGAAGTAGTAACTTATAAGTCAATATTACAAGTAATTCTGTAGTTCTTCTTAACATCATATTTACAAATTATTTTGTTAAATTACAAGTATAAATTAATTAATTAACAAACATCTATCTGAATAATTTTCCTATAAGTGCGTAAAGGACTACCTGAATCTTTCTAACATGATATAGAAGAAATCCTTCGGGTTATCCTCAAAATGAAATGCTCATACTTAATAACATAGGAGCGCTCAATCCTTCATCGTAATTCTCCGATTTATTGAACAATGACAGCATACCCACAGGATTGAATCCAAAATCGAAGGAAACATCTTCGTTCGAAACTGATACATTATTCCTGAATGCTCTGTACATTGCAGAATAACCCAGTGCGCCTCCAATTGTCGAAAAAGCGGCGTAAATTTTTTCATCACCCTCTTCATCATTAGAAATCAAGCGTGCAATTCCCGCTCCGGTCAAAGCTCCGGAGAATTCGCTTAACATCACCAAAAATCCCTGCCCTGAACTAAAATTCTTGCCTGTAACCATCTTATCACCGAAATAAAGACCAGCCATAGCTCCAAGCATAGCTGCGGTTGAATATGCTTTGTCTTCCTCTGCGTCCGCAATTACCAGTAACGCTATCGGGATACTTGTACCGAGCAATCCTGCACTGTTTAATACGAGCATATCTCCGTATGTGTATGGTTGCTTTTCAGAGAGTAATTTGCCAGCAAATAAGCCTGCTCCCGAACCAAGAAGAACACAAAAATCCAATCCTCTATGGTATGGTTGATAGAAATCCATTATGTGAGCCATGCCCAATCCCATACCTATTCCATAATCACCCAATAATCCTATAACCCCGGCAGAACCTAATGTCAGGTTATTACGACCTGCATATTTAAATCCGACAATACCCTCGATAATGCTGGCAGTCGTTCCCATTGCCAGTGCGCCTCTGAAAGATAAATCATCTCCGGATAACAGATGTCCCAGTAATATTCCATGACCGATTCCTCGAGTTGCTCCATAAAGTCCAAGATGGGCGTTTGCTCTGGTCACATGAATATCGCGAGTTATTGCGAGCGGTAGATAAAATGCCGTACCGCTTGTTAACATGTACACCGCGAGGGCTGTTTTACCGTCGTTAATATTCATCATTGCGGGCACAGCCCAGCCGTAATATCCTAATGCCAGGGACGTCGTTCCCCACAGCAAAGTAACCCGTCCCTCCTGATTCAGTGTCTTCCTGAAAGCCTTTGCAATGATTTGATCTGTGACTCTTTTTCGGAGGTCGGCAGTTTCGGAAGCTGTCAGCATCTTCCGTATTTTGATGGGTTGATTATCGATATTCTGGAATATTTCAAGCACATATAGAGAATCAGATATCTGATACAAACGGGCTTCCTGAAATCCGGGATATTCGGAAAATATTCCCAGTTTTCCCTCCAAAGCCCTGTCAATTGACATAATTTCACCATAAATATCCAATGCCCGAGGGATTTCCTGAGAGAATGCAAAGTTACTATGCTGCAGAATCAGGATTGAAATCAGTGATAGAAATAATCTTCCCATCTTCAACCTCCAGGTATAAACCATAATTCTGTGACCGTGACAGATGAATACTACAGTAAATGAAAACACTGAATTAATAGAGGCAATATACGCAGCTCTTTATGAAATGACAATTGATTATTTCTGACGAGACAATACTCCAGCAGTTTATCAGTACAATGTAGCCCAGATTTGCTTCGCAGAGCTTCACTTCGTTTCGGTTATTTGAATCCGGGGAAATCCAACAATAATCACACCTTCCCGTCAATTCAACAGTAGCATAGGCGTCCCCGCCAGCGAATCCTTATTAAAAAGATTTTAATATCTGTTTTCCTATTAAAAAAAGTGCACTTTCTTTAATAAACGGGCTGCACTTATGATATATGCGTCATTAATGCATATAATATACAACAATATTTTGCGAAAATCAAGCTTCACCGCAGAGTACAGGAAAAAGCAGGGATAGCATAAATTATCGTCACATCGTCACACTATTGGCGGATAGTGGTTGTGGGTATGGATTTGAGGGTGTGACGGAAATGTGACGGAAGTGACGGAACAGGTTGGAAAGTTAACATATTTCAGGATTATGCAATCAATTCAACTTGTGAACTTTATACTTCACCGTTTCTCAAGAATATTTTTGTTGTGCCGTTCAAGTATGCAACTTTTCGAATGACATCTTACGAATCTTCAATCGTCAGATCGTCCAGATACTGATCTAATTCTGCCCCCTCCATCGCTTCCGAGACTTCACCATCTTTCACTTCATTAGATGCTTCACGTTCCCCAGCCTGCCATTCCTCGCTGTACCACCATGCTTCGTCAGGATCAATCAAACCGATTTTTGTGGCTACTCTAATCTCATCTTCAGACAACCCAACAGAGTTTAGAAAGTCAGAACCGATTTTCCGGATTTTATCCCGTGCAATGTGAGCGAGCACCTGTTCCCGTTTGTCAAGCTTTGCAATCTGAGGTTTAGCAATAACCTGTTGTGGAACCATAACAATCCGCCCATTCTGATAAACGACATCCAGAGTATCCCCCACCTCACATTTAAACCGATCCCGCACTTCACGAGGAATAGTAACCTGAAACCGTTCCTTTATTTTCGTTGTAGCCAAGTCACATCTCCTGTGTATGAATGTTTGAATTTCATACAGTAATTTAGCATGAATTTATCAATAATGTCAAGGAATTGATTCACATCTTCACCATTGAACACACGCTTAGACTGGCATCTCTACCTGTCAGTTGATGTTTAATTTATTTCAATATCCAGATCCTTAGAATAATAGTAGCTAGAATTTTAACAACAAAAGTGTTACCTATGTCTCCGAACGTTTGTGACCTAAGTGTCCTGCCACAACTATAAGAGTCCCATGCTACGAAACTATATTTGCGAATTTAGAACATATATATTATATTAATAATATCTTAAATCAACACTAAGGGAAGTGCTATGTCTAATACTAAACAACTAATCAGTTCGAGAAAGATATTTTGTATTATTTCCATTGTCATAACCTTCAACACTTGCTCAGTAATATTTGCCCAGAGAATAAACATCAGACACCTTAATAGTTATCAAGAAAGGTGGGTCTCAGCTCAGTATGTAAAAATTATTGATAGTATTGCTGTTGTTGCTGCTTATAAAAAATTTCATATTATTGACATTTCAGAATCCTCACATCCGAAGGAGATTGGTTATTACCGTTTATCTGGATCGGCAAGAGGATTAGATGTTAGAGGTGATCTAGTCTATGTCGCTGATGGTAGTATGGGTTTGCAGATTGTTGATATAAGTAATCCAACTTACCCTCATCAAGTTGGTGGCTATGAGACTTTTAGTGCAAGAAATGTTGTTGTGAGGGAAAACTTCGCTTTTGTAGCTGATAATGATTCCGGATTGGTTATAATTGATGTTAGTGATCCGACTGACCCTCAGGAAATAAGTCACCAGGTGACCGAGGATACTGCATATGATTTAACCGTTAGTGGTGATTTTGTCTATCTTGCTACTTATTACGCAGGTGTCAGCATTTTTGATATCAGCAATCCCGAAGAACCCGAACTGATCAGCATTTACGACTCTCCTGACGCTTCCAGAAGTGTAGCTGTCAGAGGAGAATTATTATTTGTTGCAGATTTGGATGGTGGTCTGATAGTTGTTGATGTAAGTTCGCCTCATCAACCCCAGGAAATAGGTTCCTTCGACACCCGGGGAAGAGCATGTGGAATAGCATTAGAAAATGACTACTTATATCTTGCTGATTTTGACAGGATGTCGGTATTTGATATAGAAAATCCTGAACAACCACAACTACTGGGTAGTGCATGCAATGGTAAAAATGTAAGGGGAATTGCTGTAAATGGTGATTTAGTAATAACTGCCTGTGATAATAATGGGATAGAAACTGTTGATGTTTCTAACCCGAACCATCCACGATCAATCGGTTATTGCAAATCATCGGGATTAACTATAGGAGTGGCAGTGGGAAATGGGCACGTGGTTTGGGCTGACAAACATGCTGGTTTTCGAATATGGGGCTATCGGGGTCCTCAAATTGGAGTCTATGACTCTTTGCGAAATGTAACCAAAATCACACTCAATAATAATATTGCTTATGTGGCTAACGGACCAACAGGTTTGCATGCAGTAGATTTAAATGATCCCGATTCACCTGTTGATACAGGTTCGTACGACACTCGTGGCTATGCTTCAAATGTCCATATAAATGGTAATCTAGCGTATGTTGCAGATATGAGTGGTGGTATGGCTATTATAGATATTTCTGATTTACCTAATCTGAGGCTGCGAGGTATCTTTTCAACTGGTGAGCAGATTAGAGATGTTAAAGTAAGAGGTAATATTGCTTTTATCGTTGATGAAATAGATGGTCTTTATATAGTGGATGTAAGTGACTCTGCTGATCCACAAGAAATTAGTCTGTACGAATCCCCAGGAGACGCACAGGGTGTGGAAATATTTGAAGATTATATGTTCATCGCAGATGGAAATTCAGGACTACAAATAGTAGATATAACTGAAATTGAACAACCACGACAAATTGGTCACGTTGATATACAGGGATTTTCATCAGATGTTGTCCTTAGCGACGGAATTGCTTTTTTGGCTAGTGGAAATGCCGGATTGCGAGCAATAG
>CAYLYZ010000181.1:0-6385 GCA_964387885.1 uncultured bacterium | reverse complement strand
AAAACACATAGCACCCTTTGCCCATTTAGATTGAATATGTTCAGAGAAATATCTACAGGTTTCGGCAGAGCAAATTTAATCGAAGTTGATGAATTGAACGGATTTGGGTATGGTTGAAACAATTGGAATTCGTTAGGACCTACCAGATTATCCTTATCAACTACAAGAAAAGTATCAGGCGGAACGGTTGTAATTTTGATGGCTCGTTCAGGTCTGAGAGTGTCAATAGCAGTGGGATAGTTTCCGGAAAAAGTCAACTCAAGCCCTCGAAAATGATCCCAATCCTGAATACCAACCGTTGCATAATCCCACTCGAAATGATTAACAATTTCCACATCGAGATATTGAAAAAGAATCTCCCCATCACCTGTGGGCGTAACGTGTATATTGGGATCAAACAGAATCGCTTCAAATGTCTGGATTACATCTCTAATTTCTCTATCACGTTGGCGCGCAATAACCCGACTCCATTCCATGATAAAACGTCCTTCATCTTCATCATAACGCGTAAAAATATCCAAAGCCCTTCTCCCCCCATCCGCATTCTCTCCGACAAGATCTTCCCAGAATGGTGCTATCATAGTGTGCGGTCCAAGCGGACTCGGCATTCCCCAGTTACGAAAATTGAACATTCCGGTTTCTTCAAAGCTGATCCAGCCGTTAGAGCAGATTGAAATGATATCGTAATCCTCCCCGTAAAACCGAAATGGGAACGGCAGATTCATAACAAAAGTAGTATCGTCCTGCAGTCTGTAATGATCTGCACCTTCACCACCATATTCAGGATCGAGTTCTATCCATTCGAATGTTGGTGCAGCCGGATAGCGCTCCCGATCATCGATATCCTCGTATGCGTAATAACCGTAAACATCCGGTCCAAGTGGATCTTCAACTTCTGGTGAACCTATTGTGATGTTGAAGAACTCATTATTCAATCTCCGGTTTCTCTCGTCAAAAAATGCCATTCTTATAATTACTGTGCGTCCGGGAGTTGCATCCTGCTGAGCCATTATTGAAAATCCATTCTCTGCGCAGGTAATCTCCTCTCCAACTCGAGCTTCACCAAATTGTGCTCCCCTATCCTCTATTATCACAGAATTATCATGAGTGTGAATATCGGCTCTGAGTCCCCTGGTATCATGCTGCCCGATATTTTTTACTGTCAGAACAAGTTCACTTGATTCTCCCGGATTTAGAATCCCAGCTTCGAAAGCATGACTTACATAGCTTATCATCGGTGAACACACGCGAAGCCTGAACATTGCGCCATATTCACGACCCTCACTGTCAGATATCTGCAGTAAAAATGGTATTTCAAGTCCATCAGGTGCTTCTCGATCAATACGGATAGTAAATGGATTATTCGCAACTACCGACTCACCTGCGCGAATGTTTCCAAAAGTTGCTGCGTTCTCAATGAAATCGACTCTATCGAACGAAGTGGACAAAACCGCATTAACTCCAAATGCATCCACAGAACCGGTATTGCGAAGAGTCACCATCAAGCTGATAGGTGCCCCGGTTAGTAACCGATCATCTTCTACCCAATTCATAACCTCAACTGAATCAAAACCGATATCGTGCTCGGATTGTTCTATAGGTATTGTTGACATATAGGGAGCAGCCTGATGGGCAATTGCTGTAATCTCCATTTCTTCTTCATCTGATAACTGAATGGGGACCAATGCACAGCCATTGTTATCCGTCAGGGCAGATACCTGGTTGTCTTCACCCCACCTGAGTGTGACAATTGCCCGTTGAATTGGATTCCCGCCCTGTTGATTGACTGTGCATTCAATATAAGAATTTCCATGGTTGAGAATTTCCGGGTGATCAACATCCAGCGTGAGCGGTGGATCGAAGTAGAGGTTTAACTCGGGATCACCGAGTGTATTATAAACATGGAATACAAACTCGACATAATCTTCTGGAGCACGTCTGTTTGGAAATCCTCGCCAGACTTCCATTTTTGAGCTGAGTGTCAGCGGTCCAAGTGTTCGCTGGTTCTTATACATCAGGGCGTGGTAATACCCTCCTAACATCGAATTATTGTGTCGGGTATGCAAATGGAGATCGGAAGGACCGAAGAACGATAGAGCACCAACCGGTCTGTTCCTACTACCCATTGCAATTACATGTTCGCCAAAACATGGATTCACATTATCATTTCCAAAATCACCTGTATTGCAGATGAAAAAAGTAAAAACAGGTAACAATGGTCCATTATCAAGATCCACAAGATCGGGAATATTAAATTGCGGAAAGTGAGGACCGTTTGCATCCGCCCAACCGCGGTAAGCAATAATATTCACACCCCCCGGGCGATTTAATGATTCAATAATCGGACCTGCATGTCGGACATCATCATCCGCACCCTGATAATAAAATTCCTCAACATCGAATTCCAACTCGCGTAACCGTTCTCCCAACCATCTCATTGTCTCTACTGGACTAATTATCGGTTGTCCTCCATCAGCAAAGTTACCTGCAAACAGTGTAGCCCGATGAAAAGCTTCTGGATTATCGAAATTCTGAGCCATTTCGTGGCTCAGCAACCGTGTAAATACGTTTCTAACAACTGAAGACATCGGAGAATCTGTCGAGATTCTGCCGATGAAAGCATCGGGAAAGTAATCGTCACCTTCAAGAAGAACATAAGGCAGATCAGTGACATCCCATTCATCCCTTCGCTCTGGATTCTGGATTCGATAAGCTGGAAACTGCATACCTGGCGCGTTCACATCACCAATAATAAGAACGAATTCAGGTGGACGATCCCAAGTGTCATAGGCTTCCTGGATGTAATTCATAACCTCGTCTACTGAAATTCCATCGTAATAAATCGGTTCAACAACGACATCAAATCCTTTTCGTCGTTTCCATTCGGCAAATCCTTCCGTGTATTGTGCAAGTACATCATTAGTGAGAATCAGGTATGATCCTCGTGTTACAGGTTTCCCTCCCTGAGGAATTCTTGAAAGAACCTCCGGATTGAGTAGATTACTCTCAAAGAATTCTTCATATGCAAGTGACCAATATCGTTCCGGATCAGGAGGATTTCCCGGATCCTGGTTATCGGGAATAAACTCAAACTGTACCGTCATATTTTCAGAAGAAGTTAAACAATGATTCTCAGCGTCGTATCTCGCAGGTCTGATAACCACAGGCACTACCCGCAACCATCTAATCCACACCGGATCACCAACTTCAATTGAAGGTTCATTCATTATGGTTCGCATCTGTCGACGATTGTAATCTCTTGCCAATGCAGGTTCGATTTCATATTCAATATCCTGCCTGTTCAGTATTCTTACCTCAGCCTTGTATCCCGTAGGCACAGCTAAAAGACGGGTAAATTCAGGTAAAACCGGACCATCCTTTTCAAAAGTAAGAACAGCACCCGGAATGTCAATCCATAACCGCTCGTGACCGATTTCGTCCGAGCATGCTTTTAATTCAGGCTTTTGAAATCGCAGATTTACCGTTATTCGGTTAGATTCATCCTGAAGAATTTCAGCCGTCATGGCTTCTTCGGGAACTGAACGGCAAAGACCAATATCGCAAAAAATTAGAAGGCAAATCAGTGTTACTAAGACCTGGGTGAAAGAAACTGTTTTGCTGCGCATTGTGAGTTTCTCCTATTTAACCAGCTGAATTTTCTTTGAAAAGACATGCCCCGATGTCTCCATACGAACGAAATATAAGCCCGAAGTCAGGTTGTTTGCAGTCAGTGATGTTGAATGAACCCCTGTTTGTCTGAATCCATCAAACAGGGAGTATATGGGCTGTCCAATAGGATTGTACACTTGCAATGATATTTTTCCTGAATGAGACATTTCATAGGTGATTGTGGTTGACGAGTTGAACGGATTGGGATAGGCTGCTAACAAGTTGTATTTTACCGGAATGTAAACAGAAGGATCATTAAAGCGATATACCCCAATGTTTGTTCCATCATCGATGCAGATTAAACCACCTTTCGCCAATGCAACTTGCCTTGCTTTCCCCGGTGTATGATAGTATCCTACTTCCTCAGGATTTTCAGGATCAACCATTGAAATAATCCTCAAACCGTTACAACCATCTGCTATGTATGCAATATCACCAGCAACAGTTATCCCCTGAACACATCCCGGTGTATTATAACTCCTCACCTGTTCCGGATTTTCCGGATCATCAACTGAAATGACCTGCAAACCAATCAAATCCGCTACGTAAGTATAGTCACCTGCTACAGCGATATCCATCGCCCAGCCGTTATAATCGTTTGAAAAAGTACAGCTTCCATTTCGTTCCGGATGCTCAGGATCAGCCACTGAAATAACCATTAAAGTACTTGTCGTACCACCATCATCAGAGTCGCAATATGTTAAATATGCATAATTACCTGAAACGGATATATCTCTAACATTCCTATTTATATTACAAACTCCGACTTCCTCAATAAACCCTGGATCGGCAATTGAGATGACACGTAAAGAAGCCCATGATGGGATATAAGCATAATTGCCCGAAACTGTGAAGTCACAAATCCCACCACCTGACCAATCGTAGTAGCCGAGTTCTTCAAAGTATAGTGGATTTGCAACTGAATACACATGCAATCGGTTTGTATCGTTCGATGAGTTGCGCCTTATTATATACATCATGTCACCTACAACCCTTACATAAACAACAGATTTTGCGATAGGATAAAACCCCACCTCTCTCGGGAATTCGGGATTGGTGATTGAAATTATTCGCAGACCATCCCTTTTTACTATATATAAATAATCACCACAAACCACAAACTCGGTATCAAATCTTCTGGGATCATAGAATCCAACTTCTTCCGGATTTTCTTGATCAGCGATTGAAATTATACGTAATCCACCATGTCTGTCTGTGATATAAGCACAGTCACCGGAAACCGTAATACTGTATTTCTGCCCTTGCTTAAGATAGAGTCCTAATTCTTCCGGATGTTCAGGATCAGAGATTGATAGGATAATCACACAAGCAAATTCCAATACATAAATATAATTTCCGGAAACAGTGATTTTGCCAGAAAGACCGTAGATATCATAGAATTCCAACTCTACCGGATGTTCAGGATCTCTAATTGAGAGGACATGCAGACCCTCATAATCTGATACATAGGCATAGTTGCCGGAGATACCGACTCCTTCAGGACGATCTCTTGTTTCATAAAATGCAATTTCTTCCGGACTTTCAGGATCTGCAATTGAAATGATATGTAATCCAACCTGCCCAGTCACGTAAGCATAGTTGCCTGAAACGGTAACGATAAAAGCTCCTGTTCCTATCTCAAAATATCCCACTTCTTCCGGATGTTCAGGATCGATAATTGAAATGATACGTAAACCACCAGTAACATGTTCACCTTCCACCCATATCTGATCCTCGGCAATATACGCATAGTCGCCGGAAACCACAATGTCTAATGTTGCACCTGGAGTTTCATAATATCCCAGTTCCTCCGGATGTGTCGGATCAACGATGGATAAAACATATAATCCACCTCCACAGTTATCATACTGACTTTCGCTCCATACATCATCAGCATCAGGACAGTCAGCAATATAGGCATAGTCACCGGAAACAACGACACCCCTGGCACGTTCTTTATTGTCATCCCAGTAACCAAGAATCACTGGATTCTCAGAATCAGATACATCCACGATCTGTAAACCAGACCTCCCGGTAGCAACGTAAGCCAAATCTTCAACGACTGTTACATCATAAGCAATATGCCATTGGTTGAAAATCCTCCCGACCTGTTCAACGTTTTCACTAACCTGTGCGAAAAGTTCTATACTACCAGGCAGAGCAAAACATATCGTTGTTAATATGAGGAGCGTTCTGTGCATAATTCTCACTTCCTATTTAACCAACAGAATTTTTCTGAACAGGACTTGCCCCGGAACCTCCAATCGAATAAAGTACAAACCTGAAGGCAGACAATCTGCAGTCAGGTGAGTGTTGTGGATCCCGGGTTGTTGTCTGTTGTTGATTAGTGTTGAAACTTTGCGACCGGAGATATCGAAAACCTGTAATAACACATCCGATGCTACAGGCAAGCCATAACTGATTTTTGTCATGGCATTAAAAGGATTTGGAAATGTTGATAAGATCGCAAACTCCGTTGGAAAATGCTGGTTATTATTCGGATCGGGTGCACTCATCAACAGATTTCGATAAATGCCAACGTTTGAAGAATCTGCAACATAAATCAAATCACCGGCAACTAAGACACTGTTAGAATGCCCGTGAGTATTGTAAAATCCAGCTTCTTGAGGATTTCTCGGATCGGATACATCTAACATCTTAATTCCTATGTCATTGCATGAAAGGTAGGCAAACTCATTGCTAACATAGATATTAT
>CAYLYZ010000180.1:0-6403 GCA_964387885.1 uncultured bacterium | reverse complement strand
CAAAATAATAATATCGAAAATGATGATGATACTCATTTGGGAGGTGGGATCTACATGGACAGAAATTCCGAACCCATCTTAACTAATGTTACCATTCGAGATAACTTAGCAGATTGGGGAGTGGGAATATTTTGCCAGGATCAAAGCAACCCAATCCTTAATAACTGTTCCATTATAGGCAACCGCGGAAGGTGGGGTGCAGGGATATTTATAAGAAACCGATGCAATCCTATTCTAACCGATGTAATAATACAAGGTAACTTCGGTACAGGTTGGGGTGCGGGTATTGTTTGTTGGGAAAATTCTAATCTCATACTTAACAACGTAATAGTGTCTGAAAACACATTGTTAGGAAGGTATGGGCGCGGTGGTGGAATTTCCTGCTATGGATATTCCAGAATAGAAATGACAGATGTTACACTCAGTTCCAACAGGGCTTCATTTGGTGGCGGAGTTTGGTTAGCACACGGTTCAGATGTATTAATAACAAACTCAGACATTTTAGGAAATATGGCAGCAAATGGATGCGGAGGTGGACTGTATGCAGACTCATTAGGAGATCCAAGTCGGTATGTGTTAAATCAAGTAAATATCTGTGATAATACTACGATTCTCGGAGGTGGAATATTTATTAAATCCAGTGAAATGGTGAACGTTCTGGAAATGACGAATGTGACCATTGCCAACAACACCGCTGCAGATATTGGGGGTGGATTATATTTTTATAGAGGAGCTCGCGTTATTATAACCAATGGTATAATTTGGGACAATACTCCCCAACAGGTTTTCACACCGAGGCTTGCGAATCTCAATTTTTTGTCAATAGCTTATTCTAACCTGGAAGGAGGTGAAGACGGCATCGAAGACAACCACAATCTCGAACTCGTATGGGGCGATAACATTGACGCCGATCCTCTCTTCGTCAATCCCGACGAAGGCGACTATCACCTAACCGAAGATTCCCCTTGTATCGACGCTGGCAACCCCGAACATGAGCCTGATCCTGACGGCACCCGCGCGGATATGGGAGCTTTCTATTTCCATCAGGAAAATCCTGACCCTGACATCTATATTATACCAGAACGAATCAATTTCGGTCTGATCGGAGTCGGACAGAGATTGGATGATACTTTGCTTGTACGTAATTATGGCGGTGAAATTCTGCATGTGCAAGTTCCGGTTTTTGATCCTGAAGATGCTCCTGTTTTCGTTGTAAGTCCTGAAGGTGAATTTGAGGTTGAACCACAGTCGGAAATTAGTTTGATTATACGCTACGAACCGGAAGAAGAGGGGGAAGTTGATGCAGTAATGCGGCTTCAAAGTGATGATCCTGATGAAGAGATTGTTGAAATCCCGATATCGGGTAGGGCTTTGTGGGTTGCGCCGGATATTGAAGTGGAGCCGGAGATTGTGGAGTTCGGTGAGATTGCCGTCGGGATTGAAGCCAGAGCAAATATCAGAGTGACCAACGCCGGAAATTTTCCGCTTGTATTCAGCAGTATTGAAATCGAACCTGAAAATCCGGCGTTTGATCTAATTGATGAAAGGGAATCAGACAGCCTCAGTGTAAATGAGGAGATGAACCTCAGTATTGTCTTTTCTCCCGACCAAACAGGTGATTATGAAGCTACTCTTCTGATTGAGTCAAATGATCCGGATGAAGAATTTTTTGAGTTGCTCATGTTTGGGCGAGCTTTCAGGATGGCACCGGATATTAACGCGACGCCTGATACGGTAATATTTGAAAGTTCTGGTGTGGGGAACATAATCAATGCATTAATTTTAATCGAGAATGTTGGCAGGACGACATTGGAAATCTCGGATCAATATGTTGAACCTTTGAATACCCCGTTTTCAATTTCTGAAGGGGATGGGGCTGTAACGCTTCGTCCGGATCAGCACCATCGTACGATATTATCTTTTAATACAGGTGAATATGGCGATTTCGCGGCTTCTTATTTTATAGAGTCTAACGATCCGGAAGACGAGTTGATGGAGATATCCTTAATCGGGAGAGCCCTTGGAGTTGACGACAATTGGGATTATCACCCGGAGGAGTTCAGAATCCTGAGGATGTATCCAAATCCCTTTAATGCAACAACGAAGATCACATATTCAGCTCCCGTATCCGACAAAGTCGTGATGAAAGTTTTTACCCTGTACGGTCGAGAAGTCGAGACAATACTCGATGGCATTTCAACACCGGGAACGCACACAAAAACCTGGAATGCAGAAGATGCCTCACCTGGATTGTACTTTGTAAGATTGACGGATGGTACAAAAACCGACACTCGCAAAGTCGTGCTGGTAAAGTAGGGGCACGTCGCACGTGCCCAAGCAGGATTGACAACAACCATCCCAGATGGGCGTAGGGGCGCAAGCCTTGCGCCCAAAGTAAACGGGATGATATATAAAATAAAAACAATGTGCGGAAATTCGGACGAGGACACGAGCATCGTGCTGTTTAGTCCGGATAAATATATCCTGGCTCCCCGGGTGTAGAACTACCAATCGGGGAGGATGGGAATACTTACACGTCAACAGTATGATTAGTTATTGAATACCTGACATAAAAACATACAAATCCAATTCTTGTCAATCAGAGGTGGTTCATGACCGGATTAAAAAGGTTCTTTTTCGTTTTAATTGTCTTAATAATGGCAAATAAGGCTTTTGCGCAGGACAGCCGAAACGTGTCCCTTGTCAACGAAGTTTTCGATACATGGCAGCGTTTTAACCAGGCCAGGATTGTTGATAATTTCGTTTATCTTGTCTCGGGTGCATATCTCAGATCCTATGGAACCTGAAATTGTTGGAACCATTCAAATCTCTCCCGATCCTGAGTTCAGACCGAAATTCCTGGAATTTTACAATGATCATCTCTTCTGTGGTGGCGACCGCGATGAAGTATACGTCATCAATCTATGGCGCGAGTTAAATCCTTTGCCCGTTTCTATCCTGCGTATTCCCGGATTACAACTTGAAGAAATGCATTTTGATGGAGATCTCGCGTACGTTTTCGGATCTGGTTGGGTTGATCAATTCACTGTTAGCCCACGGATGTACATTTTTAATATCAGGATACCAGACAACCCTCGGGAAGTGGGCTGGTTTGAAACCGGATTTGGTAACACAGTATTTAACCAGGCGGTGTTCACTGATGACAAGGTTATCTCATCAATGGGTTCATTTAATGGTATTGGAGGGCTTTTTATCATCGACGGTTCAGAAGATCGGTTTGAAGATCCAATAAGAGTAACCACTTCTGACAGAAGTCAGGCAATTGCAATTCAAGAGGGCATGTGTCTGTACTGTGAGAGTGATACTCTGAACATACTGAATCCGGAAGATTTACCCGATTGGAATCCAGTTGGGATAATTGTTAGTCCAAATGGATTTTCCCGCCAGAACAAAATCCAGATGATCGATCAGCTGGCAGTGATTTACACTGAAGAAGGAATCTGGACGGTAGATTTGTCAGATCCCGAATCTCCGGAGGATATGGGGTATTTTGAATTCGAAGGCTTCACTTTAGAAGAAGTCGATTTTGAAGGCAATCTGGCATTTATCATTACTGGATCACCGGAATTCAGGCTCTTTGATGTGTCAGATCCATTAAATCCACGACTACTCTGGATATCAGACTCTGAAACAGGGATGTTCGGAGATATTCAAACGGACGGCAATTTCCTTTATGTCAGTAAAAGCCTCGGAGGTATAAAAATCTGCGATCTTGAGGATCCCCATTCTCCGGTGGAGATTGCCGCTACCCGTCAACACTTCTGGGGAGTGAAGAAATTTGACGTTTCCGATACCTATATAAGAGCTCTCATAAGCACAAGTTTAATGAGGTTCTATAATTTTGCCGATTTGAATGATATAACACGAGACTATATTATAGTTTCCGACTACGGCTGGATGCGTGATTTTAAAGTTCGAAATGATATTATGCTTTTAACCGGAGGAAGAGAGACATTAATCTACGAAGTAAGTCTTCGTGATGGCCCACCTGAAATACTTGGCCGGAATCCTTTTTTACACGGGACAACTATCGCATTGAATGGGGATTATGCTTATATGGGAGCTGAAGAGGTCATGGTTTTGGGAGATGGTTATGAAGGAATAAAGATACTGAATATAAGCGATCCCGAACAAATCGTAGTTCTTGACACACTCGAACTCAATGCTGTTTCCCAGATAGAAGTTGACGGTGATATTGGTTACGCAAGTACGATAACAAATGAATTATGGACACTTGACCTGAGCGATCCGGAAAATCCCTCGACAATTGCACCGTGGCACTGTGATTTCGATATAGTGGAATTTGTCCCTGCTGGAGACCATGTAATCGTTGCTGCTGGTGTTGGTGGAGTTCGCATACTGGACGTATCTGATCCCGAATTACCTGTTGAAACCGGGTATTATCAGGCAAGCACGATTATCACCGATGTTACTTTACTGGATAATATTGTATATGCATCAACCCCGATCAACGTTGTAATCCTGGATATTTCAGAAGCTCTGGGTGCTCCGTTGAATGACGAATCTGAGTTTCCCGATCAATTTACCTGTGAGGTTTTCCCTAATCCATTTAACTCGTCCACAACCATTAACTACTTCCTCCCCACTCCGTCACCCGTCAAGTTGCAAATCTTTGATATAAACGGCGGATTAGTAGAAACCCTGGTCGATTGTGTAATGCCTGCTGGAGACAATGAAATCGCATTCGACGGATCATACTTACCAGCAGGGATTTATCTTGTACGGTTTGAGTATAACGGATTTCAGGTATTTCAAAAGATCGCACTTATTAAATAGGGGATACTAAAATGAAATGGATAATAGTTTTTACGATTTTCGCATTTTTCGGGTCTCAATGTTTCGGTGAAGTACTCAACATCCCTGACGATTTCGAGACTATCCAGGACGGCATCAACGCTGCAGAGGATGGAGACACCGTCCTAGTTGCACCAGGAGAGTACATCGAGAACATTGATTACCTGAGTAAGAGTATCACTGTAGCGAGTCATTTCCTGACGACTGGAAATGAGGAATTTATCGAACAGACGATCATCGATGGGGATCAAGAGACCTGTGTTGTATTAGTGGAATGCGAAATCGATAGAGAGATTGAACCTGTTATCACAGGATTTACTATAAGAAATGGTCGGGGCGGTATTGGAGCAAAGGAACGTAACGAAGGTGATATTAATATTCTGATATCTCAGAACATTATTGAGCATAATCTTTCGATGAATATGGCACCCAGAGGTTCGGGAAGTGCAATCGCAGTTATCGGGTGTTCAGCTTCAATCAGGAATAATGTAATCAGATTCAACGAGGCTGAAGGGCATGGAGCAGGTATATACGTATTTAGCTCCGAGGAATGTGTAATCGAGGGTAATGAAATTAATGATAACAATGCTCTGGGAAGGGGAGGTGGTATACACATTCGTGAATGTGAAAACGATTTTATCAGTATGAATATAATTTACAGCAATACTGGATCACGGGGAGGGGGAATATCAATTTTTGAATCATACCCCCTGATTGCAAACAACACAATATGCTTTAACTCAACCAACCACGAATGGGAAAACGAAGCAGGCGGGGGAATTTATTCTGATAACGAAAATCCCCTTCCCATCCTAAATAGTATTATCTTTGGTAACCAATCCGCTCGAGGAGCCCAGGTATTCACTCCGAATGCTGAGTTAATCGCACGGTTCTGTGATATTCAGGAGGATATCGAAGGTGATGGAAATCTTAACGTCGATCCGATGTTCGTTGATTCGGAAAATGGAGATTTCAACCTGTCCGGTGATTCACCATGTATTGATGCGGGGACGGCCTTCTTTGTCTATGAAGAAGATACACTCATTGATATTTCCGAAGAAAATTACATCGGAAATGCTCCGGATATGGGAGCATTGGAATTCGATCCGGCTGAGGTGATGTATAACGAGGGAAATATACCATCGTTGTTTGCTCTCAATTCCTGTCATCCGAATCCATTCAACTCGTCCACTAAAATCAGTTATATACTCCCCACGATTTCACCGGTGTCGCTAAGTGTTTTTGATGTAAAAGGCAGGTTAGTTGAGACAATTTTCGATGGGAATTCTCACGCAGGGATGAATTCTACAATCTGGAATGCAGAAGGATTCCCACCGGGATTGTACTTTGTGAGATTGTCAGATGGGGTTAATACCGAATCCTGTAAAGTCGTGCTGGTAAAGTAGAATCATACTATTGATGTCTCATTAAGATCTGAATTCAATTATTACCTGTGAATTTACAACGTACATAAGGGTTACGGGGTACTTACCAATTTTCATCAAAAGAAAGTACTTGACAAAGAAAGTCATATTGATTATACTGAAAAAAGTGGTATCACTTATAA
>CAYLYZ010000179.1:0-6454 GCA_964387885.1 uncultured bacterium | reverse complement strand
ATTTTGACTTTCCGAAAACTCCGCCAGTTAGACATGTATTACCAGTCACATACGGTCTCTTATGTGACCCTCTCACCAACTCCGACCTCGAATTCATAAAGACTTGCGACATCTTAATCCCAGTGTTATGTGACCTTTTATTTCGATTTTTACGAATTCGAGAGACCATTTTCAGTACTACAAGTTCTCCTTTCTTGCAAACGCACAAATAGTTGACTATATTTATGACATAAAACATGACACTATTTCGAGGATGATTATGAGTCAAACAAAAACAGCACCAGTAATTAGTAGAGTCAATATTCCAATTTCTAATGAGACGCGAACTGAAATGGAGAGGATTGCCACTCGCAAAGGTATCAGTCTTGCTGAACTTGGCAGACAAGCTCTTGAGGTATTTCTCGCAGATGAATACCGAAAACTGCGATTGCAGCAATTGCGCGACAATGCTATCAAGTATGCTGACATCATAAACAGTGTCGGTGACGATTGGTGTGCAACAGAAACCGAGGGCTGGCAGGATGAATGAAATTAAAAGAGGTGATGTCCTGCTTGTTAATCTTGAACCAACCATTGGAAGCGAACAGCGAGGCAAGTCTCGACCATGTCTCGTGGTTTCACCTGAGGAACTCAACGACGTTTTTCGGGGAATAATTGTCTGTCCAATAACTGATGCCAGACATCTCAAGCAATCTGAACTCGGATTAACTTTACTTCCCGCAGGAGAAGGTGGTCTTGATAAAGACAGTTTAGTAATTGCTTTCCAGCTGCGAATGATTGATAAACGTCGTGTAATGAGGAAGCTGGGAAGCATCTCAGGCCAATTCTTTTCCGAAGTCAACGAATCGCTTAGAGCAGTACTTGATTTACCCTGAAATAGTGATAAAGCGAATTTACCATAAATAATTTGTGCAGATTCGTTTTTCAAAAGCGAATTTACACGAATAACGCGATCACACCTTTCACCTGATTTCGACTTCACACCAATTCTGGAGTACAAATTGTCGTCACTTATTAATAAGTGATGACATTTTGTATTGCAGGCTAAGATAATTTGTTTACCTGTTGTGTGAACATCTAAGTCAAAGACAATGTGAAAATACCGCCCAGGACTAAACGCAAAGCTGTCAGTCGACGAAACACTCGACCGACCTACCAAACGTGACACACGCTGCGTTTGTGCGCGTTTAATTTTAATTCTCTGAAGCATCCACATCCTCAACGTCAGCATCCTCAATATCTAAATCATCTCCTGGAAGATTACGCAATTCTTTGCCCGAATTCAGTTCTTTTTGACGCTGCCTGGTTTTGTCGATTAGCTGTAATGCCCACTGTGCAGGGCTTGGTAGATTAATATCTGTCCCCTTCCTGGCATGTCTGGTAACCTTCAATGCTTCCAGATGTCGGATCAGTGTCTTGGACAGGAAGTCTACGCTGTTTGGCTGCGCATCGCCTTCGATGGCTCGCTGCAAACGAATGAACACCATCCCAGCAGTAACCGCGATAGCGTAATCCGAGGAATCGTTCATATCAGGCATATCCTTCTTGAGCCCATTCATGAACCGATTGAACATTTCTTCCTCGCCTGGTTTTAGGAACCGGTCAACAAAACACCCGTGTACCAAGGCGTTTAGGTTCTTTTTCGGAGCTCCGCCTCTTGCACCATGCATTCGACAAACATTGAATCCATTTACTGCGGGATTTTTACATCTTTTTTTTGACAGTTTACTTTTCGCAGTACATTGTTTTTTCATACGTTCAAGAGGCATTTACAAACTCCATTTGCCCTCAGGTTGCGTCCACTTCTGGGAAGTGGCGCGGGGGCTCGTTTTTGCCATAATTATGGCATTACTGTTATTTGAATAAATTCGGATCTCGTTTCCCTTGCTATCCTTGGACTCTCGATTTACATTATCCAAAACATCCAAAACATAAATCAGAAGGATAATTCATGAACAAAGATGACCTTTTACGCACCATTGCAGAAGAAACGGGAGTTACTTCCAAATCCTGTAACGAAATGCTTAAGGCGTTCACCAATACAGTCATGACGGCTGTGGCCAACGGTGACAAAGTTTCTCTTATTGGTTTCGGCAATTTCCACGGCCTTAAGCGTGAAGCACGAATCGGTAGAAATCCTGCTACAGGTGGAAAGATTAACATCCCTGCTAAGACTGTACCGAAATTCACTCCTGGTAAAAAATTCAAAGACTTGCTTGATTGATTTGAAGAAGACATTTTTTGTCATCCTCTATCATTTTTCAGCATTTTGGATTTCTCCTGAAATTAATTATCACAGATTCATCAACAAGATGAACCTCTGATAATAAGTATGATTTAATTATTATGGGGTGGATAGATTTTAATTTTCCACCCTATTTTTCTATCCCATTGAACCAATCGAAACACGTACTGAGAAAACTGTGCTGCTGCGACTTTAATCTTAACATTAGCATCATCCATCATAAATCCCTTTACTTCATGAAACTCAATCGTCCCATCTGACAGCATAACTTCAAAATCCGGTTTGTAATAAGTCCGATCTGCCAACTTCAGATTATGCCGTTCGAAGGCAAAGCTGTGAATCTCACCTGCAAACTGGAGAATCCGCAGATGATCTGCGTATCTCCTCTCCAAACCGTTCATCCTGTTAGTTGTGGTTGTCCTGCCACGGGCTCTGTATTGATTCATCCTGATTCAACTCTTGTGAAATTGCACATTATCCGTGTTAATCTTTTTTTGGTCTAAGCTTAGACCAGCATCTATTCCTGAAACTGGATTCCTTCCAGAAAAACATTTCCAAGTCGATTAAATAATTATGACGAATTATGGCAAAACTTCTTGCCATAATTAACTCCTTATTATATATAGATATAAATAGATATATATTAATTAATAATTATGACATGCCCATTAAAAAAACCAGTTCACCTCTATCTGGTTTTGTTAGGGCTCTGCGAAATGCCATAATTCAAAATTGGCTATCTATCTCTTTGTTATATGAAAAATTAATTATGACATGGATTTCTGCCATAATTCTGTCATAATTGCCACTATTCATTTATTTCTCCATTATTATTTTCACAGGCTATATAAGCAAATCGTGGTCTCCCAGCTCCTGAAGCCTGTACTTGTACATATGCTATCCGTCCGCCCTTGAGCAGAGTTTCAATTATTGGTTTTCTCTCTTTTGGGGCTTGTGAACAAAACGGTTTTACCCGGTTCATATCCCGTTCGGTAAATCCTCTGCCACCTGCACTCTTAATAGCATGATAGAATTCATTTGCCAGACGTTCGAAGTCTGTGTCTGCAATACGATCCTTAACATGATTAGCCAGAGATTCGACATAATGACCGACAAAGTGGATAGCCCACTTAGCATACGAAAGTTCGATTTTTGTATTGTAGGTTTGTTCTGCACAGGCACAGATCAGAGCGATTTTATAAGCATGTTCTGCAGCTCGTCCCCAGAGGGCATCAATACCAGTGTTCGCAAACAAGGATACTTGAAGGTCTGCGTATTCAGTAAATTCTTGAAGCAACTTGGCAGCATCATCCATAGTCGGTACAACTATCGATTGCGGTGGACCGAAACGTGCTAAATTGCCCGTATTTGGATTTGTATTCATAACCAGTTCAATCCAGGCGAGAATACTCTCAGGAACTTCCGGATATAGTCCATGTGTTTCTATACGCGGAATTGGCTTATCGCTAAGGTCCACAACCAGAAATCGATTAAGAAAACCATCGACAACATTCTTTGATTCAAGAGCTGCATAAAATGTCTCTGGAGTAGTCGTTGCATGAATACTCACACAGGGGTACTCGATTAATACTGCAGGTTTATTGTTCTGGTCTGCATATTCAGTACCGCCAAAGATTGAATCTGATGAACTGAAAAGCCGGATTATGTTCATGGGTATCTCTCGGCTATGTCTACCGGCATTCTTCTGCTGAAACGCCTGCAACATTAACCCAAATTCATCAAGCTGGAATAAAACAACAGGTGTCCGTTTGACACGAGATAACAATCCCTGCCCACTGGCAATCGTCTCACCCCCAATCATGTTGTATTGACCGGCTGCATTGAGAATATTCTTGATCATTTTACGTGGATGATCCTTACCACTCGTCGATGCGCCGATCGAGATCAAATAAATGTTTGTCCGGTGTTCCTGGTCAGAAATATATCTTTGTCCAAGAACTGTTCCAGCGAGTGACATCGCTGCATTGACTGCAAATTCCGGTTGGGGACGACGGGACGTAGAAACGATATACCGAACGATCTCCCCTAGAATTCCAGGCGGATTGATCAATTCCTCATTTACTACATACTGCGGTTCAGTATCTACCGACGAGACTGTACTTGCAGAGATCGAAGGTTGTCTTTCAATCCAGCCGTTCTGTTTTGCCATCCAGAATATTGTTGAAAGACTGACACTCCCATTCAGGTGGAAGTTCTGCCAGGTCCGTTGCTGATCACGAGGATCATATTTAGATGATTGCTGAGACCATTCTGTCCATAGCCCATAAGCTTGTTGACCGGCAGAAGTTGATTTCAACGCCATGCCGACCTTGAGCCAGGTATCACGATCATCACTATTAATAAAAGCAAGTGCTGAGCGCAGCTCATTGACCTTTTGTGCAGGCATCAGTTCTAAAGTTAAACTGGTATCAGATGTCTTCATTTTCTTCTTTCCATGCCCATTCAATGACCAGAGCGGTGCCGGGGCTATCGGGACACCATCAATCGGATCACTTGATGCTTCCCATTCGTATCTTCGACCTGAAGCATGCAGACTTGGTGGAACGAGTACATAACCACTGTCAGCTCGAAGGTCCACTCCATCACCGAGAACATTAGTCCCAGATTTCAGCTCTACATCATTTGGGTAGGTGAAATAGATATGCCGTCCACCGCCACCGGTCAGGACTTCAATTGTATCGGGAATGTCCCTTGCCGACTGTCGCCAGGTTGCTTCACCATCTATCCCTTCATCTGGTTTATTATCGAGATCAATTACCATCAAACGTCCGGACTTAACACCGGTGGCAATAGCAATATTTGCCCAGGGGTGTTTTTTCCACCAGACAGCCACTGTAGCCGGATCGGTCGTTGCATCCTTAAAACCATGTTTGGTCAAAGGATGTTTTCCCGGACTCGAACAATCAGGACGTCCACATGTGCATTTACCATTTCGGATGCCATGTACCGGGAAAACCGCCCAGTCATACGAGGCGTAGGCAAGTGCCGACTGCATCATCTCAGAAGGGGACATATTCTACATATACCTTCATATATGCCCAGGCTGCCCGTTGCACTAATGCACCAAATTGTTCCGGTGTATATTCAGAAACAGATTTATTAATTATTCCTTCTTCCTCGATGTATTGTCCCGCAGCTTCAATCGCAGCAGAGACAGCATTGCTCTCTAACTCTTCGTCCGTCCATTTACCATTGTTTTCACCAAAGAGGACAACTCGGCTGTTCTTGAGTTGTTCGTAATGTTCACGCGTGATGGTTATTGTCAAGTCCGTCAAAATGGTGCCTCCACTTCGGCTATTGGTTCACATTCTTCTTCCAGCCAATCCTCTGCGACCGAGACCGGAGGTGAATCGTTTTTGTCAAAATCATAACGCATTATCCGCCAGAACTTGCCGTCTTCCCTGACCATGATCCGACTCGGTGCTCTTAAATATTGAGCGACACTCAAAGCCTGACTTATTGTAACAACTGTTGGATCACCCCTGTGACGTGACCACCAGTTTCGTGCGGTGCGTTGTGCAAATCCGGTATGTTCAAGACAAATCCATTCCGAGTAAACAAGCAATCCACATTTATAGTCCACCCGTAATGAATCAGGTTTACCGAACTTCTGATGCCGACTGTAACATATACTGTCCACATCAACCCAGAATGGTTCAGGAGAGCTGATTATACTCCTACTCGAAGCTTCCGGATTGATCTTCACCTCAGGTGGCGGGAACACATATCCGCAATCTGGACATTCTGTAAATCCGGTATACACGACGCTCCGACACTTCGGACATTTTTTAACGGGGGCTTCACCCTTTCCTTTCCCCTTGCCTTTATGTCCATTGGGCTGAACCTTGTCAATCGGTCCGTGTCGCTCGATATTCCCTGCAAAGTCCAGAATCAGGCAGTTTTCCTTTCCGGGTGCGATTCGCATCCCTCTGCCGACGATCTGTACATATAGCCCTGTTGATTGGGTAGGACGGAGGATCGCAAGTAGATCTGTATTGGGAGCATTAAATCCGGTTGTCAGGATATCACAATTAGTGAGTGCTTTGATCTCACCTGATTTAAATCCTTCGAGGATGTAATCCCGCTCCATCGCATTGGTTTCACCAGTCACAGTTTCGGCTACAATGTTTCGATCACGCAAAGCATCACGGACGTTGTAAGCATGTTGAATGCCTGAACAGAATACCA
>CAYLYZ010000178.1:0-6784 GCA_964387885.1 uncultured bacterium | reverse complement strand
GCGAAGTCGTGGGTTTGAAGCGGGTGACGAACTAACTCCAGTGATAAGATCATGTTTATGTCCTGACGGCTATGTCTTGACCCAAATTATGCACTATTAATATCGAGGCTTGTTTTTCTCGTTCATCCTCACTTAATAAAGAACCACTTTCTCGTGAAATCTTTTGACTAACACCACAAAACTATGCAAATCATGCTTGGATTTAGAACCACATTCATATCGTAAAAAAACTAATCCTTAGAGATGGAATTTTTCTCTCAGCTATTTATTAATTTGAAGGATACTTATCAATTAATCTTCTTCTGTTTGCAATCGATTCAACTGTTTCTTCAGAAGGCAGTTCCAATACAGCCATAGCATCCTCAACCATCTCGTCAATAATATCCTTAACTTCCAAATCATCAATCCATTCCTTCGGAATACCATCAACACCATGTATCAATCCAAGAATATTACCTGCAATTGCACCGGTACTGTCAGAATCACCACTGTGATTTACAGCTAACAGCACACCATCTCGGAAATTATCTGCCTTCAGAGCACAATAAAGAGATATTGCCAATGCTTCCTCAGCAATCCATCCAGCTCCCAGTTGCTCAACCATTTCAGGTGAAGCATCACCGCCATCAGCAAGAGCTAACGCCTTCTGGACAGCCCATAATGTTTCGTTATGATCTTCGTATTCTTCTAGTATGTTTTTTGCTTTCTGTATTGCTTCGTTAAGATCATCACCAATGGAAAGTCTGTAAATGACTTCTGCTAAGAATCCTGCGCTCAAGTATCCCGTAGGGTGTCCATGAGTAAGTGCAGCAATTTCGCATGCTGTTTGAAATGGCTCTTCCATCATCAATCCGACAGGAGCAATTCGCATTACAGTACCACAACCTTTGCTGTTGTTGATCGGATTGTCCATTGATCCGATTCTGTTCGTTCGCAGAGAAGAAATGCAACTCATTCCTGGAGCCCTTCTTTCATGAAGTACTCTTTGCTCAACTAACCAGCCAGAGTACACATAATCTGGTTGTTCAGGTTTCCTGTGCTTTTCCTGTGTGAATAACCAGCGGAGATAAGCATGATAAAGCACATCAGGGATAGATGCAATCCCACGCTCTAACCAACGCAATCGACCACGAATCATCCCTTCCATTGTAAACAGAGCCATCTGGGTGTCATCGGTGATTTTGCCGATACCATCATAGGTCTGCAATCCTGAACCACCATATTTCAGTCTTATAGAACGCAGGTCCATAAACTCAACAGGAGCACCAAGTGCATCACCGATTGCACCTCCGAGGAGGGAGCCTGTAATCATTTTCCTATCAATCATCTTCTATATTTCCACATGTTCTATTTTGCCTCTTGTTCGATTCAGCCAAACAAGTCTTGAACCATCACCGACACCACAGAAATCTATTAAATCTGGCCAATCAGAATGGGGACGTTTCTGGTATCGAGTATCATAATCTGTTTTCCACCAACGATTCATAACAGTGAATGGAAAGTCAGGAAGATTAACTGTTTTGCTTTTGTTTAATTCAAAACCCACAAAATAGGTATGCGCCCATTCAGCTATCTCAAGAGTTGTTTCTTTTTTGAATTGCCGCTTTCCTGGAACACCAGTTGAAACAATTTCACCTAACCAGATAATGCATTCCTGTTTGAGGAGTTTCAATTTTGGATGGCTGACATTTACACGACCGCGAAGATAATCACTAATACCAACATACTGTAGCCACCGTTTCTTTTCAAACTTTCTTCTACCAATGGCCACATATAACCCACCAGCATAATCCTCACGAGTAACTTGGTTCAGTTCCTCAAAACTATTGTAAGGGCCATACCAGTCGATAACGATTGCTAAATGTTTGTTCATTATAATTCCTTATTTCTCTTTTCCTCACTTCTCAAACAAATTCAACCACGGGATCTTATCCGTTTTCAAGTCCACATACAGATTATTTCCCGCATCATCTGTCCCGTGAAGTCGAATTGATATTTGTATTTGGCGCATTCCGATTTCATGTGCGGATTTTAATTGATTGATTATCCTAGCGATTTGCTTTGAATTTGGTAATGTGAAGTTCTGACGCTGATTGTATTTCAACTCCAAACCTGGAGATATCCCAAAACTTCCCTCTCTATAATCGGTGTATGGCCTTGAATCAAGTATGGTTTGAATCCAGCATCTCACCATCACGTCGTAATTATGAAACTTTACGCTACGTCCGTTTGTTTCTTCAAGATAGAGACAGCATTCCATATTATTTACACGTCTGTAGATCGTATTCCAGCCGGTCTTGACTCTTTTTATCACCAGTGATCCCCCGGTCACAATTGCTTTCTGTGCTTGAGAGGAAAATATTGCAGGACAGGCAATCCCATGCAATGTTCGGGTTAAAGTCTTTTCTGCTATTTTGAGGAGTGGCGAATTAGTTTCAAAAAGCTGATCAAGAGGATCAGACATGTCAAGATAAGCTAAAAGTTGGTTGCGCCGATTCATCTTTATATTGTAAACGTCGCATCGTACAATACCTTCCGAATTTGAACGGTCACTCCGGGTGACAGATCCTAATTTCCAGTTGATACTAAATCCAATTTTTATGTCTTCAACTGGTCTGTCCTTGTACCTCACTTCAAATTCCATGTAATGCCTTGTCGGTCTAACCTCACTGTATGGGGTAACAAGACTGATTCTGAAATCACTGACAATATCCTTTATTCTATTCAGGCAGGTTCTTAAATGAAGTCTTTTATCGTAGAAAAGCGAGTTAGCCAGTTCAAAAGTAGCCACATATTCTCTTAAAAGGTCAATTGGATTTAGACTAACTTCGGCCTGTGCCAGGGTGTCGACTCTTGAGAGTGATACATTGAATTCCTCAAGACGCAAGTTATTTTCTTCTATGGTTAAAGCCCTGAGAGTATCAATCATTCCAGGAGGAATATTTGCTTTCACATGGTAACGGTAGAAGTCATTAAAAGTTTTGCGCCCGGTCTGAGCCCTGCAGTGTTCCCAGTATGTCCCTGATATACATGTATGAATTTCCTGAAGTATCGCATCCCCGATAATGTCGAGATCCATCTCAGCGGTTTCTGAGTATTCATCATTGGATTCACTTTTCTCAACCAGACTCTCAAATCCAACTTCTATTCCGATTTCACTGGCGATCCTCATCTGGAGGTCTTTGATAGCTTCATCATATGCAGTTTTTTTGTATCTATGCTCACCAATACCGACGATTTCATTTTCGAGTTGTTGGGATAACCAGAGAGGTTCCTCCTTTGGCGACCTGTCAACCACCGATACGATATACATTGGTGGCGCACAGCCAATTAGTGAAAACAAAATGCAAATTACTGTGATTTTCACAATCCAGTATCTGGAAGCAAAATTCATTAAATACTCCATACAATTAATTATGGTTTAGCAGCATCATCTATGGTATAACATGCCATATCCTGATTATCAATTAAAGCCATATGAAAATTCATGATTTTTTTCATAATTTCGGTTGGTTCTCGCTGAAGAACCTTCTCTGATAATTTCAGAGCTTTCTCAAATTGTCCGGATCTTCTCAAAACATCCAACATTATTGCATCTTCTGTATCTTTGTCTACATGAAATTTCAAATCCATTTCATTAGTAGTTAGAAAAAGTCGTGCAGATTCTTTTCTGCAATTAATGGAACCCTCAAAGTTCTGGTAATCATCACATACCCAGGCTGCATGCAGATATGACCATCCTGCATCACTAAAATTCGAACTTGATTCACATATTCGAGAATAGCATCTAAAACTATTCGCAAGTTGATTATAATTTTGACTTTTAAATTGGTCCTGATATGTAACAGCTCTTACAATTTCAGCAATCCCCGTTTCTATTTCCGTTATATCTGGCGAACAATATCCGCAGTCTGGGCAACATTGAATCCATTGATGCATTGTTGATCTTTGAGGTTGAGGAGGCCGCATATCTAAGTCAGGTGACCCAAATTGACTTGTCGATATCATGAATGTCTGATCACTGGATTCACCGCATAGTGCGCATTTTACTGGTTTGTTGTATAAAAGACTCATTCTTTTCCTTTGATTTAACTAACCATAAATTTCACCGAACCAAAACAACCTTCCGCACATCCTTAAATCCCGCAGTCTCCATACGAACCAGATAAACACCAGAACTGGCATCCAGACTATTCCAAGCTATCGAATGCTGTCCTGCAGGTGTCAATTCATTGACAAGTGTTTCAACCAACCGGCCGGACACATCGAATATCTGAACCGATACTTTTGTCTGGACGGGCAGAGAATATTGGATTTTTGTTACTGCGTTAAACGGGTTGGGAAATGCCTCTGCAAGATAGTATTCTTCTACGACTGGTGTTTTTATACTAAGTTCGAGCACAAGGATTCCATCGTTTGCATATTTCAGGGTTTCGCCTTCTTTGAATCGAATGACTTCTGTCTCAAGTTCGGTATTTTTATTGGCATCCCAGAATCGCAGTTCGAATGCTTCACCTGTTAACGCGCCATCAATAGTATTTGTAGTCGGATCGTCACCCCAGACTGCAATTCCGCATTGTCCCCGGGCGTTTACAAATCCTGAACCGATCAGTTGACCATTCACACTGAAAGCTGCTATCTGGTCGGTTTCGTGAGTTTCAATTCCGGTTATACTGGTGACTATCACACTCATGTTATTGTCGGTCGGGCGAACTGAATATTTCCCTTTTTCTCTATTCTTGCGGAGTGATCTGGAATTGGAGTTGACTGATCCACCTTCATCCCTCGGTGGTGGATAATTCAAAACAACATCCCGGTCGACTTTAATCTGATATCCCTTACCGGCATGCCACGGAGGCATGTCGCTGTAGTTTTCACGAGGATACAGGACATTGCCGTCTTCATCCTTTGCAATAATAACATCGTCAATTATAGACGACAGCACGTAATAATCAGGCGCGGACGCGTCGAGTGGGTAATCAGGATAATAGGAGATAAAGTTCCAACCGGCGGTAATCGGAATATCAGCATCCGGGTCAATCCTTGTTCCACGCAAGCGGACATCTGCATCAGCATCCATCTTAATCCGGTACCCTTCGGTCAAATCCCAGAATGGAATATCATTATACCTGTGTCGAGGCAGCCAGAATCGGTTGACATCGTCCCGAATCACACTGACAGGCTGCCCTGCAAACATCAGTTGAATGTCCGGTCCGCGTTGTTCATTTTCCCGCCAGTAATCCTCGGTGGGTGTTATGTTGAGCGAAATAAGATTCCAACCTTCGGAATAAAAAAACACAGAACTGTAATGACAATAAAATGCTCCCATGTCAGCACGAGTACTGTCCGGATCAAGTGGGCTTTCCGGATCACCTGCGTCAATGCAAGGGGAGTTTATAGTCAAGTGAAAGTCTCCGTTTTCGGGATCGACAAATAGAGGATCGGCGTCGATGTTGCCTTCGAGCCAATTGACCTCAACATGGTCGGGAAAATTAGTGCCGTTTTCTCCAGCTTGAATGTCAGAATATGAAACACTTACACCCATTTCCACAGCTCCTCCCTCTTCCGAGAAACGAATTCCACCATTACCAAAAATTATTGAACTATTGATGATGGGGCGTGATCGTGATTGAACAAATATGCCTCCAGAGTTGTTGCTGATAGTACAATTTGATATTACCGGACTACAAAGGTAAAGGACGATACCAATGGCTTCGTTTCCTGTTATCTGGCAATTTGAAATCCTGGCATTTTCTATTCTGTCAAGATATATTGCTCCACCAGAAACTGATCTCCTCACCCCACTTATTTTGCAATTGGAAACCTCTAACTCAGCAATCCCAGTACATGTGATTGCATCACGCTCGTTATCAATCATTTCAGTATTCTGAATGTTGACTTCGCTATTAGCACCACCCAAACTTATGCCATATTGGTTATTTCCTGAAACTAGGCAGTTATCAATATTTGCACTGCCACCGAAAAGCATACCACTTCTCGTATTATCGCTTATTACGCAATCGTAGATTTCGGGATGAAAACCATTAAACCCACGAATTCCTTCAGATGAGTTTCTGCTAATCGTGCAATTCCTAACAATTATTTGTCCACCTACATACATTATGCCACCACCCATGCCTCTATTATGTCTATTTGAAGCAGTATTCTCATCAATTACACAATATTGAATAATAGAGGAACTCGAACGACAATATATACCCCCGCCGAGTCCGTAATAATCTGCATGGATGTCATCACCAAAAGCAATGTTATCAATAATTTTGCATTGATCAATTCGGGGACTTGATTCTGTCACACAAATCCCACCACCAACTTGAGCCGCTCCACCTCCCTCAACTAAAGCATTTGCCATTCTCTCGCCCGAGCCATTGGTGATAGTAAATCCGGTGAGTCTTGCATTTTCGCTTTCACTACTATTGAAAACAACCACACTGCCATTTCTATCCCCATCAATCACAGTCGAATCCACATAAGCAGTATCGTCTGTTGTTAAATATAGACTTGTAGTGGTAATGTTTTTGCCTTCAAAGTTTATATTCTCAACATACGTTCCAGGATGTACTAAGACTGTATCCCCATCAATCGATGCACTAATAGCTGCCTGGATCGTTTGATACTCAATTGGAACTTCCAAGACATGATCTAATAATGATTGGTGACTAACATTTCCCAGTTGGAAAATCGTATGCAAGTGTTTTATTATTAGTAGTATAGGTTGCATAGTTCCTCGAATATTCGTAACTTATAGTGTGATACTAAGACA
>CAYLYZ010000177.1:0-7073 GCA_964387885.1 uncultured bacterium | reverse complement strand
CAAGTACATGAATACCTCAACTGCACATAATATTAAGCTGTACATAATATCTGTTGAAGCAAGCCTATATCCTACAGGAAGATACCACACCCGGTTGGAAAAAGATGCTGAAATCCTTGAAATCACAAAAAGCCTCCAAAGCAGAACAGGTAAAAGCTCTCAGGCAGTACTGGTCAGATAAATTGGGCGTTAAAGATGTTACCAAAATCTCAGGATATAGCCCACAGGGCAAATATTCCATCATGTCCTCAGCCTGGAAGAAAGATAAAGATGCAGGTTACAGGCACCAGTTACGGTTTGATATTACTGATGAACAGGTCAAACGTGAATTAGGAGACTATGGATTGTTCCACAGATTGACGAACGCCAGCGATGTGGCTTCAGTGATAGATGAAATTCTGAAACACAACGGAGCCATGGTCTCAACGGTTGAGAAAATGCGAGTGGGCATCCCTGTAGGTGGTATGAGTCCAAGCTCGGACATGGGAACTGGAGGTGCCAGCTATTTCTTCACCCGTATTCGAAAGCTGCCCGGTGTGGAATACGAACGGGGTGAAACCGGATTCTATTTCAAATCGCAACTGTTGAGGCGCATGGATGCGATCACTTATGAAGGCGACAATTACGGCAAAGTAACAGGCAATCACGTCCGAAACAACCGCAGAATTAACATCAGCGAATACAAGACCATTGCCAATTGGAAAAGTTCAGACGAAACCATCTTTAAGAACGAGGTCACGCTTCTGGATAACCTGCAATATGTGACTGTGAATAGCGAAACTGAAAAACGAAAAGTGATAAGCGTCTTCCGGAAGCACGGTGTGACAAAATTACCCGATGGCAGGCAGGTAAAAAATATTGTGAGGAAAGTAGGCTATTGAAAGAAGAGATAATTAAAACTCAAAACGAGTTGCAGGATCGTTTAAATAATCTCGTGCATGATGGTGCCCAGTGCCGGATTATGGATGGAAAGGAATTCGTTACCTCATTTTACCTGGCATCGTTCGAGGTACTGCAGGCAGTGCCTTTCTTCTCGCGTAAGACTGGGAAAGTGCTGCGATTTACCTTCTGGTGCTGGTTCCAGGAAGTACATTTTGAAGCTGGCATGAACATGTCTCATCTGATCCTGGTAAATAAATTGAACTGGATTAATGATTGTAATCTGGAGATAGTCACAAAGGAATACAGGATACTGATCAGCGCTATCGATCCTTCGGAAATCGACCCGGAAGCAAATTCAATTTATGATGAGTGGAAATCGTTTAAAGATGCCAATCCTTGGCTGGCGGAAATCACTAACCAGCAAAGAGCGGAGTTCATAGACATGGTAAGAAGGACAGTCTCATGAGAGTGAAATATTTTATCGATTATAGGTTCGATAAATCGGTACAGCAATTCCTTCCAATCGGTATCTGGATTCAGGATCAAGATGATCTGGCAATCGATATGTACCATCCCGATGAGGCCTCAGATGAATACTGGGAAGCGATGTGGGTGATGAATCGCTTGGTAGAGAATGATCTGATTGCTCCAGCAAATTTTCTTGAGTATCATCATGCAAAGGCTGGACATAAAGGAATGCGATCAAAGATTTTTGAGGAGAAGACAGAAATGGGAGTTGATGAATTCATGAGAAGAACATTTAAGAAATTTCTGGGTGGGAGAATTTAGATGGAAAGTTTGAAAGAAAAAGATGTTCTGATTAATCGAACGCAGATGCTTGAAATTGCGCGCGAAAATATGATTTTCGTTACAAGATCTACAATTCATAGGTGGGCAAATGAACCGGATTTTCCAAGACCGGTCGGGAAGAAGGGAAAATTTCTACTGTATAGAGAGAACGAATTCGTATTGTTTTTAAAATGGAGACTAAAAGGTATTGAGGAGATGTGCTGAACATCTAAATTTACAATTCCATCTTTAAGATTAACGTATAAAAATCACCTTTCTCACGGAGCTAAAGGAAGGCGAATCCATTTTTACAAGATAAACACCAGTTGTGACGTTGGATGCATCCCAGCACACATTATGAAAACCAGCCTGAACATTATTATTGACTAAAATTTCGATTAATCGACCGGTTATATCATATATGTCAATGCGCAAGTGTGAAATTGTAGGCGAACTATAGGGAATAACAGTCATTGCGTTAAATGGATTGGGGTATGCGTTTCCAAGGGTGAATTCGAGCATCTCAATCTCATCATCGACACTGGTAAATTCAATACCGGTTCCGGAAAGTTGAATTTCTCGGGTCATATCCTCGCTGTGAAGGATGATTGAGCCTGAATATAACGTATCAACCGCAGGATTAAAAAACACGGTAACTTCAAATTCTTCTTCCGGCTCAAATTCCCAGGGAAGCTCCTCAAGTTCAATCTCGAAACAATCTCCCACGAGTTCAACATCCGACAATTCTCTAAAATCCTGACTCCTATTAATGATTGTCAATGTAAATTCCGAGATGCTGTCTAATTCTACATCTCCAAAATCATAACTCTCTACAGAGGGCGTCAGATACCAGAGGTTAAATACATCCGTGAAGTCATAAATCGAGATGCAGGATTTATGTTTGCCATATCCAATGTATCCAGCAAAAGTGAATTCGGAAATCCTCACTCGGTTTTCATGATAATTAAATCTGCCAACCAATTCCCATTCAATTGGATCAGGCACATTATAGATTTCAAAAGAATCCTGTGTGGTTAAAATTAATTTGCCACCACGTGCTCTCACAAAACAGTCACGTTGTATCCAATGTTCCATTTCAATTTGAGTTGGATCTTCAAAGGATAGAAAGTAAATAAAATCATTCTCTTCAATATAAATCCAATTACCCAGAACAGCGAAATCCGGGCGAACCCAATTATAGGAAATACCCAATTGTTCAAGATTTTCAGGATCGGTTTTATCCCAGATAACAATGGTATAAACATTTCGGCGTCGGTTATGGGTAATAAGCAAATCATCCTGTATCACTATACGGTCACATCTACCATGTTCATTTCGTCTTTCAACCAACCGAGGTTCTTCGAGATTTTCAAGAGAATATATGTTGAGCCCAGGTTCCTCATCACCTCCAACATATAAATGATCCTCATTAATAACAATATCATTGACACCCGTAAATTCAATTGAGGAGAGTTTTAAAGGTTGTTCGGGATTTTCCAGAGAATACAACTCAATTCCCTCAAATTGATAGTTTCGATTTATTGATGAATCAAAGAAGGTGTTCTGAAGATTTACTGCTAGCAAGTTTTCATTGATGTGTATTTTCGAAACATGATCATTACGACCAAAAAAATCCCAAGTCACCGAATCAACCAAGGTTGGATGAACCGGATTCTCGATGGATATGATCTTTACAAATCTAGCATAATTTCCATGTGTTACAATCTGATATAAATAATTTTGATAGGGGATTATTTCACCATATTCGCCAGAATTTTCATAATGTGTTGTCAATTCAGGCCTCTGTGGATTTGTGATATCAAAGATGCGAAGTCCATTTTCCTCGTGGGCTGAAAATAATACTTCGTCCACTCTTGTCCAATGCAGAACACGTTCACCTTCAATTTCAAGGCTTGCTATCTGGTCTGGTGACCGAGGATTACTAACATCATATATATAGATGTCATCTCCACCTAAAAAAGCATAATCACCGGATTTAGCTATGTTCCTACCGTTACTTTCACCACGACCAATTAGTTCTGGTTCAAGAGGATTCTCTCCGAGTGAAAAGATGCTGAATGGAGTGGAAGCAACATATGCCAAATCATCTTCTATGAGAATATCAAAAGCCTGATTGATGTCATATTCTTCACGAATCCATACACTCTCCATATCACTCAAATTGGTTGGATCCTCAAAGCTAAATGTTTTCAGGTAGTCATTTGAAGCAATACATGCGAAATGTTCAAAAAAATCAATACTATACCCACCTCCCCTGATAGAATCTAAATGCACGGGATTTCGAATATCGTTAATTGAATAGAGGTGTAAATATTGATTGTTCTTTAGAAATAAATTTGAATCACAAAAATACGTGCCACCTATGCGACCATCGGTATTATATTGAGTTATCCTATCCAAAATAGATGAGTTTGACAAATTGTATATTTCAAGAATGTCATTTGTTTTGTAACCAACAAATAAAAGGGTGTCACGTTTCGTCAATTCACATATTTCAAATTTCTTTGGAAATCTTTTAAGAATTTGTAGATTTTCCCTATCAGCAACATCCATCTTTACCAAACCATATGTCGTTGAGAAGTAGGCAACGCTGTCAAAGACACATATTTCGGAAATTTCATCAGAGATAAATACGTCATTAATATGATTAATGTTCCAGTTGGAGGCAGACAGAGTGAACACCCAGAAAACCAGGATGCAAAGCAGTAGTTTCAGAGTTTTCATAAATTTCTCATGTTTCATGAAAAAGGAAATAGTGGCAGCTTTGGAGAATAAGTGCCACTATTTAAAATAACATGAAAGAACTTATTTGACAAGTACTAATTTCCTCGAGTGTTCCTCTCTGGTTCCTGCAAGTTTACAGAAATAGGTTCCTGTTGAGACATCAATTGCATTCCATGTAACGTTATGTTGTCCAGATATGACCTCACCATCGTGTAAAGCAGTAACAAGCCTTCCCGACAGGTCGAATATCTTCAGTGAAACATCCTGTGTTGTTCCCAGAGAATATTGAATTTTCACTTTAGAGTTGAATGGATTAGGATAAGCGGAGGTGATCTCAAACGTCTCGGGAGCGAGAGTTGATTCATCCTCCTCAAATGAAGCAATTTTAGCAAGAATACGTCGTTTCGCGAGTGTAAAAGCCTTTTCAGAAGAAACACAACCTCCGCTTTGGATTTCCTGCCGTTCAATAAGAACCTCTTCGAGCGTCATTGCCAGTATGGTGGCTAATCCACGTTCGCGAGCATCTATCCCATTTTCAGCAAGATTACTAAAAGCTTCATAAGCACTCACAAAGTCACGCTCTTGAATTAGTATCCTGGGGATTAGCAATCTGACATATTCGTATAGAACAGTGCCCTCATACCGACCCAATAATCCAGAGAGATATCTACGCAGATCAGTAAAATCCTGATCCAGTTTGCAGTAAGAATAAAAGATATACTCAGCGGCAAATTGAGCTTCGACCTCTTCAAAATTTTGCGAGATGTATCGAGTTAACAACCGAATGGATGCTTCATAATTTCCATTTCTGAATTCTTGCTTTCCTCTGTTGAAATCAGTAATATTATCTACATCCCACTCATTCTCTTCAGCACGAAGATCATCATAAGTAACCATCGTCTCATCGTCAAAATAGTCCTCAGGTGCTACTGTGGGATCATCACCTTCCCACCACACTTGACTTACATCAACCGTAGTTGTGTTATCTGCAAAAACCATTAATCCAGCCCTAATATCACCTTCATCGTGATCATGAATATCATTTCCAGCAACGGGATTCTCGCCATTCATCGTCCCATTTGCATCAATATCCGAACTGTAATCAGCATAGATTTCAGCACCATTGCCGTCTGCGGCGTTCACATCTGTACCATTATCAAAAATGTCGTTTGCATCGTCATCGTCGTCTACAATTAAATCTGCGTCACTAAGAATACTGTATATTCCTGTGTTTCCGCTGCCAGTTATGTAAACATCTCGACATTCAACATTCGCAGAGAAAAGTTCCAATCCGCATAAATCAAAAATATCATCTTCATCGGTATTCCCACAATCTACAATTTTTGTTCCATCTATTAGAACATCACCTGCAACAGTTGAGATAATCTCTATTCCATTTGCCACAGGAGTGGCAGCAGGATCCTCAATACGTGTGATCCTATTCCATATCGAATCATCTTCGTTAGTGCCAGAAACACAAACTTCAGAATAAGCGATTAAAATCCCATTATGTACATTGTCATGAATGTAACAGTTTTCAACCTGCAGACGATCCGCAGGATTCGGACCTCCATTAACATATCCAATAGACAGTCCATATTCAGACCAGCTTATATCTGTGTATTCAAACGTGCTTTCCCAGTCAGCAGTGCTTGTGAATTTAATTTTGTACCATGGATCGTCCTGATCATAAGCAGTAAATACAACTGGATTGTTTATTGTTCCGTTAGCGTTGATCTGCCCGGCAACCTCAAGTTTGGGTGTCACAGAATCGTGGTGTTCAATGAAAACACCGTCGTCAATGGTTAAAACTTCATCATCGGGAACATTGTAGGTTGCACAATAGACACGGTAATAATCTTCTTCGAGACTGTTACGTCCACCAATGGCATCGTTTGGTAGATTATCATTGTGGAACAGGTTTTTCGCGTGTCCGCCGACAACTTCATCGTCAATGCGACAATAAGGATCATAACTATATGAAGCCGCTGACCAACCGCCATATGCACCAATGTCATTATAAGTGCCATCCTTATCAACATTAGCCGTATGCTGGATATCAACTAATATTGTGGGATCTGCCGTACCTACACCTGCCGGATCATTACCAACCAAACCTCTGTTGATCATGGGAGAATCCCAGAAAAGATGGAAATCAAGACTGTTCCGAACTGCGTTATTCGGATCAACAAATTCCGGGAACGCTATTACAGTATTTGCCGCTACTCCTTCACATCCTTCAAAATGGTTATCTCCAATACCATCTTCGTCATCATCTTCACCGTTATCGTAAACTCCGTTGTTATTGAAATCGGGATCACTATCATTCTCGATATCTATACCACAGGTTCCATTATTAGCGATAATATTGTTACTGAACATCTCGTCATAGATATCTCTCGCATCTTCATCAACAAAGATCCCGTTCTCATCGTTACCGTAAAAGATATTATTCCAGGCAAACAACGGGCGGAGCGTATTTAAATCGCCATGGCGTTCGATATAGAAACCGGTGTTACCTGCATCACATTGAATGTTACTCATTATCTTGAAATTCGCTGGTGCGAAGGTAGTAGTACCGATGACCATGCCTTGAAAAAGTATTCCGAATTCGGCACCTTCTAGCTTATTATTTCTAATTTCACTATAGGTGCCGC
>CAYLYZ010000176.1:0-7093 GCA_964387885.1 uncultured bacterium | reverse complement strand
GTGATGAGGGATTTTTGCCTGGGATTGTGTTTGTGGAGATTCCTGGTGGCAGTTTTATGATGGGATCGAATGATGGCTTATCTTTTAATGAACCGGTTCATAGAGTAACGATCAGCGGTATTCAGATGATGACGACAGAGGTAACTCAGAGGATGTGGTGTGAAATAATGGGTAGCAATCCTTCGAATTTTAAGGGAGATAATTTGCCTGTTGAGAGTGTGTCCTGGGATTACTGCCAGGAGTTCATCAAGAAGTTGAATCAACTTGATCCGGGGAATAACTACCGTTTACCCACTGAGGCAGAGTGGGAGTATGCCTGTCGTGCAGGAACGACCACCAGATTTTACTGTGAAGATCGGAATTCAGAATTGGATCGTGTTGGCTGGTATGATGGGAATTCAGGCAATAAAACGCATCCTGTTGGGCAGAAACAACCGAACGCCTGGGGCTTGTATGACATGCACGGCAATGTCTGGGAATGGTGTGAGGATATCTGGCATAGCAATTACAACGGTGCACCTGACGATGGCAGGGCATGGAAGTCTGGTGGTGACTCACACCTCCGTGTTTTGCGGGGCGGTGCCTGGGACGTCAATTCCTGGAGCTGTGGGTCTGCCATACGCGACTGGGACCGTCCGAACCTCCATAGAACCTTCATCGGTTTTCGTATCTGTCGATCGTACATCGCAACCTGTACCCCAAAAAGGGAGCTTTGGGACGGGTTAATATTCCTCATTTTGGAATTTACCATAGTACTATTAACCTTTTATCTTGCGTTCAAATGGTTTAAGATGAAGTTTCTTCCCACTGTAAGAGAAAAAAGTTCTAAGTAACAAAAAATCTCAGGAAAGAAAATGAAATTACCCATCTTCAATTTTTTGAAATATCACAAAAGATTTTTGATTTTCGATTAAATTTGGAATTACAGACATTAAGGATCCAATTTGGTCTACCGGTTGGTTGCTGGAACAACGGCATCAGCAACTACCGATCAGAGAATCGCAACAACGATCCGTCGAAAAAGAACAACAATCTTGGATTTCACCTTGCGAGGTCTTGGATTAGGAATTTTACCCTTTTATGATTCAAATAATCCAAAACGGATTGAACGGATTATGCAAGAGAATAATTGTAAAGGATACACAAGAAAAGTAAAATGCACAAATTCACCGTTATTTTCACAGTTTTTATTATAATTTCGCAGTCTTTCGCGTCCGAATTCAAAGTCCTCGACTTCGAAGAAGACTCAATGGACATGCGCGGCATAGTACGTCCATACAAGGACATGAACGCTGACTTATGTGCAGTCCTGCGTGTCGAGAGCGATGTTCAGGGTGATGTGAACTTGACTGACGTTCAGGTCTATCACCGCGATAAGGAATCGGCTGGGGTGTATTATTTCTATGTCAGTTTCCGGGAACGGCACGTGACGTTTGCTTCGGAAGGTTATCTGCCATTGACGTATAAGATTCCGGAGCAGATGGCCAAGGGAAAAGTCTATAAAGTTCGGCTCCAGAGTGATCGTTTTGGTTTCTATGATGAGAACCGACCGACGATTCGGTTGAATTATGTGCCTTCGGATGGTGAGGTTGTGATTGGGGATATTGATAACAGGGTCGCTCCGATTGATTTCTCTATGGGGTATATGAGCTTCAGACCATCTTCGGGTGAGCATACGATCCGGCTTAATTCGGGTGGGCGAGTCTGGCAGAAGACGTTTGTTCTTGAAGCCGGGCAGGTGGTTGAGGAGGATGTAGTCTTTCCAGTGAGTAAATCTGTGGCATGGGATGTCGAAGAACCCGGAAAGATGTACATCGACAGCCAGCCGCAGGGCGCGACCGTTTTCCTGAACCAGGCGGAACGCGGTAAGACTCCGGTAACCATCAAAAACCTCCAGCCGGGAAGCTACCAGGTCGAAGTCAGTTTGGATTTATACCTGCCGCAGAGCAAAACCATCGAAGTGAAATCGCTCGACTACACGCAGGAAACCTTCCAACTTGTCCCCAACTTCGGAAAGCTCATTATCAACAGCGATCCTTCCGACGCTATTGTTCGGATAGACGGCAGGCAGATCGGGAAAACCCCATTCGTGCGCGAGCAGTTCTCCGTCGGCAGTTACGAACTCGAACTTTCCAAGCCTCTGTATTACGACACCACCCTGACATTTCAGATGGAACTCGACGGTGAGTTCATCAGGACATTCAAGCTGAAGCCTCAGTACGGTATGGTGTCGATTAAATCTGATCCTGCCGGAGCGATGGTTACAGTCGATGGCGAAGAATGGGGATTGACACCAATCCGGAGACATGATGAGGTGTTATCAGGGGAACATGTCGTCCGACTTGAGAGGGAGTATTACTTTCCTGAACAAACTACAGTCACCGTTTGGGATGGAGAACATTCTGAACACGAATTCCCGCTCCGATCCAGTGTCAGTTGGCTCTCGGTTATAACCGACCCCGAAGGTGCAATGGTCACGTTGATAGACAGTGATAAAGAACCGCAACAGACACCAGTCAGAAATTGGGTACTTGATCCGGGAATATACAATCTGCGCATCGAAAAAGACCTTTACGAGACTTACGAAACTGCAGTTAGTCTTGCCCTCGGGGACAGAAAGGAACTGAAACCGGAACTGATTCGTAAGACAGGTCATCTCGACGTTGCGACAGAACCGCAGGGAGCAGAAATATTCCTGAACGGCAGGAACACCGGAAAATTTACACCGAGTGTAATAAAGGATTTGCCAACGGGCGAGCACACTCTCGAATTGCGAAAAGAAGGCTACGACATCCAGATAGATCAGGTCGTTGTCAGACACAAGGAGGTAACAGAATACTCAAGAACGCTTGGAACCACCGGCACAAAGGAATGGAAAAAACGCAGGTTGCAAGCTTGTTTGCTCTCACTGGCTGTTCCCGGTGGAGGGCAGTATCGGTCAGAACAGTACGTTCGCAGTGGAATCTTTGCTGCGGGTTTCTTGGCAGCCTTATATATGACTTATGATGCCACTCAAGAACACGCAGACCAGAAAAACCGGTACAATTCTGAACAAGAGGCATACCTTCTTGCATCAACTCAGGAGGCTTTCGACAAGCACTTCGCCAACATGAACAATGCCATTGAGTCTATGAATGACGCGCAGAGCAAAGTGGATATCTATCTTTATTCTGCAATCGGTATTTATGGTATACAATTGTTAGATGCGTGGTTTTTCGGGGGAGGACCAAGACCCATTTCCAGGGGTGACGAACTTGGTGCAGACTTGAAATTTGCTCCATTTGTGTCACCAGGGATTGGGTATGGTGAAGTTGGTGTCAAGATTTATTTCAACTACAGGTAGTAAATGATGAAAATAAAGACAATCATTGTAGCCTTGATTATTGGATTAGCTGGATTCTGGGGATGTGACCTCAGCACACCGGATGCTCCAGAGATTTATAATCCTTGGGATGCAAATAATCCAAATCGTCCACGTCCGCCTGAAGGTTTGAGTGCTCAGGCAATTTCAGAGACTGAAATCGGACTGAATTGGCGGGATATGTCTGGAAATGAGGATGGATTTGACATTTTCGAAAAAACAGACGGTGACAGCAACTTCAACTTAATCTTATCAACGGAATCTGATGTGGTTTATGTAGATATCCAGAATAGAACTCCATTAACGACATATTTCTATTTTGTGAAAGCTTTTAACGATTACGGGAGTTCTGATTCTTCAAATCTTGTGCATACATTCACCGACACATCTCAGAGTCTACCGAAATCACCTACAAACCTTGAAGCCAGACCAGTTTCGATGAATAAAATAAGTCTGTTATGGAAAGACAACTCATATAACGAGGATGGATTCAGTATTGAACGTAGTGCAGATTCAGATGGAGATTGGTCTGCGATTCAACGTATTGATCCCAATGTAACTGATTTCCAAGATGAAAGTCTTGCTTCCAATACAACCTATTATTATCGAGTTAATTCATTTAATGAGGTTGGGGATACTGACTATACCAATGAAGCATCTGCAACTACCGAACAAGGACCGCCTGCTACACCGACAAATCTTACGGCACGAGCTGCTTCTGAAACACAAATAAACCTTACATGGCAAGATAACTCCAACAATGAAGACTGGTTTAAAATCGAGCGAAAGACCGGAGCTCAAGGAGAATGGGCAGAAATACAACAGGTCGGAGCGAATGTGGAGGTTTTTAACAATATTGGATTGAATCCAGGAACAACGTATTCATTTCAAATCAGAGCTTTCAATAACGCTGGTTATTCCGGTTACTCGAATGAAATAATTATAACAACACCTCAAGAAGAATTAAGAGTTGTATTTCCAAATGGGGGGGAGATTCTTGATCGTTATAATGATGTCATTATAAGGTGGGAACCGGGCAGTGTAATTGGTATTGTTGATATCATACTCTATTCTGGGGGAACACCTCGTGATGTTATTGTAAATGGAACAGAGAATAACGGTCAATTTAACATGACTCAAGCTTGGGGAAGAACAGGTAGTGATTTAAGGATACGAATCGTGAAAAGTGATGATCCGAATGTTTTTGATGAAAGTGATGCTGATTTTACTGTTGTCAGTTAAAGCCATGTTACATAAGCAACTGATTTACAATGATATATGATATTATGAAACGAAACATCACATTCTTTCTCTTTTGGAAATCCGGGATTTCACTTTTCATTTGCCTCATCCTGCTCACCTCTTGCGATCTTGACACACCAGAATCTCCAAATCGCACCCATCCCTTCGATTCCTACAATCCTGAAACTCACGGTGATCCTTTTCAATTGAAGGCTGAACTTGTGCCGGAAGGTGTACGCCTGACCTGGCAGCCGGTTGAATGGCCAATACTGATTAGTATCAATATACTACGGCAGGTTGATGATGAGGAGTTTCAGACTTTGGATATCGTCCGAGCGACAGATACAACATACTTCGATGAGGATATCAGCAATTCTCACCGGTATACTTATTTTATCGTCGGGATATTTGATCTCTATGGAAACTGTGTGACTGCTGTGAATCCGGCCATAATCTACTCAACGCCGTCAATCGTCATTGAAGCCGATCCTGTTATATACACACCATCGCGTGATGTTTCAATCAGAACCACCGCATTCGAGGCAGAAAAAATAGTGCTTTCAAACACCGTTGACTTTGCTGATGCAGCCTGGGAAGACTTTGCACACATAATTCAATGGACGCTCGCCACAGGTCCGGGAATCAAAACCGTTTATGCCCGTATAATTTTCACACCGGGTGATACTTCGGAAGTAATCTCAGACTCGATTTACCCAATGCCGATCAACCCGGTAATCGAAATCGAAGATCCGGATGGAGATGGCTGCACAGCATACAGGCAGGTTGATCTCAACTTTAATGGTAACGGTGATAACCTGCAGATACAATTATCGGAAGAGCCCGAATTTGAAAATGTTGACTGGACCGCATACTCTCCTTCTGCCCGGTTCGAGCTATCTACCGGTCAAAATGTAAAGATCCTGTATGCGCGAATCAGGAACGATTTTGAGATCATCTCAGAAGTCGTATCCGACAGTATTCGACCTGCAATAATGACTCCAGCAATATCAATCAATGAAGGAGAAGAATTTACACCTGATTTGAACTTGCGATTGTCGATGCCCGGTGTCAGTGCTTTAGAAATGCAGGTTTCGGAAGCTGAAGATTTTTCCGATTCAAACTGGGAGGCTTATGCTCAGGAATGTCCGTTCATTTTGACGCCCGGAGACGGAATCAGGACGGTCTATGCCCGATTCAGAAACGAGTTTTACGAAACTGACGCTGCCACTGATGAAATAGCAATTGACACCCAAACAGAAATAGAATCGTTCACCTGGACATCAGACCACGGAAATCCCCACTATGTGGGCGACATAATCAGCTTTGAGTTGAAGATGAGCGATGATGCAGCAGGAGCCGAAACCGGGGGTTCCGCCACTGTTTCAATTCCGGATGTAGTCCAGAATCATGAGCTGAATGATGCTGGCAACGGATACTACACGGGCAGATACACCGTTCGATCCGGTGATTACATCCACAATGGTCTTCTAACCGTCAACTTTACAGACCGCGCCGGGAATATTGCTGAAGGAATGTCAAACGATCCTATATATATACTCGCCCACCAATGGGATTTCGTTTTAACCGGCACAAGTCACCTGTTGCTGGTTCAAAGCGCGGCAATAAACGATATCCCCCTTGAACCCGGAGATGAGATTGGAGTTTTCACCCCTGGTAACCTGTGTGCCGGGGCGGTAACCGTCAGAGATGTCGGCTACCTGATCGGCTTCGCAGCCAATGGTGACGACGAGACCACAGATGAAATCGACGGTTTCCGCGAAAACGAAGCAATGTCATTCCGTTTCTGGGATGCGGATCAGGAGCTTGAAATCGAAACAGAAGCGTTTATGATTTTAGAAGGAGATCTCGAGTTTCGGGTAGATGGGGTTACTGTTTTCAGTTTGAGAGGGGAGGGGGAATGATGAGTTATTTGAATAAAATACTGTGGTCGTTTTTTACTGCTGGTTTAATTATTCTTACCACCTGTTCAGGAGTTCGAGCTGATATTATAAATATACCTGCTGATTATCAGTCTATACAAGCTGGAATTGATGCAGCTGAGGAAAGGGACACGGTATTGGTTCAACCGGGAGAGTACCGCGAAAACTTAATGCTTGAGAATACCAATATCACTTTAGCGAGCCTTTTTCTGACAACAGGTGACACAGCTTATGTCGATTCAACAATAATCGATGGAGGCAGGTGTGAACTTGTTGTCATTATAACAAGATGCAATCCGATATTATGCGGATTTACCATTCAAAATGGTTCTGGTAATCGAGGTGGTGCAGGAATCAGAATTGATGTATCAAACTCAAGACTTGTAAATCTAAAAGTGATAAACAACATTAATCCCAACAATGGGGGAGATGCTGGATATGGTGGTGGAATCCATGTTAGTGGAGGTTCAAATCCAAGAATTGAAAATACATTAATAGCAAATAATACAGTCGAAGATGGATTTGGTGGGGGTGTATTCTGCGCATTGGG
>CAYLYZ010000175.1:0-7629 GCA_964387885.1 uncultured bacterium | reverse complement strand
TCATTGAGCTCATGAAATCCTTCTTCAAATGGGTTAAATGGATCAGAAATATTTATTATTCTTAAACCGGTGACTCCATCAGCTATGTATGCATAATTACCATCAACAGCTACATCTGTTGCGTGTCCCGGAGTATTACAATGACCGACATTAACAGGATTTCCGGGATCGATGATATTAATAATATAAAACCCACTATCACCATCGGCCAAATAGGCATAATCTGATTGTAATGCGACGCTGTTAGCTAAGCCAGGAGAGTCCCAAAAACCAATTTCCACAGGATCATTGGGATTGCTGATATCAACTATTCTTAATCCTGAATCTCTATCGGCTATGTAACCATTATTCCCTGAGATTGCAATTCCGTATGCTGATCCAGGCGTATCGATCGAGCCAATTTCCTGGATTTGAGAATGGGCCATAGGCACAAAAAATATAAAAAAACAAATACACAGATTAAAAACTAATTTACGCATAATTACTCCTTTGGGGATAGTGGACAAATTTTAATCACGTCAGGATTGGGTCTGTAAATATTAGTAAGATTAATTATAATTTGCAATATATGATGTGTTTTTCTGAGTATCCCGAGTAGTTTCTGTTTGTTTACTTTAGATTACTAACAGCTATTAAAAAACAAAAACCATTAGTCCAGTTTGAAATTAAAATCCCCGCATTATACTCCCCGGGAGAAACATGACGCCTGGAGAACCAGTCCTATGGTAGACTCACACACCTCTCAAATATCACCCGTCCCGAACTCCTATCCACCAAACAATCCTTTAGTTCACCCGCATGTATTTCCGGAAGGTGTATTTTCAGAACTACTTCCACCTGATATTCACCACTTTTAACTTTGCCTTCATACTGTGCGACGTGCTTCTCAACCAATCCGATCAAGTCATAATCACACCTGATTACGACCTCCGCCATCGGACGTTTAACAACAACTTTGACTTGATTTAATGCATCCGCTGCACACCCTCCATACGCTCGGACAAGTCCGCCTTTACCGAGTTTTGTACCACCGAACCAGCGGGTAACAATTGTTATTACCCCCACTAATCCTTTTCCTCGAATCTGATCGAGAATTGGTCGTCCGGCTGTTCCTGAAGGTTCACCATCGTCGGAATATTTTTCGTGAGGCGAGTTGGGATCACCAACCCGAAAGGCGTAGCAGTGGTGACTTGCGTCGTGGTGTTGCTTACTGCGCAGTGCAAGTATTTCCATCGCTTCCTTTTCATCAGCAGCTGGCGTGCAAAGGGAAAGGAATTTTGATCCACGGTCGGTTAACCGGGTTTCAACTGTTCCAACCGGTACGCGATATGTTTTTTCTTTCCTGGACATCAGACCAGTTTTTCGAATCTGTCATCAGCAATTCGAGTATCGTTTCCATCCTCAAGCCATCCACTTGAAGAATCGGGAACGGACTCAAATTGAGGAACGTAGGGTTTGATATCAAGGATTGGTGTGTTATTTAACAGATCGATGCCTTTAACCTGGATTATTCCCTCAGCAATGTCAATTGTTTCAACCTTCACCAGTGACAATGCAATCGGGTTTGGTCTGCGCGGTGAACGGGTTGCAAACAGACCTCGCAGGACATTATCGCGATATGGGATCTCCTTTAACTTAAAACCAGATGATCTGTGGAACAATGACAGCAACCAGATTCGATCGAAACGCTCAAGGTCATTTAAGCCTTCACGAAATTCCTGGAAAATTTCAATATAGGCTTCGACCGGTTCATCTCTCCAGGGCTGAATCGGAGTTCCCTCCTGACGTGTATATGGTGTGACAGCTCTGCCGATTTGTACCAAACTGACTTTCTCGACATCCATTTTGCCCATTCCAGTTTAGTTCACCCTTAAACATACTTGACAATCCACATGAAAGATTGCAAATTATGCAAATTAAGGCAAGTTCCAAATGTCCTGATACTTGTTAGATTGAAAATTTTGATCTGTACAATACCTGTTTCTTTCGTCACTTGATTCCTGAGGAGATTTACAATGTTGCTTTATGATAATAATACCCACGTCATTGCGAGCAAAGTGAAGCATTCTCAACTTTTCCATATCTCAAAGAGATTGCTTTGTCACTTCGTTCTTCCTAACAACATGTGCTCTATCCAATATACACTTGCACTGCTTCTGCTTTTAATTCTTCCGATTACTATCATCGCCGTTGATTACACACCTTCCGAACAGGGTCTTGGTGGAATCCGGTTTGAGGGAGGATGTACCGAGTTTGAATTTGCCGACATAAATAACGACGGCAACGTCGATATCCTTTCCATCGGTGACCATGGCTCTCCACGCGTCAATACTAACCAGCACGGTATTATGGTTTTCTTCGGAAATAGTCAGGGGGAATGGACGGTTCACATGAACGGTGACTTTGGTTATGGAGGGATAGCTATAGGTGACGTCAATAACGACGGCAACTGGGATGTAGGCCAGGCAAATCATCATCCTTATACTAACGATGATTTCGGTAACCAGATGATTGAAGTTGTGCTCGGTGACGGGACGGGTGAGAACTGGGAGCCATACGATGATGGATTGGCGGAACCTCGCGGAAACGATGACTGGTATGGTATGTTCGGCACCGATTTCGGGGACGTAGACAACGACGGACTGCTTGATATCGGATCCAATTCTTTCGGGTCAGGAACCGGACTCCATCTCTATTCTAATAACGGGGACGGAACATGGGAGGACATATATTACCATTTCGGACGGAATAACTCGGACAAACACTTTGTCTTCGGAGAAATAAACGGTGATGGAAACCTCGATTTTGTTGCGTCCCTCCAAAATCGATCAATTCACTTCGGGGACGGTGAGGGCAACTTCGAAATGGCACCTTTAAACGGCTTGCCGACATTCGGGATACTGGGCATTATGGGTATCGATCTCGAGGATATCGATGGTGACGGTGATGATGATCTATCGTTTATAAATGCAGATTATGGTATTGAGGTGTTCAGTTGGGATGGTGAAAATAACCGCTGGATAGAACAATCTGACAACCTCCCGAATGCTGCGGATTATTATAAACATACGGATCTTTGTGATATGAATATGGATGGGATTGTCGATCTGGTTACCGCTGGAGTAGGCGGTATTCAGGTCTGGCTGCAGGATCCGGATGGAGACGACAGATGGAATTTGGATTATGAAGTTCAATACGAAAACTTTATGGGACCACAGGCTCTCAGGGCAGGGGGGGATATTGATCATAATGGTAAACCTGATATTGTAACTCTCGTCGAAATATCGACTGGATTCATGACGAGCAGGAATTTCATACATGTACTGCGTGAAACGAGTGAGGCCGAAGAGCTGGCGATATTTCCTGTAGAACCTGATGGAAACGAAAGATATGCTGCAAACTCAGCAGGATTTATTGATTGGTTATGTGAGCTTCCGGGTGACATCGCTGTTGATGAAATTGAGATAGATCTGCACTACAGTATCCGAGGCGCTGATGGACCCTGGGTTGAATTAGTATCGGGTTTCACACCCGGGGGGAGATTTCAATGGCAAAGACCAAACGTTAACTCAGAAAACTGCTACGTAAGATTTGCACTTAGATATCAAGACCAGATCGTTATCGAAATAAATGAAGAACCGTTCTCAATCCTCGGAGGAGAGGAAGTTCCAATGATGGTCGTTGAGCCGTTAATCCTCGAGTTTGAAGAGCTGGAGCCCAATGAACCGGATGTAAGACAAATAACAATCCGTAATACCGGTTTCGCTAACCTGACAGTTGAACCGGTTGAATTCGATGTCGGTGAAGAATTTCTTCTTGATAATGAGAACGAACAGATAATCGTTGAACCGGATGCAGAAGTGCAATTATCAATTGTATTTGATGCGCAGGAACCAGGCCTCTACTTTGACCAATTGTTAATAGCTTCCGATGGAGGTAATGCTGAGGTAAGGCTGATAGGAAGAACATTCGGAGTAGAGGGTCCTGTAGTAGAAGCCGAATCAGACACACTACATTTCGGGAGAGTGCGTGTTAACCGGGGTGATGTCATGGAATTGGTGTTGAATAACACTGGTGATGTGCCTGCAACAGTCAACATTCCCGAATCCGGTGACAATCCATTCAACTGGGAGGCGTTTGTGAATGAGGAGATTGAGCCTGAAGGTTCGATGTCACTTGAAGTTCGGTTCGATCCTGCAGGATATGGCGAGGTGATATCTTCGATACCGGTTTCTTACCAAACCGATGAGTTTGTTGTGACACTTACCGGGTTCGGTTTCGGGCAACCCCGGCTGATTGCATCACCGGATACTATCGCATTCGGAGAAGTTCTCGCTAACGATGTCGTAAATGCAGAAGTAACCATCAGGAATAATGGAGATGAAATTGCTGTAGTTGATATTCCAGCTTCAGAAGAAGATGTATTCTCCTGGGATGTTGTTGCGGATCGAGAACTCGCACCGGGCGGATCGTTTGTCCTTCCAGTGAGTTTCTCACCAGACGAAGATGGGGATTTTGCGACCGTCCTCAGGGCGCAATATCAAGCCGGTGAAGTCGGAATTATTTTGTATGGCAGTGGAATTATCGGACCTTTCGTGGTCTTATCAACAGATACTTTGGATTTCGGTAATGTACTCGTTGACAGCCGAACTCGCCGGGATTTGATTGTTCGGAATAATGGTAATCAGAGCGCAGCAGTAGAGATTGGCAGTCCTGTGGGTCGAGCTTTCACTTCCGATAATTCAGGAGATCTTGAACTTGAGCCCGGTGATTCCATTATAGTAAGAGTAACCTTTGTTCCCTGGTTCGAAATGCCATACGAGGGTACAATTGCCATATCTTATGATCGGGAAGATTTTGAAATCTACCTGACCGGTGCTGCCTGGGATGAATTATCAGCCCTACATGGGAGTGAAAGGATTTATACTTATGGGATTAAATCCCTTCTCCCGAATCCGGCAAATGATGAGGTATTAATAGAGTATTACATTGATAAATCGGTGGAGTTCACTCTTGATGTATATGACCTGAATGGGCGACACATGCAGTCAGTCTATTCAGGTACAAGGAACGCCGGTTACTACAAGCAGACAGTAGACATCGGGGATTTGACATCGGGCACCTACCTTATGATTCTCAAACAAGCGGGACGGGTTGATATAAGGAAGGTTATACATCTCAGATAGTTCTTGACAATTCAAATGGAATAGTGTACTTTATTAACAATAGCTCAGGCGTCTCTGCGTTTGCAGGAATGCTAAAATGGGGACGATCGGTTTCGACGGGGATAACAGGGGCTTAAACTCGCAAGTCGGGGATCACAGTAACCTCGTTAAAAAGGCTGTAAAAACTTAATTGCCGACGATAATTATTCGTACGCACTCGCAGCTTAATTAATTAAGCTGCATGCTCCACCGACAGACGGCTGCCGCTGTGGTGTCGAGCTTCAATCAGGCAGTCCTTGCCGAACTTCACGCCGTGGGTTGTGAGGCAGGACATACGCGGCTGGGCAACTGGGAAGCATGTCAATCCGCGCCCCTCCTTGCCAAGATTCAAAGGACTCCTTTTAAAGGATAGTTTGAGGAAATGACTGACTAAACTTGTAGAAGGTTTTTGTACCTTATCACCGGACCCGGGTTCGATTCCCGGCGTCTCCACAAGCCTTCGCTTCTTCCTAAGAGTGAAGCGAAGGCCTCCACACCGAAGTGCAAAGGACGAAGGTGGAACTTATTAACGAAAAGCTTCGGTTTTGTAAACTCTATAAAATAATCTAAAAAGATCATGAAATGCTACGTCAATATTCTGACTTCAATCCAAAACCCTGAACGTCACTGCACGGATTACAGAGAAAACATAGAAGAACGTCTATAGGTACACAACTCTAAGCGGAGCATCTACACATCAAAATACAAACCTTAGAAAGATAAAAATGGATCGGATTGACATACCCACATCCATCGTATATGACTTAATAAAACAGCAATTTCCGCAGTGGGCTGATCTGCCGATCAAACCTGTGGAATCCAGCGGTTGGGATAACTATACCTTTCACCTAAGTGAAGAAATGCTGATCCGTTTCCCCAGCGCCGAAAGGTATGCCTCACAGGTTCAAAAAGAACAGCATTGGCTGCAAAAACTTGCTCCTCACCTATCCTTTCAAATCCCTGAGCCTCTTGCCATGGGCAAGCCTTCACGCAACTATCCCTACAACTGGTCGATATATCGATGGATTGAAGGAGAAGTTCCAAACGAATTGTCAGATGAAAATAAGAACTTATTTGCATCAGATCTCGCCCAGTTTTTAATCGAACTGCAACGAACTGACACAACCGATGCACCTTTACCGGGAAAGCACAATTTCTACAGGGGTGCTTCACCGGATGTATATGATACTGAAATCAGGTCAGCCATTAAACAACTAAAGAACTATATTGACGTTAAAACTGTAACCGGAATTTGGGAAAGAGCTATAAGAACCCGCTGGCAAAATGAGCCCGTCTGGATTCATGGTGACATGAGTACCGACAATTTACTACTGAAAGAAGACAGGTTAACTGCTGTGATCGATTTTGGAGGATTGGGAATCGGTGATCCCGCCTGCGATTTAGTAATTGCCTGGACGTTTTTTGAGCCTGAGAGTCGAGATGTGTTCAAAAAACGATTAGGATTGGACAGCGACACCTGGGACAGGGCACGAGGCTGGGCGCTATGGAAAGCGTTGATAGTTATAGCAGACTGTGAAGATAAGACCTGTCCGCTGGCATTGAAGAGGTTTGGCGAGATTCAGGAAATTGTGGGTGAATACAATCAAAAGCCCGTAGGAATGATAACCTGATAAAACTAGGATTATTGCCAGGATCAAAGTTAGCAAATCATTAGTAAATCCTACAAAATGCTATAATTACCATATTAAATGTTAATTACCTGTTCTATCCCTTTGAATTATTTGTCGTCGACATGATACCATTTAAAGGGGTGCAATCATGCTTATATGTGAGACTGCAACACAGGAAGATATCTAATTCCACTGAAAGCAGTTTTAAAATGCCCCAATCACATTTCAGATCCCAACTTATCTTATTATCATTATCTTTCGAAAAGTTGTGAATTCGCCTGAGATAAATCCTGCAAAATATACCCCTGCCGGATAGTTATCAGCATCAAACACAACTGTATGGCTACCAGGCTGTTTATAATCCCTTACCAGTGTTTTAATTCTACTTCCCATAACATCGAATAATTGTAGCGATACATCCGATGCAACCGGAAGAGAATAAGTGATCACAGTAGAGGAATTAAATGGATTTGGATAGATTTCAATGATATTGAAGTCCACTGGTGGTTTCTCAACTCGCCTGTTCACACCTGCAGATTCACCTATTGTCATTTCAGTGAGTAACGTATCACGATTTTCAACCTCGCCATGAAACAAAACGGTCAGATAGACATTAACATTGTAAACACCGGCAGCAAGATCACTCCATACATTTGATGAATAATAATGCGAAAGCACCATTAAATGCAGGTCTCGAGCAATAAGTGTTAAATCAATTGTTATAGTGTTTCCATCAAGAATTGTCCTGCCCCAGTTGAAATTGGAATTTTGGGATCGTAATTTAAGACACTTTT
>CAYLYZ010000174.1:0-7745 GCA_964387885.1 uncultured bacterium | reverse complement strand
GATTCAATTCACCGGTTTTCGAGGTCTGCCATTCTACAACTGTGAACTGGATGGACGAAACCTAATTATCTGTGGCGGAAACGGCAAAGGTAAATCTTCTATTGTTGAAGGTATTGAATTCTTTTTTAGTGGCGGGCTATCCCAATATCAGGGTGAAGGTCGAAGAGCAGTTTCGCTGGATAAAGCAGTAAGACACATTAAAACAAGCATTGTGCCAAAAGTGGAAGTAGCTTTAATGCCGACCAATGAGATACTGCACAGAAGCTTCAAAGGTGAGATTAAACCGCGTGAAACTTTACCTGCTGTCAACGATTACATCCAGAGTCATAAGAATCCCGAATCATTTATTCTTAGACGAAGTCAGATTCTCAGGTTCATTGACCTGCAACCAAAAAAGAGATATTCAGAGTTGGTTGCGTTATTGGGTATTGAAACAGTAGACAAAGAACAACAAATCCTTGTTGACGTGGAAGAGCGTTTGATGCAAAATCTCGAAAGAGTACAAACATCTATCAAACAGTTGTTTATTAGGTGCTCTGCTGGGATTGAGGACTTCGAGCCAAACACTTGGTTACAGGTTATTGATAGAGCTGGAGTTGAAGTTAAAAACCACTCATTAATGCTTCAAGAAGACCTGACCAACCTTGATGAAATTCACAAAGGACTTAACAAAAAGCGACAGCCAAAGATACGTGAGCAAACAGATAGCTTAACAAGAGCTATCGATCATATTCCATCTCGCGATTTTAGTGATATATCAAAGCATATTGAACAACTAAATAATTTTACATCGGAATGGGAGTCATCTAAAATGCAGATGGGAAACTACGACGAATTACATGTCGTAGAAACTGGTATGGATTTCTTTGAAAAAAATCCTGATATTTCATCTTGTCCACTATGTGAACAAGATTTACTTGAAGGTTATGCGGTTGTCTTCGAAAGGCTCAAGGATAGACTTAGGCAAATGAAGACGCTAAAGGAAAAAAGGGATAATTGGCGTCAATTATCCAATAAATTTGGAATAGTCCTTAGAGAATATCTACGTGATATCAATTCCTCATCAGGTGACCTTGATTTATACACTGAAAATGAAATAAAATTCCGTGAGGAAATCCAAAGCTCATTAAAAGCACTTTTAGAAAATCTAAAAGACCGCAAAGAGCCCTTAATACTCTCAGTGCCTGAAACAATTAATATTTGGAGACAGAAATTTAACATAATTAAATGTCGGTTGTCCAAAGAAAAAGCTGACCTTATTCCTCCAACATATGCACAACTAGAGAGAGCATTTCAAATAATTAACTCAATTAAGAAGTATCTAGGAAAGGTAAAAGAACTTGAGAAAGTAATTTCACAACTTAATAATTCAGTTTCTCGAGCAAGCCGGATTCGAAAGGCATATACAGATGCAAGGGAGAAAACACTAAATTGGATTCTCTCTGAAATTGCTAGCGATGTTGTTGGATACTACGATTTTTTGCATAAAGTTAATGATGATGATAACTCAGACGTAACCTCAATGAATTTGACTCCGACAAGAGGATCAAGATCTGGAAGTCTGAATATAGATATAGATTTTTACAGCACAGGAGCACCTACTGATCCACGCACCTACCTGAGTGAAGGTCACTTGGATTCGCTAGGGTTGTGCATTTATCTCGCATCTGTGAAAAAGTTCAATCAACCTGGGAGTCTGCTAGTACTGGACGATGTAATTTCGAGTAATGATAAAGACCATCGAATGCGTATCATTGAACTTCTATTGAGCGAATTCACCGATTATCAAGTTATTATCACAACGCATGATGAATATTGGCATAGTGGTTTCATTTCAAAGATAAGTGCCAATAATATCGGTAAGAAGTGGAGATCACTAAAATTGATTTGTTGGTCTTTGGATCGGGGACCTGAAACGGAACGCCTTGAACCCACTTGGAAATTTATTTTTGAACACCTGAATGAGAGGGAATATCGGATGATAGGTGGACCGCTGAGAATGGTTTTTGAGGATTTTCTAAAACGAGTTGCGAACAAACTTGAAACTCGTGTGCGTTTTCAATTAAATGGGCGATACAATATTGGAGAATTTGTTTGTTCTGATTTAAATAAGAATTTAAAAAGAGGATTTCGACGAGTTTTAAAGGAAACAGATATTGTTCCCTATGAATCTTGTTTATTAAGAATATTTGGAGCGGGGAACCTATTGAATATTATTGATCATGACAATCCAGATTTGACACAGGTGGCATTTTCAGAAGTTAGTGATTTCGTTGAGGCACTTAAACAACTCAAGGAAGACTGTAAAATATACGGTTTAATTACAGGATATAGTAATTAGACTGATTAGTGAAGTAGCTCGTGAGCCCTTATCCCGGAGAGCACACTCCTGCTAAAGCCCGTCATACTCGCGCAGTGTCAGTATCTGGCTATTCTCCCAATCCCCCGATGATTTCGCGCAAACGCGCTACAACTTCACAAAAGAAATGGACTCGCCCTGACCTTCTTCTGCGTCCTCGAAAAACCCAAAATGCTGGAATCCATTTTAGGCGGGAAGATTGACTCATAAAGCTCTCGCAACTCCCGCCCGGTGTGGTTCTGACGCGGTTGGCGGGGGTGGATTCTCCGGTGGAAATTTGGGCTTGGGTGGCTTAGGTTTCGTCGGAATCTTATTCCGACCTACATTCTGTATGATCAGGCTTCAGGCAATTGCGGAGAACGCCAGGCTACTTTCTGGATTCCTGTCCCCAATCAGGTCGAGGACAGGCTCTTGGCAGGAACGACGTACTCAGGAGAAACATGTGTAGGCAAGCCAGACAATGCCACCCGACTCTGCAAGTATAAGGATGATGACATCTCCAACTATGTGAAGGGGTGATTCGTGAATCACCCGTACGGGCGGTTAGACTACTGGCAACAAGGTTTGAGGATTGGGTGAATTTGGTGTGCTTGCTCTTCCCCGGGTTCTGTTCCTTTCAGTCACAGCGGCAAGCCGATTGCGGAGAACACCGGGCTACGAAACTGATCAAACTAACGATTCTAATTCTTGCTTTTACATCTAAATCTCCATATAATTAGATGAATGGTCCTTTACAGGGAGTTTACATGAATCTAATCCATCAGAATTACCGCTTTGCTGCTATCATCGAAAACGATGACGACGGTTACTATGGGTATTGTCCGGAGTTGGATGGCTGCCACGTTCAGGGTGACAGCCATGAGGAAGTCCTCATCAACCTGCACAGCGCTGTGAAATTGATTGTGGAAGATATGCTGGCATGTGGAGAGTCAATTCCTCAACCAAAGATGATGTCACTGACATCTGTTGATATTGAGATATGACGCCCAAACTGCCCAGAATAGCCGCAAAAGAAATCTTATCCGTTCTAAAGCAGCGCGGATTCACTGTTTCCAGATCAGACGGCAGTCATTTCCTTTTACATATAGTGATTCCCCGGTTTCAAGAAACCGGGCTACATGACTGCATCCTAAAACCCTCAAATCAATTCTCAAAACCGCTGATATGTCAGTAGAAGATTTAATCAAAGAAAAGTAGATTGTCTGGACGATAAAGAGCTTTTCCCCGGGTTCGGAGAACACCGGGCTACGGAACTTGAAAACATGATAACTTGCCCCCTTGATCACTTTCCGTCACTTCTATTATCTTTTCACCACTTCGTTACTTTTTTGCGATTTCTGTTACTTTTCATCAACTCCATCACCTTTTCGTCACTTCGTTACTATTTTGTTATTTCTGTTACTTTTCATCATTTCCGTCACATTTCCGTCACACCCTCAATCCCCCACCCACAAACGCTTTCCGCCAAAAGTGTGACGATGTGACGGAAATTTATGGTATCACCCTTTCTTTTTGTTCCCTGTGATGAGACTTGACTTTTTCAGAATAATGTTGTATATTATCTACAAATAAGATGTATATATAATACATATTAATCAGTTCTTTGAAACCGTTTGATTGGGATTATTCGGGGGAAGATTGGGCGTGGTTACCATGGGTTTTGTCGGAATGAGATTCCGACCTACGTACTGCTACACAAGCGGAGCAGGGCAAGTAAGATTTCGGGCTGCTCAAACGATCGAAAAACACAACCCCCCTTTTATTCCTCTCCCCGCCTTCGCGAGGACAGGCTCTTCAATAGAAGGGGGGAGAACTATTTCCTCCCCCTGCTATTCAATCCTTAACATCTGACGCATTTTCTCTCGCGAATCTCGCTCAGCAACTCGCTGTTTGCTGTTAATCGTCACGAAATACCAGATCATCAGGATTGTGAAGGCGAGATAGTTAAAAAAAGCTGAGAACAGCAATGCCCTGAATCCTTCACGATTGATCTCCTCGCCGAGAAGTGTGCAAATAAACAGGTTCAGCACGCTGGCAATTGAAATCAGTGCAATCATTCCGGGTTGTTCCGAAATCCGCTGGTATGGAAAAGTGTGAGTGTAGTACAAGATGTAAATCGGGATGATCAGGTTGAGTGGTATCAAGACGTGAAACTTGAAGTTTCTCCAGAATAATTCCGTTTTCAGGCTAACAAGCTGCATTAAGCGCATTTCAAATCAATCCTTTGCTGCTTTCGGTTTTCTCATGCGGGCCGTTATTAACCTGAGACCAAATGAGTCGTCAACTGCAATTGAATACAGTGTTGGTATTGCGAAGAGTGTTAATAATGTAGCTACAGCCAGTCCCCATACAATTGTAGTTGCGAGCGGACCCCAGGTTTCCGATTTTCCGCCGAGTCCAATTGCCATTGGCATCAGGCCGAGAATTGTAGTTACCGAAGTCAGGATGATCGGACGCAATCTGATCCTGCCGGCTTCGATTATTGAGCTCCATTTACCGGCACCGTTCCGCCGTTTATTGTTTATAAAACTGACCATAACAATTGCGTCGTTAACTGCAATTCCCGCAAGGGCAACCATACCGTACATCGTCATTAGCGAAAATGGATTACCGGTAACGAGTAGTCCGATCATGGATCCAATAAATGCGAAAGGCACCGTCATGAGTATGATAAGTGACTGTTTTACCGATTTAAATTGTGCTCCGAGGATAACAAAGATCAGTATTATGCCAAAAATAAAGAGCTTCCCGAGATTCTTGAAAGAATCCTCAAATTCCTTAAATTCACCCCTGAAGTCGAGTCGATATCCGGGATACCTCAGTGCAATGTCCTCGAACTTCTCTTTAATTAATCCATTCACCTTCATTGCGTTGGTGATGCTCTTGTCAATATTTGCAGATACCGTAATCGCTCGTTCTTTCTCGAACCGCTTTATTTTAAAGAAGGATTGGCCTTCTTCAAGTTTGCAGATGTTGTCAAGTCTGACCATTGCTCCTGTGGGCGTCATTATCATCATGCCTCGAATACCTTCGTATCCAAGATCATCTCCCCCTTCCAATTTCACAAGTACATCAACTTCTTCATCTCCATCCCTGAAAATTGTTGCCTCAACACCAGCAATAGCAGATCTGACCTCCATGGCAACCATCGCTGCAGTCAGCCCGTGCACAGCCGCCCTTCCCTCATCAACAATTATCTTTATTTCTTTTTTGCCAATCTGGAAATCATCGTTAATTTCAAATACTCCGGGCAATTGGTGAAGTTCGGATTTTACTGCGTCAGTAACCTCTTGTAACTCATCAAGATACTTCCCTTTAACTTTGATCTCAACCGGTTTTGGAATCGGCGGACCGCCTGAAGCCTTTTTGAGTCTGATATTAACAGGTCCTTCAATTGTCGATACTCTTTCACGGAGATCTCCAATAATTTCTTCGGTGGTCCGATTTCGAAACTCCTTTTCTACGAGGTCAACAATGACCTGGCCGACATTGTCGGCATATACCCAATCCTCCTCAACCTGTTTTAATCCGGCATTTCCTATAATGGTATGGACTTCCCCTTCAGGTAATTCCGATGTATATTGCTCTATCCTTTTTATAATACGATCAGTTTCTTCAAGTGAAGTCCCGGCAGGCATAGTAACCCAGACGAAGAATTGGGACCATTCATCACCTCGATATAGTTCGCTGCCTACTAAGGGGATTAACATCCCCAAGAGCACAGCCAGAAGGACAATTACAGGGCCAACCATGTATCGCTTGCGTATCAGTCTAACTAATGCATGAGTATAAATCCTTCGAAGTCTGCGGAACCATCTCTGAGTGTGCTTTGCATGACCTCCAGCCCATTCCGTAAAATGAGAAGGGGCAATCAGGAACACTTCAATCATTGAGGCAGCCAGGGTTAAGGACACCACGATGGGAACTACACGCAAGAATTTACCCATGATACCGGTCATTAGCATTAATGGCAGAAATGCGGCGACCGTAGTAAGTGTAGCTGAAATCACAGGAGCAAATACTTCCGTAGCACCGTCAACTGCAGCTTTCGAAGCGGATTTCCCGAGATGTCGATGTCGGAAACAGTTTTCAACAACAATAATAGCGTCATCAACCACCACACCGAGAACGAGCATTAATCCAAACAGGGCACTACTGTTGAACGTCTGACCGGATTTACTCATAAAGAAAAATGTCGTCCAAAAAGCTATTGGGATTCCAATTGCGGCTACAAGAGCATTTCTGAATCCCATAAAAATATACAGGATCAGCATTACCAGTATGAAACCGAGAAAAGCATTAGTCTGGAGTTTTCCGAGCATATCCTTCATCCAGATCCCGGTATCATTTGTGAACACTAATTTAGAACCCGCAGGGAGCTGCTTTCTATAATCTTCAGCTGCCACTTTTACCTGATCGATAATATCGAGTGAATTAGCATTTCCCTTTCTGGCAATTGAAAGAGTTGCCGCTGATTTACCATCCATTCGTGCTATAGTGGAAGCACGAGCCCATGCATCCTCAATTCGAGCTATTTGTCCGAGGTAGATATGATTACCGCGCGGGTCCCATCGGACCACTATTTTTCCAAATCCTTCGATTGATTCAATTTCACCTATTGTCCGGACAAGGTATGATTCTCTTCCAATCTTAATATCTCCTGCCGGAAGATTCATATTCCTGCTCCCCACCGCCTGCACGACTTGAGTCATAGACAGATTGTGCTGAAGGAGCTTCTGTGGGTTGACTTCAACCCATATTTCCCGCTCACGGGTTCCGGAAAGAGAAACCTGAGATACACCCTTAATATCCATCAGGTCATCTTTAAGACCATCAGCCAATTTCTGGAGTTCTCGCTCAGGCATATCACCCAGAATCGAAACAGAAATTACCGGTATGAAGTCCTCAGAATCAAAGTCCTGAATCATGGGGTCTAATGTACCTTCGGGCAGGTCAATTCTATTTACGGCAGATTCTACTTCATTGAGTCTTTCGCGAAAGGTTTCCTCGGGCATATCCTCAAAAGTAAGCCAAACAAAACTTGCACCTTCACTCGACTCTGCTGCAATCATATTTATATCATCTACATCATCAACAGCTTCCTCGACCTTTATCGTAATATTCTTCTCTATTTCTTCAGCACCTGCGCCGGGATACGGGACTATTACAAAAATCCAGTTAAAGGATACTTTCGGGTTTAATTCTCGCGGCATTTCAACTAACGCCATGGTACCAAGGATAAAAATCCCTATCATCAAGAGGTTGACAAGAAGTGGATTCTTTACTGAATATTCAATGATCTTCATATTTTATCTCTTTGAAATCCTTTAATTACCGGTTTATAAATCCGGTTATTCCACATCCATTGTCAAAATCACTTTCTGAT
>CAYLYZ010000173.1:0-8295 GCA_964387885.1 uncultured bacterium | reverse complement strand
GTAAACACTCTTTACTTGAAATATGATAAAATCAATACAAATTATTTAACTCGACTCATCGGAACAGCAGATTGAGCATTGCTACATTAAAAAGTGTAAAATTATATCTTTACACTGTACATAATTATGAACACCCTCAACACACACACCTTAACACCCACATTCATAACATGTTCCGGCAACACTTCTAAAAGAATTTGGAAAAATGTACGACTCAAGTGTACATAACTCTGAACAACAGTGGGCATCGTGTGATCTGCATCACATGCCTTAACTCTCATATGTCAATATAATACAAGAGTTTATGGAGATACTAAAATTTGCTCTAATGGCACAATGATTGCCTAATAAAAGATATTAGAAATTAATTAAATTCTGGGATAACAATTCCTGTTATCCCTTTCCGGAGGAACTGTGAAAAAAATCTTTATTATTTTTGCTTTGGTTGTGCTACTCACTTTGATTGCAATTCAAGTGTTTGCATACGATAGAGAACAGATTGTCGCCGCAGATGGCAGAACGTATGACCTTTATGGAAACAGTGTTTCAACAGATGGTACTACTCTCGTTGTTGGTGCTCCACTTGCAATGAGGAGATATCGCAATTTTGGGGGATGGGTTGAAGATGAAAACCAACGGGGTTATGTATATTTCTACCAATGGAACGGACAGAGCTGGGTTTATGAGAATATGAGACGTGGTTCAAATGATGAACGGTATGGCTGGGGATCAGATGTCGCTGTTGATGGTGATTGGACTATTGTTTCTGAGAGTGGATTCCAACCCAATGGGGCAGTCCACTTCCTACGTCACGAAGAGGATACCTGGGCTAGAAGATATTCATTTTATGGTGGTTATAATTTTGAAGCAAACGCGGAAGATTTATCCTCAGGCGGTGTAGATATCGATGGTCGTTATGCGGTGACCGGTGCCAATCGAGAGAGCTTTGGTGCTCAACAGTCTGGGGCAGCTTATGTTTATGTCTATGAAGGACCCTGGTGGGATTCTCAGGCTCATATCCGTGCGAATGATTATGCCGAATTAGATTATTTTGCCTATGATGTTGCGATATCCGGGCAATATATCATTGCTGGTTCAATAAATGATGATTACGACGACTATGTTAATCTTGGATCAGCATATATTTTCAAGAATGTTAATGAACAATGGAGTCAATCCTTTAAGATAGAAGTCCCGGAAGAATATCGGAGGAACAGCCTGGGCTTCGGAAGAGTTGTTGAGATTGATGGTGATCTGGCAGCTGTTACCAGCCATAATAGAGTTTATTTATTCGAGAAGTCAGGTGAGGAATGGGGATTTGTGGATGTTATCACATCTCCTGTTGAACTGGAAAATAATGGATTTGCTGAGTCAGTTTCTATTGCTGATGGAACGATTCTTATTGGCTCTACCGCTGATCGGATATACGGAAATAATTATTCAGGGGCAATGTATGTCTATTATTATGATGGTAATAATATCATTCTCCAGAGTAGACTCATACCTGACAACCCACAGAGTCATGCGTATTTAGGAAAATCTGTCTGTACAGACGGTACACACTTCGTGGGAGGTGCCTATCGATTAGACACGGAAATATCCGAGTATGCAGGAGGTGTATTCGATTTTACAAATGTTGATGCCAATCAGGAAATTAATATACACCCGGTTTCAAGGCATTTTGATGCTGTGAATGTAGGGAACGTTGTAAATTATTCGCATATAATCAGCAATATGGGAATGTCTGACCTGACAATCACAAATGTGACCTCAGATGTGGAACACCTGACTCCCTTGTTCGATAACGAAGTCGTTATTGAACCTTTACAATCCTATACACTTCAGATTGCAATGGAAGGGATCATGGGATCTATCAATGGTACTATAACTATTGAATCCAATGATGACGATGAAAATCCAGCAGAGATAACTTATACAGGAGGTGGTGGTGGTGTTCTCCACACGTTAATTTCAGATGAGTTGCTTGAAAATGGTAAATTCGGTATGGCATGTGATGGATTTGGTGATTATATGATAATGAGTGGTGAACCAAGGAGTTTTCTAGGGTATAGAGCATTTACAGAAATATATAAATTTTCTCAGGGCGAATGGGTAATAGAAGCTGGGTTTAACGGTTCCGAGAATAGTTGGTTTGGTGCTGACGTTGCAATCGGAAACAATTGGGCATTGATCGGAGCTCCTGAAAATAACGGTGGTACGGGTTCAGCTTATGTTTATAATCGCAGAGGAGGTGACTGGAGTTTAAATACTGTTTTAAGAGATCCCGATGGGATTGATCGTTACCAATTCGGTGCAAGAGTTGGATTATCAGAGGAATGGATGGCTGTAGCCTCGATACAGGAAACTGTCGAAGGTGTCAGTTACGCAGGAACTGTGATGATGTATAGACTCGTTAACGGTGAGTGGCAGCAAGTGCAGAAGATTCAAGGCAGCCAGATCCAATCCTCAGGGAATTTCGGAAGTGGTGGTATTTCAATATACGGCAATGAAATGGTGATTGGCTCACCCAAAGAAGACAACAAGCAGGGGGCAGCTTATATTTTTCAGTTTGACGGCGAACATTGGGTGGAGGTTGATAGAATTGTAAGTTCACAGCGAGTTAATGGTGAAGAGTTCGGATACAGCGTTCATTTGAATAATGATCAAATGATAATTGGTGAATGGTACGATGCTCATATTTCCGGAGGCAGTGCTCATATCTACTCGAAAGTAAATGACGGATGGGAAGAACAGCAGATATTGAGCAAAGTAAATGGTCAATGGTCTGACCGATTTGGTCAATCAGTAGGAATTTACGATAACTATGTAGCTGTTGGCTGTTATGAGAGTCCTGAACAAGGTCGGGGTTCTGTATACATCTATACTTTGGTTGATGGTAATTGGGAGTTATTGTTAAGATATTTGCCTGAAGTAAGAAATACATCCCAGGATTTTGGACATTCATTAGCTCTGACCCACAAACATTTGATAATTGGGGCACCAAACGATAATTCAACAGGTGCCTATTATGGTGCGGGGTATGTTTGGAATTACTCAGCCGGGGAAGCTGTTCCTATTATCGAGGTCGATAGAGATTTCGATTTCAGTTACTGCCTGACCAACCCCGGAACGACACTTCCATTAACGATTCAAAACGAAGGGATAAGTGACCTTGTTATCTCTGATATTTCAATAGACAATGAAGTGTTTACGTGTGAATTTGATGGAGAAGTTATTGTCGCAGCCGGAGATTTCACTGTAATTAATGTAACATTCAGACCAGCCGAATACATTGAGTATACTGCTGACTTAATCATAACCTCCAATGATGAATATGAGTCTAATCTCGATGTCGATTTAGTCGGAATTGGTGCTGCAGAACTCATACCTGTCTTAACCACAGGTCCTGAAGCCCTTGATTTTGGAAGTGTTATGAATTTTACAACGGAGGAACTTACTCTTCAATTAATAAATGAAGGGAATACTCCGCTAAACATTTCAAATATATTCACAACCGGTGAAGGATATAATGTAAGTTTCCAGGAAGAATTCGCTGTTGGAATTCACGATCCCGTTGATTTAAGTGTGTATTTCACTCCTCAAACCGCTGGTGAAATCCCGGGAACTGTGGTAATACTTTCAGACGATCCCGAAAATGGAGAATTTACAGTTAATCTCACAGGTATTGGATTAGATCCACCGACAATTTCAGTGGACCCTATGAGTATTGAAACGAACGAATCGGGGGATCATGTTCTTACCGTCAATAACTCGGGAGATATTGATCTAAATTGGTCTACTTCAATTGAGAACCTGATCAATAGGGACGCTGTTGACAGGCGTATTCGGAGGATTGATGACCGTGGTCCGCAGCGTGATTTTCTTGGTCAGGCTCTGCATAATATTGACCTCGGTGGATTTCCTGATGGAAATGACTTAGCCTGGGATTCTGATAATGAATTAATGTGGATACACAATAGTGGCTGGCGTTCAAGGTTAGTCACTATGGAAGGAACCCAGGGTTTTAGAGATCTCGACGAATATATCTATGGTTTAACTTTCCATAACGGATTCCTGTACTCTACTGACACCTATTCAAACTTGTACAAGTACTCATCTGATGGAATTGACCTTTTGCAGACAATTGAGAATTTTTTTGCATATTCTTTAACAAGTAGTGTAGAAAACAACTGGATTATAGGAGCATCCAGCGGAACGGTCAGGGCTATCGCAGGTGATACTTACGAGGAAGTCTGGAGTTTTAATCTGCGACAGGGAGAATTTGCTGAAATCTATCCATCAAATATTGTGTGGGTAGATAACCATCATGATGGTCAACTCTGGATGAAATATCGAGAGAATATCTATCAATTAAATATAGATTTAGACGCGGGAACTTTTGAGATTGTAAACCAATTCCAGTGGGCTGGAGAAAGGGGTGGCGGATTTGAACATGATGGCGAAAACTTCTGGTTAGTCGATCAGGTACTTGATTATGTCCAAATTGTTGATGACGGACATTATAATTTAGATGAATGGTTTAGTGTATCACCTGTGGACGGTGTTATTGAACCTGATGGTACAGAAGAAGTTACCGTTTCGATTGATACAACTATTCCGAATGCTGATGATTATTTCTTAGATTTAATTTTCAACTCAAATGATCCTGAGAATCCATCCTTAGCTGTTGAAATTACCATTCATGTCGGAACCGTCCCAACAATAGTTCTAAATCGCAATAATATAGATTTCGGAGAAACTTTTATCGGGGGCACAGGCGAAGAGATCCTAACATTAACCAATGTTGGTAATTCAGATTTAACTGTCAGTAATGTTACATCTGATCTTGAGGTATTTGGTTCGGCCTTTGCACAGGAATTGATCCTACGAAGAAATGAGAGTTTTGACCTAACAGTTACTTACGATCCCATCAATAACCAGGTTGATGAAGGTGTTTTAACAATAACTTCTGATGATCCGGCTCAAAACAATGTAAATATACAATTATCCGGCTCAGGTATCATACCTCCGGAAATTAATGTTGACCCTATCAGCATTGAAGCAAATCAGAGAAGTGAACATATGGTTGCTATCTCGAATTCCGGCAGCAGAGATATTATTTGGGAAGCCGAGCTGGAATACGTAATTGATGAACAGCGTGACGCAGCCGGAAGATCGGTCAGGAGTATCGAAAATCAAGGTCCGCGTCGTGATGCTGCAGGTGATGTGATCAGCGAATTTACATGGAGATATGCCGCTACAAATCAGATGAAGATGGGGGTTAACTGGGACCCCGATAATGAGTTGATGTGGTTGTCATCATACTCACAGAATAGAGTCGGGGCAATTGATCCTAATAACAACTTCTCAGAAGTGCGAAGCTGGTATGTGGGATCACCATTTGGTATTGCATACCTGAATGGAAGTGTCTACTATTCGAGATATAATAGCTCAACTTTGTACAGGTACAATACTGAGGGTCAATACCAGGGCGCAATTCAGTTGCCAACCTATGTCAGGGGAGGCATAACCAGCAGTAAGGACAATAATTGGATTATAACAATCTCAGAGCATGACGGTCTCCTTTATGCATATACTGTCGAGGGAGATAATGCTGTTGAGGCATGGTCGATGAGCTATCGACATGGACCTTTGGTTGGGGGTACCATAAGATCAGTAGAATGGGTAGATTATCACCCCAACGGTGAGCTGTGGGCGTTATCCGGACGGAATGTATATCAGTTGAATCCTGATTTGGATGCAGGTACTCATGAAGTTGTACAACAATTTACTCGAGCCGATAATTCCAGCAGTGGAAACATTGGGCACGATAACCATAATCTCTGGATTAGCCAGTATTATAGCGCTTCTTACCAGGTTATAGATGATGGCATTACAGAAATTCCACGTTATCTCCTGATTGAACCTGATGAGGGAGTTATTGCACCGGGTGAAAATACTGACATGATGATTTCGCTCGATGTATCATTGCTTGATCAGGGAGACTGGGAAGCAAATGTTAACATTAACTCCAATGATCCGGATGATCCTGTTGTTGCTGTGAATGTGATGCTGCATGTCACTGGTGATCCTGCAATCATTACAGATTTGGATGCTATTGACTTTGCTGAAGTTGCCCTTAACACATCCTCAGATCAAATCCTGACTGTCACTAACATTGGCATTTCAGATCTAACAGTTAGTGATGCAACCATCAATGGAGATGGATTTACAAGTGATTTCGGGGGAGCCTTCACACTTGCGAGGTATGAGACTGCTGACATTACTATCACATTTAGTCCGACGGCACGTCAACATTATGATGGTACATTAGTACTTACGACAAATGATCCGAATTTTGAGAATCTGACGATTGATCTGTCGGGTGACGGTTGGCTGGCACCGATCATTTCAATTGATCCAATGGAGATTGAGGATAATTATTACAGTGAACATCTCCTAACGGTTTCAAATGCTGGTGACTTTGACCTCGAATGGGATACGCAGATTACGAAGATTATGGAAGGAAACAGGGATGCAGCCCGAAGGTCAGTCAGGAGCATCGGTGATGACGGACCGAGGCGAGATGATCTTGGAGATGAACTGTATCAATATACGTGGAATAACTCGAGATGGATTAGACTTGGGCTGGCAAAAGGCTATGCCTATGAAGGAATGTGGCTAACTCGCTACTATGGTAATTCACCAGGATATGTTGGGAATATTGATATTGAAGGAGGATTTGTCGAACGGAAATCATTCAGTGTTCAGCAACCTCGTCATTTAGCCAATATTAAAGGTTATTTGTACATTGTGAACGGATTCCCACGCAGATATGTCGAAAAATACACTAATAATGGGTACTACAGATCCCAGATAAACGTGGTGCCACTTGGGAATTATGTCGGTGCAGTCACTTCAAGTGTTGAGAATGAGTGGTTAATTGTAGACAACCTATCGACAGGTCATATCACTGCGATGACTGTAGAAAACGATAATCCTCAGGTTGTATGGGATATTGACCTGGCTTCAGGTCCACTGGCAGATTTATACGGCTATGGAATGTGCTGGGTTGATGAACACGAAATGGGTGAACTCTGGCTTCACTACGGAGGTGATGTCTGGCAGGTCGATGTCGACACTGAACAGGGTACGTATGAAGTTGTGTATCATTTCTATTGGGACAATTATGGCGGTAGAGGGATTGGTCATGATGGTGAAAATTTATGGTTAAGCAGTTCAACTACTATACCATACGTAATCTTCGATGACGGAATCGACGAGAACTGGGATTGGATTAGTGTTGCACCCTCCTCAGGGACTACACCCGGAGGTGAGAATACGGAAGTTGAGGTAACGTTAGATATAAGAGAACTGGATGCAGGAGATTATCAGGCAGAAATTCATTTCCTTTCCAATGATCCTGAGAATCCCGATGTTTCGGTTGATGCGTTCCTGCACGTCGCAGAAGCTCCGATGGCAGAACTCGCTATTGATGAAATTGACTTTGGGAACGTAGTTGCGTATGGATCTGCCCAACAGGTCTTAAGAATCAGAAATATTGGAAACTCTGATCTGAGCGTGAGTGAAGCAACTTTCGAGGGAGTCGGATTCAACACGAATCAAGAGTTCCCGGTTGTCATTCCGCGTCATGCTTACTACGAATTGCCCATAGTCTTTGAACCTATTGAGGTTACGGATTATTCCGCAACGATTACAATAGTCTGTGACGATCCGATTAATGGAGAGTTGTCTGCTAATCTGATTGGTATTGGATGCGTACCACAAACCATTACAGTTGATCCGCTGCAGGTTGTCGCTACTGAAACAGGTGACCATATTGTTACCATTGGGAATGATGGCGATTATGATCTTAATTGGACAGCTGAATTGATTGTCACCCAGGAACCACAACAGGATGCCAATCGAAGAAATGTGAGATCAACTTCTGAAGACATTGGACCTGCACGAGATGAAGCTGGAGATGTGTTAGGGCAATTCAGATGGTATAAAGCTAATACGTACAGAAACGGATACGCATGGGATGAGGAAAATCAGTTGATGTTATTAGCTTCCTATGCTGGTTACGTTGGTGCTATAAATCCAGCAAACTACTATTCAGAAGACTACTATTTTAGAGTATCCAGTGCCTGGGGAGTGGGATTGCTGGATGGAACTACCTATGTTCAAACGTATGGTAGTAGAACAATATATAAATACTCAAATACTTCATACTTAGGCAGTTTCTCTCTACCTGTCAATCCGGTGTCAATGACATCCAGTCAGGAAAATGGT
>CAYLYZ010000172.1:0-8679 GCA_964387885.1 uncultured bacterium | reverse complement strand
ATAATCGTCAGAGGCTTTATTAACGGATTCTCTTGTATGTTCAATCCTTTTTCTCAGCTTATTCCAATCCTGACTAATCTGTTTAGATTTTTCGGGATTATCAGAATTCTTGACCCGAAGCCATTGCTTTTCAATTTCCTTATCTTCCTTGATTAGTTTTTGTAATCGCCTGCGAGCTCTATCTAATCTCGATTTGGCTCGTGTGTTTTCGGTTGCATTTTTCATTTAATCGTCCCTCTCTTATTCCATTATCAGCTCGTTAAGCAGTGCCAATGATCTATTCTGGATTGCTTCAAAATCAAAGTACTCGGTAATCCCACCAGGAAGTGTTCTGCTTTCATTCCAGTTGTAAATTACGTTAACTGATGCTGTAAAGAAAAGAATAAAAACGATTATGCGAATTATCCTTATAAACATTTAAGCCTCCGAAATATTTTCAACCGTGTCGATAGACGGTAGCCCTCATGCAAGCCACCGACCAGCCGACACAAAAATTCTTTTATAATACGAGTCTGTCAATTTGCTAATGACAACTTTTCCGTGCTTTTTGGAAGCATGAATGAACCTGCCATTCCCGATATAAAGTCCACAATGATTTACCCTACCAACACCTGAATGTCTCGAGTTTCGAGAGGAAAAGAAGAGGGCATCACCGGGTATTAATTCACTGACCGGTATCCATGTACTTGCTCTCATTTGTTGTCTACTGGTACGTGGTAGAGGATTTAATCCTTTGCTTACTTGAACAAGCAAACCGGAGCAATCGGTTCCAGTCGGAGAAACTCCTCCCCATACGTAGGAGGCACCAAGCAAAGCATGAGCTCGTTCAACTGCAAGTTTTCTCACGGGAGATATTTCATTCACTTGAGATCGAGATGGATGGAATTTCTCATGATCTTTGTGTTGCGATGTTTCTCGAAGCAATGTTTTTTCAACACGATTCAATGTAATATCGACTTGCCGTCTGAGGGCTTTCAAACTAATACCTTCTCGCTCAACTAAATCATACAAATAGTCGATATTTGCCTGTGCTTGAGGAAATTTGCAATAAGACCAATTGTTTAAGCGCTCACCAAGATACTGAACTCGTGTTAAATACGAACCATACCTGACATCTTCGTTAATGCGCTTAGCGCAAAAAGGTAATAGAAGAAAGACAAATACAGAAGCGATAACGGCATCGACAATAAACGATTGACATTCGATCATTAACCTTGAAATAAATTGTTTTTTCATGATCCACACTCTCAACGTTTCTCCAGCCGAATGATTTCTAATCCCGGCTTACCGGTGCTTCTGTCAACCAGATTTGCAACCGTGTATTCGACCTCCTCAGGTTGAAATCCAGCTGCTCTAACCGAATGAAGCTGAGTCACAACAAAGCTATTCTCATGTTCCAACGGTGTTAAGTAAACTAGAATTATGTCTTCAATATTGATTTTTAGAGATTTTGCTACCCTACTTTTTATCATCCAAGCTTCTTCGATACCCTCAGCTGAAATGGCACGCCTGGATAACAAATCGAGAAATCCTTGTTCAACAGACTTAAGTGTCATCGATTTCAAATCTATTTGACCTAATGCAGTATTTCCCAGGTCCTTAGTTGCTATAAGTGTCCAACCGTAGCGATTAGCATAATCAGTCAGAGTACTCCCGTCTGCAACTCTATCAATGACTAAGCCTGGTACCGCACCATTTGTATTCTTTGTTGCGATTCCAATCTTCGATGCTGTGTCTTGATTTAAGGTAGAAGCTGACTCTCGAACAACTCCTGTCGATACATTCCCGTTATCGCTGATTTTCCCTGTGATTGATTTGCTCCCACTTGACCCGTTCGATGGTTGTTCCTTGATTACATTAGGGAATAGGTAGGCTAAATCATCCTGTGTTAGTCCACCATCTCCTCCTTCGATGTAAGCAAAGGTTACTTGGCGTTTTGCATTCAAAGAATTATTATTTTCTTTGGACTTCCTTTTCTCTGGTTTCACTGAATTCTCTTTCTGAGTCCTCTTCGAATCCGGCGCTGATATCTCCTTCTCGCTATCAGTTGGAGATTTTTTTGTAGCAACCTGCAGTGAAGATCGTTCTCGCTGGTCTTTCCAAATTGACGAAGACTCGAAAATATCGCATGTCAGTTTTACAATCCAGATTACCATAACAACCATTGCTAAAATGACTAATCGATCAATCAACTGAATAACAGGGTTTCTCGGTTTTGAGGATGATTTTACCCTGATAATCATTATAGATTCCCCTTCAAAAATCCACAGATTTTAGCATAAACTGCCTGATTGATTTTATGTTGCTCTTCAAGACTCCTCGTATATGTTTCTTGTCGAATAGAATCCGCTCTTGCCGTTTCAGCCAGTTCTCTTTGAATTCGCGCCAGACTCTTTTGATTTTGGTTGTTTTTCCGTGCTTTTCTCGCAGAATTCTTTCCTGCATATAACCCTTGACTCCGATCTTGAACAGTAACTTGATTTTCATCATCAAATGACTTAACAGAAAGGGCGGAGTCATTCTTTGGAGAATCGTTGTCCGAGACTCTACCAGAATTCCCTCTGTCATGTAACCGGCTATCACCGGAACTACGTTCATTGTCCAGTGCGTATTCATAGTCAAGGTTGCCAGAAACTGCTCCAGCTTTGCTAGGTTGATCGTCTCCTGTATGAGCACGCGTCAGTTCTCCGGTTTTACCATCATTTCCGTCTAACGGTAAAAACACTAACAAAACCATGAACAGAAATACTACTCCAATAATGGAGACGAAAATCCACCCATTCTTGCTTTTGGTTTTTGGTTCTTGCTGGTTCATTTTTTCACCTCTGTGTTTTTGGATTGTATGTTTTAAAGACAATTGGAAGTTTACCTTCCAAATCGATGTAAAGATTATTGATCAGTTCCTCAGCCATTTGAGCTGGTGTATCAGCCAGTGTAATCACATAAATCTTCTGGTAGTCATTACTACTCTCAGGATTAATGTGTCTGATAAGATCTGGATAACTGTTGCAGTTTACTATACCTGATTTTAGTCCTTTGAGTATGTAAGAGTTGTCCGATTGTAATGCGACACTCAGTGTGGGCAGATTATCGCGTGATTTCTCTTCAGTATTAAGTTTAGCAAACTGCTCTGCTTTTAATTTCGCCTCTACCTTGAGTTGACTGTTCCGGTTCTCGAGTTTCTCGATACGTTGCTGCAATTTCCCGTTCTTGATTTCGCTCACCTGAAGTTTTCGCTGAAGTTCCAAGTTGTTTATCTTATCTTTAGCTGGAACATAGTAGGTGATAGTCATCATAGCTATTAGGCTAACCAGAAGCATAAACGAGAAATTAAACAGTGTATCTCCCCATACTGTGCTACCTTCAGATCCAGAACTGAAAGGGCTGAGAACCACTTTACTTTTACTGCTTGCGTTCTCAGCCATTTAGAACCTCGCTGCCTTTGGATACATTTTGATTTAATTTTTGGTTCTGATCAGGAGTTTTTTCGATCTCTTTTCTTGTTGTTTCAAGATTGATCTGTAATCTCTGATAGGCATGATTTATCATCATCAATGCCGTTGCTGCCAGAAACATTATCGTCAATCCGACCTTTGTCGTACTGAATGCTAAGCCTAAACCAGAGCCACCAAGAATATGTCCAACAATGGTTGGGTCTTTGGCAACCATGAGATCTCCGATTGGTCCCATGGCTGCCTCAAAACCACTGATTGTCCCAAGCATTCCGAGTACAGGTGCCATGTACATGCTGTATTGTAACCAGGGCACATGTCTCCGGTACACTCCTTCATTTATCAGATCATGTTTAATCATCATTATGATTGAGATTACAAACATGCTGCACGCGTAGACGCCGAGAGGGAAAAGAAAAATTCCTATCAAACCCCACGCGCCATTTATCGCCAGACTCATAAGTCCTCCGATGTTGTTAAACCGCTTAAAACTTTTGAAATGTCCTAAACTTAACTAACTTAGGTTTGGGACTTTTTGTTAAATCATTTCCTTTGACATTTACATGTCAACGCAGATTTGCCTTCCTGTTCGCTTTACGAATTGCCACTGGATCAAGACTTGATGAACCTGGATGCTTTGGATAGTAAACTGGTGCGTAGATCGGGTTCTGCATTACTGGAACTTCGTAATCTGCATCCAACCAATCTTCAATGTCATCTTTTGCCTCAGGGGGACCTTCGATTTCTTTAAGACTTTGAGCCAAACCGAAATTCCATAACTCTTGCAACATTGGTTTTATAGTTTGCAATACTGCCATGTGACCTTCAACAAAAGCCTTTGTTCCAAGTCTGGCGAGGTTGACAAGCTGGTCATATCGATTCATTTGTACTTCTTCTTTCAACCAGTTCAACATCAAACCCATATCGTATGCGATCTCGGAAGCTCCATTGTCTGCTATAACACCGGTAAGATTGTCGAGCTTCTCTCTAATCCTGGTTCTATCAACCTCAATATTTTTGTAGTGACGTTCCAGTTCAGGATTGTCGAATAAGCAATTATTCGCTACCATTGTGCTTATGGATTCCATCCGCTGTCTTTCAACCTCTAAGAAAGGTTGGATTTCGTTAGCCAGATCGGTGACGAATCCTTTTATTTCAGCCCCGTCACCTGATCCCAAGTCTGTTAAAGCTGCACCTGCTTGCTGAGCTTCTTCAATACGCGCTGCTATTAGCTTGTAGTTAGTAACGACATTGATGATATATTCAGCGACGACCTGATTTGTGTACGCATTTTTCGCTGGTTTATCCTCGGGTTGCGCTGCTTTGTATTCCTGGATTGCCTTTTTCACTTTGTTAGCGTTTTGAGTGTTGACAGCCTTTATGTCGGCAAAAGTTGTCTTGAGATTTTCAAAAGTGAGCTTAATTTCACCTAACAGCTTTTGCGAGCTTCCAGGTGCAGGCAAAGTGTGAATACTCTGATCAGCCTGCGCAATCAGACCTAATCCAAGTAATGGGGAAACCACCAACATCAGTGACAGCATCCCGGTGATTAACAGGTGAAATCGATGCGATTTCTTTGTGTTCATTTTACATCCCTCCTAAAGTATTTAGTGTATCTTTGTTATCTGCTTCAGATTTCCAACCGAGGATAAAATCAATCCGCTGATTTGAAAACCGATGAAAACTCTGATCATCAAGTAAATATCCGGCAAATGCAAGGAGTGTTCTGTACTCATCTCGTACCCACACCGGATCAATGGCATCCTTTAATGAATTCGCTCCCAATTTAATTGCGTCTATGTCATCACTCAGGATTCCAGAAAGCAATATCAAGTAGGCGATTCGACCTTGTAATTCAATCAATCCCATCGAATAATCGACCACCAATGGAAAGGCTGGACGAATGGAAAGATCCTCTTCAAAGATTGTGAGAACCACGTTACCTCGTTTCCCTATTCTAGCTGACATTGGAAGAGGTCTCATGCTCATCCTCAAATCCAACCTGCGAATCGAATCGGTTGATCGAGATAACAGGTACTGTTTATAAGCGCTGAAAATGCGTTTATCATGTTCGGGTGTAGCGCCTGTTGGTGGAAATTTCCCTACAGGCCAATCAAACTCAGGCAGGGGTTCCATTACCCCATCAGGGAGTTTTCTGGTTAGTGTTAGACCGAAAGCCATTCTGGCATCATAAAGTGCATCTTCCGGACGCCAATCCAGCAAACTGAGGGTTGCTTTCCATGTGAGTTCAACGGGGTCATGAAACCTTCGTCCCTCTCGCATCACACGATTTGCAAAAGCCTGCTGAAGACTATGGATTGATTCTGCGTCCTGATCTTGCAATACTGATTCGACTTGGGGATGAAATTCAGATAATAGGTTTCCTGAATATTCGCCCTCAGGTTCCTCAATATCGAGATAATCAAGAATTCTTCCTCTCCCAATTTCACAGTCAATGTCAACAGTATCGAGAAGTGCAAAATCAGAACTTACGGTATCGAAATGCAACGTGCCGGTAATACAAGAATCTTCCTCAACCTGAGGCGATTCTACTGCATATGACGAATCTCCATTCAAGGGAGAGTAGCCAACTTGTAATGCTCCACATCCAATCATGAGGCCAAGGATTGGAAGGAGCAAAACAATTCGTAAATAGATTAACATTCTCATCTTCTCCTATCTTTTAGTTGCGATAAAATTATCCAGAACGATCCCGAGATGAAAACATCTCATAATGTTATCGTCCTGAATAGTAGCTGAACAACCTGCGAAGATATTCTCCGCTATCTGAGCAAATAATCCCGTTTCAATTTCTGGTGATTGATGGATATCGCCCATCCAGCAGACTTCCACCTGGATCTTATTAACCGGTACAATAACCGAGTTGAGAATAAATCCGGTTTGGTCGACTGTGAATTTGGAAATCTCCGCGGTTTCATCTGACGAAAACCATCTCCATCGATAACCGCCAGACATCAATACACGATCATTTGAAGCGAATCCGGTAAGTAATGATGTCGAAAACGAGTTTAAACCACTGGTTTTTAGAATACCCGTGACGTAACCGTCGATGGGGACTATGTGCGCTGCAATGAATTGAAATCCCAGATCTGGGAATTTCATTTCTGCATCACGCTGTCCGAAAATCCCGCGCCCACTAATTTCTGACAAGAATGTGACATTTGGAGCAACTGTAGCGACTCGAGCCATTAAATTCGCTTCTTCGTGATCAATACCAACAACAGAAATGGTATTACGAAGAGGAGGTGCGTGCTCGTCGCTTAATAAAGGTACAGGTCCAGACGCCAAAATTGGTGCTGCCATCAATAAGCACAGGAGTAGTGAAAGATTGAATTTAGCGTTCATCTTTGTCTCCGTTTGTTAGTAAACTTGTTCCACCAATAGATGTGGAATTATGATTGTATCTGTTATTTGTAATACTTAATGAATTTCCCAGGATATCTCTGTGAATTGTTACAAGATCCTCGTCACCCTGAAGTTCTCCAAAAAGTTGTTTTACTTTCTCCACCCTGGCTCCCAATACTAAGTCGATTTTTTGATCATAAATCGTCCATTGTGAATCCGATAGATGCTTCAGCATAAATCGATGAGTTCCTGCAGCATATCCATTGAAATCGTCAATACCTACCTCCGGATTAATCATCTCCCATACAGAACTAACGAGGAGTGTATTCTGCCCATAAACTGTCACTTCAATTGGTGTATACAGGATTTGAACCTTCGAAGAATCAATTTCTGGAAGAGACTTTAACGATTTGAGAATATCAATTTCCTCACAATCGAATGTTTTAGTTTTATTAAATCGTTTCAGATCATTCCATGTGGACAGTATTGTGATTTCAACAAAACCAGAATCAGGTGGATTTTCAGCAGAACCTTCCCAAAAGGATTCAACATTGATAATTCCACCTTTCACATCCGAGAATAGATTTATCTGTCCAGGGCTTGATAGGCTATTTCTCATTGTTTCTTCGATGAATGGGTCAAGAATTCTCTCAGCCTTCCACTGATCGAGGTTCAACATCCAATAAGACAAATCACGGTTCAAAGGATGAAGATTGTATTCTACTGGTCCGCATATACTCCCAATGAGAACGTCTATCGAATCTGTGACGGTGATGACTCCATCCCTATGTTTTGAAAAACGACTATCTGTCTTAAGCAACTGACCGATCAGCGCTTCTGCTGCAACGAACTTGTCTTGCTGAGAAAGCTCTTCGTATTGTTTTGGATATTTATTGCTCATCGGTAGTTTCAGATTTTCAGCCAATTGATCATTGAGATCTACTGCATCTTGATGATTTTCATTAATTGAATCAATTTCAGCTTTCAAGTCCTCACTTTTATGCACCATCACATTCGAGCTATCGATTCTTTCAGAATTATCTTCCTGATCAGGATTACTAATTTCTGTATGTCGAATTCCTCGAAAACCGGGAAAGTTTTCGCTTCCCTTTTTGGGACGCATGAAAAGACTTAGATCAACACCTCCGGTGTAAATGATGACTGAACTACTTTTTGATCCCGGAATAACACCGGCTTTGCTCGATGATACTCTGTATGCCTCTGTCCCGATTCTGAAAGCAATGTTATTCGTCAATTGATATGAGAGATCAATCGCACCAACCCCGCCTACATCGAAATAAACACGAGGTGCCGTTTTAGGACGATGTGTAAACACGACTAACCCAACTGCTGGTTCCAGGACGAATCGGTTAATTGACATCGGAAAAGCTGCGTTTACACTGCTCCAGACATGACTGCTCTGTTCGATTTGAGCGCCGCTAAATTCTCCACCTCGTAATCCGATCCTCAGACAGGGTAGATGCTGGCTATTTGACTGCATATCAACTGCGAACCCACCACCGAATGAAACACCCTTGGTATTCGGAACTTCGCCTTGCCAAATTCCAAATCGCCAGTTTGCTGCAGATAAATCCTTAACCTGAATAAGGCTCAGCCAAATGAACAATAATGTGATAATGATTGAATAAAATCGTTGCATAATACCTCCTAATTGTTCTGCCCTGCATATGAGAGCATGTTATCGATAAATCGAGGTGTGAAGTACTCAGGTGAAGGTCCCCAGATTCTGTTCAAGATCAGGAAATCGTTCTGTGTTAATTCAACAACCAACAAAACGACGCCCTGATCATTGTATTCAGATCCTTCCCTGTTAACTGTCAACCATGTCTGGTCAAAGATT
>CAYLYZ010000171.1:0-8776 GCA_964387885.1 uncultured bacterium | reverse complement strand
TCCTCCGGATTATCAAAGAAAAGAGTCCAGACGATGATTTGGATCAGCTTGTTGGGAAAACACTGTTCAATCGAGTCCGAGAACTGCACATCTCGAGGTTGAGGTCAAAGGATGATCTGGTGAAGCTCCTTTCTTAGGTATTTTCAAAACAAATCACCTGTATTTTCAACGAAGCGACCTTCAAGGTCGTTTTGTTGTTCTGTCAAGCAATACAAGAACTCCTGCTTAAAAGGCTTTGACGGAGATAATTGTGAAAGCTCAGGGGAAGTGTTCCCATTGATCTTTACGTCATATTTTGATTTGAATAAGAGCAATTGTCTATTGCAATCAGCGTGAAATATACACAATTTGATAATCTGAACGTAGTCTAACACCTCAAGAAAATGAAAATAATACTTGCAGCAATTAATGAAGTTCTAATTGAAGCCTGGAAAGAGAAATTTCAGGATATGGAGGATATCGAAATTTATTTCGGTTCAGCCTTTGAACCGGAGACAGATGCGATTGTTAGTCCTGCTAATAGTTTTGGGTTTATGGATGGCGGGATTGATCTTCATATATCCCAGAAACTTGGCTGGAATGTCGAGGAACGATTACAGGAACAGATCAGGACTAAACACAACGGTGAACTTCTCGTTGGTCAAGCTGAATTAGTTCGGTCAAGCAATTTAAAAATTCCCTACGTAATATCTGCACCCACTATGCGGGTACCGATGGAACTTGAAAACAGTCCAAATCCTTACTTAGCTACTCGTGCTGTTTTGCTGTTGCTGAAGGATAATGAGGAGGCTCGAAAAAATATCGAGACAGTTACTTTTCCAGGAATGGGAACAGGAGTTGGAAGAGTAAAACCTGAAGTTTGTGCATACCAGATGTATATCGCTGTTCAGGAAGTGATTTTCGGGAAGAAGAAATTCCCCAAAGACCTATGGGAAGCACAGTGGAATCATCAGGACCTTTTCAGATTTCTTGGACGAGTTAAGAATAAATTCTGAGACTTTCAGTATTTCTGAAAAACATTGAATCTCTCCCTTTTTTTGGACGATTTGTAAAATCCAGATACTAACCGGGATTCCAGCCAAATCTGAATTGAATGTACAATTTTTTGTATAATCCTTGACTAAAGCAATCCAAAATGGCATATTCAAACGAGTTGCTTATTTGATCTTATCTGATTTCTAAATACTGTTAGCCTTTTTTATTCCGGAGCTGCAAATGAGGTCTTTGCTGATTTTATCTCTTGTGGTTACAACATCTATCTTTGTATTTGAATCCTGTGATCTTAATACTCCCGAATCTCCGGGTAGGACTAATCCCTTTGACACGAACAATCCGGATGGTGGAGATCCATATCATCTTCAGGCAGAAATTGCAGATGGTGGCATACGTCTGACATGGCAGGACGTGGATTGGGAACCTCTCACCGGGTACGCAATCTATCGCAAGGATAACGATAATGCCTTCAAGCGATATTCACAAGTTTATGCAATTACTAATGCTTTCACCGACCGGACAATTCAGAATGGTCATAGCTATGAATACTATGTGGTTGCGATGACTGGTACAACAGAAATCGAAGCTTCAAATGTTGTAAGTGTTACGGTAAATACTCATCCTGTAATATTCATCGAGGGAGAAAATGTTATTGAGACACCAACCCGGCATGTGGAATTGACTATGATTGCATATGGTGCTCAGAAATTGTTGCTGTCAAACACCTCGACCTTCGCAGGAGCACAATGGGAAGAGTTTTCAACAACAAAGGACTGGCAGCTTCCAATCGGTGAGGGAAGAAAGATTGTGTATATGCGGGTTATTTTCAATGATGGGGACACGTCTGATGTTGTCAGTGATACGATTGAACCACAATCTCTTACACCCTCGATTATTATCGAGCATGATTCAACTTACACACCTACACGACATGTAGAATTGCAGGTTGAAGCAGAAGGTGCAACACAGATGAAGTTGTCGAATCAACCAATTCAGGAAGATGATGAGTGGCAGGAATTCATCGAGATTGTTTATTGGGATTTGACAATTGGTGAGAGTACAAAGACCGTTTACATTAATGTGCGAAATGATTTTTTGATTGAAGCTGATGCCAGCGACCAGATAGAACCGCAGGTATTGTCTCCATTGATAAACATCAGTCCAGATTCAGCTTATATCAATCATTGTGACATAACACTTTTATTACCGACTACAGGTGCTATAGAAATGAGACTCTCTAACACATCTGATACTGCAGATGTCAACTGGCAGAATTATATAAATCAACTAAACTGGAATCTACCCGCAGGTGATGGCTGGAAGCTAATTTATGCCTGGTTCAGGAACGATTTCTTTGTCTCGGATGTGGTTACGGATTCCATCGGTTTGGACACCCACGCTTCGATTTGGTCCTTTACATGGAATTCAACGGGTGGTGATACGCTTGTCACTGAGGATCAGGTTACTTTCCAAATGTTTGCTACATATGATGATTTTGGACCAGAGACGGGGGGAAGGGCTATTGTGAACGTGGAAGGTTGGGATTCAATAAGCCTTAATGGTCAGGCGAATGGCGGTTATACAGGAAGTTATACGGTAACCTGGGAGACTCCAAGGGTGTCAAATGCAGGTGTTTTGGTATCCTTTCTTGATCGAGCTGGCAATGTGGTTTCAGCAGAAGCCCAACGTCATTTGACATATTTAATTTCTGCAGGTGCAGAGCGTACTTTTTCCTTGGGAAATAGCGGTGTGAGTATTGTGATGTGTTGGATACCACCGGGATTATTTACAATGGGTTCTCCCAACGACGAGCAAGCCCGGTCTAATAGCGAAGGTCCAGAACATAATGTGACATTCGCCAAGGGTTTCTGGATGGGGAAATATGAAGTTACACAGCAGCAATGGGAAGCAGTGATGGGATCGAATCCATCACTTCATAATGGATATGATTTTCCGGTAGAGCGAGTCACGTGGAATGATATACAGGATTTCGAGTCTCTATTAGATAATGAATTCCGTTTGCCCTCAGAGGCAGAGTGGGAATATGCCTGTCGAGCCGGAACGACAACTCGCTTCTATTGGGGGGATGATGATGATTACAGTCAGATAAGGAGTTATGCTGTATGTCAAGGTCATCGTCCAAGGGGGACAGCAGAAGTTGGGTCGAAATTACCGAATGCTTGGAATTTGTATGACATGTCAGGCAATGTCTATGAATGGTGCGAGGATCTCTGGCATAACAACTATCAAGGCGCTCCTAATGACGGCAGTGTGTGGATAGATGACCATGACCGGTTTTGTCGCATCTTGCGGGGTGGTTCCTGGCTTTACGAAACGAGGTGTTGCCGTTCGGCGGCTCGAAGAAGCGTCACCCCAGCTGGATACAGCGATGATACTGGTTTTCGCTTGTTGTTGTCCCCTTCTGCACCCTATCTTTGACTCTGAATTCTGATTTGGTGCTTTCTGTTATTAAACCGTGTGAAATTTTTATTACTCATTACGAAGGAGGCAGCCGTCAATAACTCTTCAATCTCAATAATACTTAGTGTTATTAGTGCTAGAACGAGATAGCTAGCTGTCATACGAATAAATCGAGTCGATAGTTCTTGTAGTTCTTTCAAGTAGTTTAGCGGATTTTTTTATATGATCCCTACGATTAGATTGAACATCAAATTAAATTGGAGTATTTAAATGGGCAAACGAGATTCAACCAAGACGAGAGTCATTCCAGTATTCGATTATCTGATGAAAAACTATAACCCAGAGGAATGGTTGAAAAAACTCATCTCTTTACCACAGGGCTGTAATTCGGTTTCTTTGCCACTAACCTGTAAATTCAGTATTATGGACTATGGATGGGGAGTAGAAGAAAAGAAACTCGACCCGCCAGTCGCTCTTCTTTCCTGGCTCATCCGACATCCTCGGAAGCCTTTAAGTGGTAATCTGAGTAATAATCCTGAGGTGGCTCAGAAGCGCCTTGAGTGGATTGAAGGATCTGAGAAGATGCAGATCAATGGTCTGTCTCTTCTGAGACGAAGTCAAACCCGCAAGGATTGGCATATTTTTGAAGGTCAGACCCAACCGGACGTCTTTATTCAGACTCCCGATATCATAGTCGTGGTTGAGGGAAAACGCACCGAGAAGAAACCTACGATTTCTACGAAATGGATGGCTGGTCGTAACCAGATGTTGCGGCATATAGACTGTGCTTGGGAAATTGCCAGCGGAAGAAAAATCATTGGTTTTTTCATCGTAGAGGGAAACAACGCTGATGGTGAGGTTCCAACAGATTGGAATAATTTTGCTAAGCAAACAGTAACAACCGAAGCAATTGCCTCAAGTCTCCCACACCGTGGACCAGAAGAACAGCGTGGAATCGCTTCTAGTTTTGTGGGTGTTACTACTTGGCAGCGGTTGTGCAAAGAATTCAAAATCTCCTGGTCAATGCTTCCTGACCTAGTAGACGAGTGACCTGATCTCCGAACGTTGAAATATCACTACAATGCCAAAACGGAATGTACATGAGCTCAAAAACAATCGCTTTATTGTTTGTTCTTATTACACCCACATTAGACTTAAACGCACAACCAGTAGACATCGAAACAATCAAAAACAATCCGGATTACATCATCGGTTTTGCTGAAGATATAAACTACAAACGGGCAGATAATGGCGCGCTTTCGGATTTAATTTCGCAGATTTCGGTGCGGGTGGAATCCAGCTTTGAGGATGTTATAAAAGAAACTGATAAGACCCTGAGCGAATTTGCGCAGAGCATCGTCAAGACCTATTCGTCGGCTATGCTGACTAATACTATGAAGCACACGGAAACGCTGCCTGATGGGAAATACCGGGTGTACAGGTATATCAGGGTTGCTGAAAAGGATAGGATCTTCAGGTCGCGCCAGAATAAGATTGTCGAATATGTCAGGACAGCACTGCATTATGAGGATAGCGGTGAATATTCAATTGCGCTGAGGCATTATTACTGGGCGTATGTGCTGCTCCGGAGCCACCCGGAAAAGGACAGGATCACCGCTCCGATCGGGGATGAAGATAAACTTCTGACAGTCCTCCTGCCTGCGAAAATACAGCAAATGCTGAACGGCGTTTCAATCGGCATCTCACATTTCACCGAGGATCAGGATAATTACTGCCTGTACATTACAGCCCGGAGCAAGGGCGAACTGATCAAAGACCTTAACCTGAACTATTTCGACGGCAGCGACCAGATCGGTTCAAGCATAAAGGACGGTAAAGGTGTTGCAATAGTCCCGGTTTCATACCTTTCCAGCACCGGCAAAGTGGATATCAGTATTGATTACACCTATTCCGACCTCTTGGGGGACATCCCGCAGGATGAAGAGGTGAAGATGCTCGCCGAAGACCTCTATGTTCCCTTTAAAAGCCGGAAGTCTGTCAGGTTCAGCGATGTTTCCGGGGAAGAACAAATACCGGAAGTTGTTTCGAAAAAGTCCGGAGATGAACAACTCGCAGATATAGTTCAGGAAATAATTGAGGCGATAAAAAGCAGGACATTCGAGGAAGTAGAGAAGTATTTCACTGCGCAGGGATTCACTCAATTCCTCAAGATAATGAACTATGGAAAGGTCTCGCTTTATTCTGGTGAGCACGACATCAATTTCGTCGTGTGCGGCAACCAGACACAAATCAGGAGCATCCCGCTGATATTCGAGTTGACAGATTTGAGTCGAAAGGTGATCTATGACGATATCGTACTGATAGTTGAGAATGGTAAATTTGCGTGGGTAAACTTTGGAATTGGCAATGGTGACGTCCAGGACTGCATCAGACGCGGTACAGAAACTCGTGACTTAAACGAGCGGATGATGGGACTCATGTTCATGGAGTATTACAAGACCATTTTTGCATTGAAGGACATCGGTAAGATCGCCCAGGTATTTTCAGACAGTGCGGTGATTTTTGTCGGTTACGTGAAAAAGACCGAAGACGTCCCGCAGAATATGAAGGACATCATTAAACAGCAGGTCAGCCTTGAAGACGTAGAACACATCAGGTTGACAAAGGCAGAATATCTCGAAAGGCTGCAAAGCAAGGCTTTCAGAAATCCATTCGTCAACATCCAGTTTTCCGACCTTGAGATCGTACGCCGTAGTTTGGAACGACCCATATTTGCAATCCAGCTTCACCAGAGCTATTATTCAACCAACTACGCGGATGAGGGTTACCTACTGCTGTTCATGGATTTCACAAGTGAAGAAGAACCCAAGATTTTCTTCCGTTACTGGCAGCCAGGGCGGATAACGGATGAGGATCAAAAGAAGTTCGGTATTTCTGATTTGAGGTTTTAGAAAATGAGCAAGTCCGCGGTTAATATTTCTTTTTTCTTAATATTCTTCTTAACATCTCTCACTTTCGCAACTGAATTCCAAGTGCTGGATTTTCAGGAAGATACGATGAACTTGCGCGGAACTGTCCGACAATATAAAGACATGAATGCTGACTTATGTGCAGTGTTGCGAGTTGAGAGCGATGTCCAGGGTGATTTGAACCTGGCAGATGTTCAGGTTTATCACCGCGACAAGGAATCTGCTGGAGTATATTACTTCTACGTCAGTTTCCGGGAACGGCATGTAACGTTTGCATCGGAGGGTTACTTGCCTCTGACGTTTAAGATTCCTCTGCAGATGGGTAAGGGGAAGGTGTATATCGTTAGGATGCAGAGTGTTGGTGTGACTCCTGATCCAGCAAGTGAATTGCCAGTTGTTATTCAGATTGAGCCAGAAGGTTCTACAGTTCGAATTGACGGTGAACAATTGGAGGTTTCCGGAAGCCCAAAATTGACAATAGGTGAACATGACATAGAAATCGTCAAGTCTGGCTATGTAACAATCATGGATAAATTCACAGTCAATGAAGAGAACATCTTTTTTAAATACTCCCTTGAAAAACCAAAATTTTGCATTGTTGAAGTATTGACCGAACCATCCGGTGCTGAAGTTTCAATTGATGGAGTCAAATTGCAAGCTGTAACTCCAATTTCGGATGTATATTACAGTGGTCATTACCCAATTAAGATCACACTTGCTAAATATCTACCAGTCGAAGAGACTATCTATATTGACCAATCAAAAGAAAAGAACACTTTCAATTACATTTTAGAACCGAATACCGGAACGATTGAAATATCCTCCGAACCTGAAGTGAACATGGATGTGTCATTGAATGGTAAATCGGTAGGTAAGACTCCAGTAACTCTGAAGGAACAGAACGTGGGAGAATATAAGGTTTCAGGTAGTCATGAATACTATACCGCCAATGGCTTAGAGATCACTCTTCAGCGTGAAGATGAATATCGGGCTATCTTGATACCGGATAAGATTGTTGGTGATTTGCATGTAATTTCCGAACCTGAAGTAGGGATGACTATCAAAGTCAACGGAGAATCCAAAGGGAAAACCCCATTAAGTTTGAGTAATATTCACGAAGGTCAATATAGAATTACAGCAGAACATGAGTTATACATTGCTGAACCTATCAATTTCACTTTAAAGGGCGGGGATAAACTGACTAAATACATGAAAGCTGAAGAGAATTTCTGTATCCTGACGGTCAATACTACAATGGGGGCAATCGTTTACCTGAACAATCAGGAGATATCAGAGTTAAAGAATCTCCGTTTATCCCCACAGACTGTGCGATTGCGAGCCGAGAAGCCAAAGTGTGAGACGGTAGAGACTACGTTGATATTGAAGCGCGGCACACTTGAGATCGTCGATCTTTACCTCGAGGAGCAGGTTGGAACAATTGCAGTTTCAGTCGATCCTCCAGATGCACAGATCGAGCTGAAGGGTGATGCTGGAGAGCATTATTCATCCAAAGGGACGAATATCTTTGAGAATATTCTGGTAGGGAGTTATGAACTGGAAGTTTCCATGAAGGGCTATAAAACGGACAAAAGCATACTGAGCCTCAATCCGGATGAGATTTTGCGGGAGCGGATTGTGCTTAAGGACTTTGTATATAATAGTAACATTAAACCTAAGTTAACTAAAGAAATAATAATAATTGCATATAATAGAGATAATAATAAAAATGAACAAGACTATGATTTGAATTGGGATTTAGATATTACTTGGTTTGAATGCAATCTTACAGGCAGTTCCTATGGTGCTATTGTGAAAAACAAAGATGGCTTTTCTAAAGCCGTTGGCGTCGAACAATTGTGGTGGTTTGAGTTTGATAAGATTTGGCGGTTTAAAAACAAACTATGTGGAACTGATGCCATTTATCATTCAATCGTTGATGTAGACAACGATAATGTTAATGAAGTAATGATTGTTAGTTGGGGTATCGCACAAGGTTATATTTATATGAATCACCAGCTAATTAGTTTAAAAAATTTTAATAAAAACATTTTGTATGGTAATAGTGGATTTGATGCAAATAGTCATGATTTTTGGGATTACCCAGACTCCATTTCTACTCTTTACTCTGTGATGCTTGTTGACGTAGACTCTGATGGAATTTTAGAAATAAAGGAAAAAAAATAATTAACGGTGATGCTAATAGTCAGGTGCTTATAGAAACAGGATTGAGTGATATTCTTATCACGGATAAATCCACTGTAATTGAATCATATTATCTTTTAAAGGATGGATTATATATACTCGATTCATTAAGAAATGTGCAGGATAAGAATTATACTAAATCTGAAGCAGAGTGTGTAGAGATAACAGAAAAATCGAGTGAGCAAATAGCTCTTGATGAAGGTGGTAGTGATGAGGGATTTTTGCCAGGG
>CAYLYZ010000170.1:0-8843 GCA_964387885.1 uncultured bacterium | reverse complement strand
TAACTATTATAGTAAACCATTTGAGATAGTTGAACGTTTTGAATTAGGTAGATTTATTACACCTTATGGAAAAGGACTTAAACTTGGAAAATGCGGATTTACGTGGATATACGATGTATCAGATTATGCCCTGTTACTAAAGGGTGAAGTTGATCTACAAGCAGCAAATGACTTTGAATTACTCGATCTTAAGTTCATTTTCATTGAAGGTTCACCACCCAGAGATATTCTCTCAGTGGAAAATATCTGGGAAGGGAGAAGTTATAAATATGGAGCATTAGCCGATAATAAGCACCTAAAAGCTAAACTTGTAAATTTGAATCCGGATGCAGAGGGATTTATGGTTCGTTCTCGGATATCAGGTCATGGACATTTTGGCCCCCGCAACTGTTGCGAATGGGACGCAAAAGAACACTTCCTGATAGTAAATGGATTCAGTCGATTTAGTTGGAAAGTATGGAGAGATTGCGGGATGAATCCTGTGTATCCTCAGGGTGGAACCTGGCAATTCGACCGTGCCGGATGGTGTCCCGGAACCTGGGTTGATACATACGACCATGAAATAACGCCATTCGTTCAGTCAAAATCTGAAGTTATAATAGATTATAAAGTTGAACCTTATGATCCTGAAACGGGAGAAGCAGATGGATCATTTGTTGAAGAACATCAGCTTTTTACTTATGGAGCACCCAATTTCAAGCGTGATGCAGCTGTAAAAGATGTAATTGCCCCAAACAACCACTGTGAGTTTAGAAGATTAAATCCCATTTCCGGAGAACCAATCGTTGAAATACAGAACCTGGGTTCTAATACACTGGAATCACTGAGAATAAAGTATGGGTTAATAGGAAACAAAGAAAGTACTTTCAAGTGGAAAGGCTCACTTGGATTTCTTGAAAGTGAAAGAATAATGCTACCAAAACCTAATTGGACCGATATGAAAAATGGCTCTGTTTTTTTCATTCAGATAGAGAAACCAAATGGAGGAAAAGATCAGAACAAGATTAATAACAGGATGGTCACCAAAGTAAGAAAACCTGTTATACTTCCCGAAGATTTTGTAATCCATCTCCAAACCCCTGGATTTGATCGAGCTATGGAAAACAAATATTTAATAACCGATGTCAATAAAAATGTTATTTTCGAGAAGTCAGGATTTGAGGATGATACTACATATCAGGAGCAAATTAAGTTAACAAAAGGGGCATACGAATTTATTTTCATGGATGAAAATGAGGACGGTATGATTCGTCACTGGTGGCTTAGAGGATCAGATCCTGAGAGGATAGGAAATAATGGCTTGTTGCAGATACGTAATTCAAATGGTGAAGTAATAATAGATCTGGGGTATGACTTTGCAGAAAAAGAAACTGTGAGATTTTTTGTCGGAAATCCATTTTAATTAAACAGTTTGGCAATTAATCCTGTGTTATAACTTACAATGCGCAGAAATGATTTAATCCTGGATCATTTTCTGTTGTTTTATGGAATTGAGACCAATTCTCAAAAATATCTCAAAAACATCTACAAAATTCATATTTGAGAGTGAAACTTACTTTAAAATAGGAATCCAGAGAGGTTAGTTAAACAGGATTCATGAAGCGGACACCTAATTCTAACATATTGTGAATAAACAAATAAATGATGAAAAAAATCTCGTAATTATAGTTAATCACAAACCAAATTCGAAGGGATTAGACGGACCCTAGCGACTTTGCCCGATCGGGTTCTCCAATCAGACCTGAACCAAAATACTGGATATAATCGAAAAAAGTTAGTAAATTAATAAGTGTTTACCTCAATCATGCGTCTGATAACGGATATCCATCCAAAGTGAGGAGGAAAAGATGATTATTAAATACACAATCACCTGCGTAATAATCTTAAACTTCCTCTGTCAGGCGCAGCAAACAATAGACTCAACCCTTACGCATGCCGATGTACACCGTGAGTATTTGATGTATATTCCTGCTACCTATTCAGATGACACACCCTCTGCGTTATTGATCAATTTTCATGGATTAAATCAACGAATGGAAGAATTCATTCGAATAGCAGATTTTCGTGCTATCGCAGATTCAACCGGGATCATTCTGGTGTATCCGCAAGGTCTTCCAAGCAGGCGTGACGGCAATTCCCGCTGGAATTGTGGAAATCCACATGACGCTGCTGATGATATTGGATTCATTGGGGCGTTGATCGATACAATTTCAGCTATATACAATATTGACGGTGCCAGAGTGTATGCCTCTGGGTATTCTAACGGTGGGTATATGTGTCAGGCTGTAGCATGTTTTTTAAGTGATAGAATTGCTGCTATTGCTCCAGTAAAAGGCTCAATGCGCAGCTTTACTCCATTTACAGGTGATCCGCATCATCCTACAGCTGTCCTAATGATAAACAATGTTGGGGATGAAAAAATCACCTACGAAGGTACTCCTGAAAATCTAGCAATTCCGGAAGTAATACAATATTGGGTAAATTACAATAATTGCGACCCTGATGCTAATACGATTAGGTTGGACGACATTGATGAAGACGATGGAATCGAAGTCGATCATATCATCTACAGTGGTGGGGATAACGGAGTTAATGTCGAATTGCTTTTAGAGTTAGTAAATATCAATGACATGAGAGATGATGGACATTTTTATCCAAAATCCTCACCTCGCTCACCCTGGTATTTTGATTCGCCTACTGAGGTGTGGCAATTTTTATCAAAATATGATATAAACGGTTTGATTGATCCTGATGAAATTGAATTTTCAGATGAATCTGAAAATCTCGAATTCAGGCTGATGCAAATCTTTCCGAATCCTTTTAATCAATCGACGAGTTTTTTGTTCAATCTAAAATCACCAGGAAATGTCAGGCTTGCTGTTTACGATTTTCACGGGTGTGAGGTTGCAGTTCTCCATAACAAGATGATGAGCGCTGGAAGTCATTTTGTGAATTTAACTGCATTTGATCTGCCGAGCGGTGTTTATTTCTCGAAACTCTCCTCAAACAATACGGTACAAATTTGTCGGATGGTTCTGTTGAAATAGCGTATTTCCTTTAATAGAAGTAACCATGACATAGCTACCTGCCATGTGAATACTGAACATTAGACTGCGAATCCCATTCGCAGTTTTTTTCTTATTAGTTGATGAGAGTATTCTGAAGAATTTTTACAATGAAGAGATAATTTATTTCAATCCTCCTGAATTGAATCATATAGAACATATATATTTATGATATGATTGGTCTGGACATTTTTTATATTTGCAGGCTTTTAGGAACGACGTTTGCAATTCTCTATATCGTTGTTTATCATATCGAACAACATGTATGAGATAATTGGGATTAGGTAAATTCAGGAGAGCTCAAATTGACAAATTGGTTGAAGAGTGACTGGTTGCTGTTTGTAGTATGGGTTATTGTTTTTACGGTAGTGATTGTCTTTACTGTTACCCATGAATTTGAGAGCACCAGTTTTTTTGGGATCACTGAGTCGCGTGAAATTACGATAAGCTCTGAGAATTCAGTTGAAGTAAGGACTATCTCTGTTATTGGAGGTCAATCTGTGAGTCAGGGACAGCTGCTGGTTGAATTATTAAGTCCCGAATTGACGATAAAAATTAATCAGATCGCTCACCAACTCGACGAACTTAAAGCCCAGAAGGGAGTTAACAAAAATGAGCTGATCTCAAAGATCAACCAGTTGAAAGCAGAAAAAAGGTCGATTACTACTGAAATAAACAACAAGATTCGTCAACTTGAGAATCAGTTTAATATCAACCGAGCTCTGACTTCAGAGCTAAAGAGCATTCCAAATATTGAGCCATCACAGGAAGTTAATGCCAGCAATCCGATTTATCTGGAGATAGAAAGCCTGAAACAGGAGCTTTCTTTGGAACTAAATCCCCTTGATATCCAAATAAATCTCTTTCAGGAAATGCTCGATGCCTCTGAAAATCCTCTTGAAATTCAGGTCGAGCGATTAGAAAAAGAACTTGTCCTTTTAAGACAGGAGGAAGCAAAGCTCACTATTTATGCACAAATGTCAGGAATAATTGGTTCTGTTAACTGCAAACTTGGAGAGAAGATTGCCCCACACATTCCTATTTTAACGCTGCATACAAAGAATCCTTCCTTGATTAAGGGCTATATTTACGAGGATGTTTACACACAAATATCTGTTGGGATGAAAGTGAATGTTATTTCTATGACAGATTCAAAAACCAGCATTACAGGATCTGTTATAGGGGTGGGATCGCGAATTGTTGAATATCCCGTCAGATTGCGCAAACACCCTGATGTACAACAGTGGGGCAGAGAAGTAATGATTCGAATCCCCTCAGTTAATTCTTTGATTCTCGGTGAAAAAGTATTGATAAATACACCAGGCAAGAAAACTCCTTTTGTAGAGAACTCGGGCGAGAATTCATCAACTGAGAAACACAAGGGAGCGAGTTATTCATAATTCGACAGATTTGATAATGTTATTTCAAGCAAATCGGAAAACAGTGTTAGAAAGAGGAAACAGAATGAGATCAGTTTTTTTGGGTTGTTCAGTAATTATTTATTTCTTTCTTCTTGGTTTTGGAGGCACTTTCGCAAGTGACTTAGAAGAACTGACCGTGAACAGCTTTATCATTAGCGCAAAAAATGACTACAGACTTAGAAACCATCAGGATTTACTCGATTATACTCAAACAGCCTCATCAAGTACTCCATATGTTGATAAGATTGAGTTCAGGTCAAGTTCTGAAGATTTTGAGATAGCAAAACAAAGGTATGCTCTCCGTTTTTATCCAAAAGGATGGAGTGAAACCAGACATAATAGAATGCTTACCGCTTCAATTATGGATGCGTTCGGAGTGGAACATGAAGTCTATTATAACAAAGCTTTGTTGAAACGCTATACTCTTGTACTGGAGTATCTGGAAACAGCGCAGATCCTTAAGGTTATGCACGAGCTGGAAGCTGTTTACGAAGATCGTCTGAGCGTACTTAAGAAACAAACGGGCTCACTTTCATTCGATGTCGGTGATTACATTGCTGCTGAAACCCAACTTACTGAATTGCAACTGGATTTGGTAAAGGAAAAGAATAAATTAACAGGCATAATCCATAAAATCCATTTACTAACCGATAGGAAATCAAATATATCCTTTGACGAGAAGACTCTTGCTGAAGTGGAGGAGATTGTTGGAGTACTCGAATATCTGGAGACGAATGAAAATCCGGATAACATCTATCTTCGCAACAGAAGAAACAGAATTGAGAGAGAGAAAATTAAATATAATATCGAGAAAGCACAGGAACGCGACTACCTGAGCTATATTCAAGTGGAGTATGATAGAGATAATTATCAGGAACCCGTAAAAGCATATTCCATTGACTTTGGATTCAGACTTCCATTCATCAATTCCGACCAGGAGGACATTAATCGTCGTAAGGTAAACTACATTGAAGAGAAATTGAACTATGAGGACGAAATACGATCGACCTCAGAGAGGATTAAATCAACTATCCGTTCCATAAATCGATACGTCGATCAATATCGGATAGTATCAGACAAGGGGCAAAACAGTAATGGCAGCAGTCCTTTAGAAACGTATATGCAAATGGAGGGGATAAATCCACTCAGTCTATTGGAGATAAGAGAGAGTGTCATAAAAAAGGACAAGCAGCGCATACAGATTTATTTCAGTATTCTTTACAATTACGTCGAATTGCTGGACCTGCTGGGTAAACTATCTGAGAGCCCGTTAAGAAATCACTTATCTTCAGGGTTGGAGATTATAAATGAGCCTTGATAGTCAAAAAGTCATGCCACCCCAAATCGAGCGAATTGAGATGAAGTTCACCATTCCATATTCGATGGTAGATCCGATTTCTGATTTTGCATCTGTTTATTGTTCATTAGATAAATACTCTACGGAAAACGAAAATGGCTACTACAGAGTTAATAATCTTTATCTCGATTCACCGGATTATCTGCTTTTAAGAATGAGATTGATGGGGGTGGATAATCGGTTTAATTTGCGTGTCCGGTCATATGGAGATGACCCGGGTTTTCCATATTTCTTTGAAATCAAACAGCGAATGGGACAGATTATTAGGAAATACCGGTCAAAGGTTTCTGATCATAACTGGTATAGAGTACTCACCGAGCCCGGTTATGTATTGGTGGTTGGTAATGCTAACAATCTTGAAGACAGAAACAAAAAATTATTCGAGCGGATGGTGCACTCATACAATGCATCACCCAAGGTTTTCACACAGTATAGTCGTAAAGCCTGGGTTAGTGATGTAGATGAATACGCAAGAGTGACTTTCGACAGGGAACTGCAATACGCACTTGAAACCGAATATGATTTCAATATGAGACATAAGACTATAGTTCCCTGTGATCCTGAAACGGTATTTGATCCGGACTGCTCAGTGATTTTGGAGTTAAAGTGCTATTCTTCGTTTGTACCCTTATGGATGATTGACTTAATCAGATACTTTAATTTGTCACGTCGGAGTTTTTCAAAATATGTTACAGGCATTAGAGAGGTTCTCGGAATGAATGTTTATGCCTCTGCGTCAACTGTGGCTGGAGTACAATTTTAGAGGAGTGAAAAATGTTTGATTATTTAAACTTATACACAGTATCATCACTTCCAACCCTGCCGTTGATGATCTACACAGTACTCGTTGCTTTCCTGCTATCCTCTTTGCTCGGACTTACATATATCAAGACCTTCAGAGGATTGTCATATTCCCGGAACTATATACAGGCTGTGATTTTGGCTGCAATTGTTGCTGCTACTGTAATGCATGCTATAGGAGACAGTCTCGCTCGTGGGCTCGGAATGATCGGAGCGCTTGCCATTATCAGGTTTAGAACCAGCTTTAAGGATTCACGTGATATTCTATTTATGTTCTCTTCCTTAGCAGCTGGCATAGCCTGTGGTGTAGGAGCGTTTACTGTTGCTGTGGTTGGTACTGCAGGATTCATTGGAACTTCATTTCTTCTATACTTAACACCTTTGGGGCAGACAAGTTTCTATGATGGCATGCTTCGGTTTAACGTTGGAAAAGACGATGAAAAACTCGGTGAACTTGAGGGAATCCTAAGGTCGTATTGTAAGACTTTTGCGCTTATTACTCTGAGAGAAATACAGCAGGAAAATTTTCTTGAACATGCCTACCATGTCAAACTGAAGAAGAATAAACGAAAAGATGACTTAGTTATGGCATTATCAGAGAAAATCCCTTCAATCAAGGGGGTAAGTCTTATGCTGCAGGAGACGACGGTAGAACTGTAGACATATTTCAGGATCAGTAGGTTGGACATTCCCAGCCTATCCAGGAATACCCAAATCGCGCTGACAGACGCACTCGTCGGCCAGCTAAGCTGTTGTTATTACTGTCACACGAGGGCGTGTGACAGCGCGAAACCTGATTCTTGGATAGCCTGTTCCTGTCCGACCATCCGTCGACTGACGGATTCTTAAATCACAAATTTTTTTAAAGACTCACGCTTTCGCGTGAGGGACAGGAATGCCTGTCCTACCTTTCACATCATTCTCGCACAGACTAATAAACCAGAATTACAATACGAATAAGCACCATTTATATAATCGGTAGCAAAACTCTGAACCTCGTTCCCTTCACACCATCACTCTGAACCTCAATTCTGCCGTTGTGAGCCTCAATAATCCGGTAACAGATAGCCAATCCAAGCCCTGTCCCGGTTCCCCGACTTTTTGTTGTGAATCCGGGATCGAATATCCGTTTAGAGTCTGTTTTCGATATCCCGGGACCATCATCATCGATCTCGACTGATATCATATTATCAGATAAAGAGGTAATAATATTTATTTCACCACCACCTGCAGGTTGCATTTCAACTGCGTTGATGATGAGATTTAACCATACCTGGTTTAATTGTCTTGGATTGCAATTTATTTTTGGGAGATCAGCAAATTCACTTTTTACTATAAATCTATTTTGCAAATCATGTTCGAGTAGTGCCAGGGTTTCTTTTATCCCATCATTAATGTTGACTTTCTGCTGTTCAGCTTCATCCAATTTAGCGAATTGCTTTAACCTGACGACGATCTCAGCAATTCTCTCGCTGCCATTACTGATAATCCCACTTGTTTTTTTCAAAACTTCCAACGATCGATTAACATTACTGTTTTGTTTGTCATCTAAAGTGAATTTACCCATAACCTTAGTAAGTTTTTCTATACTACTACTCATACTTTGTTGACTACTTGAAATCGCCCCAATCGGGTTGTTAATCTCGTGAGCTACTCCGGCAACAAGCTGCCCCAGAGAGGCCATCTTTTCCGTTTGAACCATGCGTGTATAAGCATCTTTTAACTCAGCTGTACGTTCCTCGACCTTTCGCTCCAGGTTCACATTCAGTTCGTCCACTCGTGCAAACTGGTAACGTAATATTGCGACGTAAAAAATGATCACAGCAATGGGGAAGAAGGACGAAGCGTAAAGCTGAGACGGGATGTCAAATAATGGAAGGATCACCCCAAGCGTCAGTGAAGTGCCATAAATGATTATAAATGCAATTATGTTTAAACGTATGAAATTCCTGTAATTGGCATTCATGTTCATTCGGTAGGCATAAAAAAGATAATATATCACCTTTGCAACACCTATGAAAACAAATATCGCGAGGATGTATCCGAGAGAATTGTACTTAACTAAAAGACCGGGCAGGGAACCCATGTGAGTCAACGTTGCTTCGGTTGTTGCGTGCATGACCAATACCGATAATAACCATGCTATTACAATTGAAGCTGAAAAATAAACGCGTTCGCTGATTCTCCACCTAAAGATAT
>CAYLYZ010000169.1:0-8889 GCA_964387885.1 uncultured bacterium | reverse complement strand
AAATGCCATTACTGTTCGACACAAAAGTACTTTTTAACCGGATGAACCATTTTTCTACTCATTCATTTGATTGAAAGGACATCTCAAGGTAAAATTTTTCAACAATTCCACCCTTGTTAAGAGTAAATTCAACCCGGTTCTTTTTGTTGTCAATTTTCGTGAGATAACCGAGGTAAACTTTTTTACCTTCGGTGAGAGAGTGAGTTACTCCATTCTGATCAACGATTATTGCTCTTGTGGATAGAATCGCCTGGAGGGAGGAACGTTCTACTTCTATCAGCCCATCAGTGTTTTCCGGTAAGCCTTCAGTAATTAAAGGAAGAAAAACATTTGGACCCCTTAGTGGCTGTACATCCCAGATTGTTCTGGAAACAGGAGGTAGTTCAGTAAGTTCTGCAAACATTGCTTTTACCGTCAAGGAGAATGGCATATTGACGGTACGTATGTTTCCAGGCAAGGTAGGCCCTTCATTACTTCTCAATGAAAGCGACTCAATGTTAATAATCTTAGGACCTTCATCAAATGCTCTTATCATTCCGAGAACAGGTTGAGAATTACCTTCACCGGTCATTGTCAAAGTGGTATATGCATAACCAAGTTCCTGGACATACTTGACAACTGACATCTCAAATTTCACAGGTCCGAACCGAACCTGTATTTGATTGAGATAATGAAGTACATCAGCGAGATCATTTTCCGGTTCTATTTTCTTGTCAACAGACCTGAGAAAAGCCTCTTTTTCCCGGATTGTCTCTTTAATTTCTTCCAGGTATTCAGCACGCTTTGGTATCTCCTCAACTGACTTGTCAATCTCAACGAGCCTTTGTTCAAGTTCCTTTACCCGATTTGGAAAATGGAGGTAAAGAAAATATGCACTAAAGGTTAAAAAGACTACCGTCAGCGCGAGAAGGAGCAGTGTATTTCTAAGTTTATAGGACATTATTTTCCGTCCTGCACTTCTGAAATGTCAGTTTCAATTTCGAAATAAAAGACAGTTGACTCACGAATTTCTCGCACATCGACTTTCTTCAGAGTTGAATTCCCAAGCAGTTTGACAAGTTTCGGAACTCTATTGCGGTAATAAGCATAACCCTTCATGAGTGCTTGGTGGTCTTCAGTTCCGGATAGTTCGGTTATCCAAACTCCGTTGATTCTGTCACATATTTTCATTAACCTGCCGATAAAATCACTCCAGGTTTCTGTTTTAATGAGAAGGGAATCAAGGATAGTGATTGAATTGTCGTAATTGACCAGTTTAGCATGCGCTTCTTCAATTAAGATTTCAACATTTCTCTGTCTGGCAAGATAAAGTTGCTTGGATGAAGCTTCTTTTTCGAGTGCTTTTATTTCTCTTGTGAAATCTCCGATTTGAAGGATTGTATAAGCGATAATTATCGGGATTAAACAGATCAGGACCCACCCGAATTTAGTTATTATAATCGTTTTCTGCCGATCTCTGACAAAAATCGGATTTAGATCGACATTTATAAATTCCTTTTTTTCAGGTTTGACAGCTCGAATGGCTGCACCAAGAGCAACGGAAAATGAGTTGAGGGTTTTCCGTTGTTCAGGATCAAGTTCGGTACAATCGAAATGATGCTTGAACATCTCAATGTTGATATCAGTACCGAAACTGTCCTGGAAGTATTCTTTTATACCGTAAGTGAAGTTATCAAGGAAACTTTCCTTAATTTCTTCAGTATCATCCAGTCCTGTTATAATTATCCTATCAACCTTGGGTAATCCTAATGTGTCAAGTGCTAACAAAATACGGCTGTAGAGCACCGTCACCACCGAAGGTGAGTTTATGCCTTCACTAATTAACTGAGAGATATGGTGGATGCGGGTTCCCTGAAGAAAAATCAATCTGCTGGCATCATCTCCGACAAACAGGATCAGTGTAGTTTCATCTTCATCAAGTTGGTATTGATCTAAAACGAGATTAATAAGTGAGAATTCTGCAGATTCCGAGAAGTCCACTCGAGGTAATCGGCGTCCGATAAACTTCTTTACAAGATCAAGCCGGGTAAAAAATTCAAGGTCGTGATCTCTTGCAAGCGTCATCAGGCGATTTTCTGTTATCTTTAAAATACCCAGTGAACTTCGACTGATTCCTAAGGTGTCTTCTTTAAGGTTTGTCAGTTCAGCGATGATCTTATTAAACAGTTTTTTACCACTCAAACCCCAATCTGAATCAAACGTATTGTAAAAGATTTTCGGTTCAGAGACTGACAGTGCAAGCCGGTTGTTGGTCTCTTTGGCCATACCTAAGATTTCAATGAATGTTGCATTGTCATCATCGATTGAACCTCCTTCCGGACTGACTTCTTCCTGGAAATCGATGTCACCATCACCTTCAAGATTAGTAATGTCTATCGCATTCCGATCATCGTAATTCGTAACAGAATCATTTTCACTGAAATCGGCGACATCCAGACCCTTCCGCAGCCTGTATATCTTTGTAGCCAAAACCTTGATTTCATTTTCTGCTCTGCTGATCTTGACAACTCTTAGGATGTCACCCTCATCACTGATTCCGACCGCTAATCGTTTTTTGCTTAAGATCATTGCTTAGCCTGTTACGTTTCCAAATTTTCTCATTACAATCTCCTCATTTTCACAATTAATTTTTAATAGCTCTGGAGCAATCTTTTCATCATTATCTTGTTGTTAGCGTAGTTCAGAGCATCTGCAGAAGTGATTTTTCTTGACTTCGTTAAACGCCGAAGGTCTTGCTCCATAGTGATCATTCCGATTTTGCTCCCTTCATTTATCATCTGGTAAATCTCACCGGTGTTGTTATTTTTTATTGCTGCCTTAATCGGTGGACTCATAACCATCACTTCTTTTGCAAGAACTCGTTTGCCATCGCTGCTTGGTATCAGTTTCTGCGAGACAACCAACCGAAGGACATCAGCAAGTCGCATCCTCATCCTGTCCTGTTCGTCCACTGGCATTTCTCCGATAATTCTATCAATGCTCTCGATAGCAGATGATGTATGAAGGGTTGATAAAACTTTGTGTCCACTATCCGCGACTTCTAGTCCAGCCATAATCGTCTCGGGATCCCGCATCTCACCTATGATAATAATATCAGGGTCTTGACGCAATGCCTCAATAGTACCGTTCTTAAAAGATTTTGTATCTCTCCCAACTTCTCGATGTCGAATCAGGCATTTTTTTGAGTCGTGCACAAATTCGACGGGAGAAGCTATTACGATAATATGAGCATCTACACTGTTGTTATTAAGATCGATAATTGCATCGAGAGTACAGCTTTTTCCAGATCCCGTGATGCCGGTGATAAGAATCAAACCCTCTTTTGAATGTCCCAGGCTCGCGATATTAAGCAAATTCGAATGAAAACCGTAGCTGTCATAAGGTCGAATATCGGTGCTTATCGCACGCATGTTTAAAGCCAGGGCATCGAGATCGAGATATGTGTTTGCCCGGTGACGATAATATGTGTTCTCTTGATTCTTAAAGATATATGAGAAATCAAGATTCATGTTGTTAATCAAATGTGTCTGTTGACTCTCCATAAGGAGATTTTGTATAAGCAGATCGGTTTCTTCGACAGTGAATGTACCAAATTGATCCATTGGTTTTTTGAATCCCTGAATCCTGAGCCAGATGTAACCTTTCGATCCCCATCCACCAAGATCTATATCAGATGCATCTAATTCCCTCATTTCGACAAGACAATCATCTATAAATGATTTTAAATCACCCCTTTCATCCCTGTCCAGTTTATTTATCAGCTCGTCACTGATAAATTTTTGTTTCTCCAATCCTGATAATGTGGGTGGAATTTGCCGGATAAGATTCTGAAGCAGTGCTTTCACTTTATTGCGTCGATTTAAATCCATAATAACAAACCCTTTATATTAGGAATTAAGTTCTTTTTAAATTGAACCTCGGGGAGGTGAATGAATTTGTAAATGATCCTGAACAATTCTACTCCCACCATGAAACGAGGTGCAATTCTCTTATATACGGGTAATTTGGTGGACTCTCTTCAGCCAGACGCGGATCATAATAATAGTTCTTTGAAAAACCATGTGTTATTTCTCCTGTCGGACCACCAGTACGCATGTTGATATCCCCTCGACTGTTTTGTGAAATACTGCCTGTATTCCTAAGGATACCAGCAACAGGCCAATCGTTGAGATCTTCAAGACCGAATGCTCCATTAAGTGCTAAAATACAGGCGTTTATGATGCAATCAGTATTATTGGCAACGTTATCTACTACAATTACATCTTCATGTGAGATCAACCCTAACATGTCATCGGAGTTTTCATCTACCAGGGGATCAACTGCATAAACAATATCATCTACAATATAGATATCATCCCATGAATACATTGTTACTGCACCATTTACAGTTCCCGACACCGTGATGTCACCCGAACTCATCAGTATCCCATCCGGAGCGATTGTAGTGAGGGCAACCGTATCAGTAACTCCGTTGACAGTTCTAATAACATCTCCGTCCGAGAGAAACTCCATCGTCAGGTCGTTGAGGTAAATGCATTTTGTATTCAAAGCTGCTCCATCATTTGACTCGACTACTGCGATGAGAAATTCTGACATATCTGTCGGTATTGCCATATCGACCCCGATTTCCCATCCACCATGGAATTCAGCATTATTATTGTTGTGTAATGGATTTGGAGATATCCCGATTTTGGCGGTTGCCTTGCCGTAAAAAACCGGATTCCCACTGTTATGTAAAATCTGATTTGTATGTATAGGTCCCCAAACCGTATCTCCGGAAGCCCAATACGCCCCATTTTCCGTACCTGTGAACCAGAAATATTGTGATAAGGGAGTCACGTAGGTAAAAACAGCGATGATAGAATCCATGTACTCATAGGTTTCACCGTGGTCAGCATAATAATCACTTAGAAACAGACGAGTGCGAGTTATGACCTTAAGTGTTGTCGTATCGGTTCCGGACGAAGCTACTTCTACAAAAGAAGTACATGGTGGTGTATATACAGTGAAAGTATCGGTCATTACATCATTCAACCAGACCTCATGTATTGCCAGATTCATAGCTGAACTCGCGTTCTCATGAACCAGATTTTCAATATAATGTTCGTTAAAAGTCTCAGCAGATTGAACTGTGAGATAGTTCAGTTTCATCGAATAAGTTGAAAATACGAGTGAAAATCCAACAACGAATACCAATGCACCTTTTCCGAACATATCCTTCACTACCTCCGTAGATTTTTTGAGATTACCCGGGTTTGCCGCCAGAAGGATTCCTGCATAAGTTTACGGATTTCAACCATCCGGTCCTCCGCGTTATCTGCGGCTAAAACATCACTGCTGACGTAAATACTTGGATTTATCGCGACAAGTGTGACTTCAACCATTTTTATGGATTGAGTTACTGCTGTTTCGGTCCCCGATTGGTCAAGATAAGTAAATACAGCGTTATTTGTAATGATTCCTACATCTCCGGAAACAGTAGAATCCCCAGTTATCTTCACATTTCTGTTTAGTCTAAAGGTAACTATCGATGTATCAATTATAGCGACTGTATCACTTGTTGAAATCGAATACTCGACTGTATCCGGAACTGCGTCAGCAGAATTTAATAAAGCGAGAAACTTGATGTTATCGGATTGAGCATTTTGAATTATTGTGGATTGGTCAGCTTCAGGAATGCCATATCCCATTTTCCGAAGGTCATCCTGTAAAATTTGAGTCAGGCTTATGAGCTCATCCTGGACAATAGCATCAGCATTGTGGTTTACAAAATATTGTAAACCGGCATCCATTGCTTTAATCGAAACAAGCAATAGGATGGAACCAATCAATATTGCGCTGATTATGTCAAGAAGAGAAGCCAACTAATCTCCTGTGTTTAGTTAAAGAACCAATAGCTGATTACAACTTCAATGGATAATGTATCTCTTACTCTTTGATCACCTGACATGCTGTAAATCAAAGGAGGATCAAAGGCATCAGAAACCGAGATTGATATTCTCTTGTGATATTCACGGTCTTCCGAGTGTATAATCTCTCCGTTAACTAATTCGATATAATCTACTGAATAATTAATATTGTAGATAACTCCACTCATACCCGTATCTACAACGGTTTGTCCGTGAAAATCATCAATATCGTCAACAATATCATTATCATCATTATCAAAACCAAGTTGATGAGTTTGAGAGAAATCGTTCACTCTTTTTTCAGTTACAGTATCTGTAGATGCCTCATCAAAAAAATATTGGGATAATTGTTCAATCTGTGACGTTAATATTGATAAACTCTCAAGCCGGAATCGATTAAAATCAAGCGAAGTACCAATGCTGTTTGATGTAATGTTAAAGTTCAAAATTATCATGGAGATGAGCATCAATGCACCGAGCGTCAGTAATGTTTGACCGGTGTTCATCTTGGTCTTATTGGAGGAGGGGACAGAATCGGAATTAGATATCTATTACTCCAAAATCTCCGTTTAAATATAGAAAAATCATTCATCATCAGACGTGACTCGAGCTACTTCGTCGAAACCTGTAGATCCTTCAAGAACCCGCATCCTTGCAGATTCCTGAAGAGTCATCATTCCATCTTTTATCGCTTGTTCTTTAATGACTTCTTCGTTAATGTCACCCTTGGCTTCAAATATCATACGTCGGATATCTTTTGTAAAATAAAGGGCTTCATGAATGGCGACTCGTCCCTTGTAACCGGAATGGCAATTATCACAGCCAACAGGTTCGTAAATCTTATGATTTTGAAGTTCTTCCATTGTGAATTGAAGTCGGGTAACGAATTTCTCATCAAATTCAGTGATCTGTCTTTTACAGGCATTGCATAGCCTGCGCATCAGTCTCTGGGCAATGATAATATTGATTGCATACGCAATGAGGAACGTCTCAATGCCCATCTTATATAATCTTGAAACAGCACTCGGAGCATCATTTGTGTGAAGAGTTGAGAACGTTAAATGGCCTGTGTTAGCTAATTTGATAGCTGTCTCACCCGTTTCCTTATCTCTTATTTCTCCAAGCATTACCACATCCGGATCATGACGCAATATCGACCTTAATGCAGCCTCAAAATCCATCTTTGGACTGATCTTTAATTGACGAACGCCAGGGATGATGTACTCAACAGGATCTTCAACAGTCAAGACGTTTATCTCAGGAGTAACAATATGGCTGAGTGCAGCAATCAATGTTGTCGATTTACCACTCCCGGTAGGACCGGTTACAATGACCATTCCCTGAGGCTGTCTTATTGCCTTCAGGAAGGATGACCTGGCAATTCCATGAAAACCGAGTTTATCAAGATCCGTAATAACAGACCTGTCATCGAGAATACGAATAACAATACTTTCGAACTTGTATTGGTATTCACTGCCCACGATTGGCATGATCGATACACGATAGCGAATACTGTGGTCATCGATCTTTCTTTGTATAAATCCATCCTGGGCTCGTTCACGTTCAAACCGATCGACGTTTTTTGAGCGATCCTTCATTACTGCCGCAATTGCTTCGGGTCTAATCCCTTCCTGACTGTGCCAGGGTCGAAGCATTCCATCAATCCTGAATAGTATTTCTGTTGAATCACTATTTTTTGGGACGATATGTATATCACTTGCACCCGTCCTGACGGCTTCAATTAACATGCCCTCTGCGAGGTTAACTAATAAGCTCTTATTTATCTCAGCATCAAGCAGAGCTTCGTCGAGATCTTCTTCTTCTATGTCAGCATCTGAAAACTCTTCAGGACTGTCCTCGAGTTCTTTCAAGAACAGATTTTCACGAGGAATGATCCTCTGGAGAAGTGTTAACATATCTGAGTAGTTTACATAACAAACCTCGTAAGTTTGCACTTTCATAGCCCGGGCAAGAACCGGGATCATTCTGTCGGTTGGATCCGCCGCTATGAAAATTAGCTTATATGGACGAACCTTATCATATCTGTATGGTAAAAGCGCTTTCTGCGCCATATATTCACGATTTGTCTCCGGGAGCATGTTTATCATTTTTTTCATAAACTTCAACCGGTCTTCACTCGTATCTTGGTCACTAAGGTTTATTTGGGGAAAACCATATACTTTAGCAACGGTACTAAAAACAACATCTCGATCTATCTTGAAATCTTCAACAAGAATTTGAGCTAAACTTCGGGATGAACGTATCCCTGCTCTACTTGAGGCAGTCCTGTCCTTAACAGCAAGAGCTTTAAGGACAATATCAGGATTGACAATTTCTTTTCTCACAAGAGTCAGTCCCAATTTATCCTTGATCTTGCTGACCACATTATTTTTTTCTTCGTGGTCAGTTTGTTTCATTTACTAATTTCCATTAAAAGTTCTGTACATGCAAGGCGAAACGCAATTTATCTAATTTGCCATATTTGGCTTGATCGTAGCCGTTTCAGTTGAAACAACAGTTAGCGCGGTCATTACAACCATGATGACCATTGCAACCATAAGTTGAACAAAATCAACTACATTTTTCAGTTTGTAAACGGTTTCTTTTTGATAATAATTTGCGATCTGCTTTGCTGCTTGTCTTAGTGTGCCGGTTTCAGCTCCGGCGTTGAATCGCGAAAGGGCGGTTTTTGTAAATACCTCAGATGATTCGAATGCTTTTACCAATCCCACGCCCTGTGAAAGCATCATCGGAATTGCAACATTCTTGATTCTATGCTCCATATACTTATTACCACAAGCCTCAGCTGAGAGCTTAACAGCATCGACACTTTCACCGGAGCCACTATATAATGCATAGAAAACCCGACAGAATATTTCGATTGTCGTCTTGTGGATCAAAGATCCAATAACCGGGATTTTAAAAATAAAACGATCTTTTAAAAACTGCACCTTCGGTAACTGTAATAAAAATACAACAC
>CAYLYZ010000168.1:0-8897 GCA_964387885.1 uncultured bacterium | reverse complement strand
AAATCATGGCCATTCACGAAGCTAAGTACGCGTTAGTCGGATGAACCATAATTATCTTGAGCTAAACCAGTAGTATCAATCCCAATTTTTATATCAAACTCTTCACCAAAATTCAATTGTCCTTCAGAATGTGAGATTGATATCCAATTTTCATCAACTGTTGCCTGCCACTCTAAAGGAGATTCACCAATATTCTCAATTTTCAAATCAAACTCCCCACCATTAACAGATTCAATAATCAGAGGTGAAACAACTATTACAGGTGGTGCAATATATGTGGCATGAATTGGGACTAATGCAATTTCCATTTCCGGATCGTTGGATAAAATACTTAAAGTATCTAAATATTCTCCCGATTCGTCAGGTGTAAAAGTGATCGTTAATTCTTCGCTTTCCTGAACTTCTATTTCCATCACGTTATCAAAATCAGTGAGGAAATATTCACCGGCAAGCGTAACCGATTCAATAATGAGCAGCTCATCACCTGTGTTTGAGATTGTTAGAATTTCAGTTCTTTGCTCTGGATCTTCAATAAGACCGAATTCCAATTCCGCCGGATCAACTTCAATTCTCGGAAATCCTTCAACCTGTAATGTAATTCTGACCTGCACATCGGGGTTTTCCTGATCATTTGATAAGAAATGCAGAATTGCCTCATACACTCCTGGAATTAGTCCTGCACTGCTAAGGGTCAGTAACATTTCTCCGGAATCACCGGGATCAACAGTCCCTCGATCAGGCTGCCATCGAGACCACGGTTGCTCCGGTTCCCCAGGCTCTTCTATTATTTCGAGTTCCGTGATCCATAAAAGAGCTTCTTCACCTTCGTTTCCTATTGTAATTATTGATGCATCTATTTCACCTATCATCAATTCTGCTTCTACTGCTAAAGGATCAACCACAATGATCGGAACGTTGACAATTTCCATGACATCCATTGAGATATGAACAGCCAATTCAGGATTTTCAGGATCGTTGGACAGGAATCGTAAATCCGCTTCATACATGCCATCAACCAATTCATCCGAGAAAAGCCAGAGTATAATCTCAGTATTATCCTCCGGCTCAATTACACCATTTTGCTCTTCCCAGACAATCCATGGTTCTTCAGGCTCTTCCGGTTCAGCGAGGATTTCGACCTCGGTCCGCCATTCAAGGGGTTCCATACCTTCGTTGGTGACTACAATCAGGAATTCTCCGCCATTTTCGGTCTCGATTTCCATTGGATTAATAACAATAACCGGAGGTCCTTCATCCGGATATTCAACCACAGCTCTTAATGCAAAATTATATCCGACTTCGTAAGCATTCAGAATAAGTTCCCACATGTTATCGTCTTCGTTCCAGAAACCGCTGCGATTGGTCGGGTCGTCCTCGCCGTTATCTAAGAGTACTGCAAGTGTATCTCTTTGGTCATCCTGAATGACATTCAATGCGATATGAAAATCAACGAGGTCTTCAAATTGAAGAGGTTCAATATTATAGTCTTCAAAGCTGATTATATTCCATTGGATTTCACCAACAGACGAAAAAACGAGGTCATCGTTAGGCACTTCAAACGAGACAATTTCCTCGAGAGGAAAACCGTCATCCGAACTAAAAACAGCAACATCCATTCCCGGATTACCATTTCTACCATCCATTTCGAATAATGCGACATGCAAACCTATAAGTTCAAATGGAGCTTCTGCAGGCGTGAATCTGACATTATAACTTCGATCTTCGAAACCGTTGCTTTCCGGTAAGGTAATGAAAACTTCGAGTGAATTATCATCATCATAAGAAATGACATCAACCGGATCGCGACGAGGATCATCCCGATCTGGATACTGGGGAACAAAAGGAGTGTCAGCATTATTGATGTGCCTGATCACTCTTTGTGGAGTGGCGAAAATAACTGTTGAGAAAAACAACAGGATTAAAATAAAAATCGAAGTTCTGCGCATTTTACCCTCCATATCATAATATTTAACGGGTACTACAACATCTGAATTAACGATACCTACCATAATATACTACATTAAAAACAAGAAACCAGCTTATCAAAGCTGGTTTCATTTATAAATGTCACGTGAACTATTGCTCTTCTGAGGGAATGTTGAGATCAATAACATCCCTGTTTTTTTCTCAACACTACTTAATCAAACTAATAGACTGAGTCTGCACATGGTGATTCTGTTGAAGTCTAATTGAATATATCCCCGCCGGCAAATCATCTGCCTCAACTATAATACTATACTTACCTGCAGCCTTTCGGTTTCCACTAATCAAATTCCTGATCAGTTGTCCCTTCATATCGAATATTTGAAGTGATACTTCACCAGCAGAAACAACGACGAATTCTATGGTTGCGGTCGAGTTAAATGGATTTGGATAAATGGCAGTTATACCAAACTCCTGTGGGATTGCAGATTGATTACTGACTCCCAATTCTGTCACTTCGAGACTGACACTGGTAGCAACTTCTGGGTTGACAGGATCGTTTGAATTGAAGGTGATGTCAGCCTGGTAAGTGTCAGGAGCTAATCCCGTAGTGTCGATCGTCACATGAAGAGTTGCATCTTCCCACGGTTCATTTTGACCTTCTGCAGGATTAATTGATAACCATTCTGCTCCAATTACAGTAGTCCATTCCAGAGGTAAACTGCCCTCATTTGTAAGGAGTATTTCATATTGACCTCCGTCAATTGACTCAATGTTCAATGGATCAATAAAAATTGTTGGTGGTGTGACGTAAACTGCCTGGACTGGGATTAAGACAGGATTGTTTTCAGGATCATTAGATGAAATTTGAATGATGCCCTGGTGCTGCCCCGGAATGTTGGGCGTGAATGTTACAGTGATTTCCGAACTTTCTTGACTATTAATCTCGAGTACTCTCTCAAAACCGATAGAATAAACTTCATTGTTGGTGGAGATATCATTTACAATCAGAAGTTCATTACCGGTGTTTGAAATCGTAAGAATTTCGGTTCGAGGTTCCGGATCTTCAACGATACCGAAATCTAATTCTAACGGATTCACAACAATTCTTGGATGTTCCACAACCTCCATCACAATACTCACGGAAACATCAGGATTTAAGAAATCATTAGACAGGAAATGTAATTCCGCTTCATACAGACCTGCTATTGCTCCTTCTGCATCTATTGTCACCCATACCTGCACCTCTTCATCTGGTCCAAGTTCACCACCTTGAGGTTCCCACCAGCTGAACCAATCTTGATCCTCGCCTTCCGGTTCTGCTATAATTTCAACATCAGTGTTCCACTCCAGGATTCCTTCGCCTATATTGCTAACCATAATCGGGAAATCACCACCATTATTCATATTAATATTCAATGGATCAATAGCAATAGCAGGAGGTTCAGGGTCAGGATATTCAACAACAGCTCTAATAGCAAAATTATACCCGTCATTGTATACTTCCAGAACTGTATCCCATCGTTCTAAATCCCCATTCCAGAGACCACTTCGGTCGCTCGGAGCAGCTTCAGCATTATCCAATGATACAGCAAGTGTGTCTCTTTCATCTCCCTGAATAACATTTAGTACCATATGAAAATCCACGACTTCTTCAAAGAGGATGGGTTCAGCGTCATAGTCACCAAAACTGATTATATTCCATTCAACTCTTCGGGAAGGGGAGAACACGAGGTCTTCGTTTGGTACATCAAATGTGACAATCTCTTCATCAGGAAAACCATCATCGTTGGAACTGAAAACGGCAACATCCATTCCGGGATTGCCAATATTGCCTCGCATGTCGTGAAGGGCAACGTGTAGACCGATTAATCTGAATGGTGCTTCTGCAGGTGTGAAACGCACGTTATAACTGTGATCATCAACTCCAAATGCTCCCTCTGGCATCGGAATGTACATTGTAAGTGCATTTTCATCATCATAGAAAATTAGATCGACGGGATCGCGATGTGGATCGTCCCGAATGGGTCCTGATGGGACAGACGGGATGGATTGAGGAATTTGCCTTATCACCCTTTGCTGGTTTGCGAATATTGCTGAAGTGGAAATCAGCAGTATTAAGAATAAACTCAAAAATCTGTACATTTGCTCCTCCATAAGTAATAGCAAACAGGTTTGAGATTGCCCATAGTGATATAATGCTTATGATAATATACTAAATAATAGTAGGAAACCCGCTTTTTAAGGCGGATTTCTTTTAAAAAACATGCGGGATAACCAATGTCAAATCTATGTTTAGGTGGAGTTGATTTTACTTAATTACATTAATCGTCTGTGTTTGAACATTTTTGTTCTGCTGAAGTCTGATAGTATAAATTCCAGCAGTTAGATTGGCTCCTTCAAGCATAATAGCATGTTCGCCTGGTTCCAGATTGCATCTGCGAATTAAATTTTGAACGATATGTCCAGTCAGGTCGAATAACTGCAATGTTACATTCCCTCGTGTCGCGAGTGAAAATCTGATAGTGGCTGTCGAGTTAAAGGGATTTGGGTAAATAGCATTTATACCAAACTCCAGTGGGATTGCTGATTGGTTACCGACTCCCAATTCTGTCACTTCAAGACTGACACTAATAGCAACTTCAGGATTGACGGGATCATTCGAATTAAAGGTGATATTTGCCTGGTAGTTGTCAGGTGCTAATCCCGTGGTGTCGATAGTCACATGCAGAGTTGTCTCTTCCCAGGGATCATTCTGCCCTTCTGACGGTTCAATTGTTAACCATTCAACTCCAACTACAGTAGACCATTCCAGAAGTAAACTGCCCTCATTAGTTAGAATAATGTCATATTCTCCACCATCTACTGACTCAATGTTCAATGGATCTATAAATATTGCTGGTGGTGTGACGTAGATTGCCTGAACTGGGATTAAGACAGGATTGTTTTCAGGATCATTAGATGAAATTTGAATGTTGCCCCTATGCTCACCAGGCACATTTGGTGTGAAAGTAACAGTAACCTCGGTACTATCCTGTATACCAATCTCGAGTGCATTTCCGAAATCTATTGAAAAAAAGTCATTGTCTACGGATATTTCATCAATAATTAATAGTTCTGTGCCAGTGTTTGAAATTGTAAGAATTTCGTTTCGAGGTTCAGGATCATCAACTATACCGAAATCCAATTCGACTGGATTCACCTCTAATACAGGAACACCGATTACCTCCAGTGCAATGCTCAAAACAATTTCTGGATTTTCAGGATCATTGGAGAAGAAATGCAATTCAGCTTGGTGATCACCTCCAACTAAACCTTCATCGCTAATAGTTACCATTACCTGCACTTCTTCCTCAGCCCCAAGTTCACCCTCCTGTGGTTCACATTGAATCCAGGGAACTTCAGGTTCTTCGTTGAATACAACTTCGATTCGCCATTCCAGGATTTCTTCTCCTGTGTTAATGATTCGAATTGGGTACTCACCTGGACCGTCAACTTCAATTGCATTAGGATCTATTATAATAACCGGAGGTTCAGGATCAGGATACTCAACCACAGCTCTTATCGCAAAATTATATCCCAGTTCATAAACAATCTCAATCAAATCCCAAACTTCCCATTCCGAATTCCAGAAACCGCTGCGGTCGGTTGGTTCGTTTCGTCCGTCATCCAGCATTACTGCGAGTGTGTCTCTCTGATCACCTTGAATAACATTTAATACGATATGAAAATCGACGGCTTCCTCAAATTCAATTGGATCAACATCATAATCGGCGAAGCTAATCTCATTCCATTCGAGATTATTTTCAGGTGATAGTATTAGATTGCGATTCGGCACCTCAAAAGATGTAATCTCTTCAAGTGGATAACCCTCATCATCGGAGCTGAATACGGCTACATCCATCCCAGGATTCCTGGCATTTCCGTCAAGATCGGACAACACAACCTGTAAACCGATTAATTGAAACGGAGCCTCACGAGGAGTGAATCGGACGTTAAAGCTGTGGTCTTCAAATCCATTCCAGTCTGGTAGAGTTAACATCTGGACAAGGGCATCCTCATCATCATATGAAATGACCTCGATAGGATCTCGATGAGGATTGTCTCGAACTGGTCCGGGTATCGTAGAGTTGAAAGTATGGTTTTTGAGGTGTATCACACTCCGGTGTGGAGTTGCGAAGATGACTTTTGGTATTAATAGCGTCATCACCAGAAGTGTTATCAATCTTTTCATTTGATCCTCGATTGGTAGAGTTGGTTAACGATTTCGAACCAGATAGAAAGCATGCTCCATCCTACAATATAAATAAAATTAAAAGAGAAACCCGCATAAGGATGCGGGTTTCTCTTAATAAAACAGGCACGCAAAATCATTACCTGACGCTGCGTATGCCTTGACTGCGGTTGTTTTCGATGATGCCACCACCACCGCCCCAGCCGCCGCCACCCCAGCCACCGCCGTCGCCACGTCCTTCTAATTGTAGCTCAACTTCAGTGTTCTGGTCTGCTTCGACTACCACTTCGTCACGAGCCATACCTGCTCTCATTGCGTTTGCCATAATGTTATGATTCCCGGCGGGAACCTCATCAAAAGCAAATGCACCTTCACGGTCGGTCATAACGAAAAGAGGTCTGAAACCACCACGACGCATGCCACGAAATCCGCGCATTTCACGGAAATTGGGCATGATGTTCACAAAAGCTCGTGCAACAGGTTCGCCGTCAGCATCAATAACGACTCCGGAAACGGAACCAAACTCCACTTCCTCTTCCTCATCGTCGTTGTCGCCCCAGCCGAATACTTCAAGCTGCAACTCTACTTCAGTGACTTCATCGTCAGCAACTTCAATTTCAGCGCGAACATGTCCAGCTTCACGCGCTCCGGCAGAGATAAAATATTCACCTGCTGGAACTTCCTCAAAAAGAAATCCGCCATTTTCGGCAGATTCTCCACGAGCGTGAAACGGGCGTTCGCCACGTTCCCTGACAGCAGCTACGAGCACAACATGCGCACCTTCAACAGGCTCACCGTCCTGATCGATTACTGCACCAGCGACAGCACCCTCGGCCTGAACAGCATTCATACCGGTAAAACCGAATGCAACCAAAGCCAATAATGCAGTCATTAATAATCCCTTTTTCAAGTTAACTCCTCTTGTTAGAATAAAGGGGGAAATTAATAATCAGTTTTCTCTGACATAAATGCAGCAAATAATATACCGTTCTTGGAAGTGTTAGAAAAACAGAAGATACTACGAAATCCGTAAAGAACAGAGTCAAAAGAAAATCCCAAACTGCGAATCGCATTCACATCTCTGAGTTTCCTGTACACAGGTGTGGTGAACCTGAAAGTTAGGGGAATGTCCAATTGAATGCGAATCTGTGTGTGGTAAATGGTATTTTCATCCTGGATTTTTGTTTGTTCACCATTTTAGCTTTGCTGGTTCCAAATAGCGCGTATTATTCTGAAATAGTATTAAAAAAGGAAACCCGTTTCACAGGACGGGTTTCCTTTTATTTACTTAGCAAGGTCTCCTTTTAACGGAAGCTGCGAACTCCCTGATTGCGATTGTTTTCGATTATACCACCACCGCCGCCACGACCTCCGCCGTGACCACCACGACCACCACCGCCTCGGCCACCGTCACCTTCTGCTAATTGGAGTTCAATTTCAGTATTCTGGTCAGCTTCGACGGAGACTTCACCACGAACCATACCAAGTCTGAATGCTCCAGCCATGATACCGTGATCTCCTGCGGGCACCTGATCAATAGCAAATTCACCATTTCTGTCTGTTAAGGCTGTCAATCTCCTGTGGATGCCACGCATTCCGCGCATGCCACGCATTTCACGACGATTTGGCATAATTGTGACTATAGCACGTGCAACCGGTTCACCATCCGCGTTAATAACAACTCCGGAAACGGAACCAAATTCCATTTCTTCGTCATCACCGTTGTCAAATACTTCCAATTGTAACTGAACTTCTGTGACTTGGTCGTCGGCTACTTCGATTTCTTCACGTGCATGACCCACGTCACGGATACCTGCAGAAATGAAATATGCGCCAGCAGGAACTTCTTCAAATAAGAAGCCACCGTTTTCTGCCGATTCTGAGCGTACGTGAAACGGACGTTCACCACGTTCTCTTATTGCAGCAACGAGTACAACGTGTGCACCTTCAATAGGTGCGCCTTCCTGATCAATCACTGCTCCTGCGACAACTCCCTCTGCCTGAACGGCGTTCATTCCGGTAAATCCGAATGCGACCAACGCCAACAATGCAGTCATTAAAATTCCCTTTCTCATGAGTTACTCCTTTAAGTTAGATTTCGGGATAAAACTATCCAAAAACAAATTATCTGATCTTTGGTATCTTAAATTGCAAGGAGTGTGCCGGTTTCGTAAGTCTTTGTATATTAGTAATATGCGTATTTAATTTCAGGTAGCTATATAATAAAATACAAATTCTGTGAACAAGATTCGCATGGGGTGGGAGTTTTAGGAGCAGGTTAGATGGGAATGTGGCTTATTCATGTCGAAAAGTCTGCAGACGTAGGGGCACGGCGTGCCGTGCCCCTGCCCAATTGTCGGTTTATATACGTTTGTCGATTAAGTCATAAAATTAACATAAATAATGATTAGAACGGTGAGGTTCGCAAATCAGATGCAAGTAAATTTACCAATTTCAGAAAAAATGCTTGTACCTGTTCAATTACCAAATGTGTAATCTCGTGCACATGACAGAGACTTAAATCGCGACGTCATTCTGGCGAACGCCAGAATCCAGAGAAGCTTCCTACTGACGAACATATCCTTTTGCAGCGACTATTTTTTTATTATTTTTACTAAGTGGAGACTGAACGAAATTTGAAGAATCTTCAAGATAGGAAGTTCCTCTGGTTTCAGGTGTTCGCCGGAATGGGCATATTAATCACAGATGTGTGCTGTGAGATTTGTTAAGCCCTTTCCCT
>CAYLYZ010000167.1:0-8921 GCA_964387885.1 uncultured bacterium | reverse complement strand
AAAAGTGTCTTAAATTACGATCCCAAAATTCCAATTTCAACTGGGGCAGGACACTCTCAAGTATTACAGAAAAATCCAAGTGAGATAATAACTACATCGTATTCATTAAGGTCTTCAGGGAGGGTGGAATCGCTTTCATAATCAAATTCTAATGCTTCAAGTGTTCGCGTTATTGCAGAAAAGGTTGTAAGATCTTCTTCAAAAATGGGATCAGGTGAAGTTATGTCATTGTCATTCTGCCAGACAAAAATGTCTACTGCCAGAGAGTTTGAAGCTAAAAGGAGCAATAAACTCAACAAAAACAGAAGGTTTCTAAGTTTGAATTCATAGTTTACTTTCATGAATTTCCTCTCTATTAACTGAAAAACCTAACTAACCAAAGTTTGTATGGTTTAAAAGCAATGTACAAATAACTAAAAGAAATGGAAATAGATGTTTAGTAATTTATGACCTTTATCGAATTTCACAGGTTCGACTTTGTATTGATTTGTGTCCAACCTTAACAACTCTTAAACAACTCATCCGATAGTGTTAACTATCTTGACGTTAACTCAATCTCAAAGTATTTATTCAATTGCATCTTGATTTTTACCATTCAAATCTGTATGTTCCGATTGTTAGTACAGATTAGAGGGCATACATCCTAAAGATCGTCTGATTCTTAAAAAAAAGTAATTTCACCTGCAGACGACTAGTTAGGTCTTCATTCTAAAATCTTCAACAGGACATACATCATGTTCAAGAAACCTGTTTTCTGGATTGGCTTTACAGTACTATCCATTATCTGCACGATCTTCGTTTTCAAGTTCTTTCCTCTCGCTTTTCCGATGCTTGAACTGGAACTTACGCTTGACAGAGAAACTGCTCTGCAAAAAGCAACCGAGCTCAATGATAAATATAACCTCTCCCCCGAAGGCTACAAAGATGCCGCATTCTTCCTGACTGACGGGATGACAATGATATATGTTCAACGAGAAGCGGGTGGTGTGGAAGAATGTCGACGAATGTTGAGTGATTCCCTCTACTCTCTTTATTATTGGCGTGTCAGGCATTTTAAAGAGGATGTGATTAAAGAAGTATCTTACGCATTCTCTCCCACCGGCGATGTTTTAGGTTTCAGTCAGAAAATCCCGGAAGATGATCCCGGAGCTGCATTGTCGGCCGATTCTGCATTGGTAATAGCTGAACAGTCTTGTGTCGATTGGAATGTCGATTTATCTCAGTGGGAATTAGTTGAATCATCAGAGGAGGTTCGGCCATCAGATCGAATTGACCATTTCTTCGTATATGAACGACCGGATATTAAGGTTGGTGAAGCACCATACAGGCTCGACCTGACAATAAGTGGCGACAGGTTGACCGAGGTGGATTATGATGTAAAAGTACCCGAAGCTTTCAAGCGACGATACCGAGAGATGCGGTCCACAAACGAAACGATATCGGAATTTGCCTGGGGTGCGATTCTGATTCTATATATTCTCGGTGGTATTGGCGTTGGATTATTCTTCATCGTGAGAGACAGGTGGCTTATCTGGAAGAAACCACTGCAATGGGCGATGATTGTAGCTGTATTGTCTATGCTGGACCAATTGAATTATCTCCCATTATCCTGGAACTGGTACGATACTGCCGTCTCAACAGGTGGCTTTATCACAGAACAGGTTATATCTGCAATTCTCAATTCCATATTAATGGGTGTAATGTTGTGGTTGACATTTATGGCAGCAGAAAGTCTTTCACGCAGGGCTTTTCCACGACATCCTCAGCTCTGGCGCCTTTGGTCAAAACAGAATGGATCCTCCGGAGAAGTCCTCGGTTACACTGCCGGTGGTTACGGTCTTATTGCATTTGATATTGCGTTTGTTCTGGTGTTCTATTTCTTCAGCGAAAAAGTTCTCGGCTGGTGGAGTCCAGTGGGTGCAATGGTTGAACCAAACATTCTTGGAACGCTATATCCCTGGCTGTCATCCGTAAGTACTGCACTTCAGGCAGGATTCATGGAGGAGTGTCTCTTTCGGGCAATCCCAATTGCTGGGGCGGCACTGATCGGCCAAAAATTTGGCAGACGAAAGCAGTTTATTATTGTTTGTTTAGTAGTTCAGGCATTTATTTTCGGTGCCGGACATGCCAACTATGCTCAACAACCCGCTTATGCGAGAGTGGTTGAGCTCTTTTTACCTTCTCTGTTCTATGGGTGGGTATTTATCCGATTTGGTCTCCTACCTGGAATACTTCTCCATTTTGCATATGATGCTGTCTTGATGTCGTTACCGTTATTTATACAGTCGAGCAAGGGAATCTGGTTTGACAGGATGATGGTTATTCTCCTGACATCTCTACCGGTATTGCTTGTTTTATGGCGGAGAATAACTGCTGGGAAATGGACATCCATTGCTGCCGAACACTTTAATAGGGCGTGGATTCCAGCTGCGGGTAAAGTGAAGGAAGCTGTCATTGAGGAGGTTCAGATTGTAACGAGGTTAAGCTCAAAATCACGCCAGATATTGATAATTGGAGGCATCGTCGGAGTTATTCTCTTTTATGGATTGTACGATTGGGATAATTATGCTCCGATGTTGTCTTTGAAGAAATCTGAAGCGGTTGAGATTGCTGAGAAAGAACTTGAAACTATGGGCACTAAACTCGGAGAGGACTGGAAACGTATGCCAGCAACAAGTTTTGGTTCCAGTAGGCCGCGTAAATTCATCTGGGAGATTGGTGAGAAGGATGATTTTATATCCCTGCTCGATAACAAATATGTTGAAAGCCCAACCTGGCAGGTTAGATTTGCACGTTTTGGGGAGGAGATCGAAGTAAATGAAAAAGCAGAGGAATATTTCGTAGGTATTGGACCGGGAAACAACATCATCAATTTCAGACACACACTCCCGGAAGCGAGACCAGGTGCTAATCTGACCGTTGAGGAAGCTCGGAATATTGCACATGGTGTTTTAAAAGAAAGGTATAATAGAGATCCCGATGTCTTCCTTGAAGTCCTGGCTGAAGAAACAAAGAAACCAGAAAGGAAGGATTGGCGGTTTGAATTCTCTGATTCTCTGAACTACCCATTGGATAAGGGTGAAGCAAGGATTTATGTAAATATAAGTGGTGATGAAGTAACCGGTTTCGGGAAACGTATTAAGACTCCTGAAGAGTGGGATCGTGAGCAGCGTGAAAAGCGAAAAAATCCACGATTAATTTCAAATGTTGTCAATACAATTGTACAACTAATAAGAATTACAGCCGTCATTATTGCGGTTGTTGTTTGGAGCAGACGAAAATTCCCATTGCGAATATTCCTGATTTTTCTTGTTACATTGAGCGCCTTGAAGGTTATTACATTTTTCAATAATCTCCCTTTAAGGATTGTAAATTTTACCACTTCAGAACCCTTTAATACTCAAATGTTTCAACTATTCGTGCCAGGACTAATAATGGAATTCCTCGGTGCAATTGGGAATGCGATGATTTTTGCTCTCGCATTCAAATGGATCGTTGGAGAAAATGCTGGTGGGGAAACTCAAACAGATAGGGGGATTTTACTCATCGGATTCAGTGCTGGTGCAATCTGGATTGGAATTAATTCACTGATATTATTACTTAAACCTTCACTCACGCCAGTATGGAATGCATTTGGTTTGGGATCGTCAACATCTTTTCTCCCAATTCTAAGCTCTGCGTCTATGTTAGAGATGTTCATAAAGAATACAATTTTCATATTGTTTATTTTTTCAGCTCTGCACAAATTATCAGGTGGATGGCAGAGAAAGAAACTCGTTCTCGGATCGGTATTTGTCTTATGGTTTGTTAGTTCCAATTCGGGATTGACCACCTATTCAATCTGGTATTGGCTGTTATTTGGATTTTGCCAGGGAATCATGTATCTGGTATTGTACACCAAATTGTTCAGATCGAATATGGCAATTCTTCCAGTGGCTTTATCATCGGGATTACTTTTAGGAAAAATTTCTTCCATTATATCCTACCCTCATCCGGTAGGAATCCAGGTTTCCGTTTTAACTTTCATTATTACTCTCTGGTTTGCCATATACTGGACGAAATTGTTAAGAAGAGGATCTCCTAAACAATCCAATTGAGCATGGTAGATTTGATATTAGAGATAAGAGGTTTCTGATCAAATCTGAAAATCGTTAACAAAAGGATATTGAGTAAATGATTATAAGACCAGCGGAAGAAAACGAGTATCCGGAAATATATAAAGTGGTGGATTTAGCATTTGAAGGTTCACCACTCGAAAGCAAAATGATTGAAATAACAGCTTTTGAGGATAAAAACTTTCGAAAGGGTGATGTAAAAGTAGTTGAAATAGATGGAAAAATCGTAAGCGCAGTTATGATAATAAGACGCCCCTTGCGAATCGGTACAGCAGTTGTAAATGGCGCAATGATCGCTCCCCTTGCTACCCACCCTGATTACGAAAATCGTGGTTGTGGCTCGGCTTTGATGGTCGATGGTGTAGAATACATGAAAGGACAGGGCATAGACATTGCACACTTGTGGGGACATCCCGGTTTGTATACAAGATTTGGTTACACACCGGCGATAATGAGCTCAGAAATAATCCTCAATTCAAAGCAATCCCTGCCAGAGATTGAACACAACTTCAATTGTAGACGGTTTACTGAAGGAGATCTGAATAAGGTAACCGAAATCTATCACAGCAATTCAGCAACCCGTACTATGGCTGAGTTAAGGTCTCCGGAAATGTTTGATTGGAAAACCTGCGGGGATATTGAGTTTAATGTTGTGACTGGGAAAGCCGGAAAAGTTGTTGGATATTATTCTATCGGCAAGGACTGGGGACGACCGTGTTCGCAGGAAATTGGAACGAAAAACGATGATGTTTCCGAGTTCATCTTTCACCGATTACTTGACCGGGCTAAACAAAAGGAAATACCTCAGTTCTTCTGTCTTGTCAATCCGGATCACCCATTCGCTCGCTATGCCTTCAAGCGTTATAGCCCTGTTGTATTAAGAGGAGGAGGGGGAGCTGGAATGGTGCAGGTTTTAAACCTGATCTCAGTTTTAACCAAATTATCGACGGAGTTTGAACGTAGACTTAAGTACTCCGAATTCGCTCAAACAAACATTAAATTCGGTATCTGCAGTGAAGACAATAAGGTATGTTTAACGGGAAAGGGTGGTAGAGTATCTGTCGATGAATACAAACCTGATATCGAATTTAACCTCGATATTCCGTTAATCGGTCTGAATCCTCTAATCACCGGGTACTCTGATATTCATGATCTGTTAAAAAATCCGGATATTAATGTGAGGGGCGGGGATAAGGCAATTCGACTGATCGAGGTACTCTTCCCAACGGGGTATCCAACAGGTGGGAATCCACCGTTAGTGTGGGAATAAGGTCAGGTTGGATATTTGAGCGTGCAGGCAGACGCCCCGTCTGCCTGTTTTGTTTCCAGTGGTGTCAGGTGTCTTCGAGACTTTTGAAATATTCTTTGTTTTCTTCAATTCCTCTTATTCTCCAGGAAAAGTGATTTCCTAAGTGCTTGTGTATTCTGGATTCCCAATCAAGTTGGGAATGAGGAAAAATAGGGACGCTTTGCATTCTCGGGCAGACTGCTGAATGGGAGCGACATGCTTTCACAAGAGTCGAATATTTCAAAGAACTCGATGACGCTTGACGTTACTAACATCGTACACCGTGATAAATCAAGGCTTTTAATCTCTCAGAGACTGTCGTGCTGCATCAATTGTTTTGTAGATTACATCCGGTGTATGAGCTGCTGAAATAAACCATGCTTCATACCCACTCGGAGGAAGATGCACACCATTCTCAAGCATATTATTGAAGAATTTCGCGAAACGAGAATGATCGGCAGCCTTAGCGTCGTTGAAATTCTTTACCGGACCGGGATGGAAAAACAACGTTAACATTGATCCCACTCTTTGAACAACGGCTTCCACCCCTAAATCAGCAACGACCATATTTAATCCCTCTTCAAGTTGAGCAGAGACCTTTTCAATTTTCGCGTAAACTTCAGAAGTCAATCTTTTGAGGGTTTCAATCCCTGCAGTCATAGCGAGCGGATTACCCGATAAAGTTCCTGCTTGATAGACAGAACCTTGAGGAGAAATCATGCTCATCAGATCTTGCCTGCCACCGTATGCACCCACAGGCATACCTCCACCAATGATCTTTCCAAAAGTTGTTAAGTCGGTCTTTACTCCGTACAGTCCTTGAGCACCTTCCGGATGGACGCGGAATCCACACATCACCTCATCGAAGATCAACAAAGCTCCAGAAAAATCACAGATGTCCCTTAATCCCTGGAGGAATCCGGGCTCAGGTGGAACAACTCCCATATTTCCGGGAACAGGTTCAACAATTATTGCTGCGATTTTTCCAGCTGATTTATTTACTAGATCTTGAATTGATTGTATATCATTGAACTCAGCAATTAGCGTATCTTTCGCTGCACCGGCTGTAACACCGGGGCTGTCAGGGCTCCCGAACGTTGCTACGCCCGAACCAGCTTGTATGAGGAAGCTATCTGCATGACCATGATAACCTCCGGCAAATTTGATTATAATATCCCTTCCTGTAGCTGCGCGTGCCAGCCGGATTGCAGACATGGTAGCTTCAGTTCCGGAGTTAACAAAACGGATCATATCAACCGATGGTATACGATCTACGATCATCTCTGCCAAAACAACCTCTGCCCGACACGGAGCCCCATAACTGGTGCCTCTTCTCACTGCTTCATCAAGAGTTTTAGTAATTTCAGGGTGAGCGTGGCCGAGAATCATCGGTCCCCAAGAACCTATATAATCAATATAATCCTCACCATCGGCATCGGTCAGTTCACACCCATTTGCAGATGAGATGAATTTTGGTGAACCTCCAACGCTCTTAAACGCCCGAACAGGTGAGTTTACCCCACCTGGTATGACCTTTCGGGCTCGGTCAAAATATCGTTCGGAATTATTCATTTGTATTTATTGATATTGCCAGGTGTCCTCTCCTGACAGATTGGAATTCGTTTGAAATGTCAGGCGAGGACGCCTGGCATCACCGATTTCGAGTTTGATTCAGATCGATCCTATTTCAGCCATCCGGCAACTTCGGTTGCGTGGTAGGTCAAAATGAAATCAGCCCCTGCACGCTTAAATGATAATAGGGTTTCAAGAATTGTCCGTTTCCTGTCAATCCAGCCTTTCTCTGCTGCAGCTTCTATCATTGCATATTCGCCTGAAACCTGATATGCTGCAGTAACTCGGCCGAATTTCTCTTTTACCTTTGTTAATACATCTAAGTATGCCACACCGGGTTTGACCATTATCATATCCGCGCCCTCATCCAGATCTAACTCAGCTTCCCTTAGTGCTTCAAGGACATTTGCCGGATCCATCTGATATCCACACCGATCCCCCGATTGAGGCGCAGACTCTGCCGCCTCTCGAAATGGCCCATAATACGCAGATGCGTATTTCACCGCGTATGAGAGAATAGAAACATAATGATATCCAAATCCGTCGAGTGCCTTTCTTATTGCACCAACTCGTCCATCCATCATATCTGACGGCGCAACGATATCCGCCCCTGCAACCGCGTGACTTACTGCTGTTTTCGCCAAAAGTTCCAGTGTTGGATCGTTCGCTACTGTATCACCCTTTAATATCCCACAATGACCATGATCTGTGTATTCACAGAGGCAAACGTCCGTAATTACGACCAGTTCAGGGCAAGTTCTTTTTATTGCTAGTGTCGCAGATTGGACTTCTCCATCAGGATTCCATGCCGAGTTGCCTTTTGGATCTTTAAATGAAGGCAAACCAAAGAGGATTATCGCAGGTACTCCGATTTTCCAAATCCGTTTCGCTTCCTTGACTGCTTCATCAACAGACAAATGATATTGCCCTGGCATACTACTGATTTCTTTTCGAATTCGCTTTCCAGGAACGATAAATAAAGGCTGTACAAGATCATTTACAGTAAGTCCTGTCTCTCTAACCAGATTGCGTAATGTCTCTGAGCGCCGTAATCTACGGGGTCGATCTATGGGAAAACTCATTGTCAAGCTTCTCCAGAACTTCATTTGTATTAGTGTTATCAGCAGATGATAAGGCGATTGTTACTGCTTTGGCAAGTCTGATGTCATCCTTTTCATGAGATGCACGTTTTAAATTAGAAATAATCAAACTCGTTACCTTCCGCATCAACGATTTTGAGAATTTATCTACTTGTTCTCGATCCTCATTCAGAAACCTGTTTGCATTTCGATTCACTTCTTCAATACGGATAGTTTCGAGAACGTTTTGAAGCTGTTGTATTGTCGGTGAAATCTTATTCTCCTGATACCACTTAGTAAACTCTGCAATCAATTTCCCAACGATTTTCTCGGCTCGAACCGATTCAACCTTGCGAGCTTCAAGATTTGCTGCAACCAAATCTTTGAAATCATCCACAGTATACAGGAAATTATTGGGTAGATCACGAATATTTGATTCTATGTCGCGGGGAACCGCCAGATCGAGAAATAGCTGCATTTTCCGTTCGCCATCATTCAATCCCGACGCTTTGTCGACTTTGATTATTGGATCTGGACTGCTGGTGGCAGAGAGGATAATGTCTGCCCATTCAATGTCCTCTTTAGATGGGGGGAAAGAAGTCACACCACCATTAAGCTGATCAGCCAACCTTTTTGAATTGACCTCAGTTCTATTACTTATCCGCCAAGAATTGACTCCTGCATTCCCAAAGAACTTGGCTGCCAAATTGACCGTCTGCCCTGCTCCTACGAGAAGCACATTACAATTTTCGAGCGAACCGAAGATTTTACTCGATAATTCTACTGCTGCGCTCGCAACTGAAACAGATCCTTCTGATATTCTTGTACGATGTCGAACTGCTTTTCCACATTCGATAGCTTTTAGAA
>CAYLYZ010000166.1:0-8975 GCA_964387885.1 uncultured bacterium | reverse complement strand
TTTGTAATGGTAAACAATACTAAAAGTTTAGATGATGTTACACTACAAAAATATTGTCATATTAGTTTTCTGTGCAGCTCTCTTCCTTTGCAATACACAATTGCTGGCAGAAATCACTCCGGGAAGCATAAAGGGCGTGGTGAGAGATGCCTCCGATCTCTCAATTATTCCAGGCGCAAATATTGTTGTAAAGAGAACGGATCTTGGTGCTGCTTCAGATCTCGATGGGCTTTACAAAATTGTTGGTTTAAAACCGGGGACATATCATATTACTGCCAGCGCTTTAGGTTATGCCGATTATTCTCGAGGTGAAGTTTCTGTTTCAGCCGGCAGAACAGTTGAAGTCAATTTTCTGCTTGAACCATCGGTAATAAAGGGCAAAGTAGTTAATGTCCGGAGCGGTTATTTTAATACGAAAACCACTCACCCGACATCAACCAGATCTCTGAGTTATGAAGAGGTAAGACGGGCGCCCGGATCAGCCGAAGATGTACAGAGGACGATTCAGGCATTACCCGGAGTTTTCAGTCGAAATGATCAAACCAATGAAATCATCGTCAGAGGTGGCAGTCCATCTGAGAATCTAACGTTAATCGATGGTTTAGAAATTGACAACCTCAACCATTTCCCCGAAAAATCAGCTTCGGGTGGTCCAATAAGCACAGTAAACAGCGAATTTCTCGAAGACGTAACCTTCTCAACAGGTGGATTTTCTGCAAAATATGGTGACAGACTATCGAGCATACTTGATCTGACTCTCCGGGATGGAGACAGGGAAAACTTCAGCGGTCAGCTTGAAACCTCAATGGCAGGTGCGGGACTCAATTTCGAAGGAGGTATACCTTTCACGAACAGCTCATTTTTCTTCTCTTACAGGAAAAGTTATTTAGACTTGTTGAAAGGTCCTATCGGATTGACCGCAGTACCTCATTTCTGGGATACACAATTAAAAATTTCTTCAGCTCTTTCCCCCACAACAAGTCTTTCAATATTAGGTCTGTACGGCAATGACAGGATTTCAATTGAAGCTGAAGAGGAGGATGCGTGGTCACGGGGCGCGGAAAGTGTTGAAGCTAAGGGATATACCGCACTTTTTGGAGCACGTTTGCGAAAAGTAGTTCGGAATGGCTACACTGAAATCTCGATCGGTCGTAGTGAAATTCACTATAATTATAATGTTTACGAAGTAGCGAAAGATATATTTGGAGGAACCCATAAAATACTCGACCTGTATGACCATAGTACAGAAAGCACAAATCAACTCCACTTTAATTGGACAACAAAAACCAGAAATGCCGATCAGCTTTTTGCCGGAATTTCATTGAAACCAATCTCGTTCTCGCACAACCTTTGGATGAGATCCAGTACTACGGTTTTAGACCTCAATAATGATGGTATTGGTGATGAAATTGCATTTCGAGATGAATGGCATGTATTTGAGAAAGCAACTTCTCTGAAGTATGCGGGGTATATTCAATACAGATGGCGCCCGGTACAGCACATTTCTGTTCTGGGAGGTTTGCGAATTGATGGATTTGAACTTTCAAAAAAGACCACTTTTGCGCCTCGTCTATCGGTGATGTGGGATTTATTTCCAGAAATTACAATGACAACAGCTGTTGGGACATTCTATCAGGCATTACCTCTAATTGACTATCTCTCGCATTCGGAAAATAGAGAACTACCACATCAGAGATCGGATCATTTTGTGCTCGGGCTGTCTTACAAATTGAGAGAATCAACTCAATTGAGTTTAGAAGGTTATTACAAGAGTTACAGCAATCTCCCTGTTTCGGAGCAGTGGATGAATTACTATGTGGATCCGGTTTTAAGAACATTCAGAAATTTATCAATTGGCAAGAAAGAAGCATGGGGATTTGAGTTTTTTACACAACAAAAACTCTCTGAAAACTGGTATGGTACTTTTGCTTATTCACTTGGGAAAGCCTTAACAACAAATCCGATTTACAGGAAAGTAAACTCTGAAATTACATTAACTAAAACAACTTATCCATCCTCATTCGATTTTCGTCATGTTGCCACAATTGTTTTCGGGTACAATTTTAGTGGTTTACCCGTAAGAGACTTCCAGAGACACTGGTATGGCTGGTGGACGCTCCCATTTCCGGTAAATGGTGATGAGTTAACAATATCCTCCCGATTAAGGTACGTCTCGGGTCGTCCATTCACTCCCCGGATATGGACAGACGAAGGACCTGCACTGGGATATGCATGGAGAAGTTCTGCAAACATAAACAGTTCGAGGTATCCTGCCTATTCTCGCTGGGATATCAGATGGGACGCCAAATGGTACACGGGTAGACAATCATTAATTATTTTCTTAGAAGTGCAGAACGTCCTTGACAGAAGCAATATTGCTCAATATATTTATCCAACAGAACCTGATAACAGTTTTGATCCCGGTGTAAATAGCAGGGATTCTGTCTACCAGTTCAGGTTTTTCTTTGTTGGCGGAGTACGATACGAATGGTGATTTTTTTAGCGAAACGAGAATTAACACAAATTTTTGAACTTTTGTACCTCCCAAGATTCTAATGACCAAAATTCCCGGGAAATGCTTGCTGAATAAGGGTCTCGCAACTGCTAATCCTTGATATTTAACACCTTAGATTTTGTGATTAAGAAATAATTTTCATACAATGATGCTAAATCCCCTTCTGTCTTCAAGATAAGACCATTTTTCACAAGGGAAAATTTCGAAAAAAAATTCGCTTAACGTGAATATTTATTATTTAATGTGCACTAAAAGCTTTTTTTCTCGTATTGTTTTCCGTATAATCACTTAGATAGTTTCGGCGAAAGTATACGTTTTAAAATACACAGGGAGAAATTCTTATGAAGTTCTTCAAATTTTTTGCTATTGTGCTAACATTGGCAATAGTTTTTCCGGTAAGTGCTCAAGTCACGATTGAGCAAGCAGATATTCCAAACGATGTTAATACCGTCATGCCATATTACGCCGTCCAATTTGCGGATGGGCAAGAATTAGATATGACTGATAGAAACATTGGTACTCGCGGTGCAAACGTAACTTGGGATTTCACCGATCTTATATATCCACGCATTGATAACGATGAATTAATCGCTTCCAATGATGCTCCACACTTTGATCAATTTAACGGTCCTCAGCCAAATCGGATATTGAGCTCCACCGATGGTGGCGTGGGTATGGATATTGATGCGGGTCTTAGATATGAATTTCTTGCCAACGATGGTCTTGATCTACTGGGCATTGAATTGGATCCCAATCAAGGTTTGGGCATACCAATGGAGTACTTTGAATTTGACAATCATGTTCAATTGCTGCCTTTACCTGCAAATTACGTTGATGGCAACAATGTTAGATGGGATATGAATACGACATTCACATACCGAATGAATGATCCAGTAGACTATCAGATGTTTGATTATATTGATATAGTATTCACATTTGAAAATGCTCACGGTGAAATTGATGCCTACGGAACATTGGCAATTCCCGCTGGAATTTTTGACGTTCTGCGTGTATACACTGTTGGAGAGGGAAATATTGTAGCCACAGGTCATTGGATGGATGAAGGGAACCCTCGTGAACAGGAACTTGAAACTCGAGATATTCCATTAGTTCGTAGCTATCGGTGGTACGCGGAGGATTATGGTGAAATCGCATCAGTCACTTCCCGTGATGACGAGAACACCAGAGATTTCACAATCGCTTCAAAAATAAGAACAAGATTTATCCAACCAACATACTATACAGGTTTCACGACTGATGAAACATTCCACAAACTGGTTGTCACAGGTATGACCTACGAGGAGGTTCCAATTCCTACAGGTTGGGAAATTGGTGCATTCACTCCTGACGACGAGTTAGCTGGTGGAGGAGTCTGGAATTATAACTTTGATGAAAGGGAAGGTAAAATATCGTTCCCAATGTATGGTGGTAACACAGGATTCAGCGATGGTGAAGCATTCACTCTTAAAATGTGGGACCCAAACGCTGAACAAGAATATGCGACAAGCATGACTCCTGGAGGTGGTGTATGGAGTAATGGTGGTTTAACTGAGGTAGCCATTTCTGAATTCCAACCAGAAGCGGAACAGCATGTACAATTAAACGGTTGGAATTTGTTATCATTAGCAAAATTTCCAACAAATGCATCCTGGTATATGTTACCGAACAACAGAACACAAGAATTTGATGATGATTATCAATTAACAATTCGCAATCGAGAATGGTTCCGTCTTGATGTAAATGACATGATTGCTCTTGCTGGGTACTACTATGATACTTACACTGACAGAAATGGTAACCCATTTGAGAATACACGATTCAGCCAGGTTGCTCTAATGAAAACTGAAACTGGAGATTTCAATTATCCAAATTACACTTTTCATAATGATGGCGACCAACAAGGTGACAGATATTTTACCCCGTTTAACAACGTTCCGGAATGGGATTTGGCAGAAGGTCAACAAATGAAGGTTGATAACGCAGTGGAATTTACGTTTACTGGAACGGACATTCCTTATAACTATCCCATTGAGATTGAACAGGGTTATAACATAATTCCATACTATCCCGATTACAATCTACCGTGTACCAACAACACCGATCCGCCATTCTATGCAATTAGTCCTATTGCTGATGAGGTGTTCTTTATTAAAAATGACGAGGGTCATTTTGCTGCACCGGAATTTAATTTTTCAAACCTCCGAAACCTGATACCCAGCGAAGGGTACAAAATTTATGTAAATAGTACAGTCGAACTCCAGTATCTTGAGGCATACCAAAACTTAATGCCTGAAGATGAAGGTGATCCGGTGGTTGATGATTTTAAAGCACCGGTCATTTCTGGTGAGAACATGAGCATCATTGTTAGAGCTGTCTCGGGATTTGATGCTTCTAAAGACCTTAAGATTGCTGCCTATGATGCTGCTGGTACACAAGTTGGTATCGGCATATTCAGCGGTGATGGTCAATGCGGTTTAGCTGTCTGGGCAGATGATCCAACCACGGATAAAAAAGAAGGTTGCCACAAAGGCGATGCATTTGAGCTAAGGCTCCTTGATGAGGATGAATTTGCTCAAGCAAACCTAACCTATACAGTTACATACGGTAAAGGTATGGTTTATGAGGATGACAGCTTCCTCGTTATTGATGCAAAAATAGATGCTGAAGTTCCTGATTCACACTTCCTGAACTCAGCATTCCCGAATCCGTTTAACTCCAAAACAAAGATCAGCTATGGATTGCCAGAATCTGATCAAATCAGAGTTAGCGTTTACAATCAACTTGGTCAAGAAGTTGCGACATTGTTTGAAGGCAAGCGACAGGCAGGATTCCACACCAACACATTTGTTGCTGATGGATTTTCCTCCGGTCTTTATTTTGTTAGATTAGAAACTTCGAACCAGATACTAACTCAAAAGGTTATGTTGGTCAAGTAAAGTTGCAGTAATAGTATACTTCGCCGTATAAGGATACCCCGGTTTCTGTGTAGCCGGGGTATCTTTCTCTCTGTTGTGATTGTTCACTCCACATTTCTATTGTTGTATTGAAAGTGGTTACTGCCTGATTTCAAGCGAAGCGTAATCTGGCACAAACAACTTTAAAATCGACATTAGAAAATACCTTCAAGTGCTACTATTAATTTAATGAGCGCTTAGGATTTGATAAAATGTCGGAGTGGATATTGTTTGAGAAGAAGTTGCTGGAGTAGCGAAGCCATGCTTTGCGCATATGAAAATGGGAAGCGCGAAGCATGGCTTCGCTACTCCATGTCAGACTTTCATGTTAAAATTCGGCGGATCAAGAATTCATCCGTTGAAACTACTTAACCAAAACTAACCTTGTCGAACCAACTCTCCCGTTCTGTTCAATATTCAGCCAATAAGTCCCAGTGGATAAACCTGCACCATTAATCCTAAACTCCATCTCGCCTGCCCCCGGAACTGTCTCCACCCTTTGTCGTATCAAGCGACCGGAAATATCCCTGATTGATAATTTCACATCTCCAGCGAAAGCAGAGTTAAAAGAGATGACTGCTGATGAATTAAATGGGGAAGGATATGAAGTTAATAGTAACGCACACTCCGGTTGCAGAGAAGGTGATTTGGATACCGAGAGGGGAAAATATTGTCTAAATGCCTCTCGCATTCTACTTACGTTTTCTTGTATCGATGTAAAATCAAACAAGTCCGGATCTATTACTTCGTTCTCCTGCGGGTGATCTCTATCATGGAAACCATCAGCGCAGACATATCCAATCGTCAAGGAAAAGCTCTCACCGGGGTAGAGCCTGTAAATACGATTTTCTGCTTCATCTATATGGTCAAATACTCCCATAGGTCCCCACGATATCAAATACCTGGCATCTGAGCCACTACAGAGACATTGAATCCAATCATTGGGACCACCCTCGGGAGGTATATACCAATCATGAGATTCGAGAATATCATCCGGATTATGCCTGTCACGAAAATCCTGCGGATGTTCTCTGATATAGTCCTCTGATGCTGCATAAACCATATCATAGTCTATCTCGCGATTGGACATAATAAAATACTTACGAATATCTCCCATAGGTGTACCATAGTCACGAGTCCAATCATCCGTTGCACCGTCATCAATCCAGCAGGGCCCATAATCATGATCCCTGTCCCCATTAGATGTCCACCAGTTAAAAGAGGTCTTAATTCTTGGATTACCATTATAAAGAAGCATAACTCCCGTCACGCCGGGTGCCGTAAAATTATTACCAGCTCCTACATTGCATGGTCTGCCATCATTATCTGCAATATATGCCAGATTAGTATAATTCGAATCTAACTCATCATATCTGTCTAAATAATAATACCAATCCTGAATACTTCCACTTAGATCATCTTCAAAGTTCCGCTGTTCATCAGCCATACCAGCATCACCGTCTATGAATAGGCCAAGATACAGGTTTTTAAGGAACAACTCTCCAATATTCTCGATATCGTAATGAATGATGACAAAATCAGCCAAACCTTCGGATTCCCAGACTAAACTCTTTTGGTTAATCCTGATTCCCAACGGTTGGTGGTCACCATCGACAGGATCGTCTCCCGTGCTGTCAGGATGCGCTTGTGTATCTGAGTATTCGCTTAGGAATTCCTGCGTGGCTATTGCATCCGGGCTGTAGATATCCCGACCAAGATAATCGGTAGCACCTTCTATATTTGAACGTTCGATAATCCCTGAGTCTGGTGTAGGAAACATCTCTTGTCTCTCATTTACCCATCCATCAACAGCAACAGAAACTCGAGGTTCTTCGTAGCCTTCATGCTGCACCATCGCACCAATCCAGAGTCCTCCATGATGAAGGTATTGAGTTCTTGATCCTCCTGGAAATTCACACTGAGGAGCAGGAATTCCGGGAGTTTCCGGATCTATCATTCCATTTCTATCAGTATTCCCTAAATATCCGTAGTCGGTGAGGTTTATCCAGACGTTCCCAGCGCGGTGGACGCGGTTTGCGGAGAAAGCAGTAGTTAAAAAGGTGGTTGAAACGATTACTAAACAGAGAAAAAACAGCTTAAATCGAGGTTTCATTTTAAACTCCTTGTTTAGGTCTTTTGTAATAAAAGGGTAATGCTCAATATCTATGTTAATAATATATAGAGAGATAGGGAGAATTGCAAGTTATGTAGATGTTTGACCTGACAAATTAGATTAGCCATAATAGCCATAACTTTCCATTCTCTACATCACTGATCAATAAGCACCAGATTTCTGACACGACTTGCGAAACTACTTTACTAAAACCAATCTTGTTGAGCCAACTCTCCCTTGCTGTTCAATATTCAACCAATATGTACCGGTTGATAAACCAGTCCCGTTAATTCTGAAGTTCATTTCACCCGCTACTGGAATAGGTTCCACCCATTGTCTTACCAACCGGCCTGAAATATCAGTTATGGAAAATGCTGCATTTCCAGGTACCGGAGCGTTGCATGTTACCATAGCTGCGGAATTAAATGGGGATGGGTATGAAGTTAATAAAAAAACTGACTTTGGCATTAAGACGGATGGTTTGGAATCAACTGATAACAAGCACCGTTCGTACACCTCCTGCGCCCGTCTGGCATTCTCACGTATTGGTGTGAAATTGAAGAGGTTCCTGTCAATAACTTCATTGGTTGGTTGAGGTCGGTGCCGGTCGTGGAATCCATCCGCGCATACATAGGCGACTGTCATTGTAAAACTTTCACCAGGATCGAGGCGGTATATCCGATTTCCGGATTCATCAATATGATCAAATATACCTACAGGTCCCCAGGAAATAAGATATTCAGCTTCGTTTCCATTAGCATAATCTTCAATGAAATCGTCAGGAGTTCCATCATCTTCACCTGGGATACGCCATTCGTGTGATTCAATTATATCTTCAGGATTATTCGGATCACGAAATTCTTGAGGGTGATCCCTTAAATAATCCGGCGAATCCATCAGGCACATATCATAATCAATTTCGCGGTTGGACATCAGGAAATATCTGCGCAGATCCCCATCCGGTGATCCCCATAGTTGTGTCCAGTCATCTTCTGCCCCATCATCAGTCCAACTTGGTCCAAAGTCATAATCTTCATCTCCTGAACTAATCCACCAGTTAAATGATGTGTGAATTGACGTATTTGGTGAATCAAGAAGCATTATTCCGGATACTCCGGGAGCAGTAAAATTAGTTCCCGCACCAACATCGTTTGGTCTGCCATCATTATCAACTGCATAAGCAAGATTAATCTCAGTAGAATCTAATTCACCATTTTCATTTTCAAAATAGAACCATTTTTGAAATCCATTGAGATCATCTAAAAACCTCATGCGCTCATCTGACATGCCTACATCAGCATCTATGTAGTGTCCAACATACATGTTCTTCAGATTGTATTCACCCTCATTCGCAATATCGTATTGAATAATTACAAGATCAGCATAATCGTCG
>CAYLYZ010000165.1:0-9087 GCA_964387885.1 uncultured bacterium | reverse complement strand
TAGTAGAGGATATTGCCCTCCTGATATCCCAATGATTCGACCAGATATCTTTTAACAGATCCTGCATCGTTAATTGCATAGTCGACATTGGGAACGTCAGCATTATAATTTGAGTAGTTACTATTGCCAATAACAACAGCTACTGCATCCGGATTTGATTTTCTCGCTTGAGGGATGTTTATGTCTATGTCAGAAATCTTCTTCTCGTCTTTTTCTTCTTTTATTACTACCCGGTCTTCTTCAGGAGGTGTTTTATTGAATGATTCGACGATATGAACTCGATTTCGCTGAAGGTCAACGGTGAAATCTCTGAAGACCTTTTCATATGCTTCTCTGAATGCATTTTCTATTCCCCCCTTACGATAGAAAGAATAGAACCAAATGACATATCCCTCTCTGTTGCTATAATTGAAAGCTCTTGAATATTTACTTGAGGGTGAGTGCAAATCGACGGTCATAACAACGCTGGATTTTCCCCAGATAGGGACAAGTGGAAAGATAGTTAGTGTGGTAATAGAGTAATAATCCAGCAAATAAGTTCTATATTTAGATAAATCCAAATCAATGTAAACATCCAGCTCAAGTAAATTTGGGATGTCTTTCGGATCAACTTCATCTGAGGAATCATAGATATTACGAAATTCACACGAGCTCCTCAGGTAATCAATAAACTGTCCCCTTAATTCCTCTATCTTGGAATACCTGTCGTTCTTCGCAAAATTCCCAACCGAGAATCTGTTCACCTTTACAGAATAATCCGAGTAATCTACCCGGTTTCCGGAATGCCCCGGTTGATTAATACTCACAACTCTATGGGCGGTGCACGAAATGAAAAATAGGGATAGTGTAAGAACTATCGTTAATAAACCGGTTTTTATTTTCATCAAAACGTTCCCTCTCCGTTCATTTCCTTCGATATCCGAAAATAAACAAGCAGGGGTACGAAATATCGTACCCCCGCTATAGATATCAATAAACTGTATTACCTGACATTTCTATTTCATCACAGCAACTTTAACAGTCTTGTCTCTTCCGGGAACAGCCAACTTAACAATATATAATCCGGAAGCTACTACATCTGTATTCCAGGTCATCTGATAATTACCGGTCTTGAAATTGCCATTAGCAAGAGTTGTGACCAGTCTACCTGACAGATCAAACACCTCCAATGATAGATGAGCGTCATTATCAAGTCCGAAAGTCAATCTCACAGGACCGTTCGCCGGATTTGGATAATAATCATGAATTCCAAATGATGCGGGAGCTGAGCTGCCTTGACTCATTTCCCCAACGAAAATATTCCCGTCAGTCCATTTCATTTCACCTGAAACAGGTGCAATAGTTAAATCGGATTCTTCAACTCCATCCCAAATTTTAAACATCAAGGCTTCATCCTGAAGGGCACCGTCAATCGCATTTGTTGTCTCATCATCACCCCTGGCTGCCATGCCGCAGCGACCATCTGCATCAATACGTCCGGTCCCAACGAGACTACCACTGGAAGTGTAAACTGCAATCTCGTTTCCTGACATTTCAGAAATACCGGTAAGGAGTATCGACATATCAACACCGGTCGGTGGAACTGATCCGAAATGCTTGGGTGAAGTCATGCCAATACTCGCTGCTGCAAGCTCTTCTCCCATCTGGTAGACCAGTTCACCTGCTTCCATCATTTTAAGTTGATAACCTTTTCCCTCTACAAGATTACCCATGTTGCTGAATGCAAATTCAGGCAGATAGAAATTACCAATCCCGTCCTTTGCTATTTCCAATACATCGGCAATCCCGGCAAAAGCTGTAATTGCATCAATGGGCTGTCTTGGGAAATATGCCTTCATATTCCAGCCTTCACGAAGCTCAATTGGAGTATCGGATTCAATTGGAGCTCCAATAATCTCCCAATTACTTGCTTCACTGACATTAACCTGGTAACCATCAGACACTTCCCAGTGCTCAATATTGCAGAAATTATGCTCAGGCAGGTAGAATTCACCCAGACCGTTTTTCATAATGATCAACTGGTCAGCTTCTACTAACGGACTCGCAAGTTCTCGAACATCGAGATTTTCCGGCTCGACGTTGATCGAAATCAGGTTCCAGCCCTCAACGAGGTCGAGGTCAACTGTCCTTATTCCACCAAGTACATCAAGTCCAATCAGGAGATTGAATTCGCCACCTGTTGCATTATGGTAGAATCTGATCTCGGCTTCAAATCTGATATCTTCAGGCAATCCGGTTGAGTTAAGATTTAATACATAATCCTGAGTCTCTTCCGGGTTGAGAACTCCGGTTACGGGATCAATCTCAAACCAATCGCGTCTCGCATCAATTTGCCAGATATCGATCCGGTCATTAGGGCCACTGTTTGTAATCGCAATAAACACCCAGCTATAAACGTCGAATTGATTGCTGGCATAAGCTGCAGCGGGAGTACCACCTCCCTCTGGTTCGAGGATGGAGACAAACATGGTGTCGTTGTTTTCCGGATTCATCTTCGTAATGATCTGATCTGCAATTTCACTATCCTTGTGGTAAATATACAGAGGATATCCGTCAGGATCATCAGGCCAATATGATAGTCCATAAATCCTGAGACCAAGTCGATCGAGCTCTGCTACTACATTTCCTTCTCTGTCCATTCCAATTATATCTGAAGTAGTACTACTTACCCAGAGGTGTTCCCTGTCCAGATCCCACGTGAAGTTGTTGTTGGGATTGAATGGACCGTCACCTTCAAACATGAGTTCACCCTCAGGGGTAAAGGCGTAAATGTTGCCCGTTCCGGAACCCCAAATCCATTCTCCATCGAAAGCCAGATCCTTGTGACCATATCCACCACCGGGACCAAATTGATCATATTGACCAATTTGTTCTCCTTCATAATTGAGCACGTAGATTTGCGGATTTCTGTTGTTTGAACCTGCGATATAGAATTGATCGTTCGCGAAAACAACACCCTGTAACCGACTATCTCCTATAGTCTGTCCAATTGGATACTGACGACGTATTTCCCATGGGCTTGCGTTTGCGTCACCTCGCAATCGTTCCTCAGCATGCCAGGTGAGAGGTCCATTTCCGGTATTTGTTACTTCAAATGGCAGGTCAACCTGTTCGGGAACAGGTAATTCAGCCTCTAATTCTTCGACTGAAGGGGTAAATTCAGGATGCAATAAATCAAAGTTGATCTCGAGTGTATCATCCTCTTCAAGGAACATATCGACATACATCGAGTCGTTGTATCCCTGCTTCAGGCAGGTTATGTAAAACTCTACTTCAGCCAATGCATCATTTATCCGCCAGTTTCCGTCTTCATCGCTAAGGATAGAGAATCCATGCTGGGTTGTTATGATTGCGTTGGGAACTGGTTCCCCGGTTTCGTGATCAGTAACAACACCAAATAAGCCTCCAGATCTGTACCTGGGAGCTGTAGAGAATAAAATAGCCCGTCGATCAGCGATTGGAGCCGAAGTCACGGGACGTTGATTGTTGAAGCTGTAATTTATTCCCGTGTCACCATGCGAGCTTGAGATTCCGACCGAAGCATAAGGAACGGCATTGTTCCATCCCGCGCGTCCCTGCCTGTCTGAGACATTTTTATACTGGAATACGATATTCTGGTCACCTGTTTCGGTAATCCAGACCTCGTTATCGTAAAGAATTACCTGGAATGTTAAATCTCCCTGACCACCACTGCGTTGCCTGAATCGATACCATTCTACGATAAATCTTGCATTCTCTTCATCGTGAAAGTAATATACATCTCCATTCCCTTTACTAAGGTCACCCCAGAGAGGAGCGAGCATTCCGACACCACCACCCTGGCACCTGTCCATCGGCCAGTTCTGGAAGTTTGTTACGTACTCCTGATCACCCATCGAGATGAAGCCATTTGTTGCAACAGATATCTGGTCGTAGACTATACCATAGAATTGAGTCCTGAATGGGAGATCCAATACAATTGTCTCACCTATATTGCTCGGTGAATTTCCGTTGAAGTCCATCTCAGTACCTCGATGATCCCAGTCATCATCAGCCCTGCTGATCTCTACCCAATCGAACTCCGGAGCCATATCCCAGTCATCATCTGTGTCGTCGAAACAAATATAACCGTATTTATCAGGTCCCTGTGGTGCATTTGCGCGTGCTTCGGATATCTGCAGCTCAAAATAGGCAGTATCTACGAATCCTTCTTCAGTGGAAAGGACTAAAATCATATCTGTTTTGGATCCCGGAACTACCAGAGTAGAACCGTTTACAGAGAAATCTTCTCCGGCAAGTCTGCCAGATCTGTTAGGAGCCAGAGCCTCATAAACTCCCTCAGATTCCGCGACACTAACTCCCATACCTTGCGAAACCAATCTGGCATCAACATCAGAGGAGCGTTGCCGTCCGATATTTTTAATCTCGATGTCCATATCTTCGAGCTCGTCCTCGATGACAATACCACCAATAACTCTGTTCACAACGAAATTAGGAGCTTCAACATCCAATTGAATGGCAGTTTCTGTTTCTTCTTCACCGATTGTGAAAACAACTCTTAATGCAGGCTGGGTAATTGGGCGAGTTTCCGAATCTGGACAGTCAGGAGAAATTGTAATTATAATCCCTTCTTCACTCTCCGCCACAGCGCCGCCATCTATACTCTCAAAAACCACCCCATTATCTTCGGCTACTTCAACATAAGGTGACATACTCTCAAAACTTACAGTTACGTCTTCAAGTGCATTATCACGCAAAAGGTTTTGAACGGCAATATTTATTTCAAAAGATTCACCCGGATTCAGAGCATTATCTTCATTTCCTTCTACTTCCGTTGGTGTCCAGCCAGCGAGTTCTGCTCCGGATCTGGGAACATCTATTTCGATTTCACCAAAGAATGGAAGGATCTTTCTTCCAGTTACAGTGACAAACATATCACCTTCATCAAACTGTACATTTTCAGGAATCACAAACCGGGCAATTCCATTCTCGTCGGATTGTTTAGTGATCATGTACATGTCGTCATAAGCAGCGTAATCTTCATCATCGTCAAAATCAGGCATATCACCAGGTACATATAATGTTACCTGAGCTCCGGGAACATCTTCCTCTGCTTCGGGATCGAGAACATAAACTTCGATTAAACGATCATTAGGAGAAATTTCGTTGGGAAACTCTGCTTCCACAATTTGTGGAACTCCCTTCCAGTATTGTAATCCGGGATCTCCGTAATACACCACATCTGTCTTGGCTTGCGGATAGACATTGTTCCAGTTCGGAATGTAATTATTAGGTGCCAGAACTCCCTGCAGACGTGACCACCCAAAGGTCATGTCTTTCAGCACAAAACCGTTAACCATTCCCAGCCAGATTGTACTCATCGGCGTAGTCTGGGGGCCTCCCCAGCCGGTGGTAGCAGCAACTGGACCTCTTGGAGCGTTTGGAGGAATATTCCGGAGCATGTGCCAGCAAGACCACTCGTGATGTCCTGCCAAATCTAAGTCAATTGGATATATGACATTCTCACGAACACCCTGGAATCCCTGTCTGAAATAGTAATTCTCGGCACGACCCATCATTACGTTCACGCCATCATTGAATTGTCTCTGGATAAATGGACCAACCATTTGACCACCACCATCGTGTTGAGCCATATTCTCGTATGTCCGTACGTCATCGAATCCAATAGATTCAAGAACAGATTTTCCCCAGCGGACATTGGTCGCAAGGCTTGGGTGATAATTACCCGCCCAGCGTTGAGCGTATACTGCACCGCGAGTAAACCAGTCCGTGTCTTCCATATAAGGATTGGTTTCATAAGACATGGTTCGGTGCATGAATAATTGCATCATACCCTGACTTCCAGAAATCCAACGGGCGACTGCGACATCTGCTTCGGAATCATTTCCCTCGATGCATGCATAATCCCAATCATAGTGGAAGTGATTACCCCAGAGTGGTGTTCCGCGTGGTGATGCGAGAACCCATTGCTGACCCGGTGAAACACCTTCATAAGAGGCGTGATCACCGATCAGCATCAATTGATCAAATGGATCTATGCCATCTTCCAGGTATGAGTTATAAAGGTTCTGGATTTGCTGTTTAACAGTATTTGAATTCGAAGCCTGGCCTGAAGACAGCCTGAGAACATCCACTTTCCAACCGGATTTTCTCCGCCATTCGATGAACGGTGCTGCTTGTTCGATGCAGTTTTCATGAATTGCGATGCAGTAATGTCCAACATACTCTGGTTCACTATCCTGGTCAGGATCATCACGTCCGACAGTATCACCATTAATCGCATAATCACGGATAAACTTCAGGAAATGCTGTGAACGATTCCTGCGTATAGGATATCTTGCCGGATTAACAGCCTCTTCTTCTGTAAACCTGATTTCCGCCTGTATCTGGTCTCGCTGCAGATAAACGTTTTCCTGTGGATCGTATTGCACAGGATAGGTAGTTACATGCACCATCCTCACCCCTCGAATAACAAAAGGTTCGGACATCTCAGCGATTTCCGGAGGATAAACACTGACAAGAGGAGTAATCTCTCCTTCCAGCCTCATTTCCAGAATCTCGTCATCACAAAGTTGTGGGGGATTTACAGCTCTGACTCGTCGTGGTTCATCCGACTCAACAACTAACTCGAGTCCGGCATCAGGAGGTACGATAACTGTCCTGATTACTGCAGGTAGAACAGGACGTCCCTGTTCATAGGTGGTTCCTTCTCCACCTTGGATATAATCATCTTGCGAAATTTCCCCGGAGATAAGTTCATTACTTTTCAAAGCAGATAGATCAAAGTCTATTGTAATTGCTTGAGAAGTTGAACTTGAGATGACAGCACTGGAGGTTTTTTTAGTATTATTTGCGGAAAAAACCTGTGTTGCCGGTGCTGTTATCAAAATCAGCGTCAGTGCGAGAAGTATAACTCGCGCATTAAAATCAAAGAAAGCTTTGTGCATTGCGGTTCCTCTTGTTGTTTCGTTCGAGGTTTACAGTATTTACAACCTTATATAATACGAAACAAAAATTAAAAAAGAAATAAATAATCTCACTTGGAATACAAAAAATAGTGGTTTGGATTTCAATTAGTTGCAGCGGCTTGTAACTGCACTGAAAATGCAATACCGGTAGAACAAGCATTCCTGTTTGTTTGTAATTAAGGTGACAGTATACTTAATTATTGTTTATTCTAAAGAGCTTAATTATTCTAACTTTGATAGTGAGATAAGTATACTGTCACCTTAATTGTTTTTGATTCAGTAGCACACGCCTACTCTACTGTGGATCATTCAGCGATGTTGGAACTGTGAAAACTTGAAGTCTGTTGACCCTGTAAATACTTAACCTACCCCTCATCAACCACAACAGCTTCCTTACCCCGATTCCGAATCTCATACCCCCGCCTGAACGCTATCCCGGCGAGCACTACCGCCAGCAGTAACAGTAGAATCGCTGCTGAGGAAAGAGCATAATTCTGAGCTGGCAGGTACTTGGTAGCAAGAAGAATTACCAGCGAAGCGATTGTTGTAACTGCCATAAATATTGCCGGGAAAATCGTGAACCAGCTCTTTAAGCCGTGCATTGAGAGCCACATTGTCAGAGTGATCAGCGTAAGTGCCGCCATTAATTGGTTGACTGAACCAAAAATTGGCCAGAGAGCGGTAAATGTGTTTGCTGATGCAAGCGCCCACATACCTCCGACGGCGATCAATGCGTTAAACCAGTGATTTGTCAGTATCGCTGGAACCTTCTTAAACAGAACCTGCCAGACTTCCTCGAGAATATAGCGGATAAACCGGATACTTGAGTCGAGAGTTGTAATAACAAAACCCTCCACCATCAATATCCCGAAAATTGATCCGACATATAATGGTAATCCTGTAGCGTTATGGAACATTCCACCAACTGCAAGAGCAAACGCCAGTATTGGATTCGATTTACCCATCCCCGGTTCAGGCCATACGATTTGAACGTAGTCCGAGTAATTCAGGCTCGTTGCCAGCGCTAAGAGGACGAGTAACGCCAGCATAGATTCGAGCAGCATTGCTCCATAACCGATTTTTCGACTGTCGGATTGCCTCATCACCTGTTTTGCGGTCGTACCTCCGCAAACCAGCGCATGGAATCCTGATATTGCTCCACATGCAAGGGTAATAAACAGCATTGGCCACATCAGTCCGAGGTGTTTAACTCCAGCGCTGATGTTGGTCGCCGGATAGGAGATACTTATCCCCTGGAAACCGGTGCTGACAATTCCCAAAATCAACATAAGGATGCCGCCGTACAAAATCTGAACATTGGTAAAATCTCTGGGTTGCAAAATAACCCATACCGGAAGCCCGGCTGCGATAAACGTATAGATAGAGATTATTATCATCCATGTATGCGGATCAAAGGTAACCGGATGCTGAAATCCGATATAAATAGATCCAAAAGCCACCGCTGTTGCGATCAGATATGATGGCAACGCACGGATGTTCTTCCTGTAGATTAGCAATCCGAGAAATGGAGCGAGAAGTGTTATGATAATAACCGAGGTTGAGGCTATCCCTCCTATAACTCCCTCCTCAATACCGGTAGTCGGATTGGAAATAGTCCGGAGAACCGATTGGGAAGCGTCAAGTCCAAGTTTTTCAAGAGGCCACTTGGAAGTAAGTGCTGTGGCAGTCGCGTTTAAAAATGCTGCAGCTACAAAAAACAAAGCCAACAACGTAAAACTCGCGAACAACAGAAATCCTGCTTTTCCAAGGGTGCGGTGAGTAATATCAGCAACTGACCTGCCATCTTCCCTGATCGAAGCAAACCGCGCCATAAAGTCGTGAACTGCTCCAAAGAATATCCCTCCGAGTACAATCCAGATCCATGCGGGAACGAATCCGTACAATACTGCTACTACCGGTCCAATTATCGGTCCGGCACCGGCGATGGTGGCGAAATGATGTGCAAATACTATGTGGAATCTGGTGGGGACGAAATCACGGTTGTCCTGTTTGGCAGTTGCAGGTGTTGGTGTGTTATCATTTACTTTAATGAGCTTAGCGATTAACCTGCCATACCATTTCACCGCAAAAAAATAGGCAATTGCGGAAATAACCAAAA
>CAYLYZ010000164.1:0-9098 GCA_964387885.1 uncultured bacterium | reverse complement strand
ACTTCTTTCAAGATCACAATATGATAGTACAAGTTCCGGTCGATCACCATCATCACCATCCATTACGATGAGACCTGCCCAGCACGGAACTCCTTCCTCATCTGCAGGACCGCTGCCTCCACCTGAAATATCGCAATCATACAGGTCAACGATACCATTATCGTTGATTGCATTATCACCCCAGATCAAAATACTTACCCATGCATCATCACCAGGAAAGCGTTCGAATACAATTGATCCGGCTCCTAGATCCTCAACATCCGTCATCTTACCTTCAATCCTGAGAATGACATTCTCTGACATTTGAATCTGAACTCCCCAGTCTATCTGAAGTTCAACTCCTTCACCAACGATATATTCCGTTGGATTAGCTGGTGGATTCACATCTGCGGCATCTTCTCTACCAAAGATATAGTCAACCCCCGCTCCCTGATTTGTAAATGCGATCACATCATCATCGATCAGATCTTGTAGATCCTGGTCTATATCAATATAGACTATACAATATGCATTCGAAAAGTACATCAATATTGCTATTAGTACTGTCAGCACAGTAAATCGTTTTACTTTCATTTCTAAGCTCCATAGTTTGGCTGGTTTTTACATTTCTAAATCATTATCTTAAATAGATCAGGTAATAAGTCCGTATAACCGAAAAGAGCTGGCGCTAAAGAGGGCATTTGCCTTCAAAAGTTTCAGTTCCAAACCGGGTGCGCGTCTGTCGGCCAAAACGGTTAGCGCATCCGGTTGCTTTTTTGTCGGTCAAATCCTGAACCTAATTTCTTACGTAACTCGATAGCTTTCTATCGAATATAAAACCTCATTTACCGTTGAGTACCCGTAATTTAAATGTAAAGGACTCAACAATAATCACAATCGCAACTTACTCACGTACTCTCCAAAGTTACAAACCCAACAACCCATTTTAACATATTTCGCTATGAATCAATTATTTAAGATACATTATTTTGGTTAAATCCTGATATAGATCTGTACTTAGATAGATGATATATACTCCTGATGTCTGTATTCTGTTTCCGTTCAAAATAACCTGATATGTACCTTCCTTCTGTTCAAGGTCAACAACGGTATCTACCAATTGCCCAGAGATATTATATACCTGAAGCCTTACTCTGCAATCTAACGGTAAACTGTATGAAACCTTTGTATTAGCATTAAATGGGTTTGGAAAAGCTGGGTTCAGGCAGAATTTGAAAGGCATTTCCCCAGAAACACCTCCGATTGAAACCGGGACGGGAATAATTAATGTTCTCCTTTCATTCGACTCAGTTGTAAGTTCAGCATCAAATGCCTCCACCCACCAGGTAGCTTCAAAATTAAGAGTATCTTCGTTGAAGACTCCTTGTTCGAGGAGAATGGTGCGTAAATCATTAAATACGAACACTGGAGCTTCAATTCCCGTTTGGGTGATAGTTTCGTCTATATCATCATAAACAATGTTCAGAATAAATGAATAACTTATAGTATCGTCATCCACGTTTTCAGCTTCTGTCCATAAAAAGCTTATTTCAAAGTCGTTGCGGTCAATTTGATCATATCCGTTTTCGGGCGAGAGCAGATAGAAATTACGTGGATAGTCGTTTATGGGATCAATACTTAGATGGAAAGATTCTGACACAAATGAGCCCTCGGTATCGGTTGCAAGTACCTGAATTTCAGCGCCATCGGCAAGGAAGAAATTTGAATCCGGTTCAAAAAAGAGAATGTTTTCCTCATCAATTGACAGGTTAAGTTCAACAGGAATGGAATCGCATAATGAAAATATCAAACTGTCAGCATTATCTTCATTTGCATCAGTGAATATCTCGTCCAAATCCGCGATTTCGACACGACGAGGTTCAGGATCTTCATCAATTTGAATATCTTCAATCTCTGTTTCAACACCAGGCCGCTCGTTCAAGTCATTAAACAAATAGGCTGCTCCGGTGTCCTCAATGTTGGCATGATCTCCTTGAACCGCACCTACAAGCATTTGACCATCATTAATGCATACTGATCGACCAAAATAATCACCCTCTCGAGCATCACTTGCATTTAGCTTCTGCAAATGAAACCACTCGTCATTCTCGCGGATAAAAATATATGCGGAGCCTGAATGTACCCCGTTATCATCATTGAAATAAGAACCAACCACCGCATATTCTCCATCGATTGAAACGGAAATACCGAAATGGTCCCCTCTACCCGCGTCATTGGCGGTTAATTTAGCCTGTTCCATCCATTCATCATTTTCAAGTTTAAAGATGTAGGCGCAACCGGAGTTAAAACCTCCATCGTCATTGCAGTCCGCCCCCACAATGGCGTATTCACCATCTATATAAACCGAACCACCAAAATAATCACCTTCCGCAGCATCACTAGCGGTGAGTTTTACCTGTTCGATCCAGTTTTCTCCATCTTGAACGAAAATATACGCTGAACCTGAAATACTGCCATCGTCGTCATTTCCCTTTGCACCTATAATAGCGTAGTCGCCACTCATAGATACTGAATACCCAAAATTATCATTTTGCTCAGCATCACTTGCCGTTAGTCTTTCCTGAATTGTCCATTCCTCTTCGCCACGGATAAAAATAGACGCGGAACCAGTTCTGGGACCATTATCACCTACCCGATCACGACAAGCACCAACGATAGCATAATTACCGTTCAAAGAAACAGAGCAACCAAAATATTCACCTTGCCGAATATCAAGGCCTTCCAATAACTGTGGTTCCTCCCACTCATTTTCACGATCAAATATATAGGCACGACCATAATACCCGCTATAACCGCCTACTATTGCATAATTACCATCAATTGAAACCGAAGATCCGAATTTGTCATGCTCAAGAAGTTCACCAGCTATAAGCTGAACTTGTTCCGTCCAACCATCTTCACTGTGAAAGAATATATAAGCAGATCCAGCATACATCCGGCGTTCAACATCATCATTATTAGCACCAATTATCATGTAATCACCATCTATCGATACTGAACTGCCAAAACGATCTCCTATTTCAGTGTTGTCTGAGGTAAGTTTACATTCCTCCGTTGCACTGAGATCACAGAATGTAAAAGCAAGAACAACTGCTGAGAAGACTAATAATCGAGTTGAAATTGGATTCATGTTATTCATTTTAAACAGATCACCTTTTTAATCTCAAATTCTGAACTTGTTTTCAAGCTCAGAAAATATAATCCGGATGTTAGATGGGCACTATTGAAAATCATTTGGTATGTTCCGACTTTCCTGTAGGAATTGTAAATCTGATCAACCTCTCTGCCGGTTATGTCAAACATCCGCATATCTACGAATGTATCTCTGTTGACACTGTAAGATATTTGCACACTTGAATTGAATGGGTTAGGAGATATCGAATTGATACCAAACAGGGAGGGTTGGTAATAAGGGTTACCATTTACGTCGTTTACACTTACATTTAAGGTTATTTCAATGGAGGTTTCACCTCGGGCAGCATTGTGCTGAAACAGGAGTTCACCAATGTATTCCAAACTGTCAAGATCTTCGGCATTCAATAATAATGTAAGTTCTTCAACTCCATCCGGTTCAATTTGACCATTGATATTATTTAGATCAAACCATTCTTTAAATTCTGCGAGATGCTTGATGTCTAATATTTCATTTTGATCGATTGATGAAAGGGTAAGAAACACATCACTGTATTGATCCCACCTCTGAGAGATAAAAGCTCCATTCGGACGATACCCAGCTTCAGTCCTCAAAGTCGTGACGAATAGAGTGTCAGCATTTACCGGGTTCATTTTATGGATGGTATGAGTCTCATTATCCGAGCTGTGCAACACATAAAGTGGACAATCATCTGGATCTTCCACCCAATATGCAAGACTATGGACTGAAAATCCACAGCCATTAAGAGTAAATGTCACCTGTCCTTCCCTGGTATACCCCGTGATACTATCTGAAACAATGCCAGACATCCACAGAACTTCCCGGTCAGTATCCCAGGTAATAGCAGTCAGTGCATTAGTCTCCAATTCAAAGCCTGTAACTGAATCACCCTCGGTTGTGAAGCCAAATGCCACTTCACCTGCGTTAGCCCACAGAAGCTCTCCATCAAAGGCAAGATCCCTCATTTTACTATTCGCATTGCCAAGTCTCGGAACACGATTGACCAACTCTCCATCCTGAGTGAGTTTATAAAGGAAATTATCATTTCTATATCCTGTTGTATAGAAAAATTCATCAATCAAGGCTATGCCATGCAAAGAGCGGTTTTCTAATCCTTCACCTATGGGGAGAGAGTCCTGTGTTTCCCATTGCCCACAATCCTCAAGACTTGGTATTCGCTTTTCAGCTTGCCAAACAAGAGTTCCGTTACCGTTATTATTTATACTCAATGGAAATTCGATGGATGATCCCGGCAAAATATCGATATTGAAGCTCTCGGCGGATAGATCGAATCTTGAATAGCACAATGAGATGTTCACATCGAGACTATCACCTTCATCTAAGTGGATTTCGATGGTCTGATCAAGGAAATCATCTGCAATTGCAGTTACCGTGAAATCGCCAAGAGCAAGTGAATTGGATATCGTCCACTCACCATTCTCATCACTAAATGCTTCATCTCCAAAATAAGTTTCAATTCTTACATCCGAAATGGATTCACCTGATTCTAAGTCAATAACTCTTCCAAAAAGGAAACCATATGGAAAAGGAATGTTTTCTAATGCTTCAGCGAGATTCGGTCGTGGACCTATGTGTCCATTACCATTCGGTCCATCCTGCTGCAGTGATCCGGTTTCAACTAACAGATCACGCATTTCAATAGAATTGAGAACCATTCTACCCTTGGTTCGAGCTTTAACAATTCCCTGAATGCAAGCAACTGCTCCAGCTACGATGGGTGTTGCACTTGATGTACCGAAAAATGACTCTATGTAAGATTGTCTGGGATCGTTATTTGCGCCCCATAGTCTACCGGGACCTGTTGTTGCTACTTCAGTTCCCCAGCCCTGTAAATCAACTCTTAAGCCATAATTGGAGAAATCAAGACGGCTGCGATCGGGACCGTGATTGCCGCTGGGTGGGGCACCCGCGCCGACGAAAATAGCTCCCGAATGGCGATTTTCAATATTAAATGCCTCCAGAAAAGCCAAATCACCTCCGTCGTTTCCAGCGGCTTCGATGAATATTATCCCGTTTGCACAAGCATTTTCTATAGCATCAAAATTAAAGCCGTATAATTCTATTTGTGGGTTACCACCTTCTACACGGTATCCAGCATTTACAACAACTATTCCTCCAATGCCCAAAGTATCTACAATAACATTAATTTCATCCGCGAGATTCGGGAAATCATGTGGTGCAGGCATCATTCCGAAAGAGCCGATTTCCGCACTTGGACAGATACCATTTAGACCATAACCGTTATGACCTGTGTTCATGACTCCCACAGTAGCAGTTGCATGTCCACTAGTATCCGCATCAGGAGGACTTGAATAGAATGGCTGGGATAGATCTTCATGAGTGGAAAGGTAAATACCAGTTTCCATGTCAATGATTCGCACTCCTGCCCCAGTCCCACCAGGAACTTCCCATGCTACTGGAGCATTTATGCCTCCAGGTGCTTCATACAAGTATCCCTGGTGCTCAGTAAGGTCAGGTGTTTCAGGTTCAATGTCATCATAATCGACAACATAGCGCGGTTCTGCGCAAGCCAACTCGATAATATCAAGACCGTTTAAGGCATCAATGAAATGCTCCGGATTCTCGGATGAATCAAGGATAACTCTGTAACAATTATTTAGGTCAGCAAGTTCTTTCCCAGACAGTTCCTGACCACGAGCGCGTTCGGTGTCGAGGATATCCTCAGGGCGTGAAAACAGGCGTGAGAGTTTCTTAATTTCGTATTGTTCAAATATTTTTTGGAAAGAGAATAGAGCGTTGTTATCAGGTGATAAGAGTTTACCGTCTCGCAACCTGACAACAATACCCTCAGTAAACTTGAAGTTAATGCAATAGCAATGGTATTCATTTGAAAGTACGGTATGCTTAGGCTTTAGAGGCACCCATCGAGAACGGAGAGCTGGATTTCCATACACTTGTGCGAAAAAAGTAACTATTAGGACGAGTATTCCCAATTTATGGCTAAATAACACTTTATCCCTGTCCTATAAGAAATTCGATTATGGGTTAACTTGTATTGAGGAAATTACGTTCCTGTCTAATTTATAGAATCTTTTTGATTTAGTCAACTTTAGATAGACATTTTTTTTACTCATACATGATAATGAGAGCATTTGTAATTCCACTATGGACAGTCTACATACACACCGTCTGGCAATTTACTTCAGGATTGGTTTGGTGTAAGAGACCCAATCAAATACCAATTCAGTGCATTTCTTCAATTGATTTTGTTTTCCAATTTAAGAATGCTACAAATTCCCTTTTACAGTAAAGAAGGAATTTTCCATTTTTTCCAACTACCCTTGGAAAATTCGGAGAATTTGCCCATCGATGGATGGTTGAGCTTGACACAAACAGGTTGTGCTCTCTGGCAATTTCGAGCATCTGCGTGCGATTAATCAAAACTTCATTCATTTTTCCTGAGCTTCTGTTTTATATGTCTAATCAATTCTTCTTTCGAACGCAATGAGCTGATCTTTTGCTTCTTTATCAAGTACTTAAGTTCAACACCTTGCAGGTGATCCAGATCGACATCCGGTTCGTGTGGTTTCAGTAACTGTATATAGTCCTTCTTGGTAAGGGCGACAGTAATACTATTATTCTGAGCGAGTTTCTGCAATTGCTTTATGGTGAGTTTATTAAAGTCTCCTTGCGAAACCGCGGTTCCCACTTTGACTGCATCTCCATGTTTCTTGGTAGCCATGTCTGCTATTTCAGATGGCACTAGAATACAATCGAAGTTCTCTTTTTTCGATGCAGTTTGTATGGCAATTGCCCAGGCATAGAGATGTGTGGGGATATTGGCTATCAATGTACAGGAACTCCCGCCCGGCAGACTCTCGCCCGGGCTGCAAAAAAGCAGCAACGGCACTGGACATGTGCAGGGAATGGTGGCATCTCACCCACCAGAAACTCCTTGCCATCTAATGGGCCGCAATCTGGACAAGTTCGCTCATCACCAGATGTCACCCAGACTACACGCTTCACACCAATCGTATTATAAAACTTGTTTCGTCCCTGACCATAAGCTCGCAAAGTCTCAGTCCTGGTAATCACTTCAACTCGAGTCTGCGCCGTCCTGAATACGGTCTTACCTGCCAGTCGAAAATCGTTTGGATCGGTGATAACACCTCCAATCTTCTCGCTGATCTTGGCAATCGAATCACCGGTCACTATTCCGACTGATATCTGCTGCTTGATGTTATCTGCCAATTCGCGAGTGACATTACCCAAGAGCTGAAGGTTAAAGTTCACCAGAAAATCCACTGTTGATCGGTCAATGAGACTCATCACTTGTCCAGCCAGTTTCACTCGGTTGTCATGGGATAGATCCTCGTAGTGTGGAAACTTGAGTTCACTGAATTCCCCGATACTGCGGACGATCCCATTCTGAAATGAATCTCTGACAGCAGTTTTCATGATCAACGTCTGGTCGGTTTTCAAGTCACCGATTATCTTATCAATTCCTTTCTGTATACCTCGGAGTTGTTCACGCCGAATCTCAAGACCTTTTTTGAGGAGCTTTTTCTCGCCGATCACAACCAGTTTTGCTTTGATATGCATCTCAGCGGTGCGAAGAGATTTCAGCATCGAGTTGACCTGTCGCTCGGTATAAAGATCACGTGAATGTATACTCCGCAAAACAGCCTGCTGGATTTGTTCAGCTTGGTTCAATCCAACATCTCCACGTTAACGGTTTTAAGGAATTGTCGACAGGCAGTCTGGTCGAATCGTCGTTCTTCATCAGTTACAGTGCATCGATTATTTTCATCATCAAAAAACCCACACTCATCACATATTTGATTTTCTCCTGCACTTGCATACATCCCCTCTGCCTCAGATTTGTCTTCTTTTTCGACTCGTGAGTTCTCCTTAACCTTATCCATGCCCAGCATCTCTCGTGCTGTCTGCACTGACATCACACCCATCTGCACGAGCGAAACGATATCCTTGATGTCCCACGACATGTCGACCAAAGTGCCCTCTTTGGTGCGATTAGACTTTTCGACATCGGGATTCAAGTCCATTTTGGTCTGGATTGTATTTTTGGAAATCAGGTTGCGGTCATACAGCTCAATCAGAAGTTTCTTAACATCAATCTCGTTGGTCAGGTCGACATCGGAAAATATGTATTGGATCTTCTTTTCACCATAACCCTTCATCTCCTTCCAATCGTCGAAAATCCAGTCGAGAATCTCACGCGCAACTTGCTTGATCTCTTTCAGCATGATCACCATTTTCTGGAAAGCAATGGATGCTGTTGCAAAGTTAGGTCCATCACCGGTAACCAGAGACTTGGCAACACCGAGGGCCACGATAATATCTTCTTTAACCTCCTTGACCTTATCCTCAGTGTTGAGCACTTGCCCTTCAGTGCCGTAAGTTTCAGCGCGGACATAGAACGGAACAACTAATCCGGATTTTAAATCCATCTTATTGATCTGATCGCGGATAGTTGAAATCATTTTCTGAGTGGGCATAATGACCTTGTCACCGTACTTGCCACCGACGAGGATAAACCTTAGTGGTGTTGTCCAGCGTTTAGCTATAGCACGCTGTGCTCTTCGATAATCGCGCAAAAGCTCAATTGACTCGAAAGCCGGTGTCACCATCGAATTTCCTCGCTGTGAAAACTGAGGTGCGTTCCATTTGCGGTGAATCATCTGGTCAAGTGGAAGTTCTATTTCATCATCAACGGAACCACTTTCGGTTTCCGGTTTCTGGATCGCTTTAACCAATTCTCCGTTCTCAAATTCAAAATCAACGGAGGGCGGATTAACACAGATCAACTTGACTATATCATTGTGTTCGCCTTTTGAAGGTGTTCCACCCGATCCGTAACGCTTATACCCGATACATTCACCCTTAACCAGAAGCTGCAGAATCATATCCTTCAGAAACCGGTTCATATTGAGTGAATCAA
>CAYLYZ010000163.1:0-9179 GCA_964387885.1 uncultured bacterium | reverse complement strand
TTTAAGTTCTCCCATTTATTATACTCCCGGGAATCATGACATCACATTTGATGAAATGGAAGGAAGTTATAAAAAGTATATCGGTTCACCTTACCACTCCTTTAGCCAGAAAGGAGTTCATGTTATTGTACTGGACAATAGCCGGTGGAATAGTGCTGTGGAATTGCCTGAAAAGCAGATTTCATGGCTGAAGAAAGATTTGAAGGACAACGAAAACGCTGCATATACTATTGTTTTCATGCATAAACCTTTCTGGTATTCCGGGATTGGGTCCGATTTACTGCATTCAATTTTCCTTGAACATGGTGTTGATGCGGTCTTTACGGGACATTTCCATAATTATTTCAGCGAGGAATATGATGGAATATTATACACGAGTATTGGTAGTTCCGGAGGCGGAAATGATTTCGATCCAACTGGACTCATTCCATATCATTATGCATGGGTAACAGTTGATAAAAAGGGTATCCATGTTGCACCGATTAAAAAGGATTCGGTTAAACCCTGGGATCTGATATCCAGGCAGGATTTACACACAATTTCTTTAATGAAAAAGACCGCTATAGTCATTGAAGGTGAAATCCGAATTGAGGGTGGTCAGGAAATCGATAATAAGGAAATCGAGGTTACCATTTATAGTGCAGAACACGAATTTGCTCAAATTGATACAATTCGATGGGATTGCCCACCAGGATGGAAAATTGAACCTTTATTCGCTCCCTTTGAAGTTCCCGCGGGAGAACAGGAAAGTTTGAAATTTTTACTTAGTTGTTATGATGTCATTTTCCCATGCCCAACGTTGAGCACAAAACTATTGTTTAAGCCAGAAACCAAAATGACTCACTCCCTGCAATTACCGCTGAAAAGAATTGCTTATTGCAGACCTGCTAAGAAAGGTATTAAGATCGATGGTAAGTTAAAAGAAAAATCATGGAAAAAGCCAGTGTCTGTTTTGTACGATCAGGACGGGAACCTAAGCCAGATTGATAAAACCGAGTTCTTCTTTGCCTATGATGATGATAATCTATACCTTGCGGCTGAATGTTATGAGAGCAATAAAGAATCGATAAAATCTGATGCAATGGAACGTGATGGTACTGTATATAACGATGATTGCGTGGGTTATTTCATTCATCCCGGGATTCATGCAAATGCTGTGTTCCAGATATATTTTAATCCGGAAGGGATTATTTTCGATGTCAGATTCACAATGAATGAGATGGATCAGATAATCGCTCGGGATATAGAATGGGATTGCGAGCTGCAGGTTGAAACATCGATTTCAAAAGACAAATGGGTACTTGAAGCTGCTATTCCACTGGAACAACTAGTGATTGAAAATGAACCCTTAGAAGAATGGAACATTAATTTCAGACGTAAACAGCAACATAAGACAGCCTTGGCTGATTGGCACATCCCTATTGGGACTGATCCAGGATTGTATGGGGTGTTAGTTTTTGAGAAATGAGTGATAACTCCAAAAGGAAAATTCTTTGAATAAAGATCAGCTTATCAAGACTGCTGAACAGTACTTGCAAAAACTCTGTGTTGAAATCCATGAGCGGGTTGTCGGGAGTGAAGGAAACAGGATGTCTACTGATTTCTTCAGGCAGAAGATAAATGAATTCGGTTTCGAAACCGATGAGCAGGAATTCGATTGTCTCGATTGGAATCACGGAAACGCACAATTAGGTGTAACTGAGAAAGGATTTGAAATCCAGATCAGCCCATATTCACTGGCATGTGATGTAACAGCTCCACTAATTGTAGTCTCCACAGTTGATGAGTTAGAAACTGCCCGGGTAACCGGCAAAATTCTAATGCTCAAGGGTGAGATTACAGAAGAGCAACTCATGCCCAAAAACTTCACATTTTACAATCCTGACAGTCATAAACGGATTATTAGTCTTCTTGAAACCAAAGCTCCATTGGCCTTGATTTGTGCAACATCACGAAATCCGGAACTTGCCGGAGCTGTTTATCCGTTTCCTCTAATTGAAGATGGTGATTTTGATATTCCGTCGGTTTACATGACTGATATTGAAGGGGAAAGATTTTCTTTATACGCTGGTCAGTCAGTATCCCTCACCATCGATTCCGAACGGATTCCAGCAAAAGGTTGTAATGTAATTGGAAGAAAAGGAGATGGGGCAGATGAAAGGATTGTCCTTTGCGCTCACATCGATGCTAAAGATGGCACTCCAGGAGCATTGGATGATGCATCCGGAATTGTAACTCTACTCATCCTGGCGGAGTTATTGAGTGACTATTCAGGTAATCAAGCAATTGAAATAGTTGCGCTTAATGGTGAGGATCATTACAGCGCTGCCGGGCAGATGGAATACCTGAGACAGATGGGTGGGAAGTTTGAGGAGATTTCGCTGGTGATGAATCTCGATATAGTGGGATATAAGGACACACCAACAGCATTTTCATTTTATGGCTGTTCTGATAAGGTCACCGAAAAAGTACGAAAAGTCTTAGCAGGATATGATAGTATAATTGAAGGAGACCAATGGTATCAGGGTGATCACATGATATTTGTCGGGCAAGGGAGACCGGCTATTGCAATTACTTCCGAGAAATTTGCGTGGCTATCTGCAAATATTACCCATACACCAAAAGATGTCATGGAATTAGTTGATTGCGAGAAGATTGTAAAGGTAGCGGAAGGATTAAAAGACCTGATTAGTATACTATCTGATAATAAAACCTGATTGTAAACATTTGATTTTCATTTGAATAGCCATAGGGGCACGTCGTCTTGTGTCTTTGCTCAGTTTACATGTTATAGTGTATTGCTTATGAAAATCTAAACCAATATATTTCATTGATGCACCTCATTCGGTAACGGGGTAATACAGCTTTTCCAATACAATAGCTCTGCGGATAGTCTTAATCCAGGCCGTCAATGAGCCGGAAACAACTTGACCTGGATATCACATCTCAGCTTTAGCTCGGGAGTGTCAACAGATAAATGCAAAAAATGATCAACACAAAAGATCAAACAAACCGATTGTACAACGACCTATCCTGGACATGGAGAATCATCAGTCCACCGGAGGATTATGTTGAAGAGACACGGGAAATTGCTGATCGAATATCAAATGAATCCGATTCTGAATTACACTCCCTGTTAAATATCGGATGTGGTGGAGGCCACAATGATTTCACACTTAAGAATACTTTCAAAGTAACCGGTGTAGATATTGCCGAAAACATGCTGAAACTTGCAAGGGACCTCAATCCGGAGGTTCAATACTTTTTTGGCGACATGAGGTCATTAAGGCTGGATAAGAAATTCGACGTTGTGACGATATTTGATTCTATTCTATATATGACCACAAAAGATGATCTGATTAAGGCGTTCAGAACCGCGTATTTTCATTTGAAGCCGGGTGGATTATTCTATACTGAACAGGAAACTATTAAGTCTCAATTCAAACAAAACTCAACTACAGTAACGACCAGTAACAAGAACGACATTGGCCTGACACTGATTGATAATGCCTTCGATCCAGATCCAACAGATAATTCATACGAAGGCACCCACATTCATCTGATCCGCAGGGAAGGCAAACTAGCGGTTGAATTCGATCATCATGTTTGCGGAATATTCACAGAGGATGAGTTTCAGGATTGCTTAAAGCAGGCAGGATTTCAAATAAAGAGGGTATTTAACTTAAACGCCCCGCCCGGAATAGCCGGATTTATTTGTATTAGGCCGCCGTAGCCCTGCGAATGCCCAACGGATTAACTGGATTAAATGGATTAAATTGATTGCTGTGCGAAAGAAATCTGTGTAAACTGTGTAATCTGCTGTGAATGAGATTAAACAGGTGAGGTCAGGCGTCCTCGCCTGACACATAAGACATTGTTATTCCGCCAGGTTGGGATGCCCGTCGACACTCAATTTGCAGAAAAACACCTCATTCCAGCGAAAGCGGAAATCCAGAAATAAGAACAAACAATAAGGGTAACAATATGCGAAAAACCACATGTGTTATTATTCTCTTTTTATGTCTATCCCTGAGCGTCAGCGATATAATCGCTCAGGGAGATTTATTGAACGAAATGAAACTCCACCCAATTCCCGATGAAATGACCTTCGAGGAATACCGCGATGCAAACCGCAGATTACTCAGCGGAGTGCTAGTTTCCTCACTCGTACCCGTACCCGGAATGATGCATTTCTATGCCGGTGAAAAGAAGACGGGATACCGTCTACTCGGCGTAACCGGACTGGGATTACTGAGCATTTTTGGCGGTCTGGCAAGTTCGTATGCAGAAGGGGATGAATGGGAGGACAGCGACTTTGAGACCGTCGATATCGGAAGCCAGAGGTATGAGAAAATCCCGGTTCTGATTTACGAGGACAACGGCGTAGAGAACACCGGATACACACTGAAAAAACTACATAAGGAGCGTGAAGGCGATGCTCTGGGGATATCTCTAATGATTCTCGGTGGCGGAGCCATCGTTTTCTGTCACATTTACGACTGGATTCACGGGATTCAGACTATCGAACAAAAACGTGACCGTGTACGATTCAAATACGGGAAACAACTCAGTTTCAGCATGAATCCGATGATTGATCCCGAAAAGAACTTTGCAGGTGTTTCGTTAGGTGTTAAGTTTTAATATGTAGCCCGGGTTCTCGCAACCCGGGGTTTTGCTTTTCGAAAGAGTTTCCAGCTACAACGTTTTCAAGCTGGGGAGGACGGGTATATCTACCCGTCAGTAGCGTAGGCGCTCCCGCATGCGATTCCCTGGTTCCTGCCAGGTTTTAAGGGCTCTAGCCCGTAACCTGACAGTCAATAACCTCCAGATTACGCTTCGCTTGAAACCTGGAGGGAACAATCCGATTGACTTGAAACTACACTAACAACAGGAGCGATTATGAAAAAAATAAAAATAATTGTAATTACCCTCTTTATCATTTCAATCGGAGCATATTCCAATCCAAATTCAGACTGGAAAATGACAGTTATCGACAGAAACACAAACATCGATTCTCTTAGCATGATCTCAGGTCGAGAATACAGAATTCCAAAAAGATTTTGGCCAGATAGAGATGAACGATTTGGTGTCGATAGACCCGCAACTGATAAAAATGGGCGTACATGGGTATTAAAATCCGAACCGGTCCTTTTTAATGATGATACAACCGGGGGTTGGTTTACAAGCGGCGAGAATAATCCCAAATATTGCTTAAACTCAAGATATCACATCATTATGAACAACGATACCGTTTTTTCATTCAGAGCTGTTACCAGAGCAATGCCAACGAACGGCATCGCAAAAACATTTCTCCAGAATGATAATTATGTTATTGTCTATCAGAAAATCCTGAGATACGAAAAAGAACAAGCAAGGAAGAAGTTGGTATATTCAATTAACGCTAACGTAAACGGAGAAGACCTGAATGAGAGCCGAGTTTATGAAAATACTGTCGCTCCGCTTTTTATCGATGGCAAATTGTTCTATTTGTTTCAAAAAGACGGGAAATGGGGCTGGTCATTCGATGGGATAGAGCACCCCGGTTTATGGGACAGAATTTTCTATAACTACGGAGACGGAGCCTACCTCAATAAGATAGAGCATCCTAATTGTAACGGTTTTACTGTTAGGAAGGATGGGAAATGGTCGGATATGCGGTGTGTTTTTGTGAGGTAATAAGTAGCCCGAATCCCTTGTGGTTCGGGGATTTTTACCTTTATTTTTTCAGTATTATTCGCAGCTTCCTTTGATAATTGGAGAACAGAGAACAGACCATGAGCTTGAGCAACCTTCTCTGGATTCCCGATCAAGTCGGGAATGACGAGCGGAGTATCGGTTAACGATTACACCAACTAAAATTAATAACCACACCACACGATTTGGACTCACCTGACCGCCTGGATTCTGTTCAGCTTCGCTTCACAGCGGCAAGCCGATTCCCGATCAAGTCAGGAATGACGAGCCAAGACAAATCCCCGGGATACGAGATCCCGGGCTACCTCTTTTCCCAGCACCCCCTTAAAAACGGCCTTATCAAAAACACAAACCCATTCCGATCCTCAATCACATTCAAATTAGGATGATCCCGCCATTTCTTGTGACTCTTCGCCAAGAAATAAACCGGTTTATCAATATCTCCATTAAGCAGCCATTCCTCCCAATCCTCCGGAGCAATCCCTTTATACGCCGAACTCTGTTCATATCTCTTTTTCGAGTAGAACAAATCAGCATAACTCTTGAAGCCAAGGACGTGCACATAGCAGTCTTTACCTTGCAGGGACTCGTAAAAATCTATTGCAGCGCCCTGGGTGTACCGCTCGATTTTAGGGACGAATAGGGCGAGGATTATGTAGATGATGATTATTGTTGAGCCGAAGATTGTTGCGAAGCCTTTTAACCATAGTTTTCGGGTCAGGAATATTACGCCCACGATAACTGCGATTAGATACAAGATTCCGAACGCGACCTCTCCCCCGCTCCATTGGACGGCAGCCTGGAGGTTGTTGACTGCGAATTGATCTTTTATCAGCGGGATGAACTTCTCTTTGAATAAGCCGAAAATCGGAATTGCGGTTATTACTATTCCCATGATGACGCCGATGCCGATGACCAGTGCTGTGTTTCGCTTGCGCCATTCTCCGAAACCGCATAAGTGCCGATCCATCGCGATTGCTGCGAGGTAGGTGATTGGGAAGTATGCGAGGGATGAATAGTGGACGATTTTGGTTTTTACCAGTGAGAACAAGATCAGGACGACTCCAAGCAGGATTATCATCCAGAGTTGCATGTCTCGTTGTGGGTCTTTTTCCTGCGCTTCACTTTTTTTGAATCCCCCGAATGCGAGGGCGGAAGCGGGGAAACAGCCGATCAACAGAACCAAGAAATGGTAGTAAATGGGCTGGCTATGCCCGGCGTCACCAGTTGTGAGCAAACGTATCTGATATCTCGTGAACTCGGTGATGAACCATGAACCGTTCTTGATATACTCGATGCCGAACCAGAGGAAGGTTACGGCTGCTGCCGAACCGACGAAGATTATACCCTCGACTAATGGGAATCGGTGTTCTTTTCGTTTGATGATCCAGTAGACGAACCATGCGATCAGCGGCAAGGCTAAGCCGACGGGGCCTTTGGTCATTACGGCGAGTCCGGTGAATATGCCGGCGTAGAAGATCAGGCTGATGCCTGATCTTCCCCCTCCCGCTTGCGGGGGGGGAACTAAAGGGGGGGGTAAGTTGGGATCATCGACGCCAACACTCGCACCCGTGTTTCCCCCCCCTTTTATTCCCCCCCGCAAGCGGTGGGGAGAGAGAGCTGGGTTCCTGCCATCGCAGGAACGACGGGGATTTCCATAATAATAGCTCAGGAAAACAACCGAGAGCATCATAAACAGATTAAAAAATGGATCAATAATCCCCGACCGGAAATAGAAATGAGGCAGGAACGATCCTGCATAAGCCAGTACCCACAATAAACCGAACTGCCGGTCGACGAGTCGTCTGCCGATAATAAACAGCAGGATCAGCGTTATAATGCCTGCAATCGCATTTGGGAAACGGGCGGCGAATTCGTTGACTCCGAACAGTTTCATGCTCAGAACCTGCATCCAGATGAAGATCGGTGGTTTTTCCCAGAACGGGCGGTAATCTATCTGGACGTGGAAGTAATCCCCGGTTTCGATCATTTCACGGGCACATTCGGCGAAGTTGATCTCGTCCCAGTCGAAGAGATGAACCGATGAGAAAAACGGGATAAACAGCATTGCGCTGACAATCCATATCCACAAAATGATTGTCGAGTCTTTTGGAGTGCTCAAGCCATGCTTGAGCTTTTTAAATCCGTTTTCCACTTGCACTTTTAATTCCGTTATTTACTTCTACTTTCGCTATAGCTGTAGCATGGCTACCGCACTCCATAACTATCCCACACCTCTCGTCTTTTTCAAAATCAGAAAAATGGTTAAAGAGTATCCCACAACAAAAATCAGCCAGTATCCCACAGAACCTATCCAGTTGATATCAGCTCTGTAAACCGGTAATTGCCCTTCAGTTCTGAAAACGGGATTCAGGTACATTGTTGTTTTTGGGGACACTATCTCAGTTCTAATGTATGTATCATTATCTCTGAAATGATAATATGCGGTCTTTGCGTTTTTAAAACCACCCTTCCGGATCCCGTTTTGACCGATGAACATAATTTCATCTGCAATGGAATCGCATCTGACAGTAATTTTTTTACCATCAATCGAGACCGATTTCAGACCGTTATCCATAAACCCATCCCAACCGGAAACTCCGTAGGCATTTCCGTTGCCGAGGGAACCGATTATCGAGAAGGAATTATCATGAATTGAGTTTATCATCGTCCAGTAACGACCTGTTTCGTCCCGTTTGGTCACGTCATGGGTGTCATCATTCCCAATGATCCATGCCGGATGACCAGCTGATAGTGCTGAATCCCAGTGTGCAAAAGACCTGCGATAGTGGTTCAACACTTCAATGCAGTCGTATCCGGTCAACTTTGTGAAGTCCTCCGGTTGGAATCCCCACATGAATTTCGGGTGATTTATCACGAGCAAATCACATGTTGGTTTCAGCCGGTTTATAATGAACTGCTTGTGATGCAGACTCTGGAACAGGGAATAATCCAGCCAGACGACCTCCCTGGCACCAACGCACAGGTGATGACGTTTCCAGACATTCCAGCCATGCTCATATACCGGAACATAAAGGCGATCTCCCGGAAACGCGGGAGTTATTTCCTGGTAATTGGAAAGCCCGATTATATCGTATCCCATTTTCTGATAAGCATTGTAATACTCGAGCCCAGATCCGCTACCATCAGTCACTCCTGCCCAGGTTTCGGAATGTCCCTGCAGATTTGATTTATACCATTTACCATCAAGATCAGCATATGGATTATGGAGTACATCACCGGTAAATGGTCTTGGTTGCGGGAAATTGTAAATCAGACAGAATGGATAAGGCAGGGATGCGGCGAGCAGTATTATGCCAATCGTGATCAGGATGACGATTAGTGTTTTGCGTGTGATTTTGTTAAGTGGTTTTGAAATGTTGAAGCTCGAAAATTATTTCCGAATCGTCAAGGTTTAAGGACTGTAGGGGCGAATAATCATTCGCCCTCATAATCCCATGCAAATCAATGCCGGACGTGCGGTA
>CAYLYZ010000162.1:0-9306 GCA_964387885.1 uncultured bacterium | reverse complement strand
AGAGACAAGCAAAAAGCCAAAAAGCTATTTACACAAAATTCCTGACAGTGCCTTTGAAAACGGCCAGAAACATGTAATAAATCGATACGAAAATATTTTTTTGAGCCGTGTTATAGTCTCTCTTCATCCAATTTTAATGAAAAATTAATAAATGATGTCTAATATGTAACGTGATCTTTTTAAAACCGCTTGTCAAATTCTTTTGAGATGAAATGAAACTCCGGCAACTGTTTACAATTACATTGCTTTTTATACTTCAATCTATTCCAATCTCTCTTTTTGCCAGTCCCCAAATTTCTGTTAATCCCCTCATAATTGAAACCGACATGACTACCGGTGAGGTCGAGAATTTAATAATCAACATCTCCAACGAAGGAGATGAAGATTTGCTTTTTTCACTTCAGCCTGAATTAGTATTTGAACCTGACCAGGATTCCGGTCTCCGTTCAATTCGCAAAGCCTCCAATAAAAACCTCGGTCCTCAAAGAGACAATCTCGGCGATGTGATTGCCGAGTACTACATAGGAGAAGGTGTTTGGGTAGGTCTGGCATGGAATGGTGAGTTAATGTACGGGATACCAGATGAAAGCCATCATGTTCGTATTCTAAATCCAATTACCGGTGAGATTGAAGATGCGTTTCTTCGAGTAAGTCCCTGTTATGGATTTGTATATCAAGATCCTTTTTTCTGGTCGATCAGGACGAGGGAAGGGTCTTCAACATACCTGATCAGATTCAATAGACGTTGCGATCCAATTGAAGCGACAGAAATGGGAGAACTACCCATTTGTGGTCTTGCAGCCGATGGTGAACACCTGTATTATCATGCTTTAGATCCTGAAAGAAATCGAACCACCATTACTCAGATTACTCCCGATTGCGAAATTGTCAGGGAAATTGATTGCAGCGACATTTTTCAGGGTGGGGAATTATCACTGGAATGGGTCGAGCAGCACGATCAGGGACATTTATGGGCTATCGAGTGGGAAAGTGGAACTCTGTCACAACTCGATATCTCTGGCAGAGAACCGGAAATGATACAACGTACTCAGATTCTTCAGAACCAACCTCATGGCATGGCGCATGACGGAGAGAATCTATGGTACTCAACTGGTTATAGATGGAAGGTTATTGATGATGGTATTCTGGAGATTAGGTGGCTACGCTATGAAGTAGATGAAGACATACTTGAAGCAGGATCAGAAACTGAGGTGAGGTTGAGTATAAATGCCACAGATTTGATTGAAGGTGACTACTCTGCTACGCTGCTTATAATGTCAAATGATCCGGATAGACGGAATGTGGTTGTTACTGTTGATATGAATGTAACCGGTATTCCAGCCCTGAACATAAACTGGTCAAATGAATTTGGCTGGCCTGATTTAATAGACTGGAATGAAGCATACATTGACGTATTTACTGCAGCACGATACTCAATTCCATTGACAATTTCAAATCCGGGTACAGGAACTTTGATTATTGAATCCATTTCATGTGAAAATCGCGGATTCTTATCAAATCCTGATAATTTAGTTTTAACTCCGGGAGAAGAGAGTGAAATTGAGTTCCTGTTTAATGCTGTTGAACCAGGTGAATTCGCGGGAAACATGGTTTTCGAATGGAACTCACTAAATGGAGGAGATTTCGAAATCAGGATGACCGGTACTGCTGTCGATCCACCTGTGATTCGAGTTGAACCGATGGAATTAGGCTTCGAATTTGAGGATGGGGAAAGAGATGAGGCTATCATCAATATCTTAAATGAAGGTGCATCTCCCTTAAGATTTAATATTAGAACTGTCCATATTTTTGAACCGGAAGGATTTTCACCGAATCGACGTACGAGGGGAGTATCAGAATACCCCGCACCTTGTCGTGATGACTTAGGTGACATAATTGAAGAATATGCAGTCCCCGAAGTATGGTGGACTGGACTTGCATGGGATGGAGAGTTCATCTGGGGAATTTCCTCTAATCCGGCGTTCATGTTCTGTTACAACCCGGAGACACAGGAGATTATTGAGACTATCGACTTTGGTTTTGGTGAAATGGGAGGAGGATATACTGGTCTAACCTATGATGGCCAATCATTCTGGGCGGGATTGTTTGGAAGATTATATCATTTTGATCGAAATGGCAGCATTCTCGGCTTCATTGAAGTACCGGGGGAATCTGTGACAGGTGTAACCATCCATGGGGATAATCTGTGGTATTACGCATGGAATCCTTGCATTTATAACAGTGTAATCAGGCAAATATCAACAGAAGGTGAACTGCTTAGAGAGGTGGATTGTACAGACATTCTTCATGGGAGTAGTTTTAATTTAGTCTGGGTCCCCGAACATAATGGTGGTAATCTCTGGGTACTGTGTGGAGGACATCTTTTTCAATTGGACATTAGTAGAGATCAACCTGAGGTTGTACAAGAGGTGGAATTCAATTTTTTCGATAGTGTTGGAATTACTCACGATGGAACAGATTTATGGTTTGCCCGGCATCGTGGACACTGGTGTAAAATCGATGATGGGATCTCAGAAAATCCACTGATAAGCATTAATCTCGATGAAGGTGAAATTGAACCGGGATCAGATATGGATGTAACTGTTTCTTTAGAAGTAGAAGCCTTAAACGAGGGTGAATATGAGACAGAATTACAAATACTATCCAATGATCCGGTCAATCCAGACATGATTATTAGCATAAATGTAAGTGTGACCGGTAATCCGACGATTCAGGTTGATTGGCCTGATGATGCTGGCTGGCCGGATATTGTTGATTGGAATCTATTCTATGACGAGCTTTTTACAGGAGTAGAATACCCAATTTCGGTAAATTTAAGAAACTGCGGAACAGCTAATTTGCTTGTGGAAGAGGTCATCTCCAACAATAGGATTTTCAGCGTGGATCAAGATGGTTTGGTTATACCTCCGGGTGAGAAACGTGTTGTGACTTTTGTACTTAATGCGCATGAAAGTGGAATATTTGAGGTTCAGATGGTTGTTGTTTCTAATGATTTGAACAATGGCGAGTTGAATATTCCATTAAATGCTGAAGTCAGTGATCCTCCGCAGATAGAAGTTATTCCTGATTCAATAAATTCTGAATTACCTCAGAACGAATCTGAGGAGCATGCTATTTGCCTATATAATGATGGTCTATCTACATTGCGATTTTTTATTAACCATAAGAAGATCGATGAACCGGATCAGAACTCCAACAATCAATGTGATCCTGAATCTGTGACTCGCCTGTGGTCGGGGCCAAACAGAGACGATATGGGTGATTTAATCACCGAGTACAACCTCGGTCAGAGAGGCATGTCCGGAATTGCCTATGACGGGGAACTCATTTGGTTCCTAAATCGAGAACGAGAATCTTTGTTCTCCTTTAATCAGAATACCGAAGAGATTGTTGATTCTATCGGGCTGGGTTCCGGATATCAGGCTTTAGATTTCGATGGTGAATTCTTCTGGGTGGGTTGTGAGTCCTATCGTGCACGAATAAAGAAAATGGATAGGAGTGGAAGGGTGCTACGAACCATACTGATTCATGAGCACCCGATTTATGGAATTTCACATGATGGTGAAAACCTCTGGATTAACAGTATTGATCCACGAAACATTGCATCATTAAGGAAAATTTCTACTGATGGAGATTTGCTCAGAGTCGTTGACTGTTGCAGAATTCTTGAATCTCCACGATTTGGACTTGAATGGGTTCCCGATCATGAGAATGGACACATTTGGATTATAAGCCACCATGGAGTATTGGCACAATTAAATATTTCAAGTAATGTTGCAGGAATAATTCAGCGGATTGATCTCAACCTTCCTGGTCCTAACTTTATCGACCATGATGGAGATAATTTATGGATAGGCAGATCAGATGGTTTGTTAAAAGTCATAGAAGACGGAATAATTGAGAAACGATGGCTCACCTACGAACCCGTTAGAGGTGAAATCGAGCCACAGGATGAAACAGATATTTTCTTAACATTTGATGCTACCAGGCTTGAAGCAGGAGATTACAGTGCTGAGTTGCATATCAGGTCTAACGATCCAGATAACCCGGATAAGGTGATAAATGTATTCCTCGATGTTGAGCCTAATAATGTTGAAAACGAAGATAACACTCACCTAACATATCATTTGTCTTTCGCATATCCAAATCCATTTAATTCCACCACAATAATTAAGTATACTGTCCCCTTAATTGCTGATGTCAATATCAAGATTTATGACATAAACGGACATCTAATCACCACTCTGGTGAACGAGAGCAAAAAAGCCGGAACACATGAAGTAATATGGGATGGTTCAAATTACGCCAATGGTTTATACATGGTCAGGTTTGAATCCGGGAACTATCAGGCAATCCGGAAGGTTACACTACTAAAGTAAATACTGGAATTCATACCTATCCAAATTAATAATTTTGGAATGCTCGTCGTTCCCGTGCACACGGGATATCTGCTTCGCTTGCGAAGTGCATCCAGAGAAATTTGAAGTTCTACAACCTGTTTTCGATTATTCCCGCACATCCTGTTATAGAAGAGGAGTAGTTGAACAATATAACGTGATATAAAGACATCACGACTTATTAAGCAGTCACAAATTGTTCCAGCAACTGGTTTTACTTGTTTTTAAGTCTAAGTAACGCTAATTTAAACTGAGTAGGAGTTTTATAGAACGATTTTAACAGTTAACGATCTCACTCAACATTCAGGATATGAAATGATTTTCAGAAACCTGGTTGCCATTTTTTCTATTGCCATAACCACTGCAATACCTCTCTCCATCCTCGCCGCACCCGAGATTTCAGTCGATCCGCTCGTTATAGAGTCTGAAATCAACTACGGTGACTCCCAAAACTTAACAATCAACATTTCCAACACAGGTGACGAAGACTTAATCTTCACCGTCCAGTCCGAGCCTATAGCAGAACCAGATCAAGATACTGGTGACCGCACGATCCGTCAGACATTTCGAAATTATAAATCAGGACCGCGTCGGGATGAATTTGGTGATGTGATTGCAGAATATAATGTTGGTCAGGGTCCGTGGTCAGGATTAGCATGGGATGGGGAATTTATGTGCGGGATTCGGTATGATAGCAGAACCATGATTATATTTGATCCTGGAATAATGGAGGTCATTGAAGAAATTGAAATACCTATTTATGACCAGGGATACGGACTGGTTTGTCAGGGATCACTATTCTGGGCTTCAGTTGTCAGTCGGAGAAATAGCAACGACATAATGCGTTTTGACAGAGAGGGATCAAGGCCTGGGCGAATAAGGATAGAAAGAGCCCCTGTGCATGGCATTGCTTTCGATGGAAGACACATTTACTATCATGCTGATGATCAAGATGGAAACAGAACTGTAATAACACAAATTACAATGAAAGGTGAATTTGTAAGGGATATCGATTGCAGCGAAATATTCGAGGGTGGAGACCTGACACTTGAGTGGGTAGAGTTGCATGATCGCGGAAGACTATGGGCAATTGAATGGAGTAATGGAAATCTCTCACAAATAGATATTTCAGGGGAAGAACCGGAACTTATCCAACGTACACAAATCGTCAGAAATCAATCTCATGGTATGGCACATGACGGTGAAAACCTGTGGTATTCGACAATGCAGGGGGATTGGGTTGTCATTGATGATGGTATTCGGGAGATTGAGTGGTTACGATTTACGGTTGGTGATGATATTCTTGAGCGAGGTGATGAAACAGAAGTAACACTGACGATAAATGCTGAAGAACTGATAGCAGGTGAGTATGAAGCTGGAATTCTTATCACGTCGAACGATCCGGATAGACCAACCGTAGTAGTCTCTGTTTCAGCAACCGTAATCGCAATTCCTGTTTTAGATTTAACGTGGAGTGAGGAATTAGGTTATCCGGAATTTATTGACTGGCGGGAAGAATACTCAGATCTGTTTACAGGGCAGAGGTACCCAGTCCAATTGATTATTCACAACCGAGGAACTGCAGATCTGGAAATTGAATCAATAACATGTGAGAATGTAGCCTTTATCTCGCAACCTGATAACCTCGTCTGCAATCCTGGAGAGTTTCAAATTATCGAGTTTTTATTCTGCCCCGATGAAATAGGTGACTATGTCGAAACTATGGTGATTGAATGGAACTCACCCGAAGGAGAAAATACAGAAATCGAAATGAGGGGTTATGCAGCAAATCCACCGGTCATAGAGGTAGATATAAATGGGATAGATCACGAATGTGAGATCGGGGAACTTGAAGAATTCATACTACAAATTACCAATCGGGGAGAATCTCTGTTAAGGTTCAATGTTGATCCTGATTTCATAAGTGAACCTGAAAGGATATCTGAACTGAGCGAATCAGGAGGAATTTCCAACCAAAAGTCCGGTCCCTGTCGCGATGATGCTGGAGATATCATTGCTGAATACGAACTCATTGTTGAAAATGCTCGTTGGTACGGATTGGCTCATGATGGAGAACTCGTTTGGATAAACAACAGAGAAACCTGCCAAATATTTGGTTTTAATCCTATATCGGGAGAGATTGTTGATACTCTAAATTTCGATGAGCAGTTTCGCGGACTTACACACGATGGACAAAGTTTCTGGGCAGGCAGGACATCTGAGATGGGAGGAGAAATTATAAGATTCGATAGAGATGGAGAAATAATTCAATCTATCGAATGTCCCGATTTGTATGTTATTGGAGTTACCTTTGATGGTGAAAATCTTTGGATTTGTCCAGGTAACGTAAGGAACCACAATATAACACTTAGAAAGATTTCAACGGATGGAGAGATGTTAAGCGTGATTGATGTAACAGATTTATTTAATGGTAGCATTCCCGATATTGCATTTATCCCAGAACATAACCAGGGTAATTTATGGATTGTCAATTATTCTCAGCTTCACCAAATAGACATTGAAGATGATAATGTAGAAATAATACAACAGATTGATCTTCCCAACTCATGGCGCTGCATCGATCATGATGGTACTGATTTATGGTCTATTAAACGGGAGGATGGTGTTGTTTCATTAATCAGAGTTGATGATGGAATCGTGGAACATCCATGGATATGCGTGGAACCTGTTGTAGGAGAAGTCGATCCCGGATCTGAGTTGGGTGTTTCCATTAATCTTGGAGATGGGGATTTAATCGAGGGTGAGTATGAGGCTGATTTACATATAAGGTCTAACGATCCGTTCGATCCTGATTTTGTAGTAAGTGTGGTTCTGAATGTTAACGGAAATCCAGACATTGATGTATACTGGCTGGAGGAGTTCGGATACCCGGATGTAATCGATTGGAATCTCGCCTATGATGTCCTGTTCACCGGTGTCGAATACCCGATTGCAGTCAATATCTCCAATACCGGAACAGCCAACATGCTCGTTGAAGAGATATCACCATCCGACAGGGGATACAGAGCGGATCAGGAAGATTTTATTTTAGCGCCATTGGAGACACGGTCGGTCAACTTTTCCCTCAACGTAGATGAGCCCGGAGATTGTTTATCAGAAATGCTTATTTTTTCAAATGATCGAGATGAAGGAGAGTTGATAATACCACTGTGTGCTAACATTTCTTCGCCACCTCGAATGGGTGTCAGCAGGGATAATATAGAATCTGAATTAATTTCAGGTGAAACAGATGAGCAGAGTGTACGCATAACGAACGATGGTCAATCCGTACTATGCTTTTCGGTTAGTCATGAATATATCTTTGAACAGGAAGAAAATCTTCATCAGAGGTGCAATCCGCGATCAAATACGGAGAGGAATTCCTGCCCTCAGCGTGATGAATTTGGTGATGTAATCGCTGAATATGAATTGGGTCAATCCAATATATCCGGTATATCATTTGACGGTGAGTTGATCTGGTGTTTGAATTTTTCTCAATCAACTTTATTCTCTTTTAATCCTGAGATTGAGGAGATCACAGACATTGTAAGGCTTGACGGAGCCTGCAGGGGATTAGATTGTGATGGTGAATTTTTCTGGACCGGTGATGGCGGAGAAGATCGGTTGTCACGCATTTTCCGAATCGATGGAAATGGAAGGATAATGCAGGTCATTTGGATTGATGATTACCCGGTTGGGGGAATTACACACCATGGGGACACCCTCTTTATTACCTTTGGAAGTTCTCTATGGGGAGGCGTACCCAGAATAAAACAATTGACAACCGGAGGTGAGTTGATCAGGGAAATTGATTGTGCGAATTTACTTGTGGCTGATGGATTTCGAATTGAATGGGTTGAAGCTCACAGAGATGGACACATCTGGGCATTAGATTACAATAGGTCATCATTATTACAACTGGATATCTCTGAGGATTTCGCACGACTAATTAAAGAAACGGAAGCCGGTCCGGAAAGTGGATTTGGCATTACTCATGATGGGGAAAACATCTGGTACAGTCATGAGAGTACATTGAAGGTGATAGATGATGGAATCAAGGAAGAAAACTGGATCAGCTATGAACCTGTATCGGGAGAAATCGAGCCTGGTGGCAACTCAGACATTAACCTGACAACTGATGCCACAGATCTGGAACAGGGAGATTACCGCGCGGAGCTGCACATAGACTCTAATGATCCCGAGAATCTTGATACAGTAGTAAATGTGCTCCTCCACATCGAGCCAAACAGCGTTGAAACAGAAGAGAATATACCTCTCACATACAATCTATCTCCAGCTTATCCCAACCCATTTAACTCCAGCACAATAATTAAGTATACCGTCCCCATAATTACGGATGTCAAGATTAAAGTCTATGACATTGCAGGTCATTTAGTGCAAACACTTTTGAACGAGAGAAAATCTGCTGGTGTATATAGTGTAATCTGGAATGGAGAAAATTTAGCAAATGGTCTGTATTTGGTGCTGATTGAATCGGGGGATTATCAGTCAATTCGTAAAGTTACACTGCTGAAATAACAGCATATTCAATAGATGGGCTTAACTTCCTATTATTATCTTTAACTCAGCTAATAATACTCAATTATGATATGTTTTGTGAAAAATCTGAAATTGAGGTTTAATCAGTAAAAAATAACTTATTTTGTATATAGGTCTGTTGTTCAATTGTCCGCACGCAATTAACTGACTTTCCCAACTTCAGGAGGCAACATGAATTTCCAAAAATCCCTTATCTTCGCATTTCTTTTCTTCCCATTTTCAGTATTTGCAGATCCTCTTATCGTAGTTGAACCTTTGAATATAAATGTAAATTTTTGGTTCATCCGGTTAAAAAGTACTTTTGTGTCGAACAGTAATGGCATTTGAA
>CAYLYZ010000161.1:0-9671 GCA_964387885.1 uncultured bacterium | reverse complement strand
AGGTCACCACCGGTCAAAAATCCAAAAGTGAAAATAAAAAGAATAATTAAGCTGCGCATTGTAGATTTCCCCCTATTTTATTATTGTTACCTTCCTTATTAGTCTCTGCTCTGATGTTTCGAGTTGAATGAAATTCAACCCGGTTGGTATGTTTTTAGATGAAAATTCTGTTGTATGAAATCCTGCCTGTTTGTGTCCTTCAAATAAGGTAGTTATCCGCTGACCTGATGGATTGTATGCCCGTAGTGACACAATTCCCGGATGTGGCAATCCGTAGGTTATTGTTGTTGTTGAGTTAAAGGGATTTGGATAAGGTTTAAAGAGGGAAAGGTTATGTGGTATAATCCAACCAATTTCAGATACAACATCTTCTTCTGTTACTCCTTCACCTCTTAGTGTGATGCTCAACTCAGGATTATCAGGATCGTTGGATATAATCGTAAAGGTCTCTGAATATTCACCTGTTTCTTCTGGTAAGAATGATATAGGTATTTCGTATTGATGTCCCGGTGCGAACCGAAAATCATCGAGCATACCGTATCCATAGATTTCATCATCCCTGTAATCGTACATGATTAATTGTCCTGCCCCACCCCTCATTTCAGAAGTGGATATCGCTTGGATTTGTATAGTCGGATTAACTCCGACAAGTGTGAAATGCCATAATCTGAGAATGTCCCCTTCAAACTGCAGGAAACCGCCTTCAACAAGCTCCTGAATATTGTTTGGACCTTCACCACGATCATTCATGAATCTGGCAACTGCATCCATTATATCTATGATTGCAGAACGTGCAGCCAATGCTCCTTCAAATGGTTCAAAGTGCTCTGAATTTGATGAATATGCAGTGTCTATTAATAACACTTCCCGACCGATATTACTGACTGTCAGTATCAGTATTGGAACATCCCCAATAATGACTTCACCAAAATCCAATTCGACAGGTTCTACTGAAATAACGGGACCTCCGTCAGAAGCACCAGATCCCCTCATCGGAATAATTATAATTCCGTTTGCAGGATCATTCGATCTGACGGTTAACGTTCCCTCAAAATCACCAACCTCCTCGGGAGCAAAAACAGCAAACGTTACGAATTGGTCACCTGGCTCGATCACAACCGATGCCCAGTCCGCCCAATCGTCCGAAAAATAATCCCCTTCGGCAATCGGATGTTCCAGTATCAGGTTTTGGTCACCATTGTTCGACACTGTTATGTCCAACCGTCTCTGGTCACCGACCACAACTTCACCAAAATCGAGCATCATCGGTTCGATTACTATCACTGGATCAGGAGTCGGGAAATATTCTGATCCTGTGATTTCCTGTGCGAATATTTCTGCACTTCCAGTTATCATAGTGCAGATTATTACAAATAAAAGAATCGGTTATGCCTTTAACTCAGCAAATGTAATTGTAGCTCTTTGAATACAACGATCTAACAATTTGTCGAAGATGTTATCAAGTCTCCATCTACGATTGAAGCGGAATTCAAATTCATCAAGGTATCTCGATAGATATTTCTCCGATGGATAACGATTAAAGGTGCCACGAAGCCACATCTTAGCATTTGCAATTACTATATGGACCTTAGGGAGCAATTTACCAGCTTGTTCAGGATCGTTAAGTGGTTTAGGTTCGTGCTCATACTGCTGCTGTAAATGAGAATATGCAGCCCACCCATCGGTCATTACTTTAGTTCCTTGTTGAACACGTTCTCTAACAAATTGACCAAGTTCAGCCTTATCAGCATGTTGTATTTGTTTAAGATACGACCGTCCGATGTGTTTATTGTTCCTTGTTTCCACAGCAACCACAACAAGGGCTTTGTTCTTTGCACCGCGTCCAGCAGGTCCATGTCGTGAACCTCCAATGTAAGTTTCATCAACCTCGACAGGATCGGTAAGTGGAAATATACCAGAGGATGTCATACCCTTTCGTAGCTTATGTAGGAGTGTCCAGGCAGTTCTATAGCTTTTAAAACCAAGTTTACGCTGTAATTCCAACGCTGAAATGCCTTTCTTGTTTGTTGCGAATAGATAGACAGCCAGGAATAGTTTTCGCAAGGGTTGCCGAAGTTTATGGAAGATTGTTCCTGCCGTCACTGAAGTTTGATGTCGGCATGATTTGCATTGAAACAGCTTCCTTTCCACAATGACGTAAGCTCCATTATTGTGACATTTAGGACAGATAAAACCATTAGGCCATCGTTTTGAAACCATATAATCGAAACAAGCCTCTTCAGTTCCAAAACGATCTTGAAAATCGATTAATGATAAAACTTCCACCATGTTGAACCTCTTGTATATTGAACTTATGTACAATATACAAATGTATAGGTATTTAATCAAGTAAGTGCTGAGCTAAAGGCATAACCGATTAAAAGAATTGTTCTAAACAAAATTCTCTCCCCCTCATTTTATTAAAAGAACTTTCCTCGATATGCTTCTTCCTGTACTCTGAAGCTGAATAACATATAACCCGGAAGCCATATCGCTACCATTTAAAATCGTACGGTGAACTCCAGCTGTTATCCTGTCACTTACAATTGTCCTGACCAATTGTCCGGATAGATTATAGAGGTTTAATGAGGCATATGAAGCATAGGGTATGTTATATTTGACCGTTGTTGTAGAGTTGAATGGGTTGGGATAAGCTCCGGAAAGTGTGAGAGATGACGGGAGTAAGACTATTCCCGTTTCGGGAATAAAATCAGGATTGGGAGCTGTTTTCACTAACCAGATGTCCTCAGCTCCATCGTCAAACGATCTTGTTTCCCCTGCCAAAGCAAAGCCTCCATCAGAAGTCTGAATGACAGAATTACAGGATTCACCTCTTTCACATCCGAATGTTTGAGACCAGAGCGAATCACCACCCTCATCAGTTTTGACAATCCAGAAGTTATTAGAACCTGCACCGAACGAATTGGTCGATCCTGCCAGAACGAGTCCACCATCCTGGACTTGAATGATTGACCTGCAGAATTCACCACTATCGCCACCGTATGTCCGTGACCAGAGCAAATCACCCTCATTATCAGTCTTAACCAACCAAAAGTCATCATCCGCATCTACTGGCCAAGACCATCCTGCTAACGCAAGACCACCATCATAGGTCTGGACTAGTGAATTACACTCGTCCATTTGTACCCTGTCAAATGTCCTCGACCAAAGTGAATCACCCTCAATGTCTGTTTTTATCAGCAAGAAATCATGATTACTGTCATCGTTAATACAGAATCCCGCCAAAGCAAAACCACCATCATCGGTCTGGACCAGTGAATTACAATGTTCTCGCAAGTAACTGCCATAATGTCGTGACCAAAGTGAATCTCCCTCCTCGTCCGTGACAATCAACCAGAAGTTAAAATTTGCATTTTGATTGGAGGTGCTCGAACCGGCCAGTGCAAAACCACCATCAGCGGTTTCGATTATCGAATTGCAGGCATCCTGCCTGAGGCCACCATAAGTTTTTGTCCATAGTGTATCGCCCTCCTCATCCGTCCTCACCAACCAACAATTCCCGGCTCTCCTTCCCGTCATTGCAAAACCGCCATCTGATGTTTGAATAAGTGAAAAACACCATTCGGACAGTTCACTTCCATAAGTGCGTAACCAAAGTAACTCCCCTTCTGCATTTGTCTTGATCAGCATAAAGTCCTCAGAACCAGCTCCGAATGAGCTAGTAGTACCCGCCATTACATAACCACAATCTGCTGTTTGAATTATCTCTCCACACCTTTCTCCACCTTCACCACCATAGACGTGAGACCAAAGAGAATCCGGCTGAGCATTGATTGAGCCTACCGCAATTAGCAGGCAGGATGCGATTTGAAGGGCTAGGTTTTGCATGGTTTATCTCCCCTTATTTTATTAATGTAATCTTACGAGTAAGAATCTCTTCTGAAGTCTCCAGTTTTATAAAATACAATCCAGTAGCAAGATATCTAGAAGAACACTCTGCTTTGTAATATCCTGGCTGTTTAATCCCCTCAAACAAAGTACTTATCCGTTGTCCCAATGGATTGTACACTTGTAGAGATAGATGATCCGGATGTCGTAATCCGTATGTTATTGTTGTTGTTGAATTGAAGGGATTTGGAAACGGCTCACAGAGGATAAAACCCGAAGGATAGATCATGTTTGATTCAGGAACAGAAACGGGATCAGGTGTGGTCTTTATCAACAAGCCTTGACCAAGCTCATCACCTTCAAAAATACTGGCCACCACCGCAAATCCACCATCGGTCGTTTGAATTGCAGAATAATAGTGAGATTCGCACATATCATCCTGATCGAAAACCTGTGACCACAAATGATGTCCTTCACTGTCTGTTCTAATCATTCGCCCGGTATAGGAAGTTCCATAACCTAATATTACAAATCCTCCATCTTCAGTTTGCAATATGCTATTACTTTTTAATGGAAAACCTATTTCCTCATCAAATCCACGAGACCATAACGAGTCACCATCTGCATTCGTCCGAAAAAGAGAATATTGAGAATTGTTTTTTCCTGTGAAGGCAAAACCGCCGTCATTAGTTTGAATCACTGATCTAATTCCATCACGATACTCACAATACTCACATTCGTATATTTGCGACCAGATTTGCTCCCCATTTTCATCCGTCCTGATCAAACAAAAATCATAGTAGTCACTATCAATCCGTTCAGAACACCCGGCTAACAGGAAACCATCATCAGATGTTTGAATGATGTCATAACAGTATTCATTTTCATCTCTCCCATCCCGCCCATATGTTTGCGCCCATAATGAATCACCTTCAGAATCAATGACCATTAAACACATCTGGCTATTACCTGCCTCCCAATCTGCGATGGTCGAACAAAAAGCAAATCTATCATCTTCCGTTTGAATAATTGAGTAGGGTTGATAAATTACGTTATCATTGAAGTATGTTCGAGTCCATATCACTTCTCCTTCATTGTCGGTGCGAACAAAATAGTAGCAAAAATCCTGGAAATTCCCAGTCCATCTGATGCCAGCCAGGATGAATCCACCATCATCCGTTTGAATTATCGAAAAACAGCTTTCAGTATATTCTCCACCGTATGTACGCGACCATTGCGGCTCACCATTCGAATCAACTACCAGCAACCACATATCAATTCCACCTGCTCCAAAGGTGTCTGTACCCCCTGCAAGTGCATACCCACCATCTGAAATAGGAGTGATACATAGAAGATTATCGTCACAGTCTCCTCCGTATGTCCTAGACCAAAGCAGATCGGGCTGGGCTTTCAATATATTCGGTGTAAAAACAAAGAAGATGACGAATAAATGAATTGCAATACGCATTTTGGATTTCCCCCTACTTTATTAATGTAACCTTTCTGGTTAATTTCTGTCCTGATGTTTCGAGTTGAATGAAATAGAATCCGGTTGGTATGTCTTTAGATGAAAATTCGGTTGTATAAAATCCCGCTTGTTTGTATCCTTCAAACAAAGTACTTATCCGGTATCCCATTGGATTGTATACATGTAGAGATAAAGGGCCGGGCTGTGGCAATCCGTAGGTTATTGTTGTTGTTGAGTTGAAGGGATTGGGGTAGGCAGAAAACAGAGCAAATTTATTTGGTGTTGATACTTTATCTAGATGTTCAACATTAAGATTTGTTGCTCGATAAATCCCAACATTTGTTCTATCCGCAACATAAATCAATCCATCTCGCGACCTTGCAACACCACAAGCTACCCCCGGCGTATCATAATATCCTACTTCAACAGGATTTTCAGGATCTAAAACGGAAATCACACGCACCCCTCCGCGAATACCATCAGCTATATATACATAGTCATAAAAAACGGATACATCAGAGACATTACCTTCAGTTTCAAAGTAACCGACTTCTTCAAGATGTTCTGGATCGATGATTGAAATTATGCGTAAACCGCATTGATTGTCTGCAACGAATGCATAATCACCATGCACTTCAACCGCCAATGCCTCCCCCGGTGTATCATAGAATCCCATTTCTTGTGGTTGTTCAGGATTAACAACAGAGACTATATGCAAACCTCTTTCCCCACATGCTGCAAAAACATAACCTCCAGAAACTGAAATACCATGAACTTTCCAAGGAGTATCAAAGTTACTCACTTCTTCTGGATTTTCAGGATCAGAAACTGAAATGATACGTAGGTCAAAATAATAATCCACAAGGTACGCATATTCATTAGCAACTGTCACGTCAGTAATTCTACCATGCGGCTCATAACAGCCAACTTCCTGTGGTTGAGCAGGATCGGAAATTGAAATGATACGTAATCCGCTCTCACTGTCTGCAATATAAACATAGTCATCATTAACATCTACATCCACAGCTTCCCCAGGCGTGTCAAGACAACCCACTTCTTCAGGATGTTCAGGATCTGTGACGGAAATGACACGTAAACCACATTCACTATCCGCTACGTAACCATAAGCACTGGAAACCACGACACCCCTGACGTACCCATCTGTACTATAGGATCCTACCTCTCGAGGATGTTGCGGATTGGCAACAGATATGGTTGACAAACAATCTGTAATTAAATATGCAATATCAACGGAAACCGCAATTCCATGGGCACAATAAGGTGTAGCATAGTATCCCACCGGTCGCGGATGCTCAGGGTCAGCGACGGAGATGACACTTAGACCGTTTGCAATGTTATATTCAAAGTTTAATATGAAGGCATAATCATTGAAAATCTCAATGGCGTAAGAACGCCCACCTGTTCGATAATCTCCAACTTCTCGTGGATTTTCAGGATCAGCAATTGAAATTATACAGAAACCTTCTAGTCCGGTTGCAATAAATGCGAAGTCACCTGAAACTGCTATGTCATAGCCTGTTTCTCCAAAATGACAGTAGTTGACAATCTGCGGATGTTCAGGATTGTCAATAGATATGGTCGCCATAGTACCAGTATCGACAACATACGCATATCTACCTGAAACCGCGACACCTTTATCTCCACCGGTATTACATGATCCCATTTCTTGAGGATTTTCAGGATTGGAAACAGAGATGACATGCAAATCGTTATTTCTACCAAATACATAAGCATATTCTCCAGAAACCTCAAGTCTCCACCCTATGCAATCCACATCACAGAATCCCAGTTCCTGCGGATGTTCAGGATTGACAACCGATATTATATATAAAACGCCTGAAATGTCGATCACGTATACATAGTCTCCAGAAACCGCAACATCTCTGGCATCATCAATATGGTCCCAATAACCTAATACCTCGAGGTTTTCCGGATCAGCTATATCTACAATCTGTAATCCAGAGACACCAGTTGCAAGATAGGCCAGATCATTGTCAACGACGACGCGCATTGGATGCTGCCATTTATTATAAATCCTCCCAACCTGTTCGACATTCTCAGCATCCTGAGCAAAAAGACCTGTGCCTGTAAATAACGCGATACAAAAAATCGTGAATAGAAAAATAGAGCAGCGCATTGTGGATCTCCCCTTATTTAATTAATGTAACCTTCCTCGTCAGCCTCTGCTCTGCAGTTTCGAGTTGTATGAAATATAGACCGGTTGGTATGTCTTTAGATGTAAATTCTGTAGTATAAAATCCTGCCTGTTTGTGTCCTTCAAATAAACTGTTTATCTGTTGACCCAGTGGATCGTACACTCGTAGAGATATTATCCCCGGATGTCTTAGGTTGTATGAGATTCTTGTTGTTGAATTGAAGGGATTGGGATATGCAGAAAAAAGATTAAATGTTCTCGGATTATTTGTGGATGAATCATCCACATTATCTGGATCAGAAAAACGGTAAATACTTAAATTTGTCTGGTCTGCAACACATATCAAATTACCTTCTGACACTGTGACATCGTATGCTCGGCCTGGAGTATGGTAATAGCCAACTTCTACAGGATTTTCTGGATCTGCTACAGAAATAACCCGCAAACCTTTTCTTTCATCTGCAAGAAAGACATATTCACCTGATACGGCAACGTCCTGAGCATAACCAGGTGTTTCGCAGTGCCCAATTACCTGCGGATTTGAGGGATTAATCACGGAGATTACTAACAAACCGTTATTATCATCTGCAAGAAAGACATTATCTCCCGAAACAGCTACTCCCAGGGCACATCCTTGTGTATCATAGGATCCCACTACCCCCATATGAGCATGATTGAAAATCGATATAATCCGCAAACCGCTCCTGCCATCAGCTATATAAGCATAACCACCTGATACTGCAACACTATTAGCAATATCAGTCTGGCAGAATCCTACTTCTTCCGGATTTTCAGGATCTTCAACCGAAAAAACCCGCAAACCTCCCTCAAAACTTTCCGCTGCGTAAATGTAATTACCAGAAACCGTAACATCCCTTGCTCTTCTACCGGTCTCGCAGAACCCTACGCCTAAGGGATTTTCCGGATCTACAATGGAAATAACCCGCAATCCACCTTCGTCAAAGTCTAATGATTCATAAATATAAACATAATTACCTGTGACAGCTATACCTGAACTGGAACCGTTTATATCATAGAATCCAATTTCTTCTGGATTTTCCGGATTCTCAATGGAAATAATACCTAAACCTTCTCTGAAACTTGACGCAAAAACAAGATTTCCGTTTGTTGCAACATCAAAAACAGGTCCGTTCGTAACATAATTTCCAATTTCAACTGGTTGTTCCGGGGTGTCAACCGAAACAATGCTCAAACCTCCATTCAAATCAGCTACGAAAGCATATTCATCTAATATAAAAAGACCACCAGCTCTTCCTGGTGTTTCACAACGTCCTACTTCCACTGGATTTTCAGGATTTACAATCGATACAATTTGCAAACCACATACTCCATCAGCTACATAAGCATAGGTATTAGAAATTTTCACATCATTTGAATAATTTTGAGTCTGACAGCAGGCTATTTCTTCTGGTTGCTCAATATTGGCAAGGGAAATGATTCGCAAGTGACTTTCACCTCCGTCTGTCACATAAGCATAATCACCATCAATTGTAACAGACAAACAAAATTCATCATCATTATACCCAATTTCTTCCGGATTCTCTTGATCTTCAATTGAAATTATACGCAATCCTTCACTTCCATCAGCTATAAACGCATAATTCCCTGAAACCTCGACATCCCAGGCTCGACCAGGAGTGTCATAAAAACCCACTTCTTCCGGAGCTTCAGGTTCCTCGACCGAGATTATACGCAAGCCTCTTCCATACGCGGCAATGTAGACACAATTACCTGAAATATCTACTCCATAACCACGAGTATCAAAATGCCCTGTTTCACGTGGATTACCGGGATCAGCAATATTGACGACATGTAAACCGGCGGCACCACCTGCTATGTAGGCAAAGTCACCTGAAACTACAACATCTCCTGCAAAATCAGGATTATCATCCCAATAACCGATAATCACTGGATTTTCTGTATCTGATACATCAACAATCTGCAGACCGGATACTCCAGCAGCTATATAGGCAAGATCTCCAACCACAAAAACAGCCTGAGCAGTATCCCAATGATTGTAGATCCTCCCAACCTGTTCAACATTCTCGCGATCCTGTGCGAAAAGACCTGCACCTGCAAATAAAACGATACAAAAAATTATGAACTAACATTTCCCAGTTGGAAAAGTTAGCATAAGTATTTAATAAACAATTGTAT
>CAYLYZ010000160.1:0-9766 GCA_964387885.1 uncultured bacterium | reverse complement strand
TGGGATAGAGATCGAATAATGTGAAGGCACACAATTATTTGCAATTTGTCTTTTTACCTAATAAATGGGACAGTTACATTAACAAAAATCGGGGATGGTTGTAGTACCGATTAACATATTCTCGCAGGATTCTTCGTAGATGTGCTTCGCTCAACACGATACAGTGATCGGTGCATTCCGACGGATCGAACCGATAACTCTTTCACAGTAGGCGTTCTGCCACGGGGACTTGAAGGTAGTTCGAACTTGCTTGATCCCAGCAGAGTTAACACGCTGTTTGAAATCAGCACCGTAAATTGAATCATTGTCTCGAATCATGTATTTGGGAGCATTATCCCATGGGAATGCTTCGATGATCTGCTGCCCTGTCCAGGCTGCTGAAGGCGAGGCTGTGACATTGAAGTGAACGATTTTACGTCGATCGTGAGATAGGACGACCAATACAAACAGTAATTTGAAGTTGATAGTCGGGACAACAAAGAGATCAATCGAAACAGTGTTCTTCAAGTGATTATCCAGGAAGGTCCGCCAGTGTTGAGAAGGTGGTTTTCTATGTTTAATCATATATCTTCGAACAGTAGCCTGTGAAACGTCAATACCCAATTTCAATAGTTCTCCGTGAATTCTGGGAGCTCCCCACAGAACGTTTGCCTGACTCATCTCTCGGATAAGTTTTCTAATCTCCGGATCAATACCAGGTCTACCAAGTTTATTACAACTTTTCCATCTCCAGAAAAGCTTAAATCCCTTTTTATGCCAGCTAATGACGGTTGCTGGTTTTACGATGATGAGTGAATCTTTCCAACGATTAAGCAATTTTGAGAATAATACAAACAGAATTCTATCAGTATTGTGTAATCTCGGTCTTTTTTGTGTACGTTGCAGAATGATCAATTGATGTCTCAATATCAGATTCTCCAGTCCGAGCTGCTGTCTGCTTTTGAAGAAACTAATAACTGAACAAATGAGATTATTGAGTGTTTTTATCATGAATCAAAGATATGAGCAAAATCCATCAAACGCAATGTTTATAGGTGTTACGGATTAAAGACCAGGCACAACAATGACAACACCGGAGGAATGGATGACCATCAAGACTTTTAACAAGAAGTACCTCAGCCAACGAAGAATTGCAAGCACTTTGGGTATCAGCCGTAATCGCGTAGAGCCTTATCCAATGATCCTTGATAAATTCACGGATCATTTGAAATGATCTGATTTAAGTCGCTCGAAAATCTGGATATAATTCCTTCACACAGACAGGACAAATACCATGACTAAAATTTGCTTCTGAATGATTGCTGATGTAATCCTCAACTTGATTCCAATATCCTTTGTCGTCACGAATTTTCTTGCAGTTGGCGCATATGGGTAGTAAACCACTTAAGCTTTTGACTTTGGACAATGCCTCCTCAAGGTCTTTTGTTCTTTCCAAAACCATCTTATCCAGATCACTCATTTTTAAAGAAGCTTTTTGACTTAGATTCCACTTCTCCGTCAGTAAAAGAGCTAATTGTCTAACTTCTGCTTCATCAAATGGTTTTCTGAGCAAAGCCAGCTTATCAGTGCGACCAAAAATTCTATATAATTCCTCCCAGGAATAATCTGAATAAGCTGTGCAAATAACGACCAATATTTCGCTGTCGAATTCCCAGATCTTTTTTATTGTTTCAATACCATCCCATCCTGGTGGCATTCTGACGTCCATAAAAGCAACTGCGTAAGGTTTTTCGGAGTTTTTTGCATTTTTTACTTTCTCCAGTGCCTCCTCACCCTGAAACACAGAGTCTAATTCATACTCTGGAACGTCAGGAACATCAGACTTTCCATCATCAAATAATTCATTTTCGAAGGACGCTAACTCATCATCGGCTTCACTCTTTTTGGGAAGTAAAATCTCTCGGTAGTTCATGTGCATATTTTCGAGATCGTCTACCAAAAGGATCAGGCGATTATTTTTTTTCTCTTTGACCATTATTTCCTCTCAAATGTTACAGGGACTTCAATTACAAATTCTGCTCCTTCTCCTAAACCATCTGAAAATGCCTTCAACGAACCTCCCATCTCTGTAGCAAGGTTGGCACTCCCATGAAGACCGTAACCGTGTCCCTCCGCCTTTGTTGTAAATCCATAGCTGAAAATCTTCTCAAGGTTTGAGGACATAATTCCCAATCCGTTATCGCAAATTTCAACTAGAAACCTGCTATCATTCCTTAGATTTGCTCGAATTGTTATCAATCTATTGGTTGAATCTATTTGTTTTAACGAGTCCCGAGCATTGTTTAGCAGATTTAACAATATCTGCAAGAACCTGTGTTTATCCAAGGTAATGATCTGATCATTGTTTGCAATATCCAATTCAACTTTGATCAAATGATTCCTGAAAGATACATCTGTCAAACTCAATGTATCTGAGATTAATTCACCAATAGAAATCTTCTCCTGAACTCCAGCCTTCCCGGAAAGCTTTTCTTGAAGTGAAACGATTTCAGAGATATGATTAAGACTTTGCTTAAGATTTTGCTGTTTCTCTGAAATCTGATTCTGAATATCGGAAAAAGATTTCTCAAGTGAGATCAAATACCCGGGGATTTTTTTTCCTTTGGGATCATTCAAACAATAATCTCCAAAGTTCTCTTCATGTGGTTTAATCATTTCAATAAATTTTCTGAAACTTTGAACAGGGCGTGAGCTTTTGGTCATTTTTGCAATCGAAGATGAAAGGGTGATTGATGTTGTCAGAACATTTCCAACGTTGTGAAGAACATTTGAAGCAATTTGTGCCATTCCTGCTTCTCGTGCCATTTCGACCAATTGATTTTGAGTTTTCTCAAGTTTTTCGATAGCTTCTGCAAGCTCAACATTTTTCAACCGGAATATCTCCGCTTCTTTCTCCTTCTTTTCAGTTTCAAATCTGGTCTGCATTTCAGCAATTATCTTTGTCTTTTCCTCATTCATCAGTTCATCGCGAATTTCGGAGTTTTTCTTATGATACTTGAGTGCACTTTCAAAATCATTCATTTTTTCGTAAATATCTGCCTGTTCCTGATATATCTCCTGTTCGAGATCTTTCATTCCGATTTCCTTGGCTATTATAATTCCTTTTTCAAGAGTTTTGTTAGCTATTTCATATAATCCCATTCTGTTATGAATCCTTCCCTGAGCTATTAGAGCACGGAGAATACTTTTTTTAGATCGGGACTCATACGCTAACTCCAGTGAGACTTGAGCCATCTCAAGAGCTTTGTCAAGATTATTAAGATTCTGGTATGATCTTACAACAGATCCAATTGCGTTGGCGTGAATATCTTTCTCACCAAGTTTTTCAGCAATTTGTTTTGCACGCAAAGCATATTTTAATTGGTTATCATAATCCTTATGCAAATCACACAAATTTGACATGTTCATCAATATCACAGATATTTGAAGATTACGATCAATTTTAGTGAAATACTCCATACATTTTGCAAAATATTCAAGGGCCTTTTCAAGCTCCCCCAAAGTGCCGTAGTTAATCCCAATACTGTTCCACACTTCAGCAATACGCATTTCATCTTGATACTTCTCAACAACTTTGAGTGCTTTGAAGTTGTTCTCGAGTGCTGAATCAATTTGACCCAGACTGGAGTAATTTGATGCAACCAGCATATACGTGGTTCCCAGAGAATCTTCGTTTCCAGAATCTAAATTTGTTTTTTCGGCTTTATCAGCGAACTCTAATGATTTTCTAAAATCTCCCTTAAAAGACCAGAATAATCCGATCTCATTAAAAGAAATTCCCAAAAATCTTTTGTTATCTATTCTGTTTGAAAATTCAATTGCCTTTTGAAAATAGCTCTCAGCTTTTTCATAATCATTAAACTTACGCATGTAAATTTTCGCGAGATTCACTAAATTTCGATGGATACCAAATTCAGAATTGATATCCTCAGCAACGGAAAGTGCCTCGAAAGTGTATTCAAGACTCTTTTCAGGATTTATGTTAATATTCGCAAAGAACAGTTGATCCAGTATTTCGAGTCTTTCCTTCTCAGATGTTCCTTCTAATTTCTTTTCAAGCATTTCCAGTTTATCCATCAATCACATCCTCAGGTAATTTCGAGTTCATAAAAACATTCAAGTTCTATGAAAGCAGGTCTTTCTTGCACAGACCGCTTAATTGCTTCACTTGGCAACTGTATACTGAATAACAATACATTACAAGATTCCAGCTATCGGGGGATCATCAAGCTTCTTGTAATTGTGTTAATATTCAAGGGTCACTATTACAGTTTCCTTAGACCATTTTTTGAGTATGTGAATCCCTTTATACTCTTTTCCTCGTCCTGAGAGATATGATCAGCCTTATCCAGGACGAAATGCTCCTGCCGCTGGTGGTCTCCAATTCGACTGTAAAAGCAAATATAACATAAACTCACTCGTCATCAAATTTACAGGTTCATGTTATGTTATTTCTCCGTGAAAACGAGAGGATAATTCTCTTTTTGTTTTGCTCTGCTTAGTCATTTTTCCGTATCTCTTATAAACATTTCGTATGTTGGTTTTCTGTCATATTTTGATTTGATGTTATAAATGTTTGAAATTCTTATGAGTATCAAGTTGTTTTATTAAAAACAGAATTCAACTTGAATTGGAAATCATATTGCTTCGAGCGCAATTGAATACTCTGAAAAGAAAACAAGGAAAGCGAATTTATTAAATTCTGATAGAATCTTGATCTCAATTATTGCAAGATTTCTAATAAATTGGAAGAAGTCAATAATAATTTTCAAGCACAAACTGTAATCAATTGGCATGCCAACTGGCATTAAAAAAGGTTTCTGTTATTCTGAGATTGAAGAGTTGAAAAACTGGCGAGGTCTGGAATAAGTCCTGAAATCAGGAAACTTACCAGTGATATGGACTTAACAGATCCTTTGATATTTCCCGCGTGATAATCTGACAATTTCCCCCTGTGCCTAGTCAAAATTAAATCGGGCTTGAAAATACCATCCTGAGATGCAATTATCGTGGGAGTTTTAGTTTGAACCGACGGGTCCAAGGTCGTAAATTTAAGCACACAGGTTGGAAATGCGGTGAGATTGTGAGTTAAAGAAGGGATTATGAGGCGATCTGACAGAGTTCAGCCATAAAAACCTGATGTTAGGAAAGATTAATGATGGTTAGGCGACTCGCCGGTAATAACGGTGGTGCAGGTCATTTAGAACGGGCATTTCAACGACTTTGCCCTTGGCAGGTTGCTCGATCAAGCGAGATTCGGGGCAATCCTTCTCAAGTGAAAGGTGCGTTCGGGATGCGTTGTAGTATCGATTAACATATTCTCGCAGGATTCTTCGCAGATGTACTTCGCTCAGCACAATACAGAGATCGGTGCATTCTCGACGGATCGAACCGATAACTCTCTCGCAGTAGGCGTTCTGCCATGGTGATTTGTAAGCAGTCCTGATCTGTTTAACCCCGACTGAATTTACTCGACGAATGAATTCATCGCCATAAATGGAATCGTTATCTCGAATCCGGTATTTTGGCACATCATCCCAGGGATACGCTTCGATGATCTGGTGACCAGTCCATGCCGCCGAAGGTGACGATGTGACATTGAAGTGGACGATTTTACGTCGCTCATGTGACAAAACAACAAACACGAACAACAATTTGAAGTTAATTGGCGGGACGACAAAGAAGTAGATTGATGCAGTATTGTGCATGTGATTAGCGAGAAACGTACACCAGGTTTGAGAGGGGTTCTTTGGTTTCCTTGGCATGTATCTTCGGATGGTTGATTCAGAGACATTAACAACGAGTTTGAGTAACTCGCCATGAATTCTGGGAGCACCCCACAGATGGTTTGCAATGCTCATCTTCCTGATAAGCTTCTGAATCTCTGGATCAAAACACTTTCCTCCCGGTTTTCCATGATGACATTTCCATCACCAAAACAGCCTGAATTCCTTCCGATGCCAGCGGATAACTGTTTCTGGCTTCACAATTTTGATAACCTGTCGCCAGTTGTCTATGAAACGAGATATTAGAACAAGGAGCACTCACTCTTATGATTGCAGTCTTGGTCTTTTTATATTACGTTAGAAAATGGAGAGCTGATGTCTCAACAATAAGTTCTCAAGAACTATTTGTTGTCGAGAAGAGAAACAATTTATAATTGATTTCAGCAGGATTTCGGGTGAGTTTATCATGAAATCAAGATATAATTAAAACCGCTGAAATCCAACGCTGATAGGGCGGATGTAATTATGACCAGGGACAATACATAAATTCGAGGTGAAATAGTTTTGCAAAAACCTCCTCAGATTGACTTTTTACTAGAGAGAGCCAATTTTTACTGACTTGGCGCATTTCGGTCTGGCACTAGATATTTGAGAACATATCTTTGAAATCACCAAACCTCACCTTATATTCCGAATAAGACTTGACTTGTTCCCGATCACAATTTCGGAGGATTTATCATGTTTTTTTTTCCACGATTCTTTTCCATTTCACTGCATTTTGGATTAGCATTAACACTAATCCTTGCGGCAAACCTCTCCGCCCTCGAATACGAGTTCTCCGACGAAGGAGCTCTCGGAGTAGAATTCGAGGGAGGACGCACTGAGTACGAGTTTGCGGATATAAACAAGGATGGTCATGTTGATATCCTCTCGATAGGCGATCACGGCTCTCCAGAAATTAACACAAATCAACATGGGATTATGGTCTTTTTCGGCGACGGTACTGGTCGTTGGAATGTTACAATGCGAGGTGATTTCGGATATGGCGGTATCGCCGTCGGAGACGTTAACGACGATGGCGATTGGGATGTGGGTTACGCTAACCATCATCCATATACTGATAATGACTTCGGGAACCAGATGATCGAGGTTGCGCTCGGTGACGGATCAGGTGAAAACTGGGAACCATACGATGATGGATTAGCCGTGCCAAGGGGAGACGATGACTGGTACGGCATGTTCGGCATGGACTTTGGAGATTTTAACAATGACGGACTGCTTGATATCGGTTCCAATTCATTTGGTTCGGGAACAGGTCTGCATGTCTATGCAAACAACGGTGACGGTAGTTGGGAAGATGTGCTATATCATTTCTGGCGTAATAATTCCTGCATGGATTTTGTATTTGGTGATATGGACAATGACGGAAATTTGGATTTTGCATGTGCGTTAGAAGCTTTGGAAATTCACTTTGGGGACGGTGAGGGAAATTTCGAATTCCGCAGACACAATTTGCCTGATCCAGATGAGTTTGATGTTTACTTATCAGTTGATCTCTGTGACGTCGATAATGATGGTGCAGATGATCTTGGTATTAGCGATCATGAAGGACGTCTTGGAGTTTATACATTTGATCCTGAAGGTGAAAGATGGAATGACATATCAGATGGATTGCCTCGAAACGGAATAGTATCCAACGTAAATTTATGCGATATGGATATAGACGGAGATGCTGATATTGTGTTTTCTAATGGGGACGGAATTGAGGTTTGGCTACAGGACCCTGGAGCAAATCCAAGATGGAGTCAAGAATGGTCGATGGGATTTGATGATTTCGGTGGTATTCGGGCTATCCAGGTGGGTGGTGACATCGATCATAATGGAATGCCGGATATCGTCTTACTCGTTCGTATCGTCACCGGATTTATGCAAACTCGAAACTTCATGCACGTACTCCGGGAAACAAGCGTAGCTGATGAGCTTTGGATCAGACCCGTTGAACCAGGTGGCGGAGAAGTTTTCACTGCTGGATCGGTCAGGTTTATAGACTGGGCAGCAGCAATCCCGGGAGATTTCGATGCCAATAGAGCAGTTGTTGATATATTTTTCAGTGCTCGAGGTCCAGATGACGAATGGGATCCGATCGCTGAGGGAATTGCTAATGGAGGCAGGTACCAGTGGATTGTGCCACAGATAGATTCGAGGAATTGTCACCTGAGATTCGTCCTCGATGTTGGAGATGCAGTTGTTGAAATAATCACACCTGAGCCGTTCTCAATTATTGGTGGTGAACCAGTGCCGATGTTGTCGGTTGATCCACTACGAATGGAGTTCCGTGAAGTCGAGGTTGGGCAACCTATGGAACGTCCTCTTACAATAAGCAACACCGGTTTTGCAGAACTTACTGTCCAGCCGATTGAGCTCGCTAATGGCAATGCGTTTTTCATCGAAAGAGAGGGCGAAGAATTTGTGATAGAAGCCGAAGGTTCGGTAGAACTTATGGTTACATTCGATCCACCTGAAGCAGGTTTCTGGGATGACTTTATCCAGATAAACTCTAATGGTGGTAATTGTGAAGTCTGGCTGATCGGCACAACAGAGGGATATGTCGGACCGCTGATTGAAGTAGATGGTGACGCGATTGATTTCGGTCGGATTCGGGTCGGAGAAATGGAATCAATTGAATTGGTTGCGACCAATCAAGGAGACGACGATGCTGTGATCAATATTCCAGGTTCAGGTGAAGGTGTGTTTTTTTGGGAAGCTGTCGAAAATGAGATTGTGCAACCTGAAAATTCAATCAGTATACCCATCGATTTCTCCCCCGAGCAGTACGGCTTAGTCGATCAGATCATCACACTAAGATATCAAGCTGATGAAATTTCAGTAGATTTAACCGGTTTCGGTTTTGGTCAGGCAGCTCTTGGCCTTTCTGTTTATGAACTCGATTTCGGAGAGGTGGTTGTAAATAGAAGTTCTGAGATGGAAGTGGTTATACACAGTCTTGGAGATGAACCTGCTGTCATTAACGTTCCAAGACCTGAGGACAGGGCATTTTCAATTGATCCTATCAATGAACAAGACCTGAATCCGGGGGATTCGCTGATAATACCGGTTACCTTTGGACCCGACCGAGGCATTGATTTCTCAACCGAATTAATTGTCAGCTATCAGGTTGAGGATTTCTCTTTGGCATTAACCGGTTCGGGAGCATTCCGGGCTATGGTTGAGACTTCCCATGATACAATTGACTTCGGTGAAATCCTGGTTGAAAACAGACGAATCAGGAATCTCATTATAAGAAGCACCGGGAATGAGGTTGCGAACGTGAACATCGGTCGCCCAACTGGAGGAGCATTCAGTTGTAACCAGGAGGGAGACTTCGAGCTCGCACCGGGAGATTCCGTTGTTGCCAGAGTTTCATTCGGACCCTGGATGGATATGGATTACTCGGGAACTATGACGATAAGTTATGAAGAGGAAGATAAGGAAATATTCCTCTTGGGTCGAGCAGTAACAGAGTTCTCAGTAAATGAGAATCCAGAGATTTCACATTCCTTCGGTTTCGTCGAGCTCTCGCCTAACCCATTTAACAGTCAACTCAATATTAAATATGCTTTAGACCGAACCAGTGAGGTTGAGTTAAGCGTATGCGACCTAAGAGGTCGCTTCCTGAGTAGCATCACAAACAAAACCCAAAACTCCGGACTGCACACCGTGATAATGCCAGCAGAGGGATTGACTACGGGGACATATTTGATCGTAATGAAGCATGAGGGGAGGAGAGAGATTGGGAAGGTAGTATATTTGAAGTAAATTGATGTAGAAATCAACATGTCCGTGGCGGGTCGGAGTAGGAATGGGGATTACTCACCACCTGTCGTTAGTCAAAAGTCAAAACGTATCAAAAAACGAGTTCAATCAAGAAATCGTATGAAACCTGCAAACGCAATGTTTACTGGTGTTACGCTTTAAAGACCAGGGAGCACACAATTATTTGCAATTTGTCTTTTTGCCTAATAAATGGGACAGTTACATTA
>CAYLYZ010000159.1:0-9804 GCA_964387885.1 uncultured bacterium | reverse complement strand
ATAATGCATTAAGTAAGTCCTAACTCTTTTTTCAGTGGACACAAACCTGGCCTTAACTTCGAAGGATTCAAAATGAGAACGTTCCTGATTGCAATTATTATTACTATTCTCCCATTCACACCTGGTTTTTGTCAAATTGTAATTGACCACGAAGACATTCCCGCTGAAGCTGGAACTTTTCAGACATATTATGTTCTCTCAGACCTTGAAGGAATTGAAGTTGACGTTGGCGTTGAGGGAGGTAATCAAATCTGGGATTTTGCTAATTATATCTTTGAAGAAACTGAAAATGACTCTCTGATTGTTCCCGAAGAAGCTCCCGATATTGAGGATTATCCCGAAGCCAATCGTGTATTACTAACTTCCGATCCGATATTGGCATTGCAGGAGGGGCTGTTTTATCAATATGAAATTCTCGCTGATTCCGGCTGGTTTATGATCGGGTCGTTAGCATTAGATGATGATGGTGGATTTGGAATAAATTTTCCTCTTGATTTTAACGAAAACCCGATGGTGATAGCTGAATTACCAATGGAATTTGAACAGGAATGGGACTTAAGCACCGGATTCAGCTTTGCAATAGAGATGAATGAAGATTTTGGTGAGGAATTTGCGATATTTGATTCGGTGTTATTCGCAATTGAAATCGGAGGTTACTCAGAAATTGATGGCTGGGGAACAGTAATATACACTGGCGGAGAGGTTGAGGCTCTGAGGCAGCATACAAGAATCGGTGGAGAGTTCCGGATTGCCGGGGTACGAGAGTTGTTCGGGCAAAGGATAGAACTTGACCTGTTCAGTTTTGAATTGGCGGCTTCTCACCGATATAGATGGTTTACTCCCGGAATTGGTGAAATCGTTTCAATAATCTCTTTACCGATGGAAGAAAATCCTGATTTCGATCTGGCACAGAAAGTCAAAGTGTTAAGAAGAGTGCCTGAGATTGAAGTAGCAAACCCAAATATCGATTTCGGAATTGTTAATCAGGGAAACGCCGGAGTTGCCAACCTGACTGTAGGTAATTCAGGTGAAGGGATGGCAGTGATTGACAGTATTGCCTTTCCTGATCATATTATCGATGAAATGGAATGCTTATCGGATATTCCCGTTCGAGTTAATCCCGGAGAGGAAGAGGATATACGATTTTTGTGGTTACCGCAGATTGAGCGGGATCTGGAGGGAGAATCGATTGAACTTTTCCATAATGATCCGGAGGTCGAGAATCCAATTATAATCCGTCTTTTTGGAGGAACTCCGAATTCGGTTATAAACAATGATTTAATCCCCACTGATTTTACAATAAATGGAATATTTCCGAATCCATTTAATTCGACAACCACGATTTCCTACTCAACCCCAACTCAGTCAAACCTTTCCCTGAATATTTACAACACAAAAGGTCAAGTTGTCGATACCATAATAGATGGAGTAATGTTAGCAGGTAAGCATAAAGTGATTTGGGATGCTAATTCGAATCCGGCAGGATTGTACTTTGTGAAGATGGAGAGTGCGGAGTATTTAAGCATTCGGAAGGTTCTTTTGGTGAAGTAGATTGTGATTAGAAATTGTAGGGGCACGTCGCACGTGCCCATGTTCGATTGTTATAAGAGATACCATTAAAATACGGATGCTGTATCGCGAGATCAAGAAAGGCACGTGCGACGTGCCGATACAGTATTGGGAATGTGTAGGTTAATACGGAAAAGCATCTCCTGACTCCACCGCAATTCAGAAGATCTGAGAACAAAACTATGGGAAACCGTTTATGAAGGTGTTGGTGACATTGATAGCTGTCCTGATCGGTGTTTCGAGCGGTCTATCTGATATCATCAACATTCCCGATGATTTCGAAACCATACAGGCCGGAATCGACGCTACCGAAGATACTGACACCGTCCTGGTTCAGCCGGGGGTATATGTAGAAAACATAGATTTTGAAGGACATAACATTGTAGTCGGAAGCATGTACATCCTGACCGGGGATACCGCGTTTGTCGAACGTACAATTATTGACGGGGACTCAACAGATAGTGTTGTTCAATTCGGGACAGGAGAGGCAAATGCCGAATTGAGCGGTTTTACCATCAGGAATGGATGCGCTGTCCTGGGCGGAGGTGTCTTTATCCGGGATTCCAGCCCGACATTGTCATATTTAGTGGTGAGCGAAAACTGGGCTGCTGACGACAGAAATGACTATGACGGAGCCGGCATATATATTGACAGGAATGCTACTCCGCTGCTTCTCAATTGTATTATTCGAAATAATCGAACACTACCTAATGGCCACGGCGGAGGGATATACTGCAAGGATAACGCAAACCCTGAGCTCAGAAACTGCACACTTATCAGCAACTGGGCGAAATATGGTGGTGGCTTAGTAGCTGACAATTCCCGCCCAATTCTAATAGAATCAGCAATCCTCAACAATACCGCCGATGACAAAGCCGGAGCGATCTGGACGCTTAACAATTCGGTAGTTACATTAGACAACGTTTTTATATCAAGCAATCAAACCGATAATTCGGGAAGAGGTGGTGCGATTTTTAATGACCTTCGCTCGACCATCATCATGAACGAGGTTGTTTTAGTCGGCAATCTTTCGCGTTACGGTGCAGGTATCTTCAATTACCGGGATGGCGTCCTCGAAATTACTAATTCCAGGATAACCCATAATGCAGCGGTAAACGAGGGTAACGGGGGTGGATTTTATCTCGATTACAGAGGTGAAATTACATTAGATCATGTGCTTATCACCGGCAATAGTGCTGCTTCACGCGGAGGCGGTATATACATTGACGACCAGATGTCCGGCCCCGAACTCAACCTTATTAATGTTTCCCTTGTCAGAAATTCAGCAGGTACAGAGGGTGGAGGGCTGTACCTCTGGAATGGCACAGTAGCTCAGATTGTCAACAGCATTCTCTGGGATAATACTCCGGAGCAGATATTCGTATCGAGAACTGAAGCTCTGAATTTACTCACAATTTCATTCTCAGACATTGAGGGTGGCCAGGAGGCAATCGAGGACAATCATAACGTCGATCTTATATGGGGTGAAGGCAATATTGATGATGATCCGCTCTTTGAGAATCCAAATGAGGGTAATTACCGGCTCACGGAAGACTCCCCCTGTATTGACGCCGGAGATCCTGATAGCGAAGTTGATCCCGACCGGACAATTTCGGACATGGGTGCGTTCTACTTTCTTCAAGTCAATCCCGAACCGGATATTGGGGTAAGGCCGGATTCTCTGGCATTTCCACTGACTGCGGTTGGTGGATTCGAGGAGCTTTCAATAACTATTCGCAATTATGGTGGAGAAGTTCTGCATATTGAATCACAGATCATCATTGGTGAAGAAGACCAATTTATAATTATTGAGGGTGGGGGAGAACTCCGGATTGAAGCTCAGGAATCTCATGAGACAATTATCTGCTATGAACCGCAGGAAGATGGATTTTTTGAAGTCGTCTACCGGATTGAAAGCAACGATCCTGATCAGGATGTAATCGAGGTTCCGGTTACCGGAAGTGCTGAGATGAGAATCCCGGAAATCAACGTCAGCATTGATTCGCTCTATTTTGGCAACCTGGGATTTGGAGTTTGCGGTGAGTTAACGGTTTATATCAATAGTGTGGGCAATTCTGAGCTGCAGATAATCAATCAATATATTGAACCCGATGATCAGTTCTTCTTTATCCGTGAAGGTGGTGGCGAACTGACACTCGCTCCGGACAGCACTCACGAAACTGTTGTGGCATTTCAACCCCGTGATTATGGTAATTTTGCAGCAACATACGTCATCGAATCAAATGACCATAGACAACGTAGTGTTGAAATACCTTTAGTTGGACATGTTCTCGATGTACCCTCAAGCGAGGACGGAATTCCGGAAGATTTCGGGATTATTTCTATGTATCCAAATCCCTTCAATTCAACAACAACTGTCTTCTATTATATCTCGAAGCCTGGTTACGTTAATCTATCGGTTTTCGATTTAAAAGGTCGTGAAATTGCTACCATACTCAGCGGGATCTCACCCGCTGGAATTCAAACAACAGCTTGGAACGCAGATGGATTTGCACCTGGACTGTACATCGTACGTTTGGAAAATGAAAATAGAATAGATACACGAAAAGTCGTGGTAGTAAGGTAGGGAACTATAGGGACAGTATACTTATCTCAGGCAAATTAATTAGACTGAGAACTCCCTCGTACGGGAATCCCTCTGGCAGTTTGAAGTTTAAATGGAAAGCATAAACCAAATTTGAAGGAATCTTACAGAAAAGGAAGAGAGTAAAAAGAGAAAGGCAGTAATAATAAAGTATCTGTCCCCATAATTACTCAAAGAAAAGACATCATGAACAAAATTTTTCCGAGGTTAATCCTAATCACGTTTGTGATTATTACCGGCTGTGCAAACGAGAATCCAACCGAAATCAATGATCAGATTGATATTCCTTTACACTATATTGTAGTACCTGATCATTACTCAACGATCCAGTGGGCAATCGAATTTTCGGTATATGGCGATACAATAATCGTTAAACCCGGCATCTATGACGAGAACTTGTTTTTTTTCGGGAATAATGTTGTATTAGGCAGTTTATTTCTGCTTTCAAATAACAAAGCTCACATTTGCTCAACGAGAATTGATGGTAGCCAAAACGGACGAAGCGTTGTACGTTTTGGTCTTAACAGTTATGAAACCAAACTAATTGGATTTACCATTCAAAATGGGGACACTGATTACGGAGGAGGTATATATATCCGTGACTCGAGTCCAACTTTGGTGCATCTCATAGTTACTGGAAATTCAGCTGAGCGCACTGGTGGAGGAATTTATATAACCGGCGAGTCTAATCCACTGATAAATTACTTGAATATTGAGGAGAATACAGCCGATGTGGGAGGAGGTATCTCAGCTCGATATTCATCATTCACTCTGAATAACAGCCTCGTTAATAAAAATAGATCCATTCATGCAGGTGGTGGGATCCAATGTCGATTTACTGAAGATGTTATTATTAATAATTCTATAATCTCGAATAATGATTGTCCTGAATCTCAAGGAGGTGGGATTTATTTGAGTGACATCCGAAATATCGCTTTAGACAACATTACCGTTACGGCAAACCGAGCGTGGCAAGGGGGAGGATTACATTTGGGTTCAGTGCATAATTTCGAGATGAAGAATTCAGTTATCAACGAAAATATTTCTGGTTCCCAGGGCGGAGGTGTCTTTTCTGCCGGAGGAACACATAAGTTTGTTTCAACTCTGATTGAGGGAAACATTGCGTCCTCAGGAGGAGGGATAGATTGCGTCACATCTAATATGTATTTGGAAAATGTTACGCTATGTGGCAATACAGCAGAAGAAACGGGTGGAGTTTACGTTTTTGGCAACTCAGTAATTACCAATAGTATCATTTGGGGAAATTCTAATAATGAGATTGAATGTTCTTCAGGTCAAACAACCATTTTGTACTCTGATATTAAGTATGGACAGGACTCAATTAAGATAGGGGATAATGGGCAAATTCAATGGCTGGAAGGAAACATTGATATAGACCCGAATTTTGTCAGTATTGATTCCGCAGGTTTCCATCTGCTACCTGATTCACCGTGTATTGATGCAGGCACTAATTTTTATTTGGTCGATGGTGACACAGTGATCGACATCTCTCCTGATAAATACATCGGAGATGCTCCCGATATGGGGGCATTTGAGTATGGTGAGTAGGTGATTTTGAAATGACACTAACGATCTACGTATTGTCGTTAGTTAGGTTGGAACTTGTCCAAAATGATATTAATACAGGTATGTATCTTGGGAAAATTCTAATTGAAAAACAACTAAATTTCCCCGATTTCGAATTCGACTTACACATAACTTAATACTTGACAAGTACATAGATATGTGCTATACTTACCATATATGATTTCATCAGATGGCGGTTTCAGAACTCGTCCAGGGAATTAGATTTTATAATTCGAGTTCATTTGACTTAAGCAAACAGGGGGTAATAAGATGCTTCGATTAACCTTAACCTTTCTAACAACACTGACCATTTGGTCAACCTGCCTAGCGCAACCGGGAATCGACTGGATGCGAATGTACGATAATAACCAGAATGAGCAGTTCCATGATGTTTTCGCAACCGCAGGTGATGGCTATGTGATGTGTGGAAGGACCTGGATTGACCGTTCCGAAACCTCTGATTTCTATTTAGTGAGAGTCAACAATATTGGTCAAGTTGAATGGCAATCTGTGCATGTAATAGAAAATACTTACGACTATGCCTCGTCTTTGATCCAGGCTGATAATGGAAACATCTTATCAGCAGGTAGGAGTGGCGCGAACGTAGCGGCTTTAATGACTGACCGCGACGGTGAAACGATCTGGTTCCGTCAATATCGTCAGGGAGGCTGTCATGCTGTCATTGAACTCAAGGGTGGGGAGTTTCTCCTTGCTGGATACACCGGTCAACGCGGTCAGAGAAACGGCTATCTGCTCTGTATTGAAGGTGATGGTGACGTACTATGGGATGGTGAATATGACGGTCATGATGATTCTGATTACTTCTATACAATGCGCGAAACAGAAGGAGGAGTTGTTGTTGCAGGATGGACAGATATTCCTGGGGATAATAGTATAGACGTTTGGGTTGTGAAAGTAGATTTAGATGGTGATTTAATCTGGTCGAGTTCACATAGTATATCCGCAGTAAATTTCTGCACATCAATGGTTTCTTCTGAGGAGGGTGGATTTGCTTTAGCTGGTTATACAAACGACGCAAATAATGGCCCGAATCACCAGTCACATGATATGATTTTAATGAAGATTAACGATGTAGGTGAGCTTGAGTGGTCTGAACGCTATGACTGGGGAGAGGATGAAGGAGCAGAAAATGCCTTGTGTCTGGAACGACTCGCTGATGGAGAGTATATCCTAGTTGGTTATCAATCTTTCTATCAACTCAGAAACTTAGTTCTTCGAGCGAGGCGTAATGGTCAAACCCGTTGGCAACGACTGTATGAATTTGACGAGGAAGACGGCTTTGGAGAAAGGCGTCACAACTTTACCTCAGTAATTCGGGGACATGACAATTCGATCCTTGCAGCAGGAACAACCAATATATTTCATTTTGACGAATTCAATCAGGATGGCCTCCTGATGAAACTCGAACCGGAACATTTACAGCCGATGATAATCTTCTGGTCACCGGAAGATACACTACAGACAATTCTTCCCGGAGATTCCCTGCGATTCATCGTTCGCGCCGTCGATCAACAGGGCGACGAGCTTGAGTATCTGTGGTTTTTGGGTGAAGATCAGATAGGAAGGGATACAACTGTAACAGTTATATTTGAAGAATTGGGTGAAAATATCGTTCAATGTCAGGTTTCAGATGAAGACTTTACAACTTCAATCAGATGGCATGTTACTGCATCCGAATGGTACATTGATTCAATTAATCCGGACAGCACTGAGATTACACTCAGACGAGGCACTTCAATTGATTTCACTCACCATGTCCGAGCGGTCGAAGATTTTGATTTTGATTATCGGTGGGAACACTTCGGGCGTGGAGGCAATTTCGAGTTTGATGGAGAGGACTCTGTCAGGTATAATTTCGATCTGACAGGTGAGCACTTAATAAGAGCCTGGGTGATAAACGAAGGTGAGAGTGAAACTATCGAGTGGGATGTTAATGTGCGATCTATAGTATGGTGGTGGTGGCCGCATGACCTCACAATTTCAGCACACGGTGATACTACAATTGCGTTTGAGGTTTTTCCATTCAATGAAGAACCGGATTCACTCGAATGCATCTGGACATTAAACGATAATGAGATCGGGGATGGTTTATCATTTGAAGTCAACTTCCCGGAAGTTGGTCAACATATAGTTACAGCTCTTGTGACAGAGGGTGTGGAAGCGGATACTGTGCGGTGGGAAATAGGGATTGGCGAGAGAAATACTGTACCGTTAACTGCATTACAACTGCCACAAACTCCAACTCTTTTTCCGCCAACTCCAAATCCTTTTAATTCACAAGCGAGAATTTCCTATGCAATTCATCGTGCCTCACAACTCAAAATTAGTGTGCACGACCTTGCCGGTCGGGAAATAACAGTCCTGATTGATGGTTACCAGAATGTCGGTACTCATTCAATCACCTGGGATACCAACTCAGTTGTTGCGGGAGTTTACATTATCAAGATGGAGGGTGAAGATTTTTTATTTTCGCAGAAGATTGTTTGTGTTAAGTGATCTCGAACCACATGGAGCTAAATTGAGACTGTTTTTCTACATTATGTTTTTAGTAGTTTTTTCCCCGATGGTTTTGCTTGCGCAACCGGCTGTTGAATGGATGCGAACATATGATGCCGGTCGAGATGAGGGATTCCTCGATGTTTATTCATGTGAGAACGACGGATTTATCATGTCCGGTGGATCTACAAATAATTGGCAGACCTACCGGGGTGAGGATCACAACACAAATCTGTTGATTGTACGAGTTGATGAAGAAGGTGAATTGCTGTGGGATCAGCAATATGCCGCAGGAGGAGCAACTTGTTTGGGTTGGTCGATTATTGAGACGGACGGAGGAGGATTTCTCGTTGGAAGCCAGCGAGGGGGTCAATTCTCAGCTTTACTGGTTGATGCAGATGGAAATCAAATCTGGTGGAGGGATTATGGCAATGGTTACTGCCGAGCAGTTATTGAGCTCAAAGGAGGAGATTTTCTGCTGGCAGGATATGGCAGAATAAACGGTGATCTGCAGGGACTCGTTTTCTGTGTTAATGGTGAAGGGAACGTTATTTGGAGTGATGATTATGGTCAGAATGGGAATTCAGTGTTCTATTCGATGCGCGAAACTGAAGATGGGATTGTTCTCTCCGGATATCAGGGAAATGTATGGGTTGTTAAAATAAGTTTGGAGGGAGAAATAGTCTGGGAGAGACAGCATGATGTTGGATCGATTTCTACTTCTATCGTATCCGGGCAAGAAGATGGATTTGTGTTAACCGGTTGGCCGAATAATGATTCATATCCCATGATAGCAAAAATCAGTCCTCAGGGTATTTTAAATTGGGTACATCAAAATGATAACGGGGTACCAATTGAAAGACCGCATGGGACGTGCGTCGAGAAAGTGCCAAATGGAAACGGATATTATGTTGTTGGTCGCTCCTCTCAGGGAGATTATTTTCCTATAGCTCTGCGAATCACTTCACAAGGTGTAACGAGATGGCAGGTGGTTTATGACTTTGGAGAGTTAGAAAACTTCCAGACCGGAAGAAACGAGTTTAACTCTATCGCGATTGGCAGATCCGGATCTCCAATTGCTGCAGGAGTAGTCAGACATTTTCAGGAAAATGATGAAGATTGGTCATACGATGGTATACTGATCAAATATGCACCTGAAGTTATTGGTCCTCAGTTTATGTACCGGTCACCGGAAGACACCATTATTACCGCTCTTCCCGGTGATACACTGGATTTTATTGCTCGAGCTGAAAGCCCTTTTGAAGAGGAATTGTCATACGTATGGTCAATAAATGACAGTTTGATTTCACGAGACACGACTGTTACGGTCAGTTTTGAGGAGTTCGGGAATTATGATCTTACATGTATAATTTCAGATGTTGAAGCATCAATTTCCATTACCTGGCATATCAATATTACAGATTGGTATATAGCAGCATTTTCACCGGACACACTGAATCTGCAGGTCGGTCTGTCCTGCCCCAGTTGAAATTGGAATTTTGGGATCGTAATTTAAGACACTTTTC
>CAYLYZ010000158.1:0-9936 GCA_964387885.1 uncultured bacterium | reverse complement strand
AATTCCTGGATAATCACAGGAATCGAAGAAAATCATGAATATTTCAAAAGTCTCGAGGACACCTGACGACACATAACATTTTCCATTCCTGAAATTCCCTAAATCAGAAGGGAGAAGGGCGAATGATTATTCGCCCCTACACTAATACTCCCGATCCAGCTGCACAACATTTAAAAAATCATCCCTTCCCTGCGAAAACCGGGTTATATTCTCCACAACCTCTTCCCACCTCCTCAAATCACTGAAAGGTGAAGCCGCTCGATGCGGCGATAACACAACATTATCAAGAGTGTGAAACTTTTGAGTACAGGGATATCTCTTTCCCTCTTTATCAGCATCCGGTGAATAATCATACCAGACATCAAGCGCAGCACCGGCAACAACGCCATCCCTCAATGCAGTGTAAAGGCTCTCTTCGTCAATCACGCTTCCCCTCGCTACATTAACAATCAGACCATTCTCACCCAATAGTTTCAATTGATCCATCGCGATCATATCATCGGTTTCAGGAGTCTGAGGAACTGCAATAATCAATGTATCAATCTCTGTAAGAAACGCGTCCAATGATTCAGGAGTATAACGCCCCACGTCATTGCGAGCACAGCGAAGCAATCCCTCCCCATCTTCACCTTCATCCCAACTATTCCGACAAACCGCAAACTCCACATCAAACCCCGACAGGAACTTATGCACCTTCCGGTTGACATGCCCGTAACCGAGCAATCCGATTGTACGATTTCGTAATGGAATTGAAGCTCCATCTGCATCTCCCTTCCTCCACTCACCGTCAACCATCCAGTTGTGATGAGGCACGACTTTGTTCACCAATGCTAATAATAAAGCAACAGTGTGTTGCGCCGTAAAATATGAATTTCCATGTCCATTCACCAGCGTCACCTGTCTATCTTGTGAAAGCTCTGTGAACATCTCAATCAGATGTTTAATCCCAGCACCGGGATTAATAAACAGCTTTAATCTCGTTGCAGCACTCAGTAATTCAGGTGTCGGTCGCCAACCGACAATAATGTCCATTTCCGGAGCGAGTTTTTTCAACGCATCCTGCTCCAGTGATTCCGGAAAGATCAGATTGACATTCGCAAGCGCTTTCAATCCATCTCCGAGGTAATCCTTCAACCGATCTGCCGGTCTCCAGATGAAGAGGACGTTGATGTTTTTTGTATTTTTATTCAAGGTTCTTTTTGTGAATATCCCAATTGGCTATAATGTACTCTCTACATCTTCTTTGAGCAAGGGTATTTTTGGTTGTTCAACGCGGTGGCTATTGAATAAAGGAAATTGTGTTTTGAAAATATTCCTCCCAATTTCGATTTCATTGAAAGCACCAGCCTTGAGAAATTCATTAATCCATAGATTTCTCTTGACTTGGTGTGAATACGCTGACTATATTTAAATCTAATGTAATTATTCACATCTATGAAGGGGGATCTAACTGTGTCGAAACGAATTATTACTTTAACCTTTTTTGTACTAACTATAATTTCATCGGTCTTTGCTCAAGGTGAAACAGAAATGCAGATCGCCGGTCGTTTGTTCGTCAACTGGAACAGAGCCGGAGATATGGAAGTGGTAGTCCGGGATGACTTCGCTTTCGTTGCCCTCGACCGGGGCGGCATTCACATTCTGGATATATCCAACCCACGTAATCCACAAATCGTCTGGTACAACGACACCGATTTTCCGCGCACCAAATCACCTGTAATTTGCGATAACCACCTGATTTTTATCACAACTCAGGAAGTCGTTGTCCTCGATATCAGTAATCCCACCCAACCAAATATAACATGCCGTCTTGCTGAAGACCGGTGGAGTGATTATATAGCTGCAACGTCATTTGGAGTCGCAATCAGCAGTCCATTACGATTGTACAACATTGACGATATGGGTCAACTGATCGAAGCCAGTCGGTTCGATTCATCCGCCTGGTGTATCACCGTTGACAATGATGTGTTATATGCAGTCGGTCGACGGGATATCGATGAGGACAACCACACTCGTGTCATCCGCGCCATAGACATACAGAATCCGGCAAATCCACAAGAAATCGGATCAATCCCAGTTGACCGGGAAATAATTGACATGTGCGCAGAAAACGGAATTATCTACACGATTGCAGAACGCAATGAAGTACTGCGCATCATAGATGCAACGAATCCTGCCGAAATGAGTGAAATCTCTCGAGTTGGAAACTGGTACGAGCCGACGAGTATTGCCCATACTGACGGGTTACTCTTCATGACCAATGTCAGGGGACGTATGCACACAATAAACGTCGCTCAACCAGAAGAACCCGTACTTCTCAGCTCATATATACACGGATGTCACGGAGTAGATGCACTCGATGTTACCGCTCAGGGATCACACGCATTCGTCGTCGGCAACGGAAAACTCGGTATGGTCGATGTTTCGAATCCGGAAACACCAACATCTTTAGGAGTATACGATGGCAATGGTCGTGTAAGTACGGTCAAATCGCACGGTAGATACGCTCTTGCACAGGACAAAGAGGGTGATCCTCACGACGATAATGGCATTATCAGAATCGTCGATGTAGCGGACATCCATCAGCCCGTACCCATGGGGCGCTGCAACATTCTCGGTGAGATATATAGCGAAACAGATATGTGCGTCAAAAATAACTTCCTCCTTGTACTCAAACCGTTTGGTTGTGACGTATTCGATATTATCAATGTTAATCGTCCAACTCTTGCCGCTTCATGGGAAAATGAAGAGCCGGAAGAAGGTGGTGATCCTCTCTCCTATTCCGGGATTGAATCCACAGATGGCGACTATATCTTCCTCAGAACCCCTCAGGGATTTGAAACATTGCGCGCCTCGCGACTCCCCAGACTCAGCAGGCGTTTGATCGATGTGCCTGAAGAGGAGAACAACTTCGGATCGTTTAAAATTCACAACAATCACGCTTATTGCCTGGATGGAAGTGGTTTTCGCGTTTTCGAAATCTCCGAGCACAATGAATTTCAAACCGTGGCATTGCTCGAACTCGTAATCTATGGATTGGGAGTGTTCAATCTATCAATGAATCCTGAGGGCAATCTGGTATGCATGACGGACTGGAAAAATTGCTGGCTCATTGACGTTTCCGATCCCTTGAATCCTGAAGTTCTTACCGAGGATCTGAACGCACGTACAGGAGCCTCGATCTATGGTGATTATCTGCTCACTAATTGGCTCGAAGGTGTATCTCTTTACGACATAAGCAATCCGAGAGAACCTGCCCTGCTAACAGACTACCAGACCCCTTCGCTAAGGGCTGAGTCAATCGAGTTATGCGATGGTTACGCCATGATAGGTGACCGTTCCAGTATGATCATTCTGGAGATCATTCATCCGGAAAAAGCAGGTGATCCGATGAGATTGATTCCTTCCCGGCAAAATCTGACATCTCATCCCAACCCATTCAATTCAACAACTATTATTAATTACTCAATACCCTCCCCGGAATACCTGAGCATCAAGCTATTTGACACATCCGGACGCGAATTGCGGATGATATATGAGGGATTCCAAACCGCCGGATTGCATAGTATTACTCTTGATGGATCAGATTTGCCAACGGGATCATATTTAATCAGAATGGAGGCTGGTGAATTCCAGTCGACAAGAAAAGTGGAGTTACTGCGATGAAACATTTGCTTACAATTCTTTTAGTTGCCGTACTTGTACTCTGTGTCCACTCCAACGCAACTGCGCAGGTGGAGTTCGTAATTCCGATGACTGAAGGCTGGAACCTGATCTCTTCACCGTTAATTCCGGAGGATATGGATACGAGGGAAATATTCGGTGATTTACTTGAAAATGAAAATCTAATAATCGTCAAAGATTGTGCGGGACGCTTTAGTGTAGGTGCTGCCGGCCAATTCTGGATGCTGGGCGATTGGCTCACCGGTGAAGGCTATCTGGTCAAACTTGAACGGGATGATGTCTTAACGATAGTCGGAGAGCCGATTGATCCTGATACTCCTATTGAATTGAGACAGAACTGGAATATTGCTGCCTATTACCCGGAAGAGCAGATAGATGCAATTACCGCCCTTTCAAACATCGAAGAACAACTGATTATCGCTAAAGATGGATTGGGACGTTTCTGTAAACCTGAGTTTAACTTCAGCAATATGGATGAACTTCGTCAGGGAAGAGGTTACATGGTTAAGGTTGAGGAAGCGACTGAGCTTGTTTGGAACGTGGAATAAAGGCTTAACAATCATTCTCTGGAGTAGCGAAGCCATGCTTCGCGCATGAATAATCTGAACTTATTATGCAATTTTACTCATCTCGTCATTCCCGACTTGATCGGAAATCCAGTATGTTTGTTATACTCGAAATCTCCAATAAAATACAATTAATATTCAGTTCATCTTAGGTCAAACGTTGTTTGAATTGACTGGGATTTTATGTATTTTCCAATTATATATTTATGCTATTTGTGAGGAGTTTTGAAATGAAATATCTTATCGTCACCCTATTTATGATCTTTAACCTAAGCGTGACAGAAATTGCTAAGGCTCGCATCATAGATTTAAAGGAAGAATGCGGGGAGAATCTTTCAGCAAAAGAATTTGTTGATTGGATTAAACAGTCTGGAAGAAATGATACTCTGAAATGCAGTGCATTTGATGTCGTCGATGATATCGATTTTAAATTTGAAAATATCGATACAATTCAGAGTGCTCTTGACTTTTACGATGTTCAATTTTTAGGATCAGCAATATTTGACAGTTCCATATTCTTGAATAATGTTCGTCTGGAAAAATCAGAATTCCACAAAAACGCAAGTTTTAATCATGCACGATTCTATAGCAATGTAAGATTGGAGAAAACGCAATTTTCCGGTAACGCAGATTTCAATGATACACAGTATTTTGAAGAAGTTAGCTTCAAGTCAACCCAATTTTCCAAAAATGCTATGTTTTTTCGAACACTGTTTTCTAGTGATGTATATCTTAATTTTACTATTTTCTCAAATAGAGCTGCTTTTTATGGGGCAAATTTCTTGGGAAATGCTTTTTTTACTAGGGCAAAATTTTTAGAAGATTTAGAGTTTGGAGATACTCATTTTACTAATTTGTATTTTTTTGAAGTTGAAATTAATTATTTTTCTTTCTTTTGGAATGAGTTAAAATGGAAGATTAGTACAGACTATCTTAGTGAGATTAGAGGTTTAAGAAAAAGTTATTTAGTTTTCGAAAATTACCTTGAATCCAAGGGTGAATTTGAAATCATGGATGATTGTTATTTTGAGAGAAAACTGCGTGAGACTTGGATACATTTAAAGGATATTTCACCATTATTTATAATCGATTTAATCATGTTATTATCCTGTGGTTATGGCGTAATGCCAGAATTTACAATTGCCACAAGTGCTGTTTTTATTATGCTCTTTGCATTGGCATATTACCATTTAGGGGCAATTCAAGAGCGAAAACGAGAAAGAGATACTTCCTCATCTGCAAACAGAAATGATTAAAGAACAGGGAAAGAAAGATTTCTCGACACTCTTTACTTCAGTGTAAACACATTTACTACAGTTGGATATGGTGACTGGTATCCAACTGCGGAGAGTCTAAAATTACCTGTCCCTGCGAGAAAGAAAAAGCAAATCAGGATTATGGGACATTCAATACCAGTTTACTATCTTAAATTTGAAAAAAGAAATACTGTCAAATTTCGAACATTAGCGATGATGGAAGGATTATTGGGATGGTTGCTCCTGGCATTGTTTCTTGTTACACTTGGGAGAAAATTTATTAGATAACAGAGAATTTGTGTCATGTGGTGGCGAGATTTTTGAAATACTCGCGTTTTTCTTCTTTTCCTAAGATTTCCAGGAAATATAGATTGCATAAGTAATTGTGTATTCTGGATTCCCGCCTTCGCGGGAACGACGTGCTTTCAAAATAATTGAATATTTTAAAGAACTCGTGGGCACCTGACACCACTCTCTACCAAGTTTTCTATTATCGAAGAAGTATTGAGTGCGCGCTTCAGCGCGTATTGATGAATTATAATTATACCGTTGTTTAAAGTGATCTCGCAATTATGAGGCAATTGTTTATTTTCGCGTAGGGGCCAATTTATTGAGCCCTCTTATTCTTAGCGAATCAAAAGGGCTTGATAAACTTGTCTTCGATCCTGATCGGGATCATCCCTTACGCGAAATAACTTCTAAGCAGTGTTATATGTGTATAACGCGCTAAAGCGCACACTCATTACGTTTTGACGGATAGATATATCCATCCTCCCCGGATCGTTTTGACGGATAGAAATATCCGTTCTCCCCGGTTCGTTTTGATGGTTAGATTTACCCGTCCTCCCCAAAACAAACAGCCACCCCAAACGAGGTGGCTGTTCGTTAATAATCCCGTTTCCGGGAAGTGTTACAGGGTAAGGTTACTTGACCAAAATAACCTTCTTTACGGATGAATGCTGTCCTGAATGCATTCTTACGAAATAAACGCCTGTGGTCATATCCATCGCATTCCAACTAACTGTGTAGTTACCTGCAGCGTGCATTCCGGTTGCAAGGGTTTTAACGAGACGACCTGAAATGTCGTATACTTTGAGGCTCAGGTCTTTGTTACCAGGAACGGAATACTTAATTACGGCTTCGCTGTTGAATGGGTTCGGGTAGATTGCGTTTAATGCTAACTCTTTCGGGATTGCATAACGCTCTTCCTCGACTCCGTGGAATGATTGCGTTCCAATTGTGAATATGCGAGGACCGTCCGATTCGTATGTGTAGCTGATTTCATCATCCATGTTGATCTCAGCTCCACTGGTTTGATCGATAAGGTTGAAAGTAAAGCGGTATGGCGTAGTAAACTGCATCGTTCCCCAGGATACTGTAACTTCGGTACCTTCTTCAGCCTCAATTGTGATCTCCCATGATTTCTGTTCCTGCTGATCGTATGGGGCACGCATGTCCTGAACAAACCTGTCAGCTACATGTTCATTCCAACCTTGATACTGGAAGTACGCACGTACAGAAGAACCTCCCGGCGGATCGAGTGGCATTGGATAATCGTATAAATTATCGTAACCGTCGGTAGCACCAGCTTCAGCACCAAGAACTACCCGAGCCTGACCGTCTTCTACATCAGCATCAAAGTTCATATACCATGAATCCGGCTCTCCCTCGTCACGTCCTGGCTGCTGTTGTGGACTTCCACCACCTGGATGTGTCGGCGGGAACAGCATCTGTACACCATCTTCGTAGCATGCAAGCCAGTAACCGTACCATGGATAGAAGGTCTCAAACTCACGATATTCGAACCACTCGTGACGCCAGCAATACATAATCGGGCTGATCCAGCCTTCTTCGATAGCGACTTCACCGGTTACGGTAACGCCATCATGCCTGAATAGTACATCTGCAAGGTCGATTTCATACAAGAATGGTGTGCCAACCATGTTCCACGGAATTTGAAGATCAGTTCTGACAGTATCTTCAAGCTCTTCACCAATGACATCGAGATAGATCAATGTATCTTCGGTACCGAAGAATAATCCCGGACCGGGTACACAGTCTCCAAGAGCTTCATATCCACGATCATACAGGAAGTCGAATACCCAGTAAGAACGAGTCAGGTCATCCCAGAAGACCGATTCAACGTCATTTATGTAGGGCAGAACACTCATGCTGATCATGAACCAACCGCCACCGTAGAAGTAATGTGAGTAGATATTACTGCGAACAAAGTAAAGTGCACCAATATCATTGCGGGTTCCATCCGGATCGGGATTGGAATTCGGGTGTCCCTGGTCAATGCACGGGCTGTCAATAGTCAGGTGGAAGTCATGTCCTTCCTGATCTACAAACAATGGATCGTCTTCAAAGTTCCAAACGGTGTAGCGATCGGTATTAATGGCTCTTCTGTTTATAATTCCGATCATACCGCCTGCTACTACGTTCCAGTTAGCAGTAATCATTGAACCTTCACCATCAATCCGACAGAAGATTTCCTGAGGATAATCTCCCCAGAAAATTGAATTCAGGAACATTATGATTACATTGGTGTCGACGTATATTGCACCACCGAATCCATCATCTTCACCAACAACAGCATTGTTCTCACTGGTTGTACAGTTTGTGAAGTTAACAGTGGAGCTGGAGAAATAGAATGCGCCACCATATTCCGCTGTATTATCGTAAATTATGCAGTATACAAAATCGAATTCACTGTTACCGGTAATGTAATACGCACCACCGTTTGGAGCGGTATTACCATAGATCCAGCACCAGTAGAAATAAGCCGATGATCCGGTAGCATAAACACCACCACCCGATCCCGATGTGTTGCCGTAAATATGGCAGTAGCGGAAGATCGATTCCGAACCGGACATGTAGACACCACCACCGAAGAAATCTCCACCGATAGTAATGTCGCGGATTATACAGGATTCAATTGTCGGGCTTGAGTCCTCGATGTAGATACCACCACCGTGGCCTGTACCCTCATTTTCGTTTGTAATCGTGAAGCCGATGAGTTTACAGTAATGAATTTGACCACCTGCGAATGTCACTACCGGAGAACCGTCTGCACCAGTAATTATGGTATTGACAACATCATCCCAATCACCAGTATAGAAGTAGCGACTTATCATTACAACGCAATGTTCGCCAAAGTCAATATTTTCTTCATATGTTCCGATATGGACATAAATAGTGTCACCATTTTCGGAGTTGTCAATTGCTTCCTGAATTGTATCATAGTCATCGGGAACATTGATTACATCACCTGGAGGAGGAGGAGGATCACCTCCGCCGCCATCTTCCTGATGGAAGTAATACCGACCAATATCGCACTGTGAGCCATCAGGATCATCATCCTCTTCAGGATCACCAACGTCTATGCAAGGGCTTTCTTCAGTGAGGTGAACATCGTATGTTTCACAGACGGGATCACCGCCACCCTGGTCGCCTCCAACTTCATATTCAATAATGTAAGCCCAGCGGGGTCCCTCAACCTCAATGTCTCCACCCCATGCGGTTTCTTGTCCGCCAGGACCCATAGTTGAACCATGAACTGCAATCACTGCTGTAAAGTCGGTGTCGTCATTGTCCATGCGAACCGTATGTTCGGTTACCCCGGGATCGTCAAATTCCTGCTTATAATCAAATTGCCCGGGAACCATCGTGCCCTGCTGGTTTTGAGGTATGTCTTCGAATGTAAGTGCCCAATGGACATGTGATTCTAAAAGAGTCCAGCCGTCTGCCATTGTAATTTCGACATAGATGTCGTTATCACCATCTTCCTGATAGACTCTGACTTCTCCGGCATTGAATTGCTGGCCGGCAGTGAACGGGAAAGTAGCACTGTTTTCGTAGTTGTTATCATCGCCATCGAATTCAGCATCTACAAAAAGTGGATCACCAGTGAAATTTGTCTCACCCGGATAATCCTCATCCCATTCAATGTCGCAGTATTCAACTGTGATATCACCGGAAATCGTTTGGATTTCGCCTGAGCCATCACCATTACCCCAGACAATGCTATTTCGCAGGGTAACATTTGCATCATCGACAATATAGATTGCCGATTTTTCCAGATCGTCTGCGGTATTGCCAAAGAGTGTGCAGAAATTCAGGTCGTGATCTCCTTCACCGAGGAACAATAATCCTCCGCCGCCACCCTGACCTGCCTGGTTGCGGATAAAAGTACAATGATCGAAATTGGTCTCCGATTCAGGTTCACAACCCCGAATAGCACCGCCACCATTTTCTGCAATATTGCATAGAAAATCGGTGTAGTTTACGTGTAGTTCACCTTCATTAACCTTGATCGCTCCACCGAAAGCTCCAGCAAAATTAGCCTGGAACGTACAATAATTAATCGTGGTGACACCTTGATCGAGATATATCCCACCACCATAACCACCGCATGAATTGTCAATGAA
>CAYLYZ010000157.1:0-10003 GCA_964387885.1 uncultured bacterium | reverse complement strand
TTCCAACATTTGTGGTGAATGTACAATTATCCAGACTCAGTGAACCACGTATTATATAAATTGCACCACTGTGAGTTTCTATATCCAGTCCATTACTCGAAAAAATGCAGTTATTTGCTGTTAGCATACCACGATTGACTATCACTGCTCTACCATCAATGCCATTTTCGTTAATTACGCTGTGCTCCAGGATCAAATCCCCGAAAACAGTAATTCCCCTGGTATTGTTAATATGCAGGTAATCAATCCGGACGGGTTCGGCTGGACCCTCGAAATAGATTATTCCCTGTCGGTTTTCATTGATTGAAGTGATAACAACAGGATCTTCTTCACTACCTTCGATAAAGAAACTGCCGCCTCTGGTGCGCAGTGCATAATTGCCTGCGAAATCAATACGGACTCCGGCTTGGATTCGCAATACTTCACCTTCCGGTATCCAGGTATTGTCTATTATGCGATATGGACTGCGCTCAGGAATTAAGTCTCCGGAAATAAATTCCTCGATCACCGAAGTTTCGCAAATGCCCTGCACAACCATTATAGGTGACGCATCCTCATCATGTCCCTCCAACGTCAGAAACATTCGGTCGGAAAATTCACCTCGTTGTGGCGGTGAATATTCAACATCGAAACTTGCCAGGGAATATGGCTCAATTGAGAACGGTTCCCGCTGGGATACGGTGAAATGATCCCCGGTTTCCATGGCTGGTACATTCAAATTCAACGGATCCTGCCCAAACCACCATAAACTGAAATCAACCGTTGCAGAGTTCGGATACCAGACGTCACCGAAATTCCAGAATAGAGGCGCTGCAGCAAAACCACTTCCACTATGTGATCCTATATCGCTACGCGAACTATCTGGGTCATTGAACAAGTGATGAGCATGACCGGTATCAATCAGGGGGGAATCTTCACGGAGGGTGAAATCGAATTCTTCCGGATTGACAAATAGTGGATCACAGTCCACATTTCCATCCTCCTCCTCAGCGCCTTGAATGTCGCAATACAAGGTTAATAATCCTTCTACCTGAATTATTGCTCGGTTCTCATCAGCTTCGTTTCCCCAGACAATAGAATTTACCAGATCGATATTGCTCCCGCCGATCGCTCCTGCCGAAGGTGCATGGTTGTCATAAATCAGGCCATTAAAGAAGGAAACTTTGTTTGCTCCGAAAGCTCCATTTGATATTTCAGCTTCATTTTCGATAAATTCATTACCCATAATAACTATTCTGTTGCGAGCACTGAGATATGCTCCGCCCGAATTTGCTGCCTGGTTGCGTATGAACCGGTTTCTAATCAGAACCGGATCTCGATTTCCCCACCTTGAGGCATGGATATACAACCCTCCACCATTGCCATCCACAGCACGGTTTTCAATGAAAAGATTATCCTCGATCAATGCCGAACTTTGCATCAGATAAACTGCTCCCCCATGGTTGGCCACGTTTCCCTCGAAGATATTTCCACGAATGATCAATTCATCCGATGACGAACATGAAGTGATTGCCGCACCAATACCCGCTTCAATGGAATTGTTTCGGAATGTGCAGTTTTCAATCGTCGCTTTAACGTCTCCATACATGTTCATCCCTGCACCCCAATCGGAACCCGGTGACGAGTTCCCTTCAATTAACAAGTCAGAGAAAAGAACTCCTTCAGGATTGCAGGGAACATGAATGACAGCCCCTTCCAGGCAGAAGTTATCAGAAACTGTTCCATGGGTAATTTCGATCATCGACCTTGAAACCGTAATCGCTGATCCTTCAAGCCGATTACGAGTGTCACCGCGCATCCCTGAAATTCGAAAATAAGATAATCTCGAGCCCGGAGTTGCAGAATGGAACCAGAGACCTAAACCACCCGCGTCTTCATCCTCTCCGTTAGGAACAAAGAGAATCGAGTCTTCTTCGGTGCCAATTGCTTCGAGATAACCATCGACATGGATATAGAACCTCCCATCATAGCGGATTTCCACACCAGGCTCGATTATAAGACTGTCACCATCCTCCACGTTTATGTCGTCGATCAAGATGTACGGGGAGTTGTCAGTGGTCAGAATACCCGAGACTGTTCCTGAGATGTCTTCTGCAATAGAGTGAGTACTAATCGCAATGATTAACAATAAGATAAGTAATTGAAAAGAAGAGTTAGACAAGTTCATTTCATCCTCCGTGTTCAAGTTTTCAACTCAGCTTTGTATACCCAATTCATCAGAAATAGGATGCCTGCCAAAAAAGGAGGTCCTGACATAAAAGCATAGGTAATCCAGGGGAATTTTCCCTGTGTCCAAATTGGGTAGAATACTGATAATCCTATAAAAAGCAGGGCACCAATCCATTCCCATTTCCAGGATAAAATCAGAGCGAGTATAATTATTGCAGTCGGTATCATGTGCATCAGAAGTGCGATGATTGTCTCCATTCCGTTAAATCCATGTTCGAACACATCAAGAGCGAAAAGGCTGACAAACAAAGCAAATAGAATACACAGAACTCGCGGAGTCCAATATATTGTCTTTTTAGCAGGTTTATTTAACATCGGGATCTCCTTAAGGGTGTAAATGAAAAGGAGGTAATATTGATAAATATATAATTTTGCATTTGTTAAATCAAGAAAGGTATTAAAAAGAAATTAATTTCTTCCAGCTAAAATTCAATAGATATCTCTACAAGCAGTACCAACTTATCAATCTGCATTTTATAATCATCAATTAGTCTATAAAAAAATTAGTTACTGCCTGATTTCAAGCGAAGCGTAATCTGGCAGTTTACATTCACTTCGTTCATTTGAAAACAGCCAGAAACGTTTAGTAGATTTATACATAAATATTTTTAAGTCGTGTTATCATTAAAAAAAAGAAGTTCTCCACAGAAATTACATTTCTTTGACAATCCACCCTCTAAATCCTGTTAAATTTATCCTTGAACTAACAGAGGAAACGAGGTAACAATGAAGATTGGCGCAAGGGGCAGCGATTTAGCTCAGTTTCAAGCAAGATGGGTTAAGGAAAGACTTCAACTCATCGGAATTGAATCAGAATTAGTCATAATCTCAACTCTCGGTGATAGAGTTCAGGACAAACCGCTGGATGAGCTCGGAGTCCAGGGTGTCTTTACTCGAGAGATTGAAAATGCATTAATTGAAAATAGAATCGATCTTGCGGTTCACTCATTTAAAGACCTGGCGATGAAACAACCCATTGGACTATCGATTGCTGCAATTACAGGAAGGGAAGATCCTGCAGATGTTCTATTAATGAGTCCTGATGTTTTCTCTTTGCATACAGACAAACTTCAAATTGTTGAGGGCGCTGTGATTGGGACAAGTGCGGTTCGTAGGCGCGAACAGTTGATATCCCTAAGACCTGACTTAAAGATTGAAGATTTGCGTGGTAATGTTCCAACTCGAATTCAAAAGCTTCGAGAAGGTAAATATGATGCGATCATACTGGCACAGGCAGGTGTAAACAGATTAAGTGTTGATATTCGCGATTTGAGAACTCAAAGACTCGATCCTTTGAAATTTATTCCAAGTCCGGGGCAGGGTGCACTTGCGATTGAGATGCGTTCTGACAATCAGCAGTTTGAAACTGTTAGAAATTTACTTAACGATGATAATTCAGCCACTGCAACTGGTTTGGAAAGATCAATACTCTACGAACTTGGAGGTGGGTGCAGTCTTCCATTGGGTGCATATGCGAGGAGTACAGGAGGAAAATGGCAGATCAAGGCTTTCTATGGTGAATCGTCGTCAAATAAGTGGGCTGAAGCTGAGGGAGAATTACCCTCGTTGTTACCTCAGCGGATAATGATGAAACTTGGCATTAAAACGGAAAGTGTTGCGAAATGTATGCCAGGGACATTAACTCAAAGTTTGGAAATAAACTCGTAAGTGTAATGTGGGAGATCAGATGAAAAAGACAGAAAAGTTATACATCAGAGCAGCTCATGGTGAGAGGTGTAAAACACCTCCCGTGTGGCTTATGAGACAGGCTGGGCGATACTTGTCTGAGTATAATTTAGTCAGGAAGAAATATAGTTTTCTGGATATTTGCAACAATCCGGAGCTGGCATGTGAAGTAACTTTGCAGCCGATACGTCGATTTCATTTCGATGCATCGATTATGTTCAGCGATATTCTTGTTCCACTCGTACCGATGGGAGCTGAATTATCATTCGGAAAAGGGCATGGTCCGGTTATCGCAAATACAATCCGGTCTAAATCTGATGTTGGCAGGATTAAACAAATTGAACCACGAGAGTCTTTGAGCTTTGTTCTCGAGTCTGTGAAGATGATGAGAGCCGAACTACCTGAAGATGTGGCGTTAATTGCATTCGCAGGTGCGCCATTTACGCTTTCAAGTTACTGGATCGAAGGTGGAAAACCGGAGCCATTTGCGAATCAGAAGGGTTTGATGTATCATCAACCGGAAGCTTTCACAAATCTGCTTGAAAAACTTAGTGATATGGCTGTTGATTATCTGTCAGCCTTAATTGAAGCAGGTGCTGATGCTATTCAGTTATTTGATACATGGGCTGGAATACTGCCTGCTAACGAATTCAGGCAATTTAACTTACCAATTTTGAGATCGATTTTCAGACGACTGAAACACCTTGATATACCAATGACTTATTATGCAAAAGGCAGTATGCATCTTTTGCCGGAGTTGAAGAATACCGGAGCTGAGGTGATTAGCCTGGACTGGAGATCCCCACTTGATGGTGCAAGGAATATTCTTGGATCTGAAATGGTTTTACAGGGTAATCTTGATCCAACGGTTCTTCTCGGCAGTGAAGAAACTATTCGCGCTGAAACGAGGAGAGTCTTAGATGAGGTAAACGGAGGTGGAGGTCACATATTCAACCTCGGGCACGGAATTCTGCCTATGACTCCTGTAAGTTCGGTTGAGATATTATTAGATGAAATTCGCGGGAAGGCTGCATGAGTATTTCAGGAATTGGTATCGAGAATGAGGAAAGTATTTTCGATTTAGTTGAAGAATTGGATGTCAGAGGACCCCGGTATACATCCTATCCAACGGCACCGGTCTGGCAGAACGATTTCCCCGAAAAGCCATTTTTTGCAGGACTGGACAGGATAAGAAAAAATCAGAAACCTGTTGCTTTGTATGTACACTTACCATATTGCCGCAAACGCTGTCTTTATTGTGGATGTAATTCCGTTATTTCAAACAACCAGGACAAAATGAGGTGGTATAGTAAATCTCTTATCAAGGAGATCAATCGAATTTCTCATGTTGTCAACGGGGAGTTGAAACACTCCTGGCTCCACCTTGGAGGTGGAACACCAACTCACCTTTTACCGAAAGACCTGTCAAAGATAATAGATACCGTCCTCAAAAAATTCCCTGGTGAGGTAGATGTTGAGCGTTCAATAGAAGTTGATCCAAGAATCACAACTAAAGAGCATATAATTATCCTCCAGGAGCGAGGATTTAAAAGAATCTCAATCGGGATTCAGGATTTCGACGTAAATGTCCAGAAAGCTGTCCACCGAGAATTTTCATATGAAGAAATGATTGAGTTCATTGAATTATGTCGTTCTCATGGATTCGAAAGTGTAAACATTGACCTGATTTACGGTCTTCCTCTACAGACACGGGAAACCTGGCTAACGACTCTCCACAAGGTGAAGAAACTTGAACCGGACAGGCTTGCCTGCTTCGGATATGCTCATCTTCCGGAACGGATAAGACACCAGAGTGCGATTAAGATCAACGACCTTCCTATGGCTCGTGCAAGATTGGGCATGTTGCTCGATGCACAACGCTTTTTTGTAGCAGCTGGTTATCAATCAATTGGCATCGATCATTTTGCTCGTCCTGATGACAAACTTGCTAAGGCGCAGATTGCAGGAAAATTGTGGAGGAATTTCATGGGTTATACGGAAATTCAGGGTTTAAACATGATCGGTTTTGGTGCATCCGCAATCAGTGAATTAGACGACCTTTTCACTCAGAATATCTCAGATCCGGAAATCTATGTTGATAATATTGAAATGCTGGAACCGACGATAGTTCGAGGTCATGAACTCGATGCAGATGATAAAATTCGCAAGCAGGTAATCAATAATTTGATGTGCAATTTAGTAGTAAAACTTCCGGAGAATATCGACAAAGCCAACGACTACACTCAAGCGGATTTAAGACTTGCCATCGGAAAAGTCGGTGAGTATGAGTCGCTCGGGTTCGTAAATTCTGATACAAATGGTGGATACCGGGTAACTGAATTAGGGAAACTGTTCCTCAGGAATATCGCCATGCATTTTGATCGGTATCTCCCTGATCAGCGGGGAATAAAATTTTCAAGGACAGTCTGAGACGATTTTAAATGAATAAAGCATTAATGATCGTCAATATGGGTGGTCCCGACAATTTGGAAAGTATTCCGGAATATCTGCGATCAATTTTTCGCGATCCAAGAATTCTCAACTTACCAGCTGTGTTGCGCTATCCAATAGCATCCTTAATTACTGGACTGCGTTCGAAAAGAGTGATTGAAAAATACAAACTAATCGGTTCTGCTTCTCCCCTGAAATGGCGAACATCATCTTTGGCATTGAGCATGTTAAGCGTACTTCGAGATGATACTGAAAAGTTCGAAACTGTTTCATTTGCCTTTCGCTACACCTCACCCACGATAGGTGGCAAAATGAAAGCTTTGAAAGCGGTGGGTATTGAAAAGATTTTGCTCTTTCCGATGTTTCCGCACTATACAGATTCTATGACCGGTTCCATTCAAGCTAAAGCTGAAGAGGCAGCTGCCGAATCTGGAATAGATGTTTCTGTAATTCCAGAGTGGGGACAAAACAAGTCAATAATCTCCATACAGCAGAAGTATCTCAAAGAAGCAATTGAAAAAGTCGGATGCAATGCGCGAGTACTGTTTGTCGCTCACGGTATTCCGATGTCTCATGTTGAACGTGGTGAAGACTACCCAGGGCAGGTTGAGGAATCAGTTGCAGCAATTTCTAAAATGCTGAAGAAGGACACCGTCAGGTCTTTGGCATATCAAAGCAAGGTGGGACATGTTAAATGGACAGGACCATATCTGGATAAGGAGTTAGACCGATTATGTCAGTCGAAAGATCCGCTTATCATTATGCCACTTAGTTTTGTCTCTGATTGTCTCGAGACGTTATATGATCTTGATATTGTTGCAGCAGAAAAGATAAAGAACTCCGGGGTAAAAGAGTTCGTGCGGGTGCCAGTTTTCAATGATGACACAAGGTTTGCCAGGGCACTTACTAAAATAGCAGTTGATTATGATGAAAATTGAAAACCAAAGAGAACGGATAATTGTTGTTGGTGCCGGTATTGCCGGATTATCAGCAGCTTATCTCCTGATGAATATGGGTCGTGAGAATGGTGATGTATTCGACATTAAGATTTTAGAAGCTTCTGACAGGCACGGTGGAGCGATGCGCACGGAAGAGTCTGATGGATATTTGTGTGAATGGGGTCCTAATGGATTTCTCGATAATGAACCGGCAACTCTTGAACTGGTAAGAATGTTAAATATTGAGTCTGAGTTGGTTCGAGCAAATGACAATGCAAGCAAGAGATATATTTTCCATGGAGGTGCACTTCGCAAACTTCCCATGAATCCCCTGGCTTTTCTCTTCTCAGATATAATTCCACTACCATCGAGATTTAGGATGATGCTTGAGTTCCTGATTGCAAAAAAGGATGATAATACTGATGAAACAGTTGAATCATTTGGAAAACGAAGGTTAGGAAATGGATTCGCAAAGTATTTGCTTGATCCGATGGTATCAGGAATATTTGCCGGAGATACTGCTAAGCTGTCATTACAATCTGTTTTCCCAAAAATGGTCGAAATGGAACGTGAATATGGTGGATTGTTAAAAGCATTGATTGCGAAAAGGCGTTTTGCAAAGGTGAGTAACAGCAATTCTGGAGGACCATCAGGTCCAAATGCAACACTCCACACTTTCAGGCGCGGTATGGGGCAGTTGACGGATTCCCTTTGGAGTTCACTTTCGGAAAAAGTCGAGCTGAACCAAACGGTTAGAGCTGTAAAATTTACTGATGGTCAATTTACAATTCGATCCAACCAGAACACGATTAAAGCAGACTCAGTGATCCTTGCCTGTCCTTCATTTGCGGCAGCTGATATAATCGAGAACATCTCATCGTCTGTTTCAGCGACACTTCGCGAAATACATCACGCTCCTGTTGATGTCGTATGTCACGGGCATAACCGGGTAGATGGTGAGTTTAATCCTGATGGCTTTGGCGTTTTAATCCCTCGAAGCGAAGATATCAGGTCACTCGGGACATTGTGGAGTAATTCAATTTTTCCCGGTCATGCTCCTTCCGGTAAGTTTCTACTCAGAACAATTATTGGTGGTGCGCATGATCCTGAGATTACTGAGCTAAAAGATGATGAGGTCGAGAAAACAGCTTTAAAAGATCACTCAACAGTAATGGGGGTTAGGTTACAACCGGAATTCAGTCGTCTGTTCAGACACGCAAGAGGAATTGCACAATATAACCTTGGACATTCCGACCGAGTTTGTGCAACCGAAAAACTCGAAAAAGATACTTCTGGATTATATTTCACAGGTGCCTCGTATCGTGGAGTATCTGTTAATGGATGTGTAAAAGATGCTTTCAGGATATTGCGCGATTTTGAAAAGAGAACTGGAAATAAAAAATGAATTCATTAGTTTTCTCTATTGCTCCATTTTTGCTTCTGATCCTGTTTTCCTGCCTGCTTGGTTTATGGGTAGTCCTGATAAATCGTCCTAATCGGCAACTCGAGGAAACCGGTACAAAAATTGGTACCTATCTGGCTGTCTCATACCTGCTCTGGATGATTTGTATTGTAATCATGCAAGACCGAATCCCTATCCTGAATATTGGACAGATGTTGATATTTCTGGCAGCTCTGATATGGTGGGGGCAGAACTTTGTTCAACGACGAATCAGGCAGAGAATGTTGGTAGTTCTTCCGCTGGTTACGGTAATTCTGATCATGACAGTAAGTCTGATAATCGGAATTCAACCTGATAATTTGGATGAAGGTCTTAAAAGCAACTCCGCTGCCTTTCATATTGGGATATCACTTGCTGGGATTACTCTCCTGCTTGGAAGTGGGGTCTTTGGATCAGGTCAATTACTTCTTCATCGTCAGATAAAAAGTCGGAAGTTCGGACGGATTTTTAACTCAATGCCCCCTTTGAGTGACTTGAATAAATTGCGTCACATTTCATTGTTATCAGGTTGGACACTATTTACACTGAGTATGATTTCCGCGTTAATTTGGATGTTATTAAAAGCTTCAAATGATGGCCCTGTCATATCTCATCTACACCCAATGTTAACGTTATGGGTAATTATAAGCTTTGCATTTGCTGCCAGTAAGTATCATTGGCTATCTCATATTCGCCTGGCAATAACTTCCGCAGTACTTGCTCTGCTGGTGCTGATTCTTCTGATGATCTCCGTTTTTGAGATATACAGCAGTGGATTAGCATGAGATTAGAACTTATCGGTATCAACCACGAAACTTCCCCGCTTGAAGTTCGGGATCGAGCAGCAATGAATCCTGAGGAGATAATTCATCAACTTAGAAAATTGGTGATGGATAAAAACATTGAAGGTGCTGTAATTCTATCCACCTGTAATCGGACTGAACTTTACCTTTCACCTCTCCAACACCAACAAGATATTGAATTTAGAGCTTTGTTGCAGAATTCGACAAAATTGACAGTGTCGGAAGTTCAAAATGCTTACATATATCGTGATGAAAAGGCTGTTGGACATCTGCTAAAAGTTTCTTCAGGTCTCAATTCACAGCTTATTGGTGAAATTCAAATACTTAAACAAGTCAAAGATGCCTACCATTGTGCATTGAATGTTCAATCAACAAATAATATTCTCAACCGGGTTTTTCTAAAAGGTTCATCCGACTAACGCGTACTTAGCTTCGTGAATGGCCATGATTTTGAG
>CAYLYZ010000156.1:0-10386 GCA_964387885.1 uncultured bacterium | reverse complement strand
CTTTAATTTGAAGCCTAAGTGATCAAAAGAGCACACATTCTTGATTAATATGCCCGGAATGACGGGAAGATGTTTTTGGGGAATGGAACATTTTTATGTAAAGTTACTGTGTTAAATGCTTGATATATGAGATTGCTTCGCTTCGCTCGCAATGACAGTACTTTCAAGAAATGCTATAACATGGACAATGAACTCATTGCAAGAGGCCGTCGCTCCTGCGTCCGCAGGAACCCAGAGTAGTATGATTTGAGAACAACCCTTTTAATTTATCTGCTGAAACCAATATAAATCGCCCCTCTGTAGAGTTTGTAATCCCCTTCCGTCGCAAAAAATCATTTAACCAGCATTAACTTAACCATCGCAGTTTTACCTCCTGATTCAAGTCTGCAGAAGTACAGACTACTGGACTGGTTGATTGCGTCCCAGGTTACTGTCTTAAATCCAGCTGTCTGCAATCCATCATGCAGTACTTCAATTTCACGACCTTGAACATCATGAACCGAAAGCCTGACTTGACCTGATTTTGGTAAAGTGTATGAAATCTTTGTAGAGGCGTTAAACGGATTTGGATAAGGTTGTAACAGAGCAAACGTCAATGGTATTTGCGATACAATTGAATTAATATCAAGATAAGGTGCTCGCCAATCTTCCGGTAAATTAAAAATTATGACCTCATCCTCGACGCGATATAGAATCTGTAGTAACTCGGGATCGTTGAAGTGGCCTATCTCAAATAGACTATCAATTTGATCCGGAATCACATTGTCACTGACAGCGATTACCTCCATCGTCCTGTAGTCTACGACCTTTAATGGCTGACTCTGAACCGCAAAAAGCAACTCATAAGTACCATCAATATCAATATCTATCGGTATTACACCAAGGATGGGGTTTGGTAAGATTTCCTCATCATAAAATATGTCTTCAAGTTCCTCAGTATATTCACGATCGAGATGCAAACTATCCGGATAAAAAATTGTCAGATTTATCGAGAATATTCCTGTTTCAAGGTTTCTTTCCCAGTATGGTTGAACCCACTCCAAACGTTCATCCCGATCCAAATCCAGCACACAACTATTCTCGCAGAAGTTAAAGATTTGAAGTACTTCCGTTTCCTCCGGCAAATCATCGAATATCCGTAATGTCAAACTGTCAGGGAGATCATATCTTCTCAAATGGGAAGTGCATAGTTGAAAATAGTACTCCTTAGTGTTCCACTCAGCATCACCGTTCCGCACATTAAGGAGATACCGGTTCCATCCGGCAATGAAGAAATCATTGCGTGTTCCATTTTCTGTCCGAACCATATTATAACTAATCGGCATTGGTGTCGCTCCAATCGGTCGAGGAATTTCGTTAGTCTCCCATGTGCCCTCCCAGTATGTTGCCATATCAAAATGTTCATGATATTCCCGTCCTTCAACAGCAGGATGAAGAAAATAGGTTGAATCTTCGATAAACACAAGTGGTTTTGTGGATCCATCTTCTAATATGCGGTCGCCACCACACATTAGAAATCTGTCAAAATAGTATGCAAGGTGAGACATCATCTCTGAGAAATCCGGTCCAAAGAATACGTAAATTCCCTGTTCACGATCCCCCTCTTCGCCAGTGTTGAAAGCGAAAAAGATATCCGGATCGAGGTCCTGATTAAAATCACCGATAATGATATTTTCGATAGCATATTCCATATTTTCAGATACAAAAATCCAATTTTCGGAATGAGATATCCCCATTTTCCAGACAGGTTCCCCTCGAACACTCCCGGCAATTTCGCAGATAATTTCAAATATCCCATCATCTCCAAAATCGAATACGGTCAAATCTTCTATTCGGGAATTATCCTCAGAACTCAATCTGAATGCTTCCTCCAATTGAAACTCATCTTGAGCTATGGAAACGTTCGCGAAAAATACAAACAAAACGAGAATAAACCTTTGAACAAAACTAATTTGACTACTCATATATTTATTCATTCTAACTCCTTTTACAATTTATAACCTGCAACTTACTCCTTCACTCTTCCCATCTCTCAGGCAGATTGTAAATTACGTATTCTTTTTCTTCGGGTATTATCATTAAGACCTGCAGCCGACCGCTGTTGTCAAAATGTCCAACTTCAAATGTAAAAAAATGATTATTGTGCACCCTTACATCACTTTGCATCATCACTTCCATTGTCTGGGAATCAATTATGTAGACTGGACGATTTTGAATGGCAAGCAGGATTTCTTTTTCACCATCGTCGTTAATATCCATTGCAGAAGTACCTTTAATTAGGTATGAACCGACATTGTCCGCAAAAAAAGGATTTCTAAGTGTATCGATGAATTCTCTGGCTAATACCATTGAGTCCGGGTAAAATATGCCAAGATGGATTTCAAAATTCCTCTCCATACCGATTCTCTCCCAATACGCCTGAGCCCATTCAAGTCTGCCGTCATTGTTAAAATCATCAACTGCTGATTTTTTGCATGAACCGAAACGATGGAAATATGAAACTCTACGCCCATCTATCATCTCAATAGCTGGATAAGTTGTTATGTGAAGACTATCCGGTTGGTTGAAAGGACGTCCATGCGAAGAGAATAGTAGATACAACCGATCATCTCCTTCCACGTCAATACTTCTGTCCCTGTTGACGAACATGTACGAGTGATTTATATTTCCGGCAGCAAAATACTCGCTGCCGTTGTTTTCACTCTCGCGAACTATAAAACTATATGGCCTGCAAATCGATGCAATCCTTCGGGGATAATCCGTGAGCCATGAACTCTCCCAGATTGTGTAATATTTGTATCGGTTGCGGTAGCCCCCAATTACCCCTCCCCAATTATATTTGTTTGAAGGCCAGGACATAACAATAAATGGGATGGATTCACCATTTAGAAGTATTCTATCCCCGGCAGCTACCGGATCCCTACCGAAATAGCTTTGGTGATAATTTAATATTTCGGCAAAATCCGGTCCAAGGTAAACCCAGAAGTCGTTTTCGCGTGTCGTTGTTTTGAAAGCAATATCCTGATGTCCATCCCTGTTAAGATCGCAAACAATAATATCCAAAATCTGTCCTGACACTGGATCAGAGTAATATACCCAGTCATCGTTGCGATAGATGCCCATTCTGGAATTACTGTTCTCATTATGCCATATATCGCAGATTATCTCGTCAATTCCGTCATCCCCGAAATCATGGATATTTACATACTGAATCCGAGATTCTTCACCTACGTCCGGCAACCTGAACGTTTCCGCCATTTCAAACACTTCGGGTTGACCAAAGGAAAGGCTTGGGAGCAGAGATAATAATAGGAAAGCAATAGTTTTATTGAACAAAATACACCTTGGTTAGTTTTACGAATACATCACTTCATTTCGCAAATTTCTATTGAAATTGTTTTGATATTCGAGCAAGGGCACGGCGCGCCGTGCCCGTACAATTACCTGCAAATCAACGTACTAATACTACCTTGCTCGTTGCACTATTAATATTACCCTCAAGCTTGACTAGATAAACTCCGGATGCGGTTCCATTCCCATCCCAAATTATACTATGGTCACCTGCATTAACATTACCCTTGACGAGAGTTTTAACCAACTGACCGGAAATTGAGTAAATACTCAGCATGATATCAGATTCAGTTGGGACGGTGAATGAGATTCGGGTTTGGGAGTTAAATGGATTGGGGTAAATACCGGATAGTGTAATTTCATCCGGTATGCTTGCTTTTTCAGTTAAACTGATTGCCCAGAAACCGTTGGTTTCATACTTGTTTTGTCCGGTGAGAATTTTATAATCAAGAGGCTTTGCACCTTCAGAATTGTGTAATCGCAGTTCGAGGATTTCGTCTTCAAGTGCTCCGTCTAAGTTCTCGGTGGTCAGATCGTCCCCCCAGATTGCAATTCCGCATTGATTGCCCGAAATGATTCCGGAACCCACACGTTCATCATTCGCATAAACACCGATTTCGCAATTTACAAATGAATAGGATTCACAATTGGTGATCAGCAGGCTCATATTTGCGCCGGTATTGTTGTGAACCGGCAATATCTCAGGTTCTGTATTCTTTTGAATGGCATTGAGCTCATCCTGTGGTTCGATCGGATAAACAAGTTCCACATCTGCGGAGAGTTTAATCAGATATCCCCAGCCCGGTTGAAGGTCCCCCATATTGCTGAAGTTAAATCCGGGAGCATAAAATTGTCCCTCTCCATCCTTTAAAAGAGCAAGATCTTCAACAATGCCTGACATTGCCTCAATAGCATCTATTGGGACGCGGGGATAATAACTTATCATATGCCACCCATCCGTGAGAGGAATTGGTTGATCAGCAGCAACTGCTTCTCCCTCAAGAGTCAATTCGGCTTCACCGTTAGTTTTAAACAGATAACCCTCAGCTACATCCCATCCGGGGATATTATTGAAATTGAATGCAGGGCTGTAGAAATTTCCGGAACCGTTTTTAACCATCAGTAGTATATCCTGTTCTACAAGGGCACCACAGAGCTCGACAATGTTCGGATTCTCCGGTTGTATGTGTGCTGAAACCATTGTCCAGCCATCGGATAATTCCAACGTTTGTTGGGTTATTACGTTGTCAGATACAGTCAGAATGACTGGAAGGTGGGTTTCTCCGTTGATTCCATCATGGTAGAATACTAATTCACCTTCATATTCTTCCGGCGGAAGATCGGATGCATCAAGTGTCAGGTCAAATTCCTGCCTCTCTCCCGCCCCAATTTCACCTTCAAACGGTTCGACTTCAAACCAGTCCTTTCGAGCATCAACCTGCCAGACATAAATGCGGTCATCAGCTCCGCTGTTTGCCACAGAGATGAACACCCAGCTATATATGTCGAGTGTGCTGGTGATAAAGGCGGAAAGAGGCGTACCTCCTCCCTCAGGTTCGAGGATGCTGATTAGCTCGGTTTCTCCATTCTCGATGTTCATTTTTGAGACTATTTGATCACCTATTTCATTGTCCCTATGGAAGATATAGAGGTTATACCCATCGGGATCATCTTCCCAGAACGCAAGCCCGTAAACTCGTAAGCCATTTCTATCAAGCTCGGCAACAACATTACCTTCTGCATCAAGTCCGAAAATATTTGTCGTTGTTCCTGAAGCCCAAAGTATTCCTCGCTGGGAGTCCCAGGTTAGGTTGTTGCAGGGGTTGCATGGGGCTTGAATTGTCTGCACAAGTTCACCATCAGGTCGGAAGCCATATATCAGGTCGGAACCTGAGCCCCAGATTAACTCTCCGTCATAGGCGAGATCTTTGTATCCGTAGCGACTTTCGCCTGCCTGCTCATATTGATCCTGAATTTCCCCGTCACGGTTCAGAATATATATTGTTGGATTATTATCACCAGCACCAGATACATAAAACTGATTATCAACGAAAACAGCACCTTGTACTCGAGAATCTTCAACAATCTCCCCTGCCGGTATATTACGACGTATAGTCCACGGATCAGCTTCTGCTTCTCCAATCAACTGACGTTCGATTATGTATGTGAGTGTTCCGTTACCCCCATTTGAGACCTCAAAAGGAACTACTGTCTGTTCCCCCGGTTCTAATACGTCTGTTATTTCCTCGCGATCAATATTACACTCTGAATGGAGCAATTCGATATCATGGATAAACTCACCCGGTTCATCAAGCTCAGCTTCGAGGATGAAGGGTAGGTAATCAACTGCAATGAAGGTAAATTGGTATTCACCAAGGGGCAAATCTTCAAAATCGTATTCACCATCGTCATCCGATAAACGAGACATCATATAGCGTGAATTCTCTACAAAACAACCTTCAACTGCGTCACCCGTTTCAGCGTCGGTAACGTTTCCTGCAACGGTAGCACCTTCTTCCATATAATTCATCACGATTGACATTTCAACATGCTCGGTGGTCTCTCGCCTGACATCATAAAGCTCAATCTGAAGTATCAGATGATATACGCCCTCTTCAAGGTCGGCGGGATCAAAAGTTAGGTCAATTTGAGTTTCATCTCCAGGTTCTAATAATCCTTCAGCCGGATCAAAACTAAGCCAACTCATTTCAGTTATTCCATCATCAACGCAATGGAATCCCCAATCTCCGCCACCTCCGTCATAAACCGTGAACCATAGATTTTCTCTATCGTGTGTTATCCCGTAAGTTCCACCGACATTTTGAATCTGGAATTGCTGCACAAGCTCAATCGCGTTGTTTTCGTCTGGTACTACATCAAATTGTATTAAAGTAGCAGTTTCTGATATTGCCCAGATGTGTCCATCCTGATGTTCCGGAATCCAGGTTAATGCATAAGAACCTGCTCCGGGAAAATTCTGGCAGTTAAATCGGTTCAATTCCTGACCTTCAGGACTGAGCCTTCGCATTATATTGTCGCCACCATAGGGATGTGTCCATAAATTCTCGCCATCCCAGGCGACCGCTCCCGGAGTGTAACCAAGATTCATCTGCTCGATTATATTTCCTTCCCTGTCAATATGAATTATTCTGTTCTGAGTATCGGTTGAAACCCAGTAATTCTCACCATCATACGCCATTCCCCAGGGGGCATAATTAGTGCCGAAGTCTTCCACGAAGTCTTCCTCTTCGATGTTCCAGAAGTAAATTCGCTGGTTATCCCAATCTGCAACAACCATCTCTTCCCCGTTGTATGCCATTCCACACCACCCGCGGTTAGGGTATTCGTAGAACTGAACTCGGTCACCGATATCATCACGTCGAGGTCCCTGGTTTTGACGTTCATCATCTGGATAGGTAAAATCAATTTCGAATTCTATGTTTGTATCCCCGGTATTAGAGAGAAGCATCTGAGCTTCCTCCTGATCACCTTCAGGTACAAAAACTGAAGTACCAAATGGTTCGATTATAACTTCAGAAAATGCACAGGTATAAAAAAGAATTATCCCAACGACTATGGGAAGGATAGGATGGGGAGAACTTTTAATCATTTTAATCTCCTGAGGATATGGTGAATAGGCCAACATGCTTAATGTAGTTTTAATTAATTGAATGGTCAAGAGAGACAGCTATTGAGAATTTAAATATATCAATGCAAACGGGTAAAAATTACCTGTGTTGTTTCGCTCTTAGCATTAAATAATTCAAACCAGTTTTTGAAAGAGAATTTTTGCATTATATATTGAGATATAGACATTCATCAAATGCAAAGTTCGATTCAGGGATAAAAATTAACAATCCAAACACAAACACCACTGGTAAAGCCAAATTAGTTGAAGGACGGATCATCCCGGCTCTGTTCAAGCTGGCCGCCCCAATGCTGGTCGGACTTGCAGCAATTACCATATTCAACCTTGCCGACACATTCTTTATTGCCAAATTGGGAACTACCGAGTTGGCAGCGATCAGTTTCACATTTCCAATTGTAGTTCTAATTGCCGGACTCACTCTGGGGCTGGGTGTAGGAGTCACTGCTTTAATTGCTCAAAAAATCGGGAAGGGGGAAATTGAAGAAGTACGTCGAATAACCAGAGACGGACTTATTCTTGCAGTCAGCATTGTTGTTGTCGTTTGTACTGTGGGAGTGCTGACAATCGATCCGGTCTTTCGAATGATGGGTGCTAGCGAGAATATCCTCCCGTTTATCAAGGAATATATGCTAATATGGTATTCCGGGGTGGCTTTCGTCATTATTCCAATGGTTGGGAACTCGGCAATCAGAGGTACCGGAAACACCCTGTTCCCGGCATTAATTATGGTCTTTGCTGCAGTGGTGAATATCATCCTTGATCCGTTGTTGATATTCGGTCTCGGACCATTTCCCGCACTTGGCCTTAAAGGAGCTGCCATTGCAACAGTGATAGGACGCGGTACAACTCTTGTGTTTTCACTTTGGGTACTGATTAAACAAGAAAAACTGTTGAGTCTGACTGCGCCGAAATTGGTTGAGTTGAAGAAACACTGGAAATCCATATTAGTTGTAGGAGGTCCCGCTGGTTTTACTAATGTAATGACACCCGTTGCCGCTGCAGTAATCACCTGGTTGGTTTCTACTTATGGACCGACAGCTGTAGCAGGTATAGGAGCTGGAGTTCGAGTTGAGGGATTCATAAACATGCTCCCGGCAGCGATTGGATCGGGTTTGGCTCCATTTATAGGGCAGAACTGGGGTGCTAAAAGACCTGATCGCGTTCGTCGTGCAATAAAATTGAGTAATAGATTCTTATTTGTAACCGGTTTTTTCGTTTATTTCTTAGTAGTAACTTTCGCTCACCAGATTGCCGGACTTTTTGCCAGCGAACCGGAAGTTGCACGGGTAATCACAATGTTCCTGCGAATAGTTCTGATTGGATTTGCATTTGAAAGCCTGTTTGTTGTATCCACTTCTGGCTTCAATGCACTTCGTCGTCCGCGGAAAGCTGTTTCGCTTCATATGATGCGTTTGTTCATCTTTCATGTCCCATTTGCTTATGGAGGCTCAATAATTGGCGGTCTTCCCGGGATTTTTGTTGGTTTAGCGATTGCGAAAGTACTCACCGGATGTGTTGGTTATCTTTGGATTAAACGGGTTGGGAAGAGGGAAATAGGTAGCAGTTCAGTTTGAAATTAGTTATAAAATTTGCATTGATTCGTTTTAACTGAAGAATTGCTTCTGTTGAGATACAGTCGTATCTTTTACCTTTACGCGGGGTGAATAAATTTGTATATTGTTATCTTGTAATTCAAACTAACATAAAGGTGATGGATTGAGTGATATAAAAAGCATTCGGAAACTGATTGATATTGGGATGACGGAGCGGGAAGCAAAACTTTATCTGGCGATGTTGCAGCGGGATGAGGCAGATGCTACAGAATTGCACCGAATATCAGGCGTAGTGAGGACAAAGGCTTATGAGACGTTGCAAATAATGGTTAAACGTGGATATTGTCTGGAAAGGGTTTCTGGCAAACAGAGGTATTTTCGCGCGGTTCCCCCAAGTCAATTGGCGGATATTATTAAGGACAAATGGGCAAAAGAAACACTGCAGAAAAATGAAAGTGCTGATGAGGTTTTTACAGATCTCGATAAAATCTTTAAACTGAATGCGGATGTTAATAGCGAATTCGACTTTGTAGAAGTTATCAGGAATTCTGAACAAAGTGCTCGACGATTCGTACAGTTGCTGAATGACTCACAGAAAGAAATCCTCGCTCTTTGTCGTACACCTTATGCAGGTACTGATCCAAAATATCGGGAAGAACAGATAAAGGCTCATACAGAGCTATACCTGCGTGGAGTTGTAACTCGGTCGCTGTATATGTACGAAGAAGAGGTCTGGCCTTTAGTACATCAGGTGATTAATGCCATTACCGAACCTGGGCAGGAAGCCAGAATAGTTGCGGACATTCCAACCAAAGTATTCATCTTTGATAATAAAACCGTTTTCCTCGATGTTCCTTCAACGCATACAAAAGGTAACGCAAGTTTTACCACAGTAGTAATAAAAGACAGCCGAATAGCTGCCGCTTTCGTCATACTGTTTGAAACGATATGGGCAAAATCATCGACACTTGAGGATTGGTTGGAAAATTTAGGAGACTAAGATTGATCTTCCAAAAAGACGCTTCGTAGGGCGGAATCTTATTCCGCCAAAAAGTAGTATTCGCGATCCCTCGCCTGCCATGCTTTGCTCCTCCAACGCCAGAATAACATGGCGAGCGCGTTGCAGGCACGCAGGTGTCCAGAGAAACCGATTTCAGTAGGACAAGTATCCCTGCTTGTTTCTCATGCGCAGCATGAGTCTTGATTTGCACTTGTGATTTAATAAATCAGACTTCCACAACAACAACTCCTCTACACTCTGGCGTCCACAAAAGAGATGTAGCCCGGATTCTTGAATCCGGGGTCTTTAATAAATTATAAGTCCCCCGTTTCACCTGCGCTCGTCATGCTTCGCTCCTCCAACGCCAGAATAACATGGCGAGTTTCGTAGGGCGGATTCTGAACCCGTCGGATTGAAGTCACCGGGACCCCTTAATATCGCGAGATACCCAACAACCCGAACAGCAAACCACCCCACAACAAAATTCCACCCCTATGCCCTTGACTTTGCCGGTGTTTCACCCCGTCATACCTGCGAACGCAGGTACCCAGAGAAGCCACCTTTTCTGTAGGTCGGTCATTCCTGCCCGACCAAATACCGACAGGCGGATTCATTATCGACGTTTATGATATATACGACAATCATGTTGATAATATAATACATTTTTCAGCAAAAGTCAAGTCTCACCACAGGGCACAGGAGAGCAGAGGGATACCCCAAATTATCGTCACATCGTCACACTTTTGGCTGAACGCGGTTGTGGGTATGGGTTTGAGGGTGTGACGGAAATGTGACGATGTGACGGAAATGTGACGATGTGACGGAAATGTGAC
>CAYLYZ010000155.1:0-10513 GCA_964387885.1 uncultured bacterium | reverse complement strand
CACAATTTAGAGGTAGCAGAGTCTTAACGCAAATCCGGGATTTTTTTAGTACTATTTGGAAATAAATCGTTGACTCATCAGAATTTGATGGTTAGATTACCTTTATTACTCTGTAACAAGAGATAGGACATCTTTAACCTTTGGGACATCTTATTAGCAACCTGCTGAAAATATCATCCGCATTACTCATTTTACCGCTAATGTTGTTAAATCAGGGATTTAGCGCAAACGGCAGGATTGAACACAGATCAAATGTGCCTTCAAGAATCTGGATAGATCCGAATGTAATTTCTGATGATTGTTCGTTGGGAGAATTACTGCTGAAAACGGGGTATAAACAGAAAATTCTGAAAGGTGATCTCCGTCTTAAAAGGCAGACTCAGCTTGCTTCAGGCAGAATAATAAGATATGGGCAGTATTCCTTCGGATTTCCCGTCATTGGGGGTGGTATAACAATTCACTGCAATGATTATGATATCCCAGTTTCATTATTCAGCACTTTCACCAGCCTTCATTTGGAAAAACAACCGGTATTTAGCGTTAGCGCTGAACAGGCTTACGCAATTGCAACCGAAACTGTCGATTTTAATAGCTTAAGAGCCGATCCCTCCGCAGATCGGGTAATTCTCCCAAATAATTGTGAATTAGTGCCTTGTTGGAGAATTAGAATACCTGCCAGGCATCCAACCTGTGATTGGGAGGTGTTTGTTGATGGCGTGAGTGGAGAAGTACAATTAGTGGAGGACAGGCTTCTAAGATTTGATGGGACAGGTTCGGTCTTTTTACCGGATCCGAAAACAACCCTGCATGATACAACATTGCGAGATGAAGATGATAGCCCGGAAGCAGTCCCCAATGATGCTTACATAGATGTAGAGATTAGAGATATTGAGCGTGATGAGAACGATCATTTCATCTTAGCAGGTCCGTATGTTGATACCAGCCCTTCTGAAACTCATGCAATTGAAGAAGAATTGAGTTTTAGTTATGATCGTGGAGATGACAGGTTTGAAGAAGTGATGGCTTATTATCACATTGATCATCAGGCGCGGTATATTATTTCACTTGGATTTGAGGAAATACCTCCGAATCCACAATTAGTTGACGTTAACCGTCTGGATGAGGACATTTCTTTCTACAGCCCTTTTACGGGAATCCTGACAACGGGTACCGGGGGAGTTGACGACGCAGAAGATGCCGATGTTCTGATTCACGAGTATTCACATGCTATTGTGTATCTCCTTACCGAGGGTTGGCGAGGTGGGGAAACATCCATTTTGAGTGAGGGATTATGCGATTATTTTGCGGGTGATTACAGTCTCGCAATTGATTCCGATTTTCAGCCTTACAAGCTTTACAATTGGGATGGTCACAATGAGTTCTGGGACGGCAGAATTTTAGACTCTGATTTGACATATAATGAAATAGAAAACCTCGATCCCCATATTGCCGGTCAAATGTGGTCTTCGATGTTAATTGAGTTGCGACAATCTGTCGATAATAGAGATCTCTGGAACTCAATTGTGATTGATCACATAGGTGCTCTTGGTGATAGTACCACAATTCACGATGCGACTGAATCATTATTGCATTCCGACCTTGTTCTCAACGATGCAGGATTCAGACGATTGATCGTCAGAGCCTGTGAATCTCGAAATATTCTTGTCCCGGGGGAGTTCAGCCCGAGAATTGTTCATCCCGGACTATCAGATTCGGAAGAGATCAACTCTCCTCATTTAGTAAGAGTTGAAATGATTTCGCAAATACCTCTCGATCCGGACAAACTATGGCTCATTTATGGGTTTGCTAATGAGGAACCCGATACAATAAATCTTGATAGGGAGGACGAGGAAGAAAATTATTATTTTGCAGAGATACCCGCACCGGGTTTTGATACAGATGTTTATTACTATTTTGCTGCGACAGACACAACCGGTGTGTTTGCAACACTGCCTGCCGGGGCACCTTTAACGTCTTTCAGGTTCAGGATTGGTACTGACAGACAACCTCCGGCAATATTGTTCACCGATTCATTAGGGAATACTGTTTTCCGGGAGCATTCAGCCAATTTCAAAACGAGAGTAATGGATAATCTGGGTATTAGAGAAGTCTCCCTTGTCCTGCTCAACTCACAGCAACAGCCACTTGATCAATTTGAATTAGCGCCTTTACGCAATGAACCGGGAAGTTACCTTAGTAGAGTACATTGGAACTTCGAGGATAATCCATCTCTACTATTTCAAGTAATCGCTATTGATAATTCACGATCTCGAAATAGATCACACAGCGTAGCGACATCATTCAGTTTGAATGAGGATGCTGTTTTCGATGAGTTCGAACGAGAATCCTCCAGATGGTTGCTTTCGGGGTGGACCAGAAAAAACAATGCTGCTCTGAGCGGTAGGTGGGGTTTAGCAGATCGTGAATCCCAAGATGTGGACGCGCCCCGAGAGGCAATTGCATCAATTGATGAAAATTGGGATCTTTCATCGTTTAGAAGGTTCAGAATCTTTTTTTGGGAAACTCATCAATTAAACAGGGATGAGGGCGAGACAGGATTATTCGAAATATCATCCGATGACGGTGAATCCTGGACTGAATTATTGCAGATTAGCGGAAATCAGTTCTGGTGGGTACGCAGGGAATTGAACCTTGATGAATATACCGGACAAAACAATTCTCCGGTTCGAATCAGATGGAGAAGCTATTTACCTGAAGGAGCTCTGCCAGGTGAGGGATGGAATATTGACAACATCTTCCTGTCCACAGATAATATTGTAGGTGTAGATAATAACATCTCGGTGCTGCCGAATTCTCAAATAATTTCAGAACCATTTCCTAATCCTACAAATGGGATATTTGATATTAATTATCAGATTTCACTTCCGGGACAGATCCGGATTATCGACATCAATGGCAGGAGTATCATGGAAATTCCAATTCCTGATAGAAGTGGAGGAGTCTCCATTGATATGATGAACTATGCAAGTGGTTCGTATTTTATCACATTTGAAACTGAGCGTATAATCACAAGAAAACACCTTATTCTGCTAAAATAAGTCCTTACCAAACTGAGCACTCGTCACTCAGATCACATTTGCACAAAAGTTCCAACAATATGAACGCTTGTTCAAAAAGTGAGAATATTACCGATTTTTTGTTGCATTACAGAAAAATAGAGTTATATTTAATAATACTGTGGAAAGTGCTTTTCCCGCTTTTAGCATTTCTTAAAAGCAATGTCTTTGCGAACGAAGTGAAGCAATCTCTTAGCTCGCTAATAAACAAACAGATCGCTTCGTCTCTTCGTTCCTCGCGACGACAAGCTTAAGTCATAATTTTCGGGAAAGGTTGTAAACAGATTGCAATTGATATTATTTGTTAGATTTTGATTATACTGTGCTTAACATTTCTTAATGAGTTTTCAGATGTTTGTTCAGGCAAGCTTTGAAATTCCTGCTGTGGTGGTCGTTACAAGTCAAAAACGGTTGTAAGAATTTAGATTTTTTCGAACGAGAGGGAAACATGAAATCGCGTGCACTTCTTTTATTTCTGCTGGCTTTTTTTGTAGCTGCAGTTCCTTCATTTTCAGATATCATTCATGTACCAGATGATGCTCAAAGTCTTAGTGAAGCTATTGAGGAATCGGCTGAGGGTGATACAATATTAGTTTCGGACGGTGAGTATGTCGGAGGCAACAATTATGATCTCGTTGTCGATATTCCGCTCACAATCATGTCCGAGAATGGTCAGGATGAATGTATTATTAACAGTGGCGAGGATAATGCCGAATTCTGCTTTAATATTCAGGCGGAAGTTTCATTGATTGGATTTTCGATTGTTGGTTTCCAGAAAGGAATCTTCGCTGAAGGTGTTAACGAATTATTGATTGTAGATTGTTTTGTGACTGGTTCAACATCTTTTGGCATTGAGATAATAAGTTGTGAAGGTGTCAGTATTTTAAGATGTGATATCAGCGAAAACAACAATGCTTTAGATGGTCAGAACGGAGCAGGATTAAACCTCAATAATTCGAATGGGATCGTTGATCAATGTGAAATTAACGAAAACACAACCCTTGGTAGAGGTGCGGGAATTGTCGTTCAAACCTGCGATTTTACCGTCCAGAACACCAACATCATAGGAAATACTTCCCTATTGCACGGCGGAGGGATACTGATTTCAGGAAATGAAAATTTTATACTGAGGCATTGTCTTATTTCGGGAAATGTTGCTGAGGGAATGGAGGGAACCCGAGCAAATGGCGGTGGGATTGCCTTAACATCGAATAATGCAATCATTGATAATTGCATAATTACACAAAATAGTTCCACAACAGGATCAGCCGGAGGCTTATATTGCTACAATGGGGGTGGTGAATGTCAGGTATCAAACTCAATATTCACTGATAATGAAACCCCAAGAAATGGTGGGGGGATACTCATATTTCAGGGATCAAACTGCGAAGTCTTGAATTGTATATTTGAGAACAATCGTGCTGGTATTGATGGAGGTGGAATAAGTGTCACGAGCGATGCATCAAGTTTAACAGTTGGGAATACCGATTTCATAGGTAATGCAGCAGGACTCGAAGCTGAAAATGGTATGGGTGGAGGAGTGTACATGGGGCGTACAAGTATTCCTGTGATAATGAATTCCATTTTTTTCGAGAACGAAGCAGATATTGGTGTTCAAGCATATGCGCAAAATGCCGCATTAGTAACGATAGGTTACTGTCTTGTGGCAGGAGGTGTGAACGAAGAGGATGATTGGATAATGGATGAGCTTGATGTTGAAGAGATCATCGATGAAGATCCACTGCTGGAAGATGGCAGGGATCCTGATTGGGGTATAAATGGTTTCTTTCTTGATGAGGAGAGTCCCTGCATTGATGCAGGTAGTGGTCCGGCAGCCGATCTCGGATTTGGTGAAATGTCGACTCAGGGTGATCTGTCACCGGATGAAGACATAATCGACCTGGGTTATCATTATGCTGTCAGTAACTTTGCAGTATTTGGTGCACTGTCAGGTATTGTACTCGACGCAGCTAATGATGAACCACTTGAGGGAGCAACTGTTACAACATCATTAGGTCAGGCAGCTGAAACAAATGATGAAGGTTTCTGGGAAATCGCCGAGGCATTCGCCATGCGTCAGTTTGAAATTACAGCCGTTATGGCAGGCTACTGCGATTCGACAATCACTGAGCTTATTCTGGATGATGAGGAAGAATTGGAGGTAAACTTCGGCCTGCTTCATCCCGAATTTGAAATTTCACACGATCAGGTAGTTGAACAGGTTGATGCCGGGGAACAGGTTGACGTCGAAATTACAATCGGTAATACCGGAAATGCACCATTAACATGGCAATCAAGCCTTACTCTTCGAGATGTTCCGGAATTCAATTCATGGGACTTCGCACAATCCTTAAATGTTGGTGAACTTATTGAGGATAATGCAGTTGGTGGTGTGATGTACGGGAATAACCTTCTATACGTGACAGCGGGTGGAGGCGATCCGAATATGGTTTATGTCATGGAAACGGATGGTGAAATTCTCGACGCCTATCCCCAGTTTGGCGATTCCAGAGACGGGATGGAGGATCTGGCGTGGGACGGGGAATTGATATGGGGTGTTGAGGATGATATGGTTTATGGTTTCACCACTGAAGGAGAGGTTGTCGAATCGTGGGAAGGACCGTTCAATATTTCGAAGTATGTTGCCTGGGATCCTGACCGGGAAGTACTATGGATTTCATATACAACTTCAAACATTGCAGGATACAACCGTCAGGGTGAACGAGTTATTGAGAACGATCTCCCGCGCGGTGAAAATAGAATTTATGGTCTTGCTTATTGGTCAGACGATCCTGATGGATGCCCGTTGTACATTTTAACCCGCCTGGTGAACGATGAAAGAGGATTTATCTACAAAATGAATCCGGATAACCGGGAGTTGGTCTTTGTAACAGAGTTGATCTTAGACTCGGGAGCACCTAACTCGGCGTTTATAGCAAATCCGGTAAATCCTTCCCTGATGAGTTTCATGACTGTAGCTGACGCATCCGCAAATGACGGAGGGGACAGAATCGACTTTTTCCATGTTTTTGCTAACACTTCCTGGATGTCGGTTGATCCTGCAGAAGGTGTTGTTGCTCCGGAGGAGGAGTCGGGTTTGATATTGACGCTTGTCGACGACAACCTTGGAGATGGAGATTACCTTAGTACAATGACCATCACCCATGATGCAGATGGTGGTTTGGTCGAAATACCGATAACATTTTCCGTTGGAGAAGGTGGTGGTGATATTCCTCGAGATCTTGTCGTTTCACTCAACGAGGGTTGGAATATGATGTCAATTAACATCACCCCTCCGGATGAACTATGGGAAAGACGTGATGGACCGGATGTGGTGTTGATGTTAGAGCAGCTAAGGATTGACGAGGATAACCACCACGTCACGATATTCAAGAACAAAACCGGATTATTCTACGCCCCATCCTGGAACTTCTGCAATATCCCCTACTGGAACCTGAGTGAAGGCTATCTCGTCAGAGTCGATGAGGATGTTGAAACAACCTGGAACGGTGTACCAATCCCAGCAGATGAGGATATTCAACTCGGCTTTGGGTGGAACATGGTCTCATATTTCCCGGATTATGAGCTCGATGCATCTGCACCGGATTTCTATGTATTATCATCGATAGTCGACAACCTGGTTATTGCCAAAGATGTTTTCGGCAGATTCATGAATCCTGCGTTCAGGTTTTCCAATATGCAGCCCTGGCGTGAGACGCAGGGGTATCTGGTAAAAACTGACGCAGATATAGTATTGACATACCCGGATGAGCGAGAAGAAGAACGCATCGCATCTACTCGAAATAACCTCCAAACTACTTCACCTGTTAGCAGTGAAAATATGAGTGTATTAATCAACTCTCTTACAGGGATTAAACCGGAATTGGGAGACCGGGTATTGGCTTACAATTCAGATAATTGCCTGATGGGTAGTGGTACTTTTGATGAACGCGGAATATGTGGATTGGCGGTTTGGGGAGTGGATTTAACAGCAGACAAATCAATTGGTTTGAATTCGAATGAGACATTTGAGTTGATATATCATGACTCAAACAGTCAATCGGATTACCCTATTGAGTTGGTCAAAGTGATTGAAGGCAGAGGATTAACCTACGAAGCAAACGCTTTTACAGCCCTCGATGTAGCGGTGAATGCAGGTGTTCCCAATGAATATTACCTGTCACAAAACTATCCGAATCCGTTTAATTCGCTGACACGTCTGGATTACGGATTACCCGAAGCAACAAACTTCTCGATAAAGTTATTTGACATGAACGGACGTCTTGCAGCCACAATAATTGCCGGCAAAATGAATGCAGGCTACCATTCAGCCATAATTGATGGCAGCAACCTATCATCCGGTATATACTGTGTGAAGATGGAATCTAAGAACTTTAAAGCGATTCGCAAGATCGTTATGATAAATTAATTTCCCCCGTAATACCATTCACATCCAAGGAAATCCGCCCTGATTGTTGGGGTGGGTTTCTTTTTTTGTTTCAGTGAAGTACTAAGCTTGGTTTCATTAAACTCAAAAACCAACGTAGGGATTGAATATTTTCAATCCCTACGATTCAATCATGGTGTAATGACTTCCAATTATTAGCTGAAAGGTTAATTTCCTACATCATATCCCAATCAATAAAACCTGGTTTTACGTTGGTCATCGCGTTAATAATTAACTCTACTAAACCTGCGTAGTATAATCCAGATTTTTCCTTGGCACCGTAATAATCAAATATATCACGAATCTGGCCTTTGCAATTTGAGCAGGGAGCGCAGACATATTTTTTTGTATCAGGTCCGGGATCTTCATTTGAAAAAGCATTTAATATCTGTTCGAACTTTTTACGACCACTTACCGCCACACGCCAGTCCGGCCAGTTATTATGTGACATGATCGCCCAGCCGCTGCCACCTCCGCAGCAATAGTTTCGGACGCCATGCGGATGCATTTCGCGGAACTGTGGGGCGATGTGTCTGAGTACTCTCCGTTGAGGTTCGACAACACCCATACTCCTGACCAGATTACATGGATCATGCAGCGTAACCGGGAAATCGTTGCGTGAAGGGTCTAAATCAAGTTTTCCACTGAAGACGATTTCTTCCATCAGGGTCATAGCTGTTTCGCGGGGGATGTTTTGACCTAACCTGTCACCAATAGCAGCCAGAGCTTTACTCTCATGACCACATTCACCCATCACTATCTTTTTAACACCCAACTTCTTGGCAATCTCAAAATGTTTAAGGGCGATCCTGGCAAATTGAACGTCATCGTAAAACAGCCCATAGTTCACACCATCGTAACCCATAAGCTCGCTCGACATCGTCCAGGAAATTCCGGCTTCCTGCAGGATCAATGCAAAAGCTCCTGGATTATCCGGCCAGGCAAGGAATTCACCGGCATTATGCAGTAACAGGACATCTGCACCTTCCTTATCCCAGATTGATTCGACTTTGAGCCCTGTGCGGTCTTCCATGTCTTCATCGATGAATTCAACATTGTCTTTGACTACGAGGGAGTTCATACCGGTACTGGAACCAACTTGAAGTTGTTGTACTGTTCCCTTTTCGTGAAGATCTTTAGGGGCTATTCCCATCTCGGAGCTGAACAGTTTTCGTAGATCATGAGTTATCTGACCATTATCAACACCAATCGGGCAACTCTGAGCGCATCTACGGCAGAGAGTGCAGCGATATGAAAGCTCGATCAACCTTGAGATGAGTGTCCAGTTCAATTCGATATCACCATTATTGAACTTCTTCCACCAGGAGTTTCCGCCCTTAACGTACTTGAAATAGAGCCGTCGCAAGATTTCTGACCTGTAAGTAGGCCTGTAAACATCATTTTTCCCGCTGGCTTCGTAAATCGGGCAGTCGTCAACACAGGTCTGACATCTCGCACAATGTTCCATTGAAAGCGTCAGCGGTTGGAGGAATGTCCAGTTGTTCTCCTTGCTGAATAGTTTCTCAAGACCTGAAATAAACAACTTAACCAGCCTGTCCTCTTCCTCTTTAGATTCCGGTTTCGGAACGTTCACGACCATCGTATCATCAAGGATCGCTTCAAATTTATTTCGAGATTCTTCGCTAAGTTTTTTCCATCCGGGTTGTTCTTCCAGTTTATCATAAGGTGCTGGCAGCGGATAGAGATCTTCGAGAGCAACGTGAGCGAGTTGCTCCGATGGTTTGCTGAAATCTTTTATACTTAATGATTTAATTCTTGTTACAGCCATTACTTACTCTCCTTCTGCATCTCCGGCATGGGGCTGGTTGCAATGTCTACCCAATTCTTCTTCCCGTCAGCACCAATATGAGGAGCTGACCATGTGACGACCTGTTCAAGAGAGGGATTGATCTTCGCCTGAATTGGATCACCAACTCTGTTAGGCTCATCTTCCCAACGCACTGAATGGTATGTAAAGTACTTTGTGAAGAAATGAGTCATGTGAGTGAATGGAAGATAGAAAATGAAAAACAGGGAAAAACCGAGGTGCCAATAGGCAATCATCGGTAATGAAGGAGTTTCGCTGAATGTAATTATGCCACTGAAGAGTTTCATTGAACTTACCGCAAACGTTGAATCCGTAACCCATATTAAACCGGTGACATAAATCGCTCCGAGCACTAAGATGTTAAAGAAGTGGCTGGGAGTGCTGAATTTAGAAAGGTCAGGTGAGAACATCCGCATAAGCAGCATTATCACCGAACCGATTGCTCCGAGAATACATCCTCCCCAGGCTAAATATGTAATTATGGCTGGGAGGATGGCAATCTCGATGCCAAATATCTGTAATATTGCTGAAAGTGTCAGGAGACCCATATTGCCAATCAGCAGATATAGACCGAAATGCAGGGGGAATGATCCAAACCAAAGTGGCCTGTTATGTTCCCAAACACCTTTAAGCAGAATAATTTCCGGGATCATTACCTTTAGTTCACCGAGGTGATCTTTTTCGATTGGTTTAGTCCACCAATCAACTTCTTCGAGTCTTGATCCTCCATAATGAGCTCTGCCTTTTTCATGCGGGACGGGATAAAGTTCCCATCTGACATGAACCGGCATTTTTGCTATACGTAATGCACGTGCAAGTACTGCAATTACAAATACTATCGCTGTTCCATAAACAACGAGGTTTAAAAACGTCATTAATCTTCCTCGAGATGAGTTTCTTGTTATTTGGTTAAACTTGAGAAAAGATTGTCTTTTCAGATCACGAAAAATCCATTCGTGATTCTACAATTACCAATTTAAGCATTTCTTGAAAGTAATGTCTTTGCGAGCGAAGCGAAGCAATCTCATAACTCGTGTAATATAAAACAGATCGCTTTGTCTCTTCGTTCCTCGCGACGACAAACCCACTTCATTATTTTCGGGAAATTTCACAGGTAAAAATCCCTAAACCTTTGAGGCCTTCCGGATCAGAGCTTTAATG
>CAYLYZ010000154.1:0-10975 GCA_964387885.1 uncultured bacterium | reverse complement strand
CTCAAAATCATGGCCATTCACGAAGCTAAGTACGCGTTAGTCGGATGAACCTTTAATTCCTGTTATTGCGTTCCCATCTCCTTCAAATGAGAATTTCCATTCCTTCCAGATATTTTCAGTTTTCTCAATGTAGGCAAAATCTATCAACTGCTCCACATCTTCCGGGAGTGTAAATTGTTCCTTATAGAACTTCGCAATTGCCTTATCAATCTGCTTGATTTCATCTTCAACGTCTCTGCGAGTTACTTCACCACTCCCTGAACTCTCAACAAAAAAAACCTGGTAAATGATAAATCCCGCCACAATTAATAATATTGCAAGAAACACCATGGTCCTGATGTTACTACGCTCGCTGCCGATTGTAAAAAACTCTACAAATACTTCAAGAAATTCTCCTAACATAAGGATAGTCTCCTAATCATCAAACATTTTATCAACGCAATCAAATCGTATTGTCTCCCCATATTTATCAGTATCTCTTGAAACTGCTTTAATTGCTGTTATTGAATTTGCATCACCTTCAAGAGAAAATTCCCAATTATCCCATACTTTTTTCTCTTTCTCGACATATGCAAAATCTATCAGTTGGTCAACATCTGCAGGCAGAGTGAATTGATCTTTGTAGAACTCAGCTATCGCTTTATCGATAAGCTTGATTACCGATTCAACTTCCGAACGTGCCACGTCACCTCCTCCCGAGAAGCCGAAGTAGAATATCAAAAAAATGACAATACAGAGAAGAATGACTCCTGTTATAAAAAGTGTTGTTCTTGGGTATTTAACTTCAAGCCCGAACAGGAGTATTTCAGCAAGGTATCCCAGGAATTCAAACATTTAAACACTTCCCTTCACATTCCGCTCAAAATACCCTAATAATTTTCTTCTTTCATCCCTGACAGCAACCATAGCGTAGTCGGGATTATCCTCAGTGGGCAGTTCTATCACATCTTCACCTTTCACCATTCGGGCATGAACATCTCTGATCATCTGGCAGGAAGTTTCATTATGGCAATCGAATATTGATTTACCGATAAGATCGGAGTAGCCACTTCGATCATAATAGTGCTCTTTTGCTTCACGGTTCATGAAGCGGATTATGTGATCGTTATCGACGAATACAACTTCCTGATCTAATGCGTCGAGAATAGCGGTTAAAGTTTTTGCATTAAGGGGCATTCACATTCCTCTGTTCTGTTTTGTGTGGCCCTGGCTACTTGTTGCCAGGGTTTCATTACTTGACTAAAGACATCGTATTGTCCTATTACTCTGATTCACACAAGGTGAACTCGTAAAGAAACTTGGGCAACGAGTAGCCCAAGCCACACATTGCCCAAGATCGGGGAGAGCGGATATATCTATCCGCAATATTTGCTTATAATAAAGATGGGTAAATATACCCGTCCTCCCCGGACTTAGGGAGCACAAACTCCCTAACTTAAGATAATATCATTTCACCAGAACCACCTTACGATTCAAGCTCAATCCACCTGCTTTCATCTGAACCACATAAACTCCGGATGAGACATTCCGTGCATCCCAGACAACATTGTGATGACCTGCCTGCTGCTCGTTTGCCAATAACGTTGTTGTCAACCTGCCCATCGTATCGTAAATCTTCATTGAAACCGATGTATTTTCGGGCAGTCCATAAGATAGTTTCGTCACGGAATTAAACGGATTAGGATAATTCTGCGCCAGGTAATAATCAACCGGCACTGTCGAATTAACCGAAGCGGACAAAACCACGAAATCGTCTGTCTTGTATATTAAACCATCACCCTTCAAACAGGAAACGATGTCAAGTGGATATGCAGTTTGACCGTTTTCATCCCAAACCTGCAGCTCAAATGATTCACCATCAGATAAACCATCCACACTTTCAGTGGATTTATCGTCACCCCAGACTGACAATCCACACATACCATCCCGTACAGTGCCTACACCGACGATATTACCGTTGCTATCAAATGTAGCAACTTGATAAGTATTTGGACTCAATCCTTCAATTGACATAATCAAGATGCTCATATTTGAGCCGGTTGAAACAGGAGCTGACCAGTGTCCGACTGCAGTCGTTTGTGGTGAGGCGCTGTTCAATTCTTCTTGCTCAGGCGGATAGTTCAGGATAATCGGATCTTCGGAATTGATCTTGACTTGATACCCCTGCGTCTCACGCCACGGTTGCATATTTGAAAAATTGAATTCCGGGGTCATAAACCTGCCATCTGCATCTTTTGCGATCAAAACAAAGTCAATTATTGGAGATAGGACATAAAAATCCGGAGCGCTTGCATCAAGCTCATATGTTGGCAAATAAGCAATCAAGTCCCAGGCAGGTAAGAGCTCAATATCTGCTTCAGCAGGAATCTGCTCACCAATCCATCTCGCCTCGCAATCTTCAGAAACCTTTATTTGATATCCGTGGGTCAGGTTCCAGAAAGGAATATTATTAAATCCGAACTCAGGCGCCCAGAAACGACCATCCCGATCTTTCAGCAGCTCAATCAGGTGGTTATTCTCATCGATTCGCAGTTGCTCAAACATATCGAGTAAATCCGGACCGGGAGCTTCTTCATCAGGCCAGAAATCTTCAGAGGGAATAATATTAATTGAACTCATATTCCAACCCTCTGCAAGAGGAAGAATGAATTCTCTCCCCACCGCTCCAAGATGGAGAATTATATCCACCACTACTTCCGGATTAACCGGATCGTTGCTGATGAAGTGCATCTCTGCAAAATGGTCTCCATCCTCGAGGTCGACTGCATCAATGACTATAAATATCTCGTCTGCGTCACCCGGCTCAATTGTACCCTCGTGGGGTTCGTACATCAACCAGCTTGCTTCGGCAATCCCATCGTCGATGATGTACCAGCGGTCGCCCTCCATCGAAAACCACAGGTTCTCTCCATCGTGAGTTAAACCGAACGCCTGTCCCTGTTCGATGTCAATCATTGATCTGACTTCCGCCCGGTCTTCTTCAATGTTCACCTGACACAGAAATTCCTCCTCTCCGACCATTGCCCACATATTAGACTCACCATGCTCTGGAACATAAGCCAGAGCCCAATAATCAGAACCTTCTTCGTGAAGACCGATATCGCTGACATCAACCTCGCGTATTAGTTGACCATCTCGAGTGATCTGTCTTATCGAGGCTTGATCCTCCGGCACCCAATACCACAGGAACTCCCCATCCCATTCGATGCTGGTGACACCAGGTCCATCGCCGGGAACATTGACCTGCCTCAGGAGATTTCCCTCTCTGTCGAAGGCGAACAGGGCAACAAACTCCTCACATCCTGCCCAGAACACCTCCCCATCCCAGCAAAGTGACCAGAAACCTTCTATGTCCATTTCCTCAGCCGGAAGATCAACCTCTTCGATGATCTCACCTTCGGGGCTGACTCCCACTATCCGAAAACCCTCATAATCGACCGCCCATATCAGATCACCAACCCGGGTAAGACCTCCCCAGGCAGCCTCCTCCATCTCCAACTCGACGATTACATCACCCAATTCATCTCTTTGAGGTCCGGAATTCTCAATTTCCCGAACACGACGTGCTCCCCTGTCATCTTCAGGTGGGTCTACATACTCGAGTTCGGTAGCCCACCGTAATAGGGAGAGTCCATTGTTTGTCACCGTCAATACAGGATCCTCAAAACCAAAACCCACTTCGATGATCAAGGGATCAATCGATATCACGGGAGGTCCAAAGGTGAATGGAATCGCTCCCAAATCCACTATTGAGCCATCTTCGTCCGGAGGAAATTCCGGATCCCCGGCATCAATGCACGGAGAATCTTCAGTTAACCGAAAATTGCCATTTTCCGGATCACCAAATAAGGGATCTGCATTGAAGTTGCCCTCTCCCCAATCGGATTCACCATTTTCATTGAACACTGAAAACGCCCCCCGTTCATTTCCCACATCTGTATAAGCAATAGAGATGAGATTGGGCTCGCCTTCTTCGTTATAATGTGCTGTATTCGGCTGATTATCCCAGATGATAGTATTCAGGACATCCACCCAGGCTTCATTATCGAAGTAAATCGTACCCTCACGGCCCCGATTCATGCTGATTGTACAATTAATTACCCGCATTATGCTGCCACTGGCATAGATCGCATTACCAAACTCAGCCTCGTTCATAACTATAGTTGTCCAGCGGAGATATTCCGTACCATCGACACAGGAAACTCCTCCGCCGGAGCCAGCATTATTCTCGCTGATAAAGCAACTCAGTATCGCTGGACCGGAGCCATCACACGAAATTCCTCCACCGACTTCCGCAGCTTCATTGTTATGGATGTAGCAGCTAATTATTGTCGGATTAGATTCACCGTCGCATAAGATTCCAGCTCCGTTATTTTCAGTTGTGTTTTCAAAAATTTCGCAATTGGATATTATAGGGTATGCACCTCCGACGCAGATTATCCCACCGCCTTCATCACCCGAATTTCCTGTTACAATACAATCGCTTATGATCGGATACGATTCTTCAACATAGATACCACCTCCCATCTCTTCGGAGACTCCATTGCGAATCGTAAATCCGGTCAGGACTGACCTATCGGTTTCACCATTGACAAAGGTTACGACCGTCCCATCTTCTCCACCATCGATAATGGTCTCGTTCGGATTTTCGGGATTTCCACAGAGAGTAATCGCCTTTCCGGAAAAGTCAATATTTTCGTTGTATTCCCCGGGATCGACCTGAATAATGTCAAAATCTTCAGCTTCATCAATCGCGTCCTGGATGGTTTCAAAATCGTCCGGAACCTGTAGGATATTTCCATCTTCAATACCCTCTTCCACAATCCCATCATCGAGTACAACCCAGATCCCTCCCATATCCGGATCCTCCTGGTACCAGAGGTTTGTCCCATCATGACAGATGCTGAAGGAATCAATATCAATCAGTATTTCCTGGACTATCATAGGTTGGTCACCTTCGAGGTTCATCTGATATATCAAATGTTGCTGGCTCGCCATCACCCATAAATGACCATCCTCATGCTCTGGAACCCAGGTAATTGCCATGATGTCCGAGCCTTCTATTCCATTGCAGTCCACCTGCCGTAAAAGCTCTCCATCCGGTCGAACCTGGACAAGTGATCCGCCGTTTTCCTCCTCGACAATAAGCGAGTACCAGAGGTTCTCGCCATCCCACGCTACATCAAAGGCAAACTCTCCCTCATCTCCGAAAACCGGAATCTCAAACCTGTCAAGTAGTTGGCCTTGCGGACTTACACGGAAAAGGTCAGGCATGCTTGCGCTGCAAAACCAGAATGCCTCTCCATCCCAGCACATTCCGTTGAGTTCGGCTTCTTCCTCAAATCCCATCTCCTCGAGTGGCAAATCAATGTTATCAATCTCCATACCTCCAAGGGTGACACAAACCATCCTCGCGCCTTCAATGTCCAGCCCCCACATGTTCTCACCGTCAAAAGCGAGACCGATCCAGTATCCTTCATCGACAGGAACACGACGGATTATATCTCCGAACTCGTCACGAGCTGGTGCGGGATTGAGGTTTAGATCAATGTTACTTGAATGCGAAATGGGAGCGGTTTCTCTCTCCCATAAGAAATGTCTTGTGCCAAAATCCGAGTTTGCTTCGACACAATACGAAACGAATGGTGTTATTAATACAAAACAGACAATTAGTAAAAAACAACTTCTGAAAATAAACATAACTCCCTCCTTGAATTGTAATCACATTATGCTAAGCAAATTTATATTATGCATGTGAAGGGTGGAGGAATTCTTCCACCTTTAAAAGTATAGAGTACAGGCTTCAGCCTGCAAATTTGATCCAGAAATCGACTAACCACTGCGAATTGGTGCCGAGTATAATCCTAATTCACAGCGGATTAAAGAGATTAAACGAATAGATATTATAGAACTTCGTTTCACACCAGATTTAGCAGATGAAGCAGATATAGGTTTTCGACAGAATCATCTGCTCAATCCGCTTTATCTGCTGTGAATATTAAGAACTACCGCATCAAAACCATTTTCCGCGAAAGATCGCGACCATCAACTACCAACTTCAAGATGTACACCCCGGACGCGACATCTCGAGCATCCCAGACGACTTGATGATGCCCCGCCAGTTGATCTTTAGCCAGCAATGTCTTTGTCAGCCTACCCATAGTATTGTAAACCTTAATCGAAACCGCTGTTTCTTCAGGCAGTCCATAAGATAATTTCGTCACGGTATTAAATGGATTTGGATAATTCTGCGCCAGGTAAAACTCAGTTGGAATTCCCGAATACTTAAGCGAAACAACTCCCCAGCCATCAGAAGTCCAGACCTCAGCGTCTCCCTTTATTGCCTCAATGATGGTGCTGATTTCAGAACCTGCAATGCGGATCGAAATGGTTTCACCTTCTGAATAACCATCAATCGTTTCCGTAAAAGGATCATCACCCCAAAGAGCAATCCCTACCATACCATCATTTCCAGCTATACCTCTGCCAGCAGTTGTGCCTGATTGAGTGACAGCTTCCACTCGACTCCCAACCGGGATATTATCATCTGCCAGAATCAATAACGAATGTGAGATTCCTGTACTGGGAATTTCGCTAATCCAACTCTGATCTTCTGCTGAGTATCTATTGAGGTGATTTCCAGCAAGCTCTTCTTCTTGTGAGTATACAAGGACATTATCCCCCTGAACCTTGATCATGTAGCCTATACCCTCACCAAGTTCTCCCATGTTAGAGAAACCGAATTGAGGAGAGTAAAACATGCCGTTTCCATCCTTGGCTATAGTTAGAACTTCAGCGATATTTACAAAAGCAACCGGAGCTTCGACGCTGAACCTCGGTAAATATGATATAAAATTCCAACCATGATGCAACGGGATCTCCGTATCCCACGGAACTTCATCTCCCTCAACTATTAACTCAGCATCCTCCTCGAGTTTCATCCAGTACGATTCAAAAACTTCCCATTCTTCGAGCTGGTTGAACCCGAAGTCATGCCGGTAGAACCTACCAGCCCCATTTTTTGCCATTATCAGGAGTTCCTGCTGTATTAAGGGATCAACTATTTCAATAAAATCTACAAGGTCAGGTTCAATATTCAGGGAGACAAGGTTCCAGCCCATGGAGAGTTCTAATGTTCTTTGAGTCGCCCTACCCTCTCCTCCTTCCCCGATAACGGTAAAGTCAACCGGAATTACGGTTTGTCCGCCAATACCATCATGTGTAAATAGAAATTCAGCGAGATATTCAACATTATTCGGCATGTCATGGGAACTTAAATGCACTTCCATTTCAATAGATTCATCAGGTTCAACAACTCCATCAGTCGGCTCAATATTCACCCATTCGGTGCGGGATGAAATCTGCCAGATTGCAATGGCATCTTCTCCCGATAGGGTTAATCCGATAAAAACCCAACTGTATGGGTCCCAGAGACCGGTGATTGTCGCAGCCCCAGCAGATCCCCGGAAATCGGGCTCAGCCACAAATCTTGTTCTTCCGGTTTCCGGATTGAGTTTATGAACCTGCCGTTCAGGCTCACCCCCACAGAAAAGGTAAATCGGGTGGTCATCAGAATCCTCCGGATAATATGCCATTCCATATAGTCGCAAGTTGGCGGGAGGACGATCCATAACGACCTCAACTTCCCCTTCTCGCGTTACACCGAAAATATCAGAAGTTGTATATGATAACCATAATAATTGTCGATCCGGATCCCAAGTGATACCTCGTGCCGGATTAAGCGGGGAATCAATTTGGGATACAACTTCACCATCTGTTGTGAAACCATAAATACTGCCATCGTCATATCCCCATAACAATTCACCGTCCCAGGTCAAACCCCTGAAGCCGTAGTTGGAGTCGGTGAATTGGTTAAACTGCCTGAGAAGTTCCCCATCGCGATTGAGAACGTATACCTGGTTTTCCTCGCCTCTGATGCTTCCCGCAACATATAGCAGATCATCAACAAAAGCCACTGCTCCTATTCTGTCATTCTGGAGTACATCAGCGATCGGAATCGACCATCGAACCTCCCATGGTTCGGCGTCTACAAGCTCCGGGAACACTTTTTCCACCTGCCATGTAAGTAGCCCGTTCCCGGCATTACGAAGAGATAATTCAGTTGTCACCAAATCGTTTGGCGCTATTTCAATCCGGATCTGTTCAGGATCAAATACACACTCCGCATGAAGAAGTTCAAAATTGAGCTCAATATCCTCTCCATTGTCAATCTCTACATCTTCAGCCTCAAGTGGCAAAAAATCATCAGCAGTAACCAATAAATGGTAATTATAGGCTGGCATGATCTCAAATTCGTAATTTCCCTCCTCGTCGGTTACAGTAGTAAGATTGAAATTCGCAACAACCTCGACTAACGCCCCTGCAATTGGTTCATCATCGGCAGCAGAAACGACACGACCATGCAACCTGCCAGCACCATCCACAACTGTTACAGTTATTATCAACTCGTATTGGCGCAAATTGGAAGCATTTGCCAGTAAGATGACAAAATGATCATATTCTCCGGGCTCGAGGTTTTCAGCATTAACCGCAAACTCAACAATAACCTCATCCCTCGGGTTGATTACACCCTCATCCGGTTCTATTGTAAGCCAATCTGGGCGCCTCCCTTCTTCATCAAATGAATAATCGACCTGATAAACTTCGTCTTCCTGTTCGGAAATATTCCTCAGAACAAGTTCAAGACTCTGAGCTTCACCTGCTGGCAAAGGCGTAAATGCTATTTCATCAAGACTAACATCTAATTCACCTCCACGAATTGGAGCATCAGATTCAATCCACTCCGGATCCCTGGCGTTTTCATCCTCATCCGTTCCAAGTGTCCCATGATTTTCATTTTCCGTTCTGTCTCCTGCTATCTGCCCTTCCCCTTCATCAAAACGCCAGTAACCGATAAGCCCCTCTTCAGCACCGGAAAGCATTATGTTCATGTTATCGCTTATTTCCTGTTCGGTTCGAGTTATATTCCATAATCTCACTTCGTCAATAACTCCTTCAAAACAATGCTGGAAGTTTCCATGTGGTCTTGTACCAATAAAAAACGAGGTGTCTCGAGGTACAATTCTTCCCCGCATTGGATGAGTTGACCTCAAATCACCATCAACGTAAACCCGCGCATTCTGCCCGTCATATGTTGCAGCAACATGATACCACCTGTTCGCCTGAATAACATTATTGCCCCCAAGCCATGCCCAGTTCTGATTAGTTGTCCATATTGCTACCTGGAAAATCCCACGACGCACATGCAGTTCATAAGAATTTTCTTTATTCATGATTGTATTCTCAACATCTGCTGCCGGACTGGGCATATTAATCCAGGCTTCCATTGTAATAGCTTCACCGTTCAGATCAAGTGATTCGGAATTCTCAATCCTGATCCATTCGCGTTGACCTCGGTCAAAACGGAGGGCATTCCCTGCAAATACTGATGAAACTGAGATTACAAGTAGAAGTGTAAAGAGGAAACCTATCCGAGATTGGGGTAACATATTAGCCTCAATGTGTGAAATTTCTGATTGTGAGGAAGTCCGATCTTCAATTCACATTGATGATTGGGTATCACAGTCTGGTCATAAATCGAATATAGCCATGCAGGTGGGATTTGTCAAGTTGATTCTACCGTTAAATACTGCAGTAGGCAAGCGACGATCTCGTCAAGCAGCAACCAGTGTTTTTCAACGACGTAAAAGCGATCCTCTCTCAATTCGAGGATTCCTGTGTGAAGAAATTCTTTAATTGCCTCATTATCACATTTGCGATATGCATAATCCATGTCTAAACCATCATCAGTTCGTAATGAAAGATAGATGATTTCTTCAGCAATCTGAGAATCAGTCAATTTCTCAGATTCGTAAACCGGATCTATATTTTCTCGAATACAGGACAAATATTCACCCGTATCCGAAGGATTCCAGAACCGGTTCTTACCATCATAGCTATGAGACCCGGTACCGAGCCCCAGATATGGCTTACGCTGCCAGTAGATTCGATTGTGAATTGACGATTTACCCGGACATGCAAAATTGGTTAATTCATAGTGCTCAAATCCGGCTCTGTTCATCTCTTCACAAATTGCAGCATATTCATCTGCGACAAGGTCTTGGTCCGGCAATTTCAAATGACCCATATTTGCCATCATTTCGAAAGGAGTGTCACGTTCTATTGAAAGTGAGTATGTTGAGAGGTGTTCAACACCGAGATCGATTACACGTTTCGTACTTTCCAAAACCGATTCGATGGTCTGTCCGGGAATACCATAAATAAGATCAAGTGATATATTTTTAAATCCTGCTTTACGGGCAATATCAACAGTTTTATATATTTCTTCAACACTGTGAATTCTACCCAACGTTCTCAATTCTGAGTCATGGAAACTCTGCGCTCCGATAGAGAGCCGATTTATGCCAATACGGAAAAATTCGGCATACCTGTTAGTATCTATAATACCCGGATTCGTCTCAATCGTTATCTCAGCGTTGGTTTGCAGCTCCCAGAAAGAACCAATCCGGGCGATAATCCTTTCCGGAAATTCGGGCGGCATCAATGATGGAGTGCCACCTCCGAAGTAGACACTGACCACCTGCCCATCTTCCCATGGTTCCTGCATCGAACGCGTTTCCATTTCCTGAAAAATCAGATCACGATACTCAGCTGAAATGTCCTGATTTTCTGTGTCAGTAGCAAAAGCGCAATATAGGCATCGCGCTCTGCAAAACGGATAATGTAAATAAATTGAAAAAATATTCAAAAACTTTCTAATCTGTGAAACTTTTTTGATGAACAGTGAGTCTATAATAATGTACTTGGACGTACGAGCCACGCTTTTCTATCTTCCACTGCCCCGTTGAAGCAGGTTGTGCAGGTTTTAAGGAAGACACAAAATCGCGATTTCGCGTGATTGTGTTTCCTGCTCACCCTGATTAGACGGGGCTTCTTTTTTATATCCTTCATCCAC
>CAYLYZ010000153.1:0-10980 GCA_964387885.1 uncultured bacterium | reverse complement strand
GGATGAAGGGGGAAGGATGAGAGAAGAACACCGGAAAGTAGTATTTATAAAATGAAGAGAATAATCATGAGATACTTTAAAGGTTTTCTGTTTTTCCTGATTGTGTTTATTGCTGGAATTTCGCAAGCACAGGATAACGAAAACATTGAACTTGTCAGCCGGTTCTACAATTTTTCAAGAACAATGTATGACATTACCCTTCAGGGTGATCGATTGTATGTTGCCGCCGGTTATGGTGTTCAAATATTTGATATTTCAGATCCTGAAAATGTTCAAATGACAGGTTATTCCGATAACAACCAGGATTTCACCGTACAGGTTCACATCAGGGATGAATTCCTATATACTGTAGAATACAATACAGGTTTTATCGTATATGAGCTGAACAATCCGGATGAGATAGAAGAATCCGTTTGTATTGAGCTGCCAGAATTGACTGAAGATCTGTTTATCCATGAGAATAGAGCATATATAATAAACAGTTCAAGAGGGATCATAATTTTCGATATTGAACGTCCTGATGATCCCAGGGAACTTGGCAGTTTCCTTACTCCAGGTGAAGAAAGAATGATCAACATTTCGGAGGATGGAAACTACGCGTTTGTGAGTACAAGAGGATCCGTAATAGATGGCCGCTGGCAGAATGGAGGCTTGTTTATCTATAATGTTAGCGATCCTGAAAATCCAGTAATGGTAGATGAAGTTTTACACGAGAATCATGCTCAGGAAGGCTATGGAGTAACCTTTCTAAGACCGGATATCGCATTCTACGCCGACCATTCTCTGGGATTGGTCGTTCTTAACACCGAAGATCCGGAGAATGTGGAGATAATTCACTCAGATCCGCATCTGCACCCGGAACATGAAATGACATTGAATGGAAACATTTTAATCTGTCATGGTACTTCAATTGGTCCTCATGCCTATCGAACGAACTATTTAAAATTAATTGATATTAGTGAACTTGAAAATCCTGAACTAATCGGTGAGGTTTATGCAAGAGGGATTATTGATGTCAGGATCGTGGATGATTTGATGTACATGCATTTCCCTGACGAATTGCAAATTGCCAATATTGCTGACATTCAGAATCCAGAAATTCTTGGAGAATACAGGTGTAATTCTATGGTGAGTGGTATCCAGATTAAAGATGATTACGCCTACATTCGTGATGAACCGCTTGGGATTCGAATTGTAAATATTGCCAATCCCGCTGAACCTGAAGAAGTCAATATCCTGGAATATGAATATACGGATGATATTGAGATGTCCGATAATTTACTTTTCTGTGGTGGGGGGGACTGTGGAATGCTCGGAATTTTTAATATTCAGGATCTGGAAAATCCGGAAGAGATCAGTATTACTTACGGCAGGGCAAGAAGCGCACAAACTCTGAAAATCGTGCAAGATCAAGCCTATGTCTTAGATAACCTGGGTGATTTGTCAATTTTCGATATCTCCAATCCCGAAGAACCCCGGTTACTATCTCAGTTCGATTGCAGAAGGCAACCTCAGTCAATTGATATAAAAGGTGCTTACGCGTTCATTCCAATGTCCACTGATGGATTAAGCATTGTCGACGTTAGCAACCCGGAAAATCCTGAATTAGCCCTTCAATTTGCACCTGAGGAATTGGTACCCATTCGCAGTGTATTCATCGAAGGAAATCGCGCCTACCTGGCTAATAATCCATACAGGGATATACCCAGCAAGCTGGTTATTGTAGATATTTCGGATCCATTGCAGCCACAAGTGCTTTCCCAAACATTCTTTCCGGGTGAAAACATGATATTGGGTACGCCTTTTGTAAAAGACAGATTTCTGTTCGCCCCTTTCGGTATAAGTGGTTTTCGTCTTTTTGAAATAAGCAATATTGAGAATTATCAACAAATTGGTTTTTTTGATACACCGGGGAGTGTATCGCGATTTTTAATAAAAGGTTTGACAGCCTACGTTACAAATGGAACTAACGTCACGATTCTCGATTTTTCAGAAGCGATTGAAGAAAATAACACTGCACCCGGGTGGGAAGGAGATTTCATGGAGGATAGCCTGTATGCAAATCCCGGAAATCAAATCGAACTGATTTACATGGCGGTCGATAATGATAACGACGTGTTGGATTTTAAAATCGATCGAGGTGAATTACCAGAGGAGGCAACCATCCAACAGGATGATGAGAACAGGTTTATCCTCAACTGGGAGGTGACGATTGCTGATACAGGAGATTATGATATTTCAATGATTGCCTTTGACGATTTCTATTCTGACACATTGAATTTAGCCATTTGTGTAAGGCAGGAGAATGCGGTAAAATCAAATGAAAATCTTCCTGTCGAATTTACTATAATGAATATTTACCCCAATCCTTTCAACTCAACTACGACAATTAAGTATACTATTCCCTTAATTACAAGCATGTCCCTGCAGGTATTCGACATCAATGGCAGGCTGATTGAGACGCTTGTGGATGGGATTTTACCAGCGGGAATGCAGCGTGTAGTGTGGGATGCGGGTGGGTTTGGCGGGGGGGTGTATTTTGTAAGGATGAGGGATGAAGAGGGAAGGATGAATGGGATGTGGAAGGTGGTGCTTGTAAGGTAGCCCGGGCATCCTCGAACCCGGGAATCGTGCTGAGAAATTTGTGTAAATTCTACAAGAATAGGCAGAAGAACAATGCAGAAAGTAAATATCTTGATCACAATCACCTTGCTTATTTTGGCAAATGCAACATATACCCAGCCAGGCGTGATTTGGTCGCGGACTTTTGGTGGGGAAAGGGCTGAGAATTGTTGTGCGGTTATTCAGACACTGGATGGGGAGTTTGCAATGGCTGGATGGACGGAGTCGATTGGGGAGGGTGGTTCAGATTTCTGGCTCGTGGTGACTGATAATATTGGTCAGGAAATCTACTCACGCACTTACGGAGGTGAAAGGGATGACCGGTGTCATGCATTGCTCCAGACGGAGGACAATTGCTTTGCGTTAGCAGGATATACTGAGTCATTCGGAGAGGGTGAGAAGGACTTTTGGCTGATTATGGTAGACGAGGGGGGAGGAGAATTATTTTGGTCACAAACGTACGGCGGTGGAGAGGATGATGTCTGTAATGCAATCATCAGGATAGAAGGTGGAGGCTATGCTCTTGCAGGAAACTCGGCGTCGTTTTGTGAACGAGGAGACAGAAATGATTTCTGGCTGGTTGAAACGGATGCAAACGGTGAAGAGACTAATGCACAGGCATATAGTTTCAGTATAGACGATAGATGTACATCGGTGCTGCAACGTGCTGATGGTGGTTATGAAATGGGAGGGAGTATAAATGGCACTTTTAATCGCTTCGAATATAATTTTTGCGTGCTGATAACAGATCAGGAAGAATGGCCGATTCAATGGACATTCCTCGCTTCAGACGCAGCTTGCACTTCGCTGCTCAGACCCGCTGAAGGAGGTCTGGTGCTTGCAGGATGGAATAGTCTCGGACGTGAGGATAGTACCGAATTTATGCTGAGAAAGTTAGATGGTGAAGAGTATGGTATAGACTGGTGGGGGAATTATGACGAATATGCGAATGCAACTTGTCTTTCTGTAATTCAGACAATCGACAGCGGTTATGCAATGGCAGGATATTCTGATGCATCCCGAGATGACGAGAACGATGCCTGGTTGGTTAAAACAAACGAGGTTGGGGTACATCTTTGGTCTCAGAACTATGGTGGGGAGCAAAGTGATGGCTGTAACTCTATAATCCAGACACCGGACGGGGAATTTGTGATGGGAGGATATACCGAGTCATTTGCTGCTGGTGAAACCGATTTCTGGCTGCTCAAGGTCGAACCTGCGCTTTTCTGGCTGACACTGCCCGATAGCGGTTTCGTGAAGGACAGCTTGCTGGTATTTGAGCTCAGTTATTTCCTTGATTATATTTCACCATCCATCCCGATGGATAGTTTAGTTACTTACGAAGTTATTAACGGTGAGTATGTGCTGGGTGAAATTGATGGAGGCGAGTTGACGGTTTCCGCAGAAGAGAGCTGGTTCGGCCGCGATTCCCTGATGTTGATTGTCTCTGAAGTTCGAAATCCTGACAACACCGACAGCACATATTTACGTTTAACGGTGTCGGAATTCATTAGTGTTGGAGAATCCCAATTTTCCGTAGTGTCGAGCGAATTTACCTTACATGATGCATATCCAAATCCTTTCAATTTCACAACAACAATTAAGTACACTGTCCCCTTAATTACAAATGTATCTCTGCAAGTGTTTGATGTGAATGGTAAGCTGGTTGAGACGCTGGTTGATGGGATGGTGCCGGTGGGGATGCATAGTGTGGTGTGGGACGCGGGTGGGATTGGAGCTGGGGTGTATTTTGTAAGGATGAAGGATGAAGAAGGAAGGATCAATGGGATGCGGAGGGTTATGCTAATTAGGTAGTTAGGTAGCCCAGGTTTTCTGAATCCGGGGAAAAGTGAATACTCACAATAAATGTTGACCGAGAAATTAATCCCGACAATTTTGAGGAGCAGTATTATGCAGGTCAGATTTTCTGTTTTTTTAGTTTGCATATTAATTTTGGTTTTCACCAGCAATCTCTATGCTGTTCCACCACTGAATCCGGGGCCGGAACCGGATTTCCCGCCTGGAGTAAACGAGCCGAGTCAGCAAGCATTAATGCGTGATGACGCCGATCTTCAGGGGGAGTGGAACTGCCTTGTGATTTTAATCGATTTTGAGGATTATCCCTGGGATTTCCAGGATGATGAACTATTCGATAATGAGGGAAATCCGTATACACCAGAACATTTCGAAGCAATGCTATTCTCCGACCTTGAATTCGCTCATCCCGGTTCAGAGAGCGAGTATACCGGATCGATGCGTGACTATTTCAATGAGATATCACGCGAAGATTTTACGGTGACCGGAATCGTTACACAGTGGTTCAGGGCACCACGTCAATTCTGGTATTATTGTAATGCTGATGGAGAATTCGGCACCGATGATGATTATGGTTTTGGTGAATATCCGACAAATGCACACGGTTTGGCAGAAGCGGCAATTCTGGCAGCAAATGCTGATGTCGATTTTTCTGATTATGACAACGATGGGAATGAAGTTGTAGATGCTTTGTTTATTGTGCATGCGGGTCCGGGAGCAGAGCTATTTGGGCACAATGAGATTGGAGCGAATTATATCTGGTCGCATAAAGGGACTCTCTGGGAAAACCCACTTTTTCTCGATGGGGTGGCTATATTGGAGTACGCGATGCAAGGGGAATCCGGCGCTATCAGTGTGTTTTGCCATGAGTTTGGTCATTTACTCGGTTTGCCTGATCTGTATGATATCGATTATTCTTCTCAGGGAATCGGGGAATGGGGACTTATGGGAAAGGGAACATGGTGCCATCGCGCTGGAGATACTCCGGGAAGTAGTCCGTCTCATCCGTGTGCCTGGTCAAAAATGCAGCTTGATTGGATTGAAGTAATCGATGTTACTGAACCAATGCAAAATGTAGAAATTCCTCCTGTTGAAGAGTCGGGAAGTGCATTCAGGATATTTCCGGAAGGCAATGATAATTCACCGGAGTATTTCCTGCTGGAAAATAGACGTAGATCAGGATTTGATTCAGGTCTTACACAACGTCAGATGATCCATGATCTCCCTGCGCCGGAGGGGCTTCTGATAACACATATTGATGAGCGTCAGCGAAGAAGGAATAATGGGGATAACGCTGACGAAAATCATCGACTGGTCGACGTTGAAGAGGCATCGGTTTTATGGATAGATGATGAACCTGCGGAACAACTCGATATACAGCATAATAATGATTGGTTGAATTTGTATATGGGCAATCGTGGAGATAACGGTGATCTCTGGCCGGGATTCTTCTGGTTGGCCGAGGATTCCACCGATTGGATAGGAGACCGAGATCAAAACAATTTCGACACTTATTCTCTTCCCTCAACATTACTGTATAATAACAGACCAAGTTATATTCGAGTTTCTGAAATTAGATTCTATCGAAACTACAATGTTTCCTGCAATATCCAGATTGATAGTCGAGGTCCTTGCTTGAGTATTAATCAGTGGTCAATCAATGATGATGAAGGTGGTAATGGAAATCGTTTGATAGAGCCGGGTGAGACAGTTGATTTAAGAATTGAATTGAAAAATATCGGTGACGATCCGGCAACTGATGTTACCGCAATATTAGGATATGAAGGGAATTCGATTGAAGTGTTGACGGATAGTTCAATTTTTCGAGATATTGAAGCTGGAGAATCTGCTACATCTGAAATAATGTTTCAGTTTCGACTTCCTGAAGATATCCCACATTTAGGACCGGTTGAATTTTCGCTTTTGGTTACGAGTGCAGAAGAAGAATGGGAACTTCCGCTGACAATAGATTTGCATAAATTCTCAACAAATCCGGTTTTTGCTGCTGATCCTAATTCCTGGGATAGCCTTGGGGTCACTTCACCCTCCGTTATTGTCGAGAATGATACACTTAAATGTTGGTATGTAGGTATAAGAGGGCTTCCCCGGTTTAATCGTGCATCTATTGGATTTGCCTGGAGTTCTGATGGAGGTATTACGTGGAGAAGAAGTGAAAACCCCGTTCTTGAGGCTGATCCTGATATTGCTTTAATGGAGGGAGGATTTACCGATGTTGCTGTAATATCTGTAAATGAATCGTATCTTATGGCCTTAACTACTCCCTGGAGTGTTATGAATGGATATAGTCAGGGTGTTATATGGCAGGCTAATTCGGAAGACGGTATCAATTGGGAATTACTGCCAGATCCGATTATTACAGTCAATCGTGGCTGGTTCTACATGCCGCTTAGTTTAAGTCAATTAAGTCTGTTTCGTGCTGAAAATAATGATGAGATTTTCCTGGCATTTGCTGCAGTCAGGTTTCCATCCAACTATAATGGTATTGCCCTGGCTTCTACTGCCGACCTTGAAGATTGGATCGTACAGGATTCTCCGCTCATCAGGTCAACAGGAAATAGCGATCAATTTGATGGTGGTGCTGTTTTTTCACCTGATATAACCTTTCAGGATGGTAGATTTACACTTCTCTATGGAGGTATAAACGAACGTGAAGAATTTGATTTTATTTCGCAGCACATCGGCAGGTTAGGCATGATGACGTCTGAAAATGGTCAGGATTTCGACCGATATGTGGGACATGGTACCGGCGGGGCAATACTCGAACCTGACGAAGGCGGAGGTTGGGATCAGAGTTTTATCGAAGGTGGCCGATTATTTGAATGGGAGGGACAACGAAGAATTTTATATTCCGCATATGAAGCTGATGAAGAAAATCAATACTTTGCACAAGCTTTCGGATTAGCAATGGGAGCGTCAATTCAACCACCATTATGGGCACCGCCATTCTCGGACAGTAATATTTCCATGCCCGGTATCATACAACTCAATCCTGCTTATCCCAATCCTTTCAATTCAATGACCACAATCACCTTCGGACTTCAGCATCATGGTCAGATATCGTTGCAGTTGTATAATCCCTTGGGGCAGCGGATTAGTACACTTTATAAAGGTTACGGTCAGGCAGGGCTGTATTCGACAAACCTGAATGCGAAGAAACTGCCATCCGGATTGTACTTTGTGAAATTGAAAACCTCAGATCAGGTGTTTACACAGAAGATTATGCTAATCAGATAGGATGAGACACTGTTTGATGCGGTGATGTTGGAGGGGAGGCAAAGGTGGTGTGAGATGCAGGTGGGGCATATCAAGTAGCCCGGGTTCTCCGAATCCGGGACAAACGCGAAGCGTTTATTTAATACCCTATAAATTAAGGAAATCCCGGTTTCGGAGAAGACCAGGCTACAGGACTAATCAGATGAGAAGGAGGAGATCGATGTACAAAATGATCCTATTGATATTTGCTCTGCTTCTATTTACGAACATAATCTATGCTCAACCGAACCTGCTCTGGTCACGGACTTACGGTGGGAGGGGAATGGATGAGTGCTTCTCAATTATTGAGACTGATGATGAGGGTCTTGCTCTGGCTGGCTACACTTCGGATAGTCGGGGTTTTTATCTTATCAAGACGAATTCCCTTGGTGAATCAGAATGGTCGCGTGTTTACCGTATGGATTGGATTTCGATATCTTATTCAGTTGTTCAAACCGACGACTCAGGTTATGCAATTGTTGGAGAAAAATTCAACGAGACCTGGTTGATCAGGACAGATGTCAATGGTGATTCACTGTGGTCTCAAAGATTTGGTGGGGAGGATCTGTCTGTATGCTATTCATTGATTCAAACCGTTGACGGTGGATTTGCTATTACAGGAAGGATTATTCCGGAGGGAGAAGAAGATAGAGATTTGTGGCTAATAAAGACAAATGATCATGGTGTTGTCCAATGGTCGAGAACTTTTGGTGGGGATAATGATGATGAGGGAAAGTGCGTAATACAATCCGCTGATGGTGGATATGTTGTGGCGGGTGTAACTAAGTCATTTGATGTTGAAAACGAGGATTTCTGGTTAGTTAAGACAGACTCAAATGGTAATATGGAGTGGGACAGAGTTTTCAGAACTAATGTTGCATCGAGGTGTCTTTCTCTCGTTTCAATACCCGACGGTGGATTTGCTCTGGCGGGAATGATTTTTGACCGACATACAGCCTGGGATATGTGGCTGGTAAGAACAGGCGCGGAAGGTGATTCATTATGGTCACGTCAATTTAATCTTGGAAGTGACCAATGGGCTACAACTGTAATAAACACTGTAGATGGAGGTTTAGCTTTAGCTGGTCATTCCGGTAACTCGGGTTTTATCCTGATAAAGACCGATTCAGAGGGAAATCAACAGTGGATGACCGAATTCGGAGGAGAGTTACATGAGACGTGTAACTCGGTTGTTCAAACGACAGATAGAGGTTACGCATTAGCAGGTCATACAGAATCCTTCGGAGCCGGTATGTATGACATTTGGTTGGTGAAAACAGAACCCGATCAGGTCAGAATTTCCGAAAAGGAGCAATCAGAGCTCCCAACCGGTTTTGTAGTATTTCCCGCTTATCCCAATCCCTTCAACTCAACAACGATAATTAAGTATACTGTCCCCATAATTACAAGCGTATCTCTGCAAGTGTTTGATATTCAGGGAAGGCTGGTAGAGACGCTGGTGGATGGGGTGGTGGTAGCAGGGAGGCATAGTGTGGTTTGGGATGCGGGTGAGGTTGGTGCGGGGGTGTACATGCTAAGGATGAAGGATGAAGGGGGAAGGATGAATGGGATGGGGAAGGTGGTGCTTATCAGGTAATGTCAAGAAGATAAGAAACTGATTTGAATACTATTTTTAGGTAAAGGAGGTATTATGAGATTTACATGGATTTTAGCAATTCTTTTGTTTAGTGCGAGCAGTTTATCAGCACAACCAAATTTACATTGGTCAGGGAGATATGGTGGTGAGGATCAGGATTGGGTATATTCAATTGTTCAGACCACAGACAACGGTTACGTTATGGCAGGTCTTACATATTCTTTCGGTCAAGGTCAATCTGATTTCTACCTTCTGAAAATTAACGAGGAAGGACAGGAACAGTGGTTCAGAACGTTTGGCGGTGAGAGCTATGAATTATGCAACTCGCTTCTGCAACTTGATGATGGTTTTTCTTTAGCTGGATATACTACCTCATTTGGTGCTGGGAATAGGGACTTCTACTTTGTAAGAACAGATGAAGAAGGTGAGGAATTATGGTCGAGAACGTATGGAGGCGAACGTTGGGATTCTTGTAGTGATCACATTGCTGTTTCGGATGGTGGATTTATTCTGATTGGTCGTTCATCATCATTCGATGAACGCCGATCCGGAATATACATTGTAAAGACCGACAATAATGGAAATGAAGAGTGGTCTAATGTGCTTTATCACGATGTCATGTTGAGTGCAAACTCTATAGTGAATAATAATGACAGCACATTTTCAATTTCTGGTGTCCTTAACTACAGGGAAGATGATCGCGAACGGGATTTGTTCCTGCTCAAAATCGATGATAATGGAAATGAATTATGGTTGAGAACTTTCGGAACTGAGGAGGATGATATTGGTTATGATCATATCAAAACAAATGAAGGTGGTTACGCTTTAGTGGGATATTCGCATGCTACTGAGGATGGATATTCCGATATATACGTAGTAAAAACTAATCCGGAAGGAGAAGAAACCTGGTCAGATACCTATGGCAATGAACTCAATGATTTTGGATTTTCAATACTGCAGTTACCCGATCATGGATATGTAATCGGATCAACAACACAGTATATAAATATTATTAATGATACGACTTTTTATCGAAAGCAGGATTTTTATCTGCTGCGAATTGATTCAACCGGCAATGAAGTCTGGTCTCAAGTATGCGAACATTCCCTGGAAAATAGCTGTTATTCGCTAATAAGAACGACAGATGGAGGATATGCGTTAGGCGGAATGGCACAATTAGGAGGTCCTTTTGTTGATGTTTATTTTGTTAAAACAGAGCCAGATCCATTGATTGCTCCTCCTGCATTGAAAATAACTCTACCTGATCACTGTCAACTATTAACCTGTTCTCCTAATCCCTTCAACTCAACAACGACAATTAAGTATACTGTCACCTTAATTATGCCGGTAGTGATTGAGATTTTTGATGTTAAAGGGAGGCTGGTTGAGACGCTGGTGGATGGGATTGTGTCGGTAGGGAGGCATAGCGTGGTCTGGGATGCGAGTGGAGTTGGTGCGGGGGTGTACATGCTAAGGATGAAGGATGAAGGGGGAAGGAGGAATGGGATGGGGAAGATGATACTTATAAAATAATCCGGATCTCTATTGCTGGTTGTGGCGTTTTTTTAGAAACCTGACCCTGGCTATACGAGAGAGGCATAGTGTCAGAGATGACCGGATTACAGAACTAAAAAGGGGGTTAAGATGTATACGAGAAAAATAGTATTAATAGT
>CAYLYZ010000152.1:0-11095 GCA_964387885.1 uncultured bacterium | reverse complement strand
GTTCATACACAATATGATCCAAATGTTTAGGTGCCAAATCAAACGAATTCAAAGTCATAATCCCAAATCAATTAACTAAACTCAAATGACAGGTTTGGAATTTCAGTTCGGTAAGATAGAATCCCTCATGTGCAATGTTAACAGTGCAGATGGGTAAAGATTATGGAGAGCGTTTTTGTGCGCTAAGTTACCAAGAATCAGATTGCTTAACAATTTACGGAATTGAAGGATGATTTTACTTGCCGATAAGCACATATATAATTAACTTATTAATCTTGGTACTTTTTATCTCTTGAATGCAAACCATAATGGTTTCCTTTCAACACCTTCATATGAGCTGCTCACTTTAGTCCTTGATGTAAATTCATAAACACAGGAGTTCCCCATGACCTTCAGACGCGTTTTTTTCATCGTCCTCAATGTTGTGTTTTTTTGTGGTGTGCCCCCTACACACTCTGCCGTTGTCGCTGATCCATTCGGTTTCTCGGCAGGAATCGAAGTGGGTGCACAGTCGGAAATCACTCTGACAATGAATAACACCGGCGAAGAAGAAGTCGCTTTTCAGATCAGTGATTATCTGATAGAGGAAGACGAGGAACGTCGCCAGGGACCACTCCGCGATGATCCAGGGGATGTCGTTGCGGATTTTGAAACCCCATATAATTGGATCTTGGGAATGGCATGGGATGTCGAAAACCAACTGATGTGGGGACTCCGGTTCAATATACGACCCTATCATCTTTGCGCACTCAATCCCGATAACGGCGAATTTGAAGAAGATTTCGAAGTAAATGTTGACTGCAAGGGAATGTTCATTCGTGAAGGTGTCCTTTACGGGGATTGCGAGCGCGACCGGAACGTCTATCGCTGGGACCTTGAGGGAAACCGATTAGAGACCTTTGCTGCACCGAATGGGATGGCTATGTCGAATAACTACGTCGCCACAGATGGTGTTCATCTGTTCGCCAATACTAACGGTGCTGTCCAGGTCTATGAAAACTTCTTTGAGCAGCAAAACATGAACCAGATTGCCACTATTAATTGCGCTGCACAAGTCGGCGGAGCTCGTCTTGGTCCTCTGGTATGGGTGCCAGAGCACCCTAACGGTCCACTTTGGGTTTCCAGCGGTGATCGCTTCTACCAGTTCGCCGTTGATGTTGAGTGGAACTGCGAACTGTTGCAGAACCTCGATGTACAATGGGATGCCGGAGTGATAAATAGCGGATTCACACACGACAGCGAAAACCTCTGGTGGGCACCGATTGCCGAAGCCCATTGGTACGTCATCGACGACGGGGTCAGGGAAATGCGGTTGCTCACGCTGGAGCCGCGCGAGGGTGTGATCCCGGCTCAAGACGAGGTAGATATTATCGCGAGTATTGACGCCACTGATGTGCCAGAAGGTGTTTATAACTTCCTGCTAGAGTTGAGTGCCATCGCACCAGACGATGAGGAACCGACGCTGGTCGAGTTATCCGCACTCATTTCGGTCGAAGTACCGACAGCCAGCCTGAGCGGCGGTGTGACTGATCTTGCGACAGGAGAAGTCATCGAACGTGTTCAGGTTGATCTGGATCAGTATCTGATAACTCGTTATACTGACGTTGAAGGCGAATACTCCTTTACTGAGCTACCGCCTGCTGACTATCAACTTACCTTCACCGCACCGGATTTTCTGCCCTTGACTCTGAACGTCGGTCTTGAAGATGATCTGGAAGATGCCGACGTGGCTCTGCTTCATTCGGAATGCAGTCTCGACAGGGAAGATATAGTTGCTGACCTACCTGTTGATGGTCAGTTAGAAACCGTTGTAACAGTCTCCAATAACGGAAATGGTCCCCTCACATTTATGACGGATCGTAGATTACTTGGCGATGCTAATGCCGATCCGTGGGAGCTACGTGTCGATTACCCGGCAGGAGTAGTAACTGAAGACTCTCGAATTCAGGGTGCAGTGTACATTGATGACCTGTTCTACCTGTCTGGTGCGAATAATCGTGAGCCTCTTATCTATGTATTGAACCGCGACCAGGAGGTTGTCAACCAATTCGCACAGCACGGTGAAGGTCGATATGGTTACAAAGATCTTGCGTGGGATGGTGAACTGATCTGGGGTTCGGGTGAACGAGTAATATATGGTTTTACTCCGGATGGAGAGGAGGTTACATCATTCGACAGTGGTATTTCTCCGTGTAACAATCTCGCCTGGGATACTGATCGTGAAATCTTATGGGGTTCCGGCACCACAACAGATATTATTGGATATGACCGAGATGGGAATGTTGTTGGTGAAGTTGCTAGAGGAGAATATCGTGTTTATGGGCTGGCTTATTGGCCGGATGATCCCGATGGACACCAGCTCTATGTTTTCCACAAAATCAATGAAGTTGGTGACCTGATGATTGCTAAGTTGAATATTGATAATGGTGAAACAATGGATGTGGTTTCACTTGAACATGAAGCAGGGGGAGTCGCTCAGGGATGTTTCATCACGAACCAGTATGACATTTACAGTTGGGTCTTTATGGGGGTAGCAAACAGTGGTGCAGAAGACAGAATAGACATCTGGCAGATTGATGCTCGCAAGGACTGGATGTCTATTGATCCCACTGAAGGTGTAATCGAAGCCGAAGAACTACTGGAATTTGTGGTAACTCTCGACGCTACCGATTTACCTCAGGCTTTATTCGAAGGTGAGATAGTATTCCTCCATGATGGAATTGGCGGAGAAACTCATCTTCCGATAACCCTACAAGTAGGTGATGGTCAGGGTGGCGGACCTGAAGAGTTGGTAATCGAATTGGCTAACGGTTGGAATATGGTCTCTTCCTTTGTTCAACCAGATCCAGACGACATCATTGAGATTATGGCTGGGTTGGTTGAGGCGGAATCATTAATAATGGTTAAGAACGGTGCTGGTCAATTCTACAACCCTCAGTTCGGATTTAACAATATCCCCGGTTGGGCGGTTGAAGAAGGCTATATGATAAAAATGGATGGTGCGGATGAATTGACGCTTGCTGGTGAACCTGTTCGTTGGAATCAACCGATTGCTCTCGACGCTGGCTGGCAAATGATAAGTTACTACCCGCGCCAGGGCGTTGATGCGATACTCGCACTTTCAGGAATCGTCGATGTCTTATTGATGGCAAAAGACGGAGCGGGACGTTTCTACAGCCCGGCTTTCGGATTCAGCAACATGGGAGATATGATAGCTGGAATGGGATATTTAGTTAAAATGGATGAAGCTGCCGAATTGATTTACACAGTTGAAGAAGAATTTGCCAGTCAACCTTCTCCTTACCTCCAACCAAATATACTCCCAGTCCACTCGAACACAGGTGTGAATATGAGTCTGCTGGTACAAACAGACATATCAGCAGGTGAAATCGGAGTTTATGCTAATGGCAACCTCGTTGGTTCAGGTGTTATACAAGATGGTAAATGCGGCATCGCAGTTTGGGGCGACGATAAGACGACTGTTGAAAAAGATGGGTTGTTCGAAGGCGAAGGTTTTGTGTTGAAATACATGGATTCAAATACGGAGAGAGAAACTGAGCTGGAAGTCCTGAATATTCTCGCAGGAAGCGGACTGGTCTATGAGACTAATTCATTTCTTGTGAGTAATGTGAGTCAAAAACCTGATATTCCTCAGGATTACTACTTGAATCTGCCATACCCAAATCCCTTTAACAACATCACAAAGATTGAATACGGACTCTCAGAAGCAGGACCCATGTCAATGAAAGTTTTCGATCTGAGCGGCAGATTGGTAAAAACCTTGATAAGTAAAGAAATGAAATCTGGACGACATTCAATCGCCTGGAAAGCAGAGAACGTAACATCGGGTTTGTACCTGATACATCTTGACACCAATCAAAAGAAGCTATCGACAAAGGTTGTTTTGGCGAAATAACTTTAACGAAATTCTTGTCGTCAGAGCTATTTGAATAGGACAGGTCAAAAAGTAAAGGTATACGTTTGTGAGATCGCATTCGATCTCACAGTATCGAAAACAATACATTCGCAACTCTTCAACATGTCAGGTCTGAATTCAGCCCGGTATTGCTATTGAATTATTTGGTCTATTTTTCTGAAGAGTTGCGTGAGACTGTGAAGATTAATAAAAGGTCTGCAATTAACGGTAGACCTTTTAAATTTACTCCTATGAGTAGAAAAACTCCCACATTTAAGCTATAGTTCCTCTGGTCTCCTCCCTGAGCTAATCAATATTATCTGTCAATTTAGAAATATCTTCAGGACTTCCATCTGGTCGGAGTAAGAATGGGGATTACTCCTCACCCCCTCCGCAGATCGGTAGGGGGGTAAGAGATACAGTCTTCACAGGTAGATAGAAGTACCTTTAAAGTACCTAACTGGCCCACAAGCCCCCTGAGTAAATATTTTTCTGTAAATTTTTTAGGATATATGCGAATCATACATGCTTTCATTCTATGTATAAAAAAAACAACCAACCTGCAGGTCAGTGGTTTCATCTTTCATTTCCGCATTCGGTGTTAAGCTACCCTTACCCGAAGACAGGTTCTTTATTATCTCGATGATTACCACTATCACAATTTTCCACATCCTTACTCTCCTCCGGTTCAGCGAATAACCATCCCACAAAAGCACACCTTAACTTTTTGTCCATTTATGTCCAATATGTTCTGACGTCAAACACAATTAACCAAATCCTGTTCGAAGTGATCGTGACTAACATAACAACTTAACAACTTTTTAACAACTCTTGACTTGAGAGTAGTTATATTAATAGCATTCAAAACTCAGAAAATCCTTAGAGGATTTACCTATACCATTGAAATTGGAGGGCGTCCAAGTGGATCGTCCAATCAAGAAGAAAACTTGGACAGTGAAACATATCAGTGGGATGGTACTTGTCTGTTTGGTAGTATTCGCGATATTGTACGTGTTAATACTAAAAGACAATAGTTCAAGACTATATGTTGATACAGATAGGCTGATTATCTCCGAAGTACAGAAAGGCACTTTTCAAGAATGGATTCCTGTTAATGGTATAGTTGTGCCGGTCAAATCTGTCTACATTGATGCCATCGAGGGTGGTCGTGTCGAGGAGATGTTTGTGGAAGAAGGCAGTTTTGTAAAGACTGGATTGCCCATATTACAACTTTCCAATACCAACCTATTACTTGACATAATGTACAGAGAAGCAGCTCTCTACCAGCAAATTAATGAGCTCCGCAACACACGCCTCGCAATGGAAAAACACCGTCTTGATCTGCAGGGAACGTTATTAGACCTCGACTATCAGTTATTTGGACAGAAGCGAGAGCTTGATAGAATAGAAACACTGCGAAAGACAAAAATGATATCCGATGAGGAGTTCAAGCAGGTAAATGAGGAATACCGCTATTTAGTCAATCGTCGTGAATTAACACTTGAAACCCACCGTCAAGATTCAATTTTCCGTCAGGTACAAATCGGTTCGTTAGAGGGATCAGTTGAGCGAATGCAATCTAACGTTGAATTAGTTAGAGGAAAACTCGACAATCTGCTCATTCGTGCACCGATTGCAGGACAATTAACATCCCTGGACGCCGAAGTCGGGCAGTTAAAGTCTTCCGGAATGCGGATTGGACAAATCGATGTTTTGGAGAGCTTCATATTACGCTGCACAATTGATGAACATTATATCGCCAGGATCATGAAGGAGTTGATCGGGGAGTTCAGTTTCGCAAATGATGTGTACAAATTGCACGTGATAAAGGTTTATCCTCAGGTCCATGAAGGTCGCTTCGAAGTTGACATGGGATTTATTGATGATGAACCTGAAGGCACTCGTCGTGGGCAGACATTTCGTATCAGACTTGAGCTCGGTATTCCCGTTGAAACAGTTTTACTGCCACGGGGCGGCTTCTACACGAGTAACGGTGGACGCTGGGTTTTCGTAATTGATGAAACCGGAGAATTTGCTTTCAAAAGAAATATCCGTCTGGGGAGGCAAAACATGCAAGCGTTTGAAGTTCTCGATGGGCTGGCACCGGACGAAAGGGTAATAACCTCAGCATACGAGAATTTCGGAGATGCAGATAAATTGATTTTGAAGAAGACAAAGAAGTAGGGAAACTCAAGGGGAATCACCCATGATAAAAACCAGGAATTTGCAGAAGATCTACCGCACTGAAGAAGTGGAAACAATCGCTCTGGACGAAGTAAACCTCGAAGTCGATGCGGGGGAGTTTGTTGCGATTATGGGACCATCCGGTTGCGGGAAATCTACCCTTCTTAATGTCTTAGGGCTTTTAGATAATCCTTCCCAGGGACAATACTTTTTCTTTGACAAGGATGTCTCACATTACTCTGAACGGCAGCGCGCCAATCTTCGCAAGAAGAATATAGGTTTTGTTTTCCAGAGCTTCAACCTGATTGACGAACTGACAATTTTTGAAAATGTTGAATTGCCGCTCCTTTACCAGAAAGTACCATCTTCCGAACGGAAAAAGATGGTTTCTGAAGTACTTGACAGAATGGAGATCACACATCGTAAAAAACATTTTCCTCAGCAGCTTTCAGGCGGTCAGCAGCAGCGTGTCGCTGTGGCGAGAGCGGTTGTTACAAAACCGAAGCTCATCCTTGCTGACGAGCCTACCGGTAACCTTGACTCAACGCATGGCAAAGAAGTGCTGAAACAGCTATCCTTGCTCCACGAGGAGGGTGCATCCATTGTGATGGTTACCCACTCAGAGGCTTATGCTGAGTATTGCCAGCGTATCGTCCATTTATTTGACGGTCACATAGTAACATCCTGATCAACAGATTATAACGGAACAGTTCTCTTCAAGTCTTTACTAAATTTATTAATTGGTGAACTTTGATGCTGCAGATATCCGACATAATACTTTCCTGGCGAACGCACAAGAAGAATCCGCTCTTTGTGACGATTAACATACTCGGATTGACGGTAGCCATGACCGTTATTTTTTTCACAGCCATTTATATTCGATATGAAATTAGTTACGATTCCTGGTTTACGGGCTCTGACCGCATCTACCGCGTCAATGAAATCGTTACAGAAAGCTCTGGTGAGGAAAAAGTATCACCTTCTACTCCGGGAGGTCTCCGACAAGTTTTGTTGAATGACATTCCCGGTATTGAGAGTAGTGTTCGGATTTTTGATTGGGGGTCTAAAGAATGGAATGTAACATATAATAATGTGAGTCATCTTGAACAACGGTACATGGTTGATTCTACCCTGTTTGATGTATTTGATTTCGAATTTGTTAAAGGATCCCCCGAGAATGCTCTTAATAAAATTCTATCCGTAGTATTGACAGAGTCAATTGCTGAGAAAATATTTGGTTCCGAAGAACCATTGGGCAAATATTTAAAAATGAGCAAAGACACTGCCTATACTATTACTGGTATTATTCGGGATTTTGAAAAGCCAACTCATTTCACAGATATGTCGATTATTTATAATTGGGATACCGGCTGGGCTGAAGGTAGTTGGCAGCCGAGTTTCTTTAACACTTACTTAAAACTTCAGGACGGATCAGATCCCGAAACTGTATTATCGGCAATAAATGCTGTCATCAAACAACATACTGCTGAAAAGTACGCACGAAACGGGTCTGAATATCGACTGGAATTGGAACCAGTTAGGGACATACATCTGTATTCTTCTCTATCAAACCGCTGGTGTTGCGCTGAAGAGAACCCTATACCTGCTTCCAGGGATATTCTGAAGTATTCTCTGATTGCAATTGTAATCATGATAATCGCCTGTCTCAATTATTTGAACCTCACCACTGCCCAGACGGGTACTCGAATTAAACAAATAAGTGTCAGCAAGATCCTTGGAGAATCCGGGATGAGAATTTTCAACCGGTTGTTTCTTGAAACCCTTGTGATGGCAACTATCTCAGCACTGCTCTCAATATCTATAACTTGGATGATCTTACCATACATATTTACATACATGGGAAAAAATCTTCTAATTGCCCCGGTCGGATTAGGATCTATTATTGGATTTACATTAGCACTTACATTAATAACCAGCATTCTTGCAGGATTATATCCCGCTTTTATTCTTTCCGGTATTTCCCCAATTCAAAAACAAAAAGAGAAATCATTTCAACTATTTACGGGAAAACATCTACGTTCAGTCTCTGTAATTATCCAGTTTTCGATTTCTATTCTTCTGCTTAATAGCCTCTTGATCATTAACAAGCAAATGAAATTCCTAAATGAAGCACCTCCAGGTTTCAACAAAGAAAATCTGATGGTGTTAAGTTTTAATGACAAACTGAAGAATTGGGGAGGTGAAACACTCAGGGATGAACTGGAAAAATTGCCAGGCATCCTTGCAACGACCACCAGTTGGGCTTTCCCGTTTAAGCTTTGGACACAGTGGCCTTTTAAGAATCCCAGGAATGATACCGAATTTCTGAAAATAAATGTCATGTCCGTTGGAGCTGAATATCCCGAAGTTATGAAAATGGATTTGCTGGATGGCAACTTTTTTAATCCTGACAGATCATCGGAATTAAAAAGGGAGTGTATTGTAAATGAGGCGGCTGCTGAATACTTAGGTTTTCATAATCCGGTTGGAGAGCACCTTGAACTTCCTCCAGATAGACGAACTAAGAGTTTAGAGATTATTGGTTTAGTACGGAATTTTAATTATGAATCTCTGCATTCTGAAATTCAACCCATGATTTTAGTTCCAGTAACTGAGGGACTCTTTCATATTATACTTCGGTTGAGTGAAGAGAATATTTCAGAAACAATATCCAGTATCCAAAAGGTTTGGGAGGAATATGTACCATCAAATTCGTTTAAATATGAATTCATTGATGACGTCCTTGAAAACCGTTACAGATCCGAGCACAGAATACGGAATGTCTATCTTGGATGCACAATCATAGCCATCATGATTGCTTGTATGGGTTTATTCGGAATGTCTGTTTACATTGCAGAACAAAAAACGAAAGAAATCGGTATTCGGAAAGTGATGGGTGCATCCGTTTTTAGTATAGAAAAACTACTATTGAAAGGGCTTGTGATACAGGTTCTAATTTCCAATATATTAGCTATACCATTAACATATATTCTAATGCAACGGTGGTTAGATAATTATGCCTACAAGATTAATATTGAGCCGACAGATTTCCTGATCACTGTGATAATAAGTCTCATCCTGGGGATCGTTACCGTAGGTGTTCAAACGATTAGGTCAGCGAGGTCAAATCCGATAAATTCCCTGAGATATGAATAGGCTGAATTATGAATCTCATTGATTTGAAACTTTCCTGGCGGACATACAAGAGGAATCGGTTCTACACTGCAATCAACATTATTGGCTTGTCTGTGGCTATGGCTGCGGTTATTCTTATAGCTATTTACGTTCGTTATGAACTCAGTTATGACTCACATTGGGAAAATGCGGACAGAATTTATCGGGTGAATGGTACGTGGATTACTCAAACCGGGGAAGAGATAACTTCACCAACTAGTGTGGGGGCGTTAAAGTCCGCATTTGAGCAAAATATACCCGGGATTGAGACCGTCACAAGGATGTTAGATTGGGGTTGGTATTCAAGTATTTCCTCAGAAAAGGCTTCATCTCCAGTAATAATTCCAATGGCAGACTCAACGTTGTTCGATGTATTTAATCTAAATTTATTGAAAGGTAATGCTCAAACTGCCTTTAATAATACTTACTCAATCGTCATCAACGAATCATCCGCACGCAAATTCTTTGGCGATGAAAATCCAATAGGTAAACATTTAGATACAGAGGCAGATACCTTCTATACAGTGACCGGTGTATTCGAGGATATCTCTCTGCCAACTCACCTTAGAAGGTATTCGATGTTTACCGGAATACCCGGAAGCTGGATAGATGACAATTGGGGAATGGATCTCATTAATACGTACGTGATGCTTCAGGAAGGTATTGATCCTGACGATCTGCAACCTGCTCTGGATTCACTTGTCAAGCCGCATATCAAAGATTTTAGTCGGAAAAATGGGATAGAATTCAGACTTAATCTCCAACCTATTCGGGATATTCACCTCTACTCTACTCTATCAAACAAATTCTCCTGCTGTGAGGAAAACACCACTCCTGCCATAGAAAACATTAAGTTGTTTTCAGGTGTAGCTTTACTAATTCTTATCATTGCCTGTTTAAATTTCATCAACCTCTCCACCGCTCGAAGTTCGGATAGAGGTAAACAAGTTGGAATAGCAAAAGTTCTCGGCGCCACAAATAACAGGTTATTTCGAAGCTTCATACTCGAATCAATAATTTTGGGATTAGTGTCGATGATTTTGGCAGTGTTAATTTGTGGATTGGTAATGAGTCAGTTCAAGAGTATTTCCGGTATTAATGTTGGTGATGTGGCATGGCTTGATTTCAAAGCATTCGGGTTACTGATTCTGCTGACGTTGGTCATCGGAATATTTTCCGGTTTATATCCAGCTCTATTTTTATCAGGATTCCACCCGGCGAAAGTTCTGAAAGGAGCTCTCAGCAAAGGTTCTAAAGGATCAAGACTCAGAGCAATACTGGTGATTGTTCAATTCTCTATTTCGATCTCACTCATAATTAGTGTAATAACTGTTCACGCACAGGTCAGATTTCTCTTTAATAAACCACTCGGGTATAATATTGAAAACATCGTCCTACTTGATTTGATGAAATATCAAGGTGAATGGAACAGCGATGCCTTCAAAAATGAATTGTTGTCGGTGCCAGGAATTGTTGATTTAACAACCGCGATTCATGTTCCCTTGCTCTCCGGAGTCAGTGCAGCAGGTTTGGGCAGATGTTTGATACCCGGGTCCAATGATGAAATGTTACAATTGCATATGGTGTCTGTGGGAACAAATTTTCCACAAATGTTGCAAATGAACTTGCTTGCAGGAAGGTGGCTTGACATAGAAACTGAATCTGGAAAGGATGAACAGATAATTATCAATCAAGCGATGGTAGAACGGCTGGGGTTCGATGATCCAATTGGGCAACAAATAAAGTATCCCTACAATGGCAAAGTACTGTTTAGCGTCAGAACCTTTCGGACATAATTGGACAAAAAGTTAAGGTGTGCTT
>CAYLYZ010000151.1:0-11100 GCA_964387885.1 uncultured bacterium | reverse complement strand
ATTTTTGTTTCAATTGGGACTATACATAGATGGGCTAATGAGCCGAGTTTCCCTCGTCCAATTGGAAAGGAGGGTAAATTTCTTCTCTATTTGAGAGATAATTTTATCTCATTCTTAAAACATCGGTTAATTTACTTACAACAGGAAAATTGATATTCCTTTTTACTTTCTTTTACAGAAGTTGCACAATCATGCAAGTAATTAAATTCTATTTTGGGCTCATCTGACGTTACTATTGGAAATAGCTTTAGCACGTTCAGTTATTATTTTTCTTCATCATTACGTTTTGTTTCTATGAGTAGGTTGGGTCAATAAATTTGTGCAAAAAGATATTTACACACAATTAAGAACTTGATAAACTGCTCCAAACATTCCTAAAATGCAAGGGTGTCAAAAATGGCGTCTAAAACTAAACATCTTTATGACTTGATTTTAATGGCATTTATTTGCATAATACAGAGTGTCAAAAAGGAAATGTTTAATGATTATACTAGTAAAAGGATAAAGACAATGTTAGGCAAAGAAGTATTTCTAACGATTTGGATTAGAAAGAAAATATTGTTATATTGGTGATAGATATGAAATTGTTCGTAGTTTTTTTGAAATCACATCCTTTGTTTTGCTAGCAGAAGATTATTATGGTTCTGGACTTTTCACATCGTTTGATCATAGAGAAGTTGTCTGACACTTCCTTTCCAGCCGTATTTGTTGGTTCGGAAAGATATGTTTGCCCCGCTTGGTACTAAACCTTGGTGGGGTTTTTCTGTTTTTGTATAGAAACGTAATTTGATCGCATTTGTCAAAAATCACACATAACCAAATAAGCTGATTTTTCTGCCTTATTCGATTTCAGTAATCGTAATTAATACAAGCGCACAATTGCGTTGAATAGTCTGTTTTAAGTTCTGTTAATCAAATATTATAAGTGATTTAACAGAAATATTCTGTATTTTCAACAGTTTCATTTTTATACTCAAAGGAAGTAATCATGAAAAAAATGCTGTATGTCCTAATTCTAGTTGCAGTGTTGACCTCATATGCAACCGCAGTTGAACAAAGGGAAGTAGGGGCTCGCGTTGGTTGGCCAAAATTCATCCCACAAGATTTAAGAGCACTTCACGATCCAGACGAGGGTGAGTGTTTCCTCTTGGAACAGGACTACTTGGAGAACATGATTGTTAATGGGGTAATCACACTAACTATTCAGAACGATGATGGTGATAATGAACCAAATAACAACTACGACAATGTTGACTATATTGTAATGTCTGACCTCGTATTTGGTGATGGTGATGGAGAGATCGACGCCAACCTGGTCGTTGAACCCGGGGTTACAATTTGGTTTGGTCTTCGACCAACAGAAGAGTACGGAGAGGATAATTATTGGGAAGCTGCTGATGATCTAGCGCAGATATGTCGAATGACTTTCAGAGATGGTCATGTTCTTACATGCGGAGTTAATGGAGGTAATCCAATTGTTTTTTCACCGTGGCCAGATCTTGGGAATTACTACGTAACTTACACACCATATTTTCAGTACCCTTTACATGTTAGAGAGGAATTCTGGGACACTGTTAGAGAGACATATCCCAACGTACCTGATTACTGTGCGGGTGGTTTCCTATTTGAAAGTTCAGGCAATCAATTTTTCAATACAACTCTCGTAGCAATGCTTGGATGCCGGATTGACGCGGAAGAAAATGCAGTAATTGATATCGATTACTCTAATGGTGTGAACAATGTTGAAACAAGGCGCTGGATTACATTTGACGGGGAGGACAACCCAATCCCAATGTATACAGGAGATGCATTTGGTCTAAAACTACAGGGTATAGATCCTTCCGTCCTTATGGATGGTACTACCTTGGCTCATTCTCTCTTTACGGGCATTTGTATGATGGGAATCAGTACTGGGGGAGGTCAACATTGTCAGGTGACACTTCAAGACGACTCAGAAATTACAAGTACTTATCTAAGAGCACCGAAATTCCATGACCAGATTTGGGAAGAAGATCGTTTCAGAAAAAGAGGAATATTGGGAGATGTTGAAAACCCTCCACCGGATGATCTTGATGGTGGGTGTGGTATATTTTCTGGTAGGAATCCCCGAATCGAGAACGACGCTATTGGTGATGATGCTCGTGTACTAATTACAAATTCATCTGTTGATTTAAACTCACTGGATGGCATTTTCGTGAGAGGAGCAAATACAGTTATCAATACTACGGGATCGACTGTAAATAACAACGGAGTTAATGATTTAATAGTAGCTCAGGAACGAAGGCAACAGGTGCAGGGACAAGATTTACAAAAATCCTCATTTACAACAGCTGGTATTAGAATCAATTTTGGCGACAATCAAATACTAAATATTGACAATTCCAACATCAACGAAAATGACGATCATGGAATTTATTTTGGGTCCGATCAGGGCGAGATTGAAATAGTAAACTCTTCTACGGTTAATTTAAACCAAGAAGTAGGAATTCATATTTTTGGAGATTTTATCGATGCCTCCATTAACCATTCGCTTATCAACGAAAATCATCTAGATGGAATTTATATCTTCGGTGATGATAATGATGTGATCGCCACAAACAATACTCAAATTAATCAAAATGGTGATCAGGCAGGAGGTTGGGCGAATCAAAGAGACGAAGGACATGGAGTTGCAATTGTAGGTAGTCGCGTTACTGATTGGCGAGTCGCTCGACCAGGGAATCGAGGGAATGCTTCAGAAAGAAATGTATTTACTCTCTCAAATAATTCAATAATTTTCGATAATGAGCGAGATGGCATTTACATGTTCGCGACGTACGAAACAGAATTATTCATCGGTACGGAGGACATCGGTGGGATATTGCCAATTTCTTCAATTACTTTCAATGGCTTCAATGGGATATTCGCAAAAAATACTGTCCGTTGCGATGTTATCGTCCGTGATGGATGTCAGATCGATGACAACATAGGATGCGGTATTTGGTTTTGGGGTGATTTTGTTGAAGATTTTGAGTTTCTGCAGTGTCATGTAATTCCCGGTCCTGTTCCTGATGAAGATGCTTGTTTTGATTGCACGGTCACACTTCTGGAGAACTCAACAGTAGACGATAACGACTGTGTGCCAAATAATAATGGAGATCCTGATGACATGTCCGGTATTTTGGCACAGGGTGGCGGTCATAGGATTTTTGTTAATAATTCAAATGTTGCAGAAAATACAAATCGAGGCATTTACGATTATTGCTATGACCGGTCCTGGGTAAGTGTTACAAATGGTGGTTTAGTAAATAATAATGGTGATGTTGGGATAGAAATATACCATGCTGAAATGCTTGAGATAAATGCAAGTGGAGTCATGACTAATGGCGCAAATGGCACAGTCAGCACCCAATATGCTTTCCACCATCAGGAGAGAAATGGGCTTGGTCCACTTCCGATCGATATATGGGAGGTTGGCGAAGGTGCGCTTGGACAGTCGTTTGTGTTCGATGCTGACATCCGAGACTGCAATCAGTTTGGATTCACAATTTCCAACAATGGAGGAGATGGTCTGTTTTTTGCAGGTGAAACATGGGACCCAGTAACCGATGAGGGAGGTGGTGGAGTTGAAGTTTCCTCAGAAATCACAATCGACAATACCCATGTCACAAATAATGAATTTATGGGAATCAGCCTGAATAGCATCTTCAGTGGAAATAGCCAGATTACCAACTCGCAGATAATGAATAATTTTGAAAATGCCGGTTGGCCCGATTCTCATCAAGCCCAAATCAGCGTTATCTATGCTGCATTTTCTGATCTCCTGATCAGGGGTAATACTATTGGATATCCTGACTTTGCTCGCGCCGAAATTTCCGAAGGTATTTACCTGGCATATTTTCAGAGGGTGCAAGGAGCAATATTTGACCGTGATGAAACCTTGAATTGCTTTGTTGAGAACAACGACATTCTCAGGGCTGAATATGGATTAATTGCTGATCGTTTTGAAAACCTTCGCCTCTACATTCGTCCTACAACTGACGAGCAGGAAGTAACAAATTATGCAGAATACAATCGGTTCATAAATAATGAGAACTTCGGGGTTTATATCCATTCTCTTCCTAACAATTTTGTGCCTGAACCTGAAATTCTACACTCGACTGCATTTATAATTGACGCCACAGAATTTGATCACAGTGCGATTTTTGACGATGCCACTCATATCGAAGTCATCGGAGGTATTCGTGGATTTGAAGGTGAGAATCTGGTCGATTTTGGTACGATACGTAAATGCAGCTTTACAAATGCAGACACAAGTATTCACACATTATGGGACGAGGGAGTAATCGAATTTGCAGACAGGCGCAATCCCGACATTCACGTGCACAACAACTTCTACCAGTTTAGCGATTTTGCAGATGTAGTTCACATATATGATCAATTCTGGGGTATGGGAGAAAATACACTGATTTACAACAATACATTTACTGGTAATTTCATGAATAATCGGATTGGTATTGAAGCTGTGGACGGCAATGGAATGGATCCGTTGCCAGATCTTTCAGTTTTCAATAACCATTTTGAGGACCTAACTACCGGTATCCTTGTTCCTCCATTTGGAGATCCTCAGCATTTTCCAACTAATAATTTCATAAATGTAGGTCCGCCTTTCGGCATAAACTGCGATGGGGCGAGGGGGCAGAATGATGAATGGTATAACTATCCTGCACTACGTTACAATAATACAGAGCGTCTCGATTGGAATTCACCATTGATCAACCTCGGTTGGCCTGGTAACGCAAATGAATATCTTGACGTTACAGAGGTTTACGAAGGAGCTTTTAATACTAACGCCAACGACATTGGCTGTACCGGGGGATTATTTGCCGGAATTCTCGACCATTATCATTATAATATGCATCCTGGGACTGTAGGTAATCCAAGCCGTTGGATAGAGGACAAACCTGTTGATCAGAACCATCCTGAATTCCAGGTTCCATATGATTTCCCGCACGTTCCTGATGATGAATACGAGGCAAATGCGGATATTGATGCATTCGGGAATCCTGATGGTGTTATGAACCTTACAAAGAACTCTGCTTTCTTTATGAGACAGGGACTTTCAGTGATTGCTGAAGATGCAGTAATAGATGCTTCTGATGGAGACGGAAATCCGGATGATCCGATGTATTTTGCCAGCTTCGAAGACGACCTGTGGTTCCAGATACTTATTCAGTTTGAAGACGCAATCACCAGCTCTTTCCAGGGTTGTGACATCAGTGGTTCTATGGATGGATTCTACATCAGCAGTGTCAACCAGGGAGGACAGCCCAATGAATGGGTAGAGATCGAAGACTGTTATATACATGACATTACCGAACAGGGTGTGGCTGTATATTCTTCTCAGGTGAATATATTTGGTGATGATATAGAACCTGGATTCCAAGCTCCCTTCAGAAACATCATTACGAGAGTTGGTCCCGACAATCCGACTGGTGTATCTGAACGCGGAGTTTATCTTTGGAATAACGATGCTGATTACGTTACAATTACCGGTACTGCAGTTACTGAATGCGGACCTGCCGTAAGTGGTGAATGGAAATCCAGTGGAATTGTCGCAGTGTCCTCGGACCCCATTATCGATGACGCATTGCTGGCAAACAATGGTGTCAATGGTTTAGCTTGTTTTGATAGTGCTCCTCAATTAACAGGATGGGAAGGAGTCTCAACAGATTTTCTGAATAATGGACAGGGATTTAATCCGGACATGCAAGGTGTTATGGACAGAATTGACGGCGCGGAAATGTCCTTACAGAGTGGTTCTGGTCCGATAATGTCTTTCTGTGATATTGTCGAGGAACACCTTAATAATGGTTTCCCCTGGGGTTACCTGATATATAAAGACGGATTTACAAACCCCGCCCGTCTGGAGGTCCACGATAGTTTCTGGGGAGGTAACGATCCGGGAGATGAAGGTAATGGTAATTATGACCAGTATTTTTGGGATGATCAACTTGACAACATCTCCACGGATGATTGGAGTAATATAAATATAGATAATGTTTCGTTTGATCGTGGATTAGCACTATTTGGCAATGGTGAATATGAATCGGCATCTAGAATGTTCGCGAGGGCCATTAATGACAATCCGAACTCCGGTGAAGCTGTTACTTCCGTCAGATATTTGCTTTATTGTTATAAACGCCTCCAGAGAGACTTTGACGACTTACGAGGATTCTATACTAATAGGATCCGAAATCTCAACCGTTGTGAATTATCTCGGAGAATCAGGTTTATTATGCCTCGTATTCTCACCGAAGAGGGCAGGTTTGAGGAAGCCATTGCTGCTTACGATGAAATGTCAAACAATGCTGAATTCCGATTGGATTCGCTTGAAGCAAGATTCATGAATCTCCAGTGGCGCGAAATCTTTGAACGACAGGGAGGACAACTTGACGCAATTGGAGTAAGAGAGATAAGGAGTGCGGTAAGTGAAACTGCACGGTTGTTCCGGCAAGTTGATTTTGATGAGAGAACAAGCCTTGGTGTTTTGGCAGAATTACCTGAAGCATTCGCACTTCATCCGGTATTCCCGAATCCTTTCAACTCAACAGCCAACATCAGTTATGATCTTAAAACCGATGCAGATGTGTCTTTGAGGTTATTCGACCTTAGCGGCAGAGAAGTCGCCCATCTTGTCGATTGTCAGCAGGCTGCAGGTAAATACTCACTTGTCTGGAATGCGGATGGTGCTGCCTCAGGTGTATACATGGTGCTATTCAAGGCTTCCGGAAGTGAGAGCTTTGAAATAAACCGAAAAGTTGTTCTGATGAAGTAATATTAAGAAAAATCAAGTTTTTAACCGTAGGGGTTGAATATCTTCAATCCTTATATCCAAGGTCACTCCCTCAGCATCTTGTATTTGCAGAATCTGAGGGAGTGATCTAGAGGCGTGCAGTCAGGCGTCTCCGCCCGACTGAATAAGAATAATTAAACTGGTTGGAGGACATCATCCATCATGAAGAAAATCCTGAAGTTAATTTTGATTTTCATTTTCATCCCCATCTTCTGTCTTGCCTGGGAAAGTTGGAACGTGGAGATGTTATCCAGCAATGACATTTCTGGAGATTATTTTAATGTTAAAATCCAGAATGATATTGCATACTTCAGTAATAGCTGGGGAATAACCATTATGGATGTATCAAACCCAGAGAATCCTCAAAGATTACGAGAGATTCCAACTGAAGGTTGTGCGAGGGGAATTCTTATTCAAGATACTTTACTATATTTGTGTGATGGATATGAAGGTCTAAAAGTCTATTCGATATCTGAGCCATTAAATCCAGTTATTATTGGTCAATGTGAAGATTTGCTCGATACACGGAAGATTGACATTCAAGATGGTTTTGCTTATGTGACCAATGAAAGAGGTGGATTTAATATTATTGACATTTCCGATCCCAGAAATCCTTCAGTCACTTGTTATTACCAAGAAAGAGTATTTATTAATACTGACGAAATCAAAGTATTTGATAACTATGCTTTTGTTACAAAAATTACAGGTAATCATTTTTTTGTCTTCGAAATCTCCGATCCTCAAAATCCTCGAATGTTAGATACAGTTTTTGTTTCAGAACGCAATTATCCTTGTTCTGTAAGCATTAAGGATAATCTTTTGATAGCAGTTTCATATCCCGGACTAAAAATATACTCTTTGAATAATCCGGAGAATCTTGAATTAATAGGTGAATATGAAGGCCGAAATTACGTAACAGGGAAAGAAATTCTGTTTTATGAAGAATTTGCGATTTTGAGTGGACAATACATCTACATCATGGATATTTCTGATCCTGAAAACCCGGAATATGTATCAGAAACGAGGAGAGGTGCCTGGGGAGAACCAACAATTATGGGCAACAGTCTTGCATTAAATTCACATTACGTTTTCCTTGCCGATGGTATCGGTCGTATGTCAGTTCTGAATATAGTTAATCCTCGCAATCCGGAAACCGTCTGGGAACATGTTAACGGCAGGGAGTATGGTAATGTAGAAACTAATGGTGAATATGTTTATCTTGTCGATCAGGTGGATCATTACAGACAGGAGGATGAAGAACAGTACAAACATCTTGTCAGCTTTGATGTGCATGATCCCAATCAACCTGAGTTGATTTCAGAGATTGATAATCTGGCATATGGTTTGGTCCACAGCATGATCAAGTCAGATAACCAACACTTATTTATTACAAGTGTCGGTGCTCCCAGTACAATTGGAGTTGTCAATATCGATGAACCTCAAAACCCCATTTTAACAGGACGAATCAGAGGCCGTCATCCCTTATTTGGTGAATGCAGAGGTGATTATTTCTATGTTTCCCGTGTTCACGAAGGTATTTATATTTATAATATTTCAAATCCCTTAGAACCGGAATTCATTCGTGAGTACCAATACATAGGTGAGGATCGCAATATTGATTATGTTCAGGATTTGACGCTTGAAGGAGAATTTCTTTATGCATCCGATGCCCAATACGGACTTCGCATTTATAGATTTAATGGACCTGAAGAGCTTGAACTAATAAGCATTACTGATTTCAATGCAAGTATTGCCGGGTGCATCATTGCCAGAGAAGGATATATTTATGCCAATTCTGGTGCGGAAGTTCTTATAATATCAGTAGATGATCCCGAATCTCCACAAATAATAGAAAGAATTGATGCATTTCCTCACCGTCACACCGAATTGGAAATTGATTCCGGAATATTGTATGTACCGGAAATGAATAACGGAATCAAGCTGTATTCACTTGAAGAACCATCTTCACCCGAACTTATCGGTTTCATTGAAACTCCTGGCTGTGCAGTTGAAATATCAGTTTTTGACAATTATCTTTATCTGGCAGATTATTGGGATTTTGGGATATATGATGTCAGTCGTGCGCGTGGTGTCTGGTATCTTGGGCTCTCCGAAGAATCGCATGATTTTGGGGAGATCTATATTGATAGTCTTGCAGAATGGAGTATCGATATAACCAATAACAGCCGCTTAGCCCGTGAGATCACGAATATAATAATAGAATCGGAAGTATTTTCATGTGAATTCGCTGAATCATTCTCCCTTGGATCCGAAGGCGATACAACGCTGATTGTGACCTTCTTACCTCAAGCAGACACGACCTACAGTTCCGCATTGACCATCGTCTCAGAAGATCGGGAGCTTGCTATTGAGTTATCCGGAAAGGGTCTTCTTAGAGATGACGTTCGGGAAACGAAGACAATACCGATGGAGTTCGCCCTGTATGAACCCTTTCCCAATCCGTTTAATTCAACGACTACGTTTTCCTACGATCTCCCCACAAATTCCCGCGTAGTTTTCAAAGTCTTCGATTTATTGGGGCGTAAAGCTGCTGTGATACACGACATGGTAAACGTAGCCGGAAAACATAAGATTATTTGGGATGCTTCAGATTTAACCGCTGGAGTTTTTTTCTGCCGAATGGAGGTGAAAAATTATGTTAGTACTGTGAAGCTAGTGTTGATAAAATAAACAATACGAACTGCGGACGGTGTCCTCGTCCCCAGTTTTCAATAAAAAACTATCTTCCTCAGAACTTTCTTCTAAAATACAAACTTGTATTCCGCTTTCAAAAGAGTTAACATAAAAGACGTTATGTTAACTCTTTTTCAGATACAGGAGAACGGTATTAACAAACTGTCAATTTACGACCAGAAAAATCACCTAACCAACTTGAATGGATTTGTCCTACCTAGGATTATCTCCGACATGGGGGAAAACACCTGCAGACGATTCGTCGACTTCTTCACTGCCAACATCCCAAATAATAACACACGAATTGCCTATGCTAGAGCAGTTAAGCAGTTTTTTGCCTGGTGTGAAAAACAAGGTCTTGCCCTTGAGGATATCCAACCCTACATGATTGCAGCCTACATAGAAAAAAACCCCGCGTCTATACCAACGATCAAGCAACACTTGGCAGCCATCCGAACCTTGTTCGACTGGTTGGTCACTGGCCAGATAGTGCCTTTCAACCCAGCCAGCTCCGTCAAAGCTCCCAAACTAGTCGTTAAAACAGGCAAAACCCACATTCTAAGTGACGGGGATGTTAAAAAATTGTTCGAACATCTTTCCGGACGGATTAAGGCTTCTAAAGGCAAAACTTTTCGTCCCTTTGTACTGCGCGACAGAGCTCTGATCGCCACAATGTTTTACACATTCGGTCGAATTAGTGCGGTTATCAATCTTAAGGTCAAGGATTATGTGTCAATGGGAAAACGAAAAGGACTGCGTCTACATGAAAAGGGAGGTAATTATCTGGAGATCCCTGTTCATCACAAACTGGAAGAATATTTAGAAGAGTATTTGGATGCTGTTGGTTTTTGTAGAAAGAAGAAATCTTATCTATATCAAGCTGCAGACCAGAGGAAGATTTTTACAGGCAACCCGTTGGACAGGAGCTATGTTTTCCGGATGATCAGAAAACGTGGCGAAAAAGCGGGAATATCTCCAGAGAGGATATGCTGCCACAGTTTTAGGGCTACGGGCATAACGAACTATCTATCGCATGGTGGAAAACTTGAACATGCTCAGAATATTGCAGGGCATGCATCAGCAAAGACGACAAAGCTTTATGATCGTAGAAGTCAGAAAATAGCACAGGATGAAATCGAAAGGATATTGATTTAATGTTAAATATATTAGCCAAATTGATCTTTTTAACCGGTACTTATTAACTAAAAAGGAGAAAGATTATGTCTATGTCCATTTATCACGGTATTCTTGGTATAATCTTGAAATAACATCATTTATGTTATCGATTATTGCATACCGCAGATGCGAATTTAACGTAAACACACTATCGTCAGAAAGGTAAACTTGAAGAAATTGTCGAGAATATCCAAAAAGTTTTGATGTTAGATAATTAGGTGGTATTGTGTTAGATTTCGCGGCACTGTCAGGAATTTTGTAAATAGCTTTTAGGCTTTTTGTTTGTCCCTGCCTTTCCCCCCTCCGGAGGGGTGAAAAATTTTTGCTTTTTCATAATGGTAGCCTACCCTCAAAGTGGATAGAGAACTGGTGAATTGCCAGACTCCAGTTACGGA
>CAYLYZ010000150.1:0-11113 GCA_964387885.1 uncultured bacterium | reverse complement strand
TTGTGAAACTATTGGTACACATTATGGCGCTTTAGCGGTTTATAGCAGAGAATCTGGCGGAGAAGGTTTTTCCCCAGATATGGTAGTTTCTAATTGTGAGATTCATGGAGGTAACTATGGTATTACAGTCATGGAAAATGGAGGTGCTACAATTACCATAAAACAGAATCTAATTTATGATTGCAGTATCCTTGGTATTGATATCCTTAGACCCAATGGGCCTGCACCGGATGAGAATCCTGAACTAGATGATCTTTTTCTGACTATTAAGAATAACACGATTTACAATTGTGAACTTGCATGGGGAATTCTTGTAGTCTGTGATCCGACTGCTGATGAGGATTTAGATATTTCGAACAATACAGTTTTCGGCGTGGCGGAGCGTGTGTATGAATGGCCGTGGGATGATATTCCAGCAATTGAGGTCTGGTTTACTGGTGACGAAGATGGTTTTGTGGCGCAAATCAAAAACAACGTTTGTTGGCACAATGAAGGTTCAGGATTTTCATTTAACGGGCTGGCAGTAGGGGACGAAGGTAAATTAACTTTTGTCAACAACATCTCTGGAGATAATGGATGGGGCGTAACATTTAACAACACAGGAGCCTGGGATTATGATATATACAATTTAGCATTGAAAGAAAATGGATTATTTGAAGCGGAGGCCGAAGATTGGTACCTTGGAGGTGAAGAGGAGGCCACTCTCGACGAAACGACTTGTGTAATAGTTGAGGAAGGCGAAGTATTTTCATTAGTAAATGAGGCTCCTGATGGAGATGATTGGGATTTTCATTTGCTGATCGAGGAGGTGGTGGAGCTAAATGAACTTATAAACACAGGTGGAACAGGATCTTCTGCTGATCCTGACGGTTCAGGTACTGATTTTGGAGTCTTTGGAGGAGAACTGGCTGAGGATAACATTGACGAAAACATGGAATTACTAAAGGATTACTGTTGCATACCTGCCTTAGCTCCTTTCGAATTTCCGGATGAATCCACCTTGCTCTACGATACCTATTGGGTTTTGGGCGACTGTGAAGTATTAGACACGGAGGAATTTACAATAGAAGCTGGTACAACGATCAAGTTTGAAGAAAGTGCTGAGTTTTCTGTAATAGGTACGTTGACTTCAGATGGAACCGCTGCTGATAGTATCACCTTCACAACCATAGACCCAGCTGATACTTGGGATGGAATTATACTTGAAGATGGATCCGTAGATAGTCGATTTGATTACTGTGAAATCGAGAAGGCAACCAACGGTATCAAAATAGACAGCGAAACCCTAACAGATCGTGGTGATGCAACAGCTCCCATCAAAAACTGCAACATTCATGACTGTACAGCAAATGGTATTTACCTCCGTTATTCAGGTACAAAAATTGGAAACGAAGATGATGGATGTACATTCTCTGATAATACCCAGGCTGGTGTGTTTATTGCGGGTGAGGATGAGGGTACAGCTGGTGAGGTTCACCACTCTACATTTAACGACGAACAAATAGGCGTTAAGCTGAGTTCTTCTGATGCAACAGTCGATAACTGCACGTTTAACGATTGTAGTTTAGATGGCATTAGCACCTATTTAGGTTCAGAGTACGATATTACGAACAATACTTTCAATGGTAGCGTAATAGAAGGTCAGACAGGTATTTTCTTCCTTGTAGGCGGTGGTGCTGATACGGATGTCGACAATAATGTCATTCAAAATTGCGATTTTGGCATTGAAGCCTATAGTTCAACTCCTCAACTAACGAATAACATAATTGGGGATGTTGATGATACTGGTGATCAAAATAATATTGGTTTGAATCTTTTCTCGAATTCAGTTCTTCGTATGACCGAAATTGCATCAAATGAAAACCACATCTGTCACAACGATGAATTCGAAATTCAGGTTAGCGGTGAGTTTATACCGGATATTGATGATGGTCATAACAACATCTATAATGATGACGATGTTCCCTACATCTACTGTAGCATAGATTGGACATCAGCAGTCATTCTGGAAGTTGAGCAAAACTGGTGGGGTGATGTGGAAGATGCTCCAGGTGATATTGGGGATTTGGAAGACAAGTGTCAAGATTCAGTACCCGATGACCTTCCGCTTGATTTTGAAGATACTGATCCTGTTATTAATTCATTTGATAATGTATATTTAGCCTTCCAAAGGGCAGCTGAATTTGAACGTGAAGATGATTGGGAAAATGCAGATGCAATATATCGTGAAATCTGTGAAGACCATTCTGATAGCTATTATGCCAAATTGTCACTGCAACGCATTTACAATATCTGTGCTGCGACAGACGGGAGTTTTGCTGAATTACGTCGGTTCTTTACCGAATGCGGAGCACAAGAAGATAATGAAGAATTCTGCAAACGCGCAAATGATATGGCAGCATATGCAATGGTGCGTAATGGTGATTATGAGGATGCAATTGGTTATTATGAGGACATTATTGAAAACGAACCGACCTTCCGTGATTCTGTATACGCTGTGATTGACGCTGGTCTTGCCTACTATGATGCGTTCTTATTCCTTGGCATAGATATGCATAGCAACAGTGTTGATGGTGAGAAGAAGCTACGCCGTATTGATGCATCGGGTCAACCCGAACTGTTTGCCAGTATTGATGAGGTCCCTTTGTTCGGTTCAATTTCATCTATGCGTCCCAAAAACGAAATAGCGATGTACGTCGATATCAAGAACCTTCTAAACGAAATATCTTCACGCGGCTCGATGGCATTACATTCGCCTGCTTCACCAACGGATTTCGTACTGATGCAGAACTATCCGAATCCGTTTAATAACGTAACTAACGTCCAATTCGGTATTCCTGAAGTGGGACATGTGAAATTAGCATTATTCGATATCAGTGGAAGGCAGGTCAAGTTGCTTAACGATAGAGCAATGCAGCCCGGCATGCACCAAATATCTTTCGATGCCCAGGATTTAAGTTCAGGGACATATATTCTGCGTCTTGATGCAAATGGAGGTACACAATCTATCCCGACGATGCTCATTAGATAGTTGCGATAGTCATGAAAATTCAGTATCTTAAAAGATAGTAATTGTAATGATTTGGGGGGGGGTGTATTTTCACCCCCCACAAATCTTCCTCTTAACAGACGATGAACAAATTAGATCTGGAATTTAATATGTCTGTAAAACACCTCCTTATCCTGATCCCAATCCTTTTCTTGGTCAACATTGCCTTGGGTCTTGATAATTTCAACATCGAAAAGGTAAACAGTATGCTACTTTCGACCACTCCAAGAGATTACAAAGTTGTCGGAGATTATGTATACTGCGCTGATGAATACGGCTTATCGGTGTGGGACCTATCTAATGCTGAAAATCCGGTCAAAATCGGGCAATGTGCTACACATGGAATTGCGACAAGGTTGGATGTAAGCGGTGATTTTGCTTATACTTATATGGGAGGAGGTAAAATTGGAGTTATTGACGTTTCTGATTCCGAAAATCCGGAAGTTGTTCATGAGTTTGTCCTTGCCTATAGCGGATTTTTCTTTCCGGATTTGTTAGTGTCTGAAAATTTTTTATACATATGTGCCGGTGGACGTGGTTTTTATGTCACCAGTCTTGATGAGCCGAGTCAACCGGGGGTAATAAGTAATTTCCAATTCAATCAAGTCCGGATAACCGTGAATATCTTGATATCCGGAAACATTGCTTATCTTCTGAATCTTTCGGAACTTGTAGTGCTGAATATTGCTGACCCTAACAACATTGAAATAATTAACATAGTCGATAATGGCGGAGGGAGGGACTTTCAATTTTCTAATGATGTGCTGATAATAAATTCAGATGATAATATCAGGATTTATTCATTGGATAATCCCGAGATGCCCGAATTGACCAATAGGTATGAAATCCAAAGGTTTAATGATAAGTCATCTGTAATATTGGAAGATGATTTGATATACATTACCGATGATAACGCGTTAAACATTTATCAAATAATAAACAGGAATGAGATAGAAATCCGGAGTAGAATTGGGGTATCTCCGGAATCAGAGATAAACTTGATTTTTCGAAATGATGATTACATATACGCTGGTGTAAACAGGCAGGGATTACGTGTTATTGATGTGGTTGATCCTGATGAACCTCTTGTGGTGAATGATTCGTTGGTTGAAAAACAAACCATAGAAACTTATACTCTAAACAATTGGCTTTATATTAAAGATGCATTGTTTGGATTGAGGGTATTTGATATTGATAATCCACAGGAACCGGAACTAGTCGGTGAATACGATCTAAGACGAGAAATTAGACAAACGAGTTCATTTGAAGAAGAGAAAGCTATGTTTGCTTATGATGAATATCTATATATGGACAGTAGACGTGGAGCGTATATAATTAATATCTCTGATCCAGCAGAACCTGAATTGGAACACTTTTGGAGGTTTACCGGGATATACAGATCTGCTTATTTATTCGATCCTTATTTTTGTTTCTTCGGATCGCTATATGAGCAAAGAGATAATGGACAAGATCGGTATAAAAATTTAATGGTATTTGATTTTTCAGATCCACTCCAACCTGAATTGGGATTTATGGCAAATGATCTGAATCGTTATAATTGGGGTACCCGAAACACATGGCAAAAGGATAATCTAATCTTTCAATTACAACGGGATCATGAAGACATGATTGTTTATAACATGGACGATCCACAACGTCCGGAACTGCTGGGGCATTGGCCAGATGGTGACTATGGCAGGTTTTTTATTTATGAAGATTATTTGTATTGCTTTGATAATGATGCCATTTACATGTATACTATCGAAAATACTCTAGAACCTGAATTATACAACGTGGGTGAATTTGAACCTTTTGTTCGCGATATTGTCCTTGATCAGAATGTTGCCTATGTAGTTTGCGGATCTGAAGGTATTTACTGTTTGTCATTGGATAATCCGGTTGATCCCGAGATTGTGGGCTTTTATGATACTCCGGGGACAGCGGAAGACCTATTGGTTCATGAAGGCTTCATCTACGTGGCTGATAATTATGAACTGGGGATTTATCAACTTGATTATGAACCGGGTCAGGATGCTGACTTTACAATTGGTTTAAATGAAGGCTGGAATCTTGTCTCATCTCCTTTCAATCCGGAAGATAATGATATCGAACTCATGTTTGAACGACAGATTGGAAGAAATAATCTAACTTTAGTCAAGGATTACAACGGTCGGTTTTACCTCCCTGCGCATGATTTCAATAACATTCCGTTCTGGGATGTGAATCAGGGGTATCAGATCAAGATGACCGAGAATGACAGATTGTGGATATATGGTGAGGAAGTCGAAGTAAACAGACCAATCCTACTGCCTGAGGGCTGGAGTATGGTCTCGTACTTCCCTGAACAAGAGATCCAAGTCCCGCTTGGATTCGCTAACGTAGCAGATCAATTACTATTTGCTAAAGATGGTGATGGGCATTTTTACTCACCGGAATTTAACTTCAACAACATCCCCCCTCTCCATCGTGGAGCAGGATATCAGGTTAAGGTTTCTGAAGAGGTAGAGCTGGTCTGGAATATCGAGGGTGAAGTTGCATCGGGAGGTGAGGGCTCGATGAATCGGCCACTACGCGGAGATTGGATGGTCGTTTCGACTGGTAAGAACATGAGCGTGCTGGTTAGCAACCTCCCAGAAGAGGGTGAAGTCGGGGCGTTTTCAACTTCGGGAATCTGTGTAGGTGCTTCGGCTTTCAGCGATCAGAACAAAGTTGGTCTCGCAGTTTGGGGTGACGATGAAACTACTGAGGAAGTTGATGGGTTGAAGGAGGGTGAAGTTTTCACGCTCAAGCTCTGGAGTTCGACCCTATGTGTTGAATTCGATCTCGAGTCGGAAAATATTTTAAAAGGATATACAGGATTATCAGGATCAGGTCTTGTTTACGAAACTGATGAATTTACTTTCATTGAAGCACAGGCTCAGCCTGCAATTCCAGATCAATACTATCTGTCACAGAACTACCCGAATCCGTTTAACTCCACGACCCTTCTTCCCTACGGATTGCCGGAAACATCCCGGTTGTCAATTCGCATATATGACATCGCGGGAAGGCTGGTAAAGACTCTGGTTGATAATGAAGTCGAAGCTGGTTACCACACAATAACCTGGGATGCATCTACAGTTTCGACTGGCGTTTATCTTGTGAAGATGGAAGCAGGAGCATTCAGATCGGTGAGGAAAGTGATCTTGGTACGGTAATCGCCAGCTTCTCAGATAGAAAATATGCTTTCTAATGCATTTCCTCTATCTCCCTCAATCTCCATTTTAGAAATGATACAAACTCAGGCTTTCTGTAGAGGAGGTATTTCCCGTTCTTGCCAACCGCTCTGGGAAAATCCGGTTCATTTGCCCACCTATGGATAGTTGATTTAGATACGAATATATTGTAACCTTGTGCGATTAGAAGCATCTGAGTTCTATTTATCAAGAATTTATCCATCTCAACTTTGCTTCTGTTTTATTAGTTTAACCAGCTCTTCCTTCGAACGCAGCACCCTGAGCTTATGTTTTCTAATCAGGGATTTGAGTTGAACTCCCTTCAAGGATTTAAGATCGACACTTGATTCCAATGACTTAAGCAGATTGATAAATTCAATTTTAGTTCGAGCAGTGGCGATACCATTATTCTGAGCCAGCTTCTGCAACTGCTTGAATGTCAACTTATCGAAATCACTTTGCGAAACAGCCGTTCCCACCTTGACCGCATCTCCACGTTTCTTGGTTGCCATGTCCGCAATCTCGGAAGGCACGAGGATACAGTCGAAGTTCTCTTTCTTCGATGCAGCTTGAATGGCAGTCGCCCAGGCATAGAGTTGTGTAGATGGATTGGTCATCATTAATGCACCGGAATTCCATCTCGGCAGACCTTTGCACGTGCTGCAAAGAACGCACACCTGCAAGCAGGATGACGTGGTATTGACGGCATCTCATTCGCCAGAAACTCCTTGCCATCCAATGGACCGCACTGTGGACAGGTGCGCTCATCTCCCACTGTCACCCAAACTACTCGTGTCACACCGATGGCATTATAAAATTTGTTTCGCCCCTGACCGTAAGCTCGTAAAGTCTCTGTCCTGGTAATCACCTCAATTCTCGTCTGTGCGGTTTTAAACACCGTCTTGCCGGCAGGCTTGAAATCATTGGGATCGGTAATCACGCCGCCGATCTTCTCGCCAATCTTACCTATTGAATCACCAGTGACAATTCCCACCGATATCTGCTGTTTGATGTTGTCTGCCAACTCACGAGTGACGTTACCTATTAGCTGCAGATTGTAGTTCACCAGAAAGTCGAGTGCTGATTGATCTGTCAGACTCATTACTTGTCCAGCGAGCTGTATTCGATCTTCGTGAGAAAGATTCTCGTAATGCGGAAACTTCAGTTCACTGAACTCTCCTATGCTGCCAGTAATGCCGTTCTGAAAGGATTCTCTTACAGCAGTTTTCATGATCACAGTCTGGTCACTCTTCAGACCACTTATTACCTCATCAATCCCTTTCTGAATACCGCGAAGTTGCTCCTGCCGAATCTCCAGTCCTTTCTTAAGGAGCTTTTTCTCTCCGATCTCAACCAGTTGCGATTTGACATGTATTTCAGCAGTGCGAAGAGATTTCAGCATGGAATTAACCTGATGTTCGGTGTATAGGTCACGCGAATGTATACTTCGTAAAACGGCTTGCTGGATTTGTTCGGCTCGATTCAATCCACGATCTCTAATTTTTCAGCTATTAAGAATTGCCTACAGGCAGCCTGGTCGAACCGCCGTTCTTCATCCGTAACAGTACAGTTATTATTATCAGCATCGAAGAACCCACACTCGTCACAGAGGTGATCTTCACCTCCCGTCACATACATCCCTTCTGCTTCAAATTTGTCTTCTTTTTCAACTCGTGAGTTCTCCTTAAACTTATCCATACCCAGCATCTCTCGTGCTGTCTGCACCGACATCACACCCATCTGCACGAGCGAAACGATATCCTTGATGTCCCAGGACATGTCAATCAATGTTCCCTCTTTTGTGCGATTAGACTTTTCGACATCAGGATTCAAGTCCATTTTGGTCTGGATAGTATTCTTAGAAATCAGGTTGCGGTCATAAAGCTCAATCAGCAGTTTCTTGACATCAATCTCATTGGTCAGATCGACGTCGGAGAATATATATTGAATTTTCTTTTCTGAGTAACCTTTCATCTCCTTCCAGTCATCGAAAATCCAGTCGAGAATCTCTCGCGCCACCTGCTTGATCTCCTTCAGCATGATGACCATTTTCTGAAATGCAATGGAGGCGGTTGCAAAGTTAGGTCCATCTCCGGTAACCAGAGACTTGGCAACGCCAAGGGCCACGATAATATCTTCTTTAACCTCCTTGACCTTATCCTCAGTGTTGAGCACTTGCCCTTCAGTGCCGTAAGTTTCAGCGCGGACATAGAACGGAACAACTAATCCGGATTTTAAATCCATCTTATTGATCTGATCGCGGATAGTTGAAATCATTTTCTGAGTGGGCATAATGACCTTGTCACCGTACTTGCCACCGACGAGGATAAACCTTAGTGGTGTTGTCCAGCGTTTAGCTATAGCACGCTGTGCTCTTCGATAATCGCGCAAAAGCTCAATTGACTCGAAAGCCGGTGTCACCATTGAATTGCCCCGTTGTGAAAACTGAGGTGCGTTCCATTTGCGGTGGATCATCTGGTCAAGTGGCAGTTCTATTTCATCACTGACGGAACCACTTTCAGTTTCCGGTTTCTGAATTGCCTTAACCAATTCACCATTTTCGAATTCAAAATCAACGGAGGATGGATTGACGCAGATCAACTTGACAATATCATTATGTTCGCCCTTTGAGGGTGCTCCACCCGATCCATAACGCTTATACCCGATGCACTCACCCTTCACCAGAAGCTGCAAAATCATATCTTTCAGAAACCGGTTCATATTAAGTGAATTAAATAGTTGAGTGCCTTCAGATCGCGCCGACTCATCATCAGAGATTATCTTCACCTGATCACCAATAGCAAATGTCCGCCAGGTATTGATGGTATTGGAGACGATTGGTTCCTCGATGTAAAATTCCCAAGATTTGCGTGCACGGTCTTTCCAATCTGCGGGAATACCTCTAATCTCGTATTCAGAACTGAACACTCCAGAGGCAATATTAGCCACAGTTCCCATCAGCTCATCATCGACTATTATAGCATCTGTGGTTTCGGAGTTTTCGACCTCATTACCCCGCGAAGGGGGTGTTTTCGTATCAGTCTTCATGTGGCATCTCCGCTTTCAAATTGTGAAAATTATTAACCATAGAGAAAACAGACCTTTTCACTTTCCGGACGCAGATCAAGATGGATGAAGGTCTTGGCAATGCCGATCCCATTAAATCCAAGTTTACCTGCATTCCCAATGATATCTAACCGCAAACGGCTGTCTGTGCAGGAGATATCCACCGCCAGACCTTTCAGATGCCATGAATGTGTTTTGCCTCCGATTTCCCGATTGTGTGTCTCGCAGCGAGCTCCGGACGTCGCCGATAACGGTTTATCAAGCAAGGCACGTAGTGCTTCTAATCGAACCAGTAATTCTGGTGCGACAGTCTTTTCACAACCGCAGCTGCAGTCCAATTCCTTGTCCGTGAAATGAGTCCTGATTGTCTTGTTTGCCATTTTATCCCTTTCTTGGTTTTTACTTTATCACTTGATTACTTACTCACTTATTAAAAAATCGCATTCGTTGCCATGGGAGCGACGTAAACTTCTTCGTAATGCGGGTCAAGTCCATCTAACTCTTCCATCTCCCGCCGCAGGAATGCGCAGCGCGTTGAGTCCACGATATGATCGTTGCCTTTGGAGTAAACCACTCGTCCGTTTTGCAAGGTGTAAGTATGGGTGGTGAACTCGTTTTCGATATCTATGTCATCGATTGGAAATATCGCTTTTCGCTTTGCTAGTGCCCGGTTGATAAGAGCTGTCATGTATTCCTTTGTCCTCTTGCGAACCGGTTTAGTATCATCATCATAGCCGATTACGGTCGCTCCACCAAAATCGAATCCACGCACCTTGTTTTCAAAATCCTGCCCACGAAACTTGTCCAGGCTCTTCAGATCCTGAACCACTGATAATCCGTTCCCGCCGTTATCGATCCCGATCCCTCTTGGATCATAGTAACGGTCGATGAGCGCGATGATATCCGCCAACGCAGGATAAGGAACATGTTCAGCATGCAAACGAAACACTAATCTCATTGTAGCAACTTCATCTTCTTTCCAGACCGTTATCTCCGAGGGATCGTTAGTGTATCCGGTATCTCCACCGACCCAGTACAAACCATCCTCGGGTGCAAGACACATCAGCAGGTCCAACCTGTCGCGGACTTCATCTTCAGAATCGCAGTCTGACAATTCCTCGCCTGAAATACTGACTGCCCGGTAACCGTCGTACACTTTCTGGCAGAGCTTGAACTGTTCATGGTTGAAAGCACCATAAGATGGTCTGCCATGTTCACCCAAGACTTCATGTTGAAAGCCGGGTGTATCACGACCACCATAAAAGTCGAGCAACTCCTGTTCTCGGTCTTCAGTCCAACTCGGATTTAGTGACGATGGCCAGTGAAAGAGCTTCCACCGTTTCTTTTCTTTCGTGATCCTGTAGTATGTTGTATCCCTCAACCCATTTGGATTTGAATAGAGTCTGAAACGTCCTCCGGCATTCAAACACTGCCTGACTGCTCGCCAAGCTTGTTCGGGTAGCCATGCAGCTTCGTCAATCCACACCCGGTCGACGTGGAGCGACCTGAACGCCTTTCCATAGTCCCCACCTGGACGAAAGTGAATCACCGTTCCTGAAATGAACTGTGCCTTGAAATAGGGTTTACGCGTGATGGCTGAATTTCCGGATTTATTGATAGCAATCGCGGACATCAAGTCGGGATTTTCACCCACTTGAAATTCGAACTCATCGATAAGTGTATCCAGATGTCCCTGATGTGGAGCTGCTACCAATCCACTCCCTCCTTTGGTTGTGAAAGCGTAATGCAACATATCTGTAACAATGCATACTGATTTTCCGAC
>CAYLYZ010000149.1:0-11821 GCA_964387885.1 uncultured bacterium | reverse complement strand
TATATTACTAATAATAAAACACTTGCATACGATTTTCCAACTGGGAAATGTTAGATTATAATTAATAAAATATCGATTTACAATGATTAAAACAACTCTTGTGGGTGTTTTCGTATAATTCACCGGAGTCGCGAAGCCATGCTTCGGGTTTTTCGTAATGACTTGCGAGAAGCATTGCTTCGCTACTCCTTGATGTGATATCAATATTAAACCAGCAATCGAACAAGGGCACGTGCGACGTGCCCCTACATTACAGCATACTATTTCACCAGAACGACTTTCTGAACACTCGAAAACTCAGTGCACCCCATCTTTACGAAATATACACCAGCTGTTGTCGGGCTTGCATTCCACATGACTGAGTGTTTGCCGATTGATTGAACTCCTTCGACCAATGAAGCAACCTCACGTCCCGCAATATCAAATACCTTAATAGACATATCTGTTGAAACAGGCAGTTGATAACCTATTTTCGTCGAGGAGTTGAATGGATTCGGGTAGGCTTCAAACAGCTTGAAATCGACAGGTTGCACTTCAGCCGGATCAGGCACCGAAACCATCCCGTCGTCGAGAGCCTGGATGTAGAGGTTTACGAGTTCTTCCTTTCCGGTTGACCTTTGGTCCTCCCAGACCAGAACGACACCTTCAGCTCCGAAATCCTGTATTAAGGCTATTTGTGGGCGTTTCTGTTTGTGGATTGCACCACTGACAATAGCACCATTTTCAGGCCAGCCTTCAAATGGGGTACCTTCCGAAGTTAAATGAGTAGCATAAATATCCGCTTTTACCAGAGCATCACCGCGATTATCCTCCCATGTCAACCACAATCCGTTATTCCCATCACTAAGAATTTCAGGATGAATCTGATGATGCTCTTCCACACAGATGGGAATCCCGTCATGTATTGGTTGATCATCCTCTCTGAACAATATGACAGGATCACCACGATCGTCTGTTTCAGAAGTGAATTTTTGTAGATAAATATCTCTATTACCGGCTCGATGATCTTCCCAGGCAACCCATATATCGCCGTCCTCCGAACATTCCACTACAGGATACATTGGATTGAATGCTCCATCGCAAATGGGATAACCACCGATAAATCGGTTCCACCTGAAACTGCCATCATTGTTGATAAACTGACCGAAGATGTAGCGTTCATCAACAACTCTCTCATCCTCCCAGACAACTACGTATCCATCTTCATGTCGAGCTATATCAGATCGTTTCTGGTCCAGCATTTCTTCGCATATCGCCCTGTCCTCCTCCCATAAAAGCTCATGATCATCATTTATCCTCTGAATTAGGAGATCATCATTATTATCAAATGATTGTTTCCATACAATCACAACGCCACCTTCACCATCGGATGTTAAAGATTCAACACTTTCATCTGTATCATTATCAGTGAACTGAAATCCTTCATCACCCCACATCCTGTTTCCTGCTTCATCGAGCCTTTGCAGGTAAATATCATAAGGAGCACCCGTCTGGTTGTGCCAGGCAATAATTGCACCGCCCTCCCCATCATTGCAGACCTGAGGAAGTTTTTGATCAAAATCCAATTCAGCACATTGAACTCCATCTTCCTCCCAGAGAATCTCTCCTTCCCAGCTTATCTTCTGTGCATAAATCGAGTGCGGTTGTCCCCGTCTGCGATCTTCCCACACAACGATTATCCCATCATCGCTCGATAATGTGCTCTGTATGTTTATCCCTCCTCCAACCGGTTGATTTAATTGAAGGGAAATGCCATGGTTTTCAAGTCGAAAATCTGGGCTTTCATCTCGATTCTCACAAATTTGTATAAACGGAAAAGTTCCCCGCCAGCAATTCCTCCCATCCAGCCAAATAATTGCAAATGTTCCGTCCCCTCGAGAAAGAACCTGTGGGAAAAGAGCGTTCTGACTGATTCCGGTTACGACAATTTCACCTTCTTCATTCCAGAGTATTTCCCCCGCATCATTCATCCTTTGACCTCTGATTTCTATACTCCCGGAAACTTGATCCGACCAGAAGACGTAAACTCTTCCGTTTATATTCGGGATGACGACCGGGGATCCTTGAGTACCTGGAGCACCGATAACTGGTATATCATCATCTTCCCAGTATAACTGACCATCTGCTGTTACACCTTGTATCCAGATATCAACTTCAGGAAATCCTCCATCTCTCTCATCCTCCCAGACTAAATAAACGCCACCATTCCCATCCGGACATGTCTTATGAGAACTCTGATTTCTGTCAACCGTTGTTACGGGCATGCCATTGGCATCCTCCCATTCAAAAACCAAATCCTCGTCACCGGAAATTCGCATTGCAAAGATATCAATATCCGTGCCATCACTACGTTTATCTTCCCAGGATACGATTGCGCTTCCCGGTTCGGAGCTGATAATACGGATACGATTTTGTTCCCATTCTGCAAGACAAATCGGTACACCTTCCCCCGGTTCACCCCAGAGGGCTTCTCCGTTTTGATCAAGACGCTGAACATAAATATCCCAGTCAGTGTCTCGCATATTCCTGTCGTCTTCCCAGGCAATAAATGCGCCTCCTTCACCATCGGAACATATTCGAGGGCATTGCTGAGTTGACTGGTCATTACAGACCTGAATACCATTTTCCCAGGCAAGATCTCCCTGCGGTGTAATCCACTGTGCATAAATATCGGGATCTCCATTTCTTCTTTCATCCTCCCAGACAATTATCATCCCTCCATTATTGTCAGAAATCACTTCAAGATGGTGTTGCGTACCAGCTTCATCTATAATGAGATTCCCATTTTCCTCCCAGTCAGGATCAATCCTGCCATCAAGCAAAACATGGGTACAAAAAATATCTCCTGCATCGCCACCTCGTTGGTCTTTCCAGGCAATGAGACATCCCCCAAGCCCATCTTCAATCAGCTCAATGTCTTCCTGAACACCCTGAGTCACGCAAACAGGTAATCCTATATCTGGTTCACCCCATAGAAATTCACCTTCAGCACTGATTTTGGTGCAGTAGATATCCCCAAATAAATCAAAGGGCGGTTCTAATTCAAGTTTAATCCAGGCAATAAACCAGCCACCATCTATACATGGTGTTACTACCGGATCATATTGATTTGAGGGAGCATTTACAATTTCCAGTCCATTTTCCGGAAACCGCGGTTCACCTTCAGCGTTGAAAACCTGGATATAAATGCCCCGTTCCCCATTGCGGGTATCACTCCATGCAACAGCCGCTTCCCCGGCGAATTCACCTTCGGTTCGGTACGCACCTGATCGATACCACTCAACATGATGTCCCTGACGAACAGCGACACCATCCCCTGGTTCCCAAGTTCGGAAATCTTGTGTAAAAGCGAGCGAGCAAGTTAGCAAGTTAACAAGAAAACAAGTAAGAAAAACTACGGAAAAAACTTTCACGATGGGCTCCTTTTGTTAATCACTGCAAAATTTGCAGGTTGCGGATTGATTCTTTTAAGTCAGATGTTGCCCTGACTTTGGGGGGTGGATAGTTATTGTTGTTAAAGACGGGTAAATATACCCGTCCTCCCCGGTTAGGGGGTGATTTCTCTGTTTACCCAGTCTGCTGGGGAGCGCGGATATATCTATCCGCATTAAACTATACATTTACAATATCGTACGGGCACGTCGCCACGTACCCTTCTTGTTCTCACGAGACAGTCTCCGTTAATAAATAGTATTTCTTCCAGCAATCGAGCAAGGGTACGGCTCGCCATGCCCGTACAATACGGCAACCTATTTCACAAGGACAATCTTACGGACACTTGAGAATTCACTGCCTGTCATCTTGACAAAGTACAATCCCGCAGGATTCCCATTCGCATCCCAAATCACCGAATGCTGCCCAGCTCCCATTACCTGATCCTGCAGTACATCAACCAGTTGTCCGTTGATGTTGTATATTTTCAATGTGAGTTTTGAGGCTGCCGGGATATTGTATGATATTCTTGTTGTTGAGTTAAACGGATTTGGGAATGGTGTTTGCAACCTGAATTCAGTCGGTAATTCAACATCCTGTTCGGACACTGAAACCATGTCATCATCGAGCCTCTGAATAAAGAGGTTGGATAGTTCCTCCATCCCGCTTGATCGCTTGTCCTCCCAGACCACTGCAATCCCCTCATCTCCAGAGCTATTGATTAAAGCTGCTTTTGGTATTTGTTGTCTATGTGTCGCCCCACAAACAACATTACCGTTTTCTGACCAGTCATCGAATGGATCACCATCAGGAGTCAGATGTGTCCCATAGATATCACTCCAGAAACCGCCACGGCAATCCTCCCAGACCAGCCACAGACCGTTGTTTCCGTCACTTGTGATGTCCGGTAATTCCTGATTACCTGGAGCTGCACACACTGGAATTGCATCGTGTATCGGCTCGTCATTCTCCCGGAATAAAATAACGGGATCTCCCATATTATCTGTTTGCGCTGAGAGCTTCTGCAAATATATATCTGTAAATCTTTCGGAACGTCTATCCTCCCAGGCAACCCAAATACCACCAAGTTCCCCAACGGATACAGTCGGTCTACCTGGATAATAATGATTTCCGCAGATCTCAAAACCCTCAGGAAATCGATTCCATCTGAAACTTCCGTCATTATTTATGAACTGCCCAATAATATAAAAGTCATCCACTCGTTCATCCCTCCAGACAACGACATATCCTTCTTCGTGCCGAGCAATTGCAGATTCCCTTCGTCTCCCGGCCTCATTACTAACCAGTCTGTTCTCACCCCACAGTAGTTCGTGATCTCCATTCACTCGCTGAATCCAAAGGTTGATTGATCCACGCTCAATTGAAGCCCTCCATAAAACCACTGCTCCGCCCTCACCATCGGCAGTTAACGATTCAGGGTATTCATCGACCTCATTATCGGTCAGTAAAAAACCTTCGTCACCCCACAATCTATTACCAGATTCATCCAGCTTTTGCAAATAAACTTCGTCATCCTCATCATCTGTCGGATATCGGAAAGCGATAATCGCTCCCCCTTCACCATCGCTACAGATGTTCGGTCTTTTTTGATCAAATGCCATATCAGCACATTTTACTCCTTCTTCACCCCACAGCAGCTCACCCTCCCAGCTTATTTTCTGGGCATAAATGGAGTATGGTTGCTCCCGTCTATGATCCTCCCACACTACGATTATCGCATCATCACTCGATAGTGCTGCTTCCACGTCTATCCCACCACCGATTATTTCCGGAGACATGAGAGGAACACCATTTATCGGCAATAGGAATTCAGGGTTGTTCTCTCCATTTCGACAAATCTGGATAAATGGGAATTGCCCGTGACTGGCAAATCTCCCATCAAGCCACACAATAGCAAGATCACCGTTACCACGACTCAGGATACTGGGATTAATTGCGTTCTGTGCCATTCCAAAAACAACTATTACACCTGCTTCATCCCACAAACTTTCACCATTTTCGTTAAGTCTTTGACCACGAATTTCAATCCCGCGACCAAACCAATCACCCCAGATTATCAATATGTGCCCGTCTGAGTTTGGAAGAACCACAGGCGAACCCTGGTAGCCCGGAGCATCGGACACAATAATCCCGTTATCACCCCACATCTTCTCACCGTCTGCGGTTAATGACTGAGCTCTAATGTCCAACTCAGGGAAACCATCTTCGTCATCTTCCCAAACGAACTTAATCCCACCATTTCCATCAGGGCAGGCAGCAATACCATTCTGATCCCGTTCAGCTGTCACCAATGGAACGCCATCTGCAGGTTCCCATTCAAAAATCATCTCATCCTCGCCTGAAACTCTCATTGCATAAATGTCGATATCAGTTCCATCACTTCGTCTATCCTCCCACATAACGATAGTACTCCCCGGTTCTGAATTGAAAATTCGAGCACGGCTTTGTTCCCAATCCGCATCACATAGTGGAATACCTACGCCTGGTTCTCCCCAGACCGATTCGCCGTTCTGATTGATACGCTGAATAAAAATGTCCTGATTGCTTTCATTGGCATTTCTGTTATCAACCCAGACGATAAAAGCACCCCCTTCACCATCAATGCAGATACGCGGAGTTTCCTGCGATGACTCATGATTACAAACCTGTGCGCCCTCCCCCCACAGAAGTTCACCCTCAGGGCTTATTCTTTGCGCCCATAAATTGAAATCCCCACCAATTCTGTCATCTTTCCAACTGATTATCATCCCACCATTTCCATCAGAAACTGCATCATGATTCACCTGCTGACCCGGTTCACTGACAACAACGATTCCATTTTCTGTCCAATCCGGATCAACTCTTCCCTCTTCCAGGACATGCATTGCGTATATGTCGCCTGCATCACCATTTCGCCGATCACGCCAGGCAATAATGCAACCTCCGTTGTCATCCTCAGTAATAACCGGATTTGCTTGCACGCCGAGTGCAACACAAATCGGCAATCCCATGTTTTCCTCACCCCAAACAACTTCACCGTCAGCGGTAACCTTTGTGCAGTAGATATTGCCCAATGTGTCAGGATTGAAATTTTCCCAGGCAATAATCCAACCGCCGTCCGAACAAGCCGTTATAACCGGTTCCTCCTGCCGATTCTCACCATCAACAACCAGCTGTCCTTTTTCAGGAAATTTCAGTTCACCTTCAGCATCAATGACCTGAATGTACACACCCCGGTCACCATTACGGCAATCGCTCCATGTAATAGCAGCTTCTCCCGCGAGCTCACCATCAGTGCGATAAGCACCGGACTGGAACCACTCGGGGTGATGCCCCTGTCGAACTGCGACGCCATCCACCGGTTCCCATCTTCGGAAATCCTGGGAATAGACCAGTGAGGAAATAAAAAGTAAGTTGGTAAGAAAGGATACGAAAAAGTTCTTCAATGTGAATTCCTTTTGTTGCTACTGCAAATTTTGCAGATAAGGTAATGATTTTCTCTCGCCAGATGCAGCCCTGACTTTTGGGTGAAGTTTGTTGTCGTTATTAAAAGGACGGGTAGATATACCCATCCTCCCCAACCGGAGAGTGTGGATATATTTATCCGCATTAAATTAAATATTTATAATTGTGTACGAACAGCACACACATTTTCTTTCTAAATCAATATACATTATTATTAAATCAACATCAATCCGCAGGCAGAGACGCCTGCTCTACTAAAATCCTTTAATTCACCTGAACCATCTTATGCACATTCAAGATACCAGGACTCTCCATCATTGTCAGATAAATTCCCGCAACATTTGTACCAGCCTCCCAAATAGTTGGAATTCGTCTGCAGTTTAAATGCGATCAACCAGAATCGCGACCGCTTACCCGACAAATCGGAGATCCTTATTCTTAAAGATTTGCATCAAATATGAAACAAAGATGGATGTTGCTTTACTGAAAAGCAATTCATAATCATTATCGTCTGGATCATTGCGACAAACAATCAAGGTAGTTATCTTAAGATCAATTTCTATTCGCAGTTTAACAACCATTCATTTTCCATGCTTAACATCACCAACCCAATTCTCCCCGGTTTCAATCCCGATCCTTCGATTCTGCGGGTGGAAGATGATTATTTCATCGCATCGTCCACATTTGAGTGGTTTCCAGGTGTGCGTATCCATCATTCGAGGGATCTTGTTCACTGGCGGTTGTTGACTCATGCTTTGACTCGGAAATCTCAGCTCGATATGGTCGGGAATGAGAACTCAGGTGGCGTGTGGGCTCCCTGTCTCAGTTATTCGGGTGGATTGTTTTACCTTATTTATACGGATGTGAAGAACCTGACCGGCAGGTTTGTTGATGCTCATAATTATTTGATTACTGCAGATAACATCGAAGGTCCCTGGTCGGAACCTACCTACCTGAACAGTAGCGGTTTTGATCCGTCGTTGTTTCACGATGAAAATGGCAGGAAGTGGTTGTTGAACATGATCTGGGACTACCGGACTGAAAATGTAAGTGGTGGGATTCTAATTCAGGAGTATGATCCCAAAGCGAAAAAGTTGATTGGGAACCGAAAACTCATTTTTAAAGGCACTCAATCCGGAACTACAGAAGCTCCTCATATTTACAAGCGTAATGGCTACTACTACCTGATGACTGCCGAGGGTGGCACGGAATATGGTCATATGGTGACGATGTGCAGATCGAAACACATCCTTGGACCATACGAGCTGGATCCGGAAAATCCGATGTTGACTTCAGCTAATAATGTTGAGTTAGCCTTGCAGAAGGCTGGGCATGCATCGCTTGTTGAAACACAGAACGGGGAGTTTTATCTGGCCCATCTTTGTGGACGACCATTACCTGGCGCAAAACATTGTAACTTAGGTAGAGAAACCGCGATCCAGCGCTGTTATTGGGATAGGGAAGGATGGTTGCGTTTGTCGAATAAGAGGCATGAGCCATCTGTTACTGTTCATGCACCTGACCTGCCTGAGTGTAAACTCGAACCGGATCCCACCCAAGACAATTTCGACTCCGAAAAACTGAATTTACATTTCAACACACTTAGAGAGCCGGTTGATTCGAGATGGCTTTCCCTAACCGAACGTCCCGGGTATTTACGGTTGAGAGGCAGGGAATCACTGACTTCAAGATTTCATCAAAGTTTGGTTGCAAGGCGGTTGAAATCGTTTGTTTGTGAAGTTTCGACTGTTGTTGAATTCTCCCCGGAGAACTTTCAGCAACATGCGGGTTTGGTATGTTATTATAACCGTAAGAACTTCCTCTATTTGCGAATCAGCACTGATGAGAAGATCGGTAAAAACCTGAGTATCATCCGGATGGATCAAGCCAAACCTGAATATTATGATCAAATCCCAATTGAGAGAGAAATCCCTATTTTCCTGAAGGTCAAGTTCAATTACGACTCAATCCAATTCTATTATTCGGGAGATCAAACCGATTGGGAAAAAACAGGACATGAATTTTATGCAGGTAAACTGTCAGACGATTACTGTACAGGATTCACAGGAACATTTATAGGTTTGTGTGTTCAAGATTTAAGCGGTATGGGGAAATGTGCGGATTTTGGTTTTTTTCATATGTCTGGATAATGACAGGGATCGCAACACACACCAATGTTGAACATTGGTGGTTTTCCACTTATATTGTAGGATTCGTTACAACTTAGGATTAAATGTGGGAAAAGTACAACTCGAAAATATCTTTGCGGAGCAGCGAGAAGCTCTGGCAGCAATGCACAAGCTAAGCGAAGGAGTAATAACTGATATTGCAGTCGCAATTGAAAAGTGTATTCGTCGTGGTGGGAAAATCCTGATATTCGGAAATGGTGGATCGGCTGCTGATGCTCAGCACGTAGTGGCAGAGATTGTCGGTCGATACACCCGGGAACGCCGCGGTTATCCTGCAATAGCTCTGACGACAGATACATCGATAATAACTGCAGTTGCAAATGATTTTGGTTTCGATAGAGTTTTTGAGCGACAGGTAGAAGCGCTGGCAAATCACTACGACATTGCTGTTGGTATTTCAACAAGTGGAAATTCACCTAATGTAATAAAAGGATTGGAGAAAGCTCGAGATTTACAGGCTGAGACGATTGGTTTCTCCGGGGGTAGTGGTGGTGAAATGTCTGGTTTATGTGATATTTCATTTATTGCACCCTCCGCGGTCACAGCGCGAATTCAGGAACTGCATATTGCAGCCTGGCATGCAATATGTGATCTTGTTGAAGCTGAACTAGCCTCTAAACCGGTATAGTTATTCAATTCTTTATTAATTGGAAATGATCCGATAAACATGAAGCACTTTATTTATTTACTAAGACCCACACAACCGGACATGATGAGCAATCTCAGCGATGGACAACAATCCATTATGGTTGATCATTTCGATAAACTAAAGAGAATGTTGGCGGATGGAAACCTGCTACTTGCAGGACCGTGTACGGATGAGGCATTTGGGGTCGTAATTTTCAAGGCAGAGTCCTTAAAGGATGCTCAGAAGGTTGCACACGATGATCCCGCGGTTAAAGCCGGATTGATGACTGAGGAATGTCACGAATTTCATGTCTCTTTACTTGCCGGAAGAGATTAAATGAACACCGCTCATTTAGTGCAGGCATTAAAAGCAAATGCAAAACTTGGCTGGGACCAGGAGGGTAATTGGGCGCCACCTTTGCTATACCTGCTCTTTGCCTTAATTGCACCGATCTCCGGTGTCCTGATGTTAGTATTTATGTATTTAGTGGTTAAGAAGGATACCACTGATCCGAGTTTTCTGGCGTTCCTCCTTGCGGGTTCGGCAATGTTTCTGTTCATCAGGACGATCTTTGCTGGTGCTGCTTATGCCGTTATTGAGGATCGTGAACATTATAAAATTCTCAGGTATACTTATCTTGTTCCGGTTCCTTTCCCTGTTCAGATAGTTGGGCGTGTAGCAGTGAAACTGATGATATCCCTGGTCGGTATGGTTGCTACAATCTCAGTTGGGAATTTATTCCTCGGGCTGCCATTTCGTCCGGATGGTATTCAATGGGGGCAATTTGCCGCGAGTTTGGGCTTCGGATTGATTGGTCTCTTCGCTCTGGGGTGGATGCTGGCGAGTATTATGCTCATTTTAGACAGGATGGGCTGGGTTTGGGCGGAGGGAGTTTCGGGAATCCTCTTCCTTGCAGGCGGGGCAATTATTCCACTATCGATGCTTCCTCTTCCGATGCTGTGGCTCGGGAAAATACTGCCCATGACATACTGGGCGGATCTGTGGAGGATTTCCCTTTACGGTGAATTGTCGGTACTGGCTCAGCCTCAGTTGAATTTATCACAGCTTTGGGCTTGGTTAATAGCTTCGACAATAATCTGGTTTGTAATTTCATTTTTCTGGTATATTTTATGTGACAGGATCGCCAGGAGAATGGGTCGCATAGAGCGGGAAACATTTTATTAATGAAAACGAATCCCTGTTCAGTAAAATGTACTTGCGTTTGAGGGGGTTAGACAATATATTAACATTTTTCAGGTTACAGTGCAAACTTGTAAGGTTTCACCTTAGTTTATGATAAACTGCCAATCACCGGCTTATTTCCTGTCTGACAGCCATCTACCTCTTATCCCCAGCGCAATTGACGAGGATTGGGAATCAAGAGTAGTGTCTTTCTTAAGAACTGAAGCACTGAAAGCCAAAACTCTCTTTCTTGTCGGGGACATATTCGATTTCTGGTTTGAATGGAAACACTCCGTTCCTGCTGGCGGATTCCGTGTCTTGGCAGCTTTGCATGAGTTGATTTTGTCAGGATGTAATATCCACTATCTCGCCGGTAATCACGATGGTCACCTCGGAGAATTCCTTCGAGAAAGTGTCGGTTTAGAAGTAAATCGCGGTTCAATTGAAGCTGAAATCGACGGTCGAAATTTCTTCATAACGCATGGTGATGGAGTAGCCAGAGGCGATTGGGGATACAGAGTATTAAGGGCTTTGGTACGCTGGTCACCAACTGAAAATATCTACAAGTTAATCCATCCCGATTTTGGTATCTGGTTCGCCAATAGAGTCTCAAAAACATCGCGAGAACATTTATCCAAAGAGGATAAATTCGGCCTCATTCCTTATAGAGACTTTGCATTCAAAAAAATTGAACAAGGTTATAATTATGTAATAATGGGACATCGCCACCATGCCAGTTTTTTACCACATGGAAATGGTGGATACCTTTCAATTGGTGAGTGGATTATATCCGGGACATACGGTGTGTTTGAAAATGGAGAATTACAGCTTAAACACTTCAGTGATTGATTTCTATTATCCAACCTGTTTGAAGGCACTGTCAGGAATTTTGTGTAAATAGCTTTTTGGCTTTTTGCTTGTCTCT
>CAYLYZ010000148.1:0-12362 GCA_964387885.1 uncultured bacterium | reverse complement strand
TACTCCTTAAGTTAACACACTTATAGGGTGTCAACCTATTTCAGGACAAGACAAATATACTGGATTCCCAATCAAGTTGGGAATGAGGAGAGATTGATAGAGTTCTCATTCTTGGGCAGCCTGAGAATGCCTTTCCTACTTCTGAAGCCTCTTTAACAGTCCTGTTGAACGATGTAACAGGTCATCTGGCACCGTATGGGTGATTCACGAATCGCCTCTTTTTAACCTTGCGATGTCTTAACTCCATAATTATATTTAATATGGAGTTAGTATCAGTATGAAGTAAATTACGATGGTTTGTTTGATTTTCTTATACCTTTTCTGCATTAATAAGGCGGAAACTATGTCACAACGTTTTTATTCAGTCAACATTTGACCAGTTATCTAAATATTCATTTTCAATCCTTTCAAAGTTTGTGGATCGGGAAGTCTCTGCGCCTTACGGGAAATTTCGTAGGGCGGAATCTTATTCCGCCATTTGCAGATATTGGGTTCGAGTATTGTGTCGGAATAAGATTCCGACCTACGACATTTAGTAATGTGAGGTTCAATTGAACTTAAGAATATACCTGCCACTTGTCCTTTTTATCCTAATGCTGTTGAACACTCAAGCATTCTGTGAATGGGGGCGGTCTGCTGATGAGCCTGTTGAATTGCCATTACGCAGTGGGTGTCATGTGATTTCAGATGGTAACGGTGGGTGTTGGGTAAATGGGGCTCATGGAATCTGTCATATTGATAGGTTAGGGGATGTTACCTGGGATCAGGTCTTCGATCCTCTTCCTGAATATTATGGACCTACTGGTTTTCCTATTCTAACTAATCGAGGTGAGGTAATCTTTACTGTAGATGATATGGAATGGGAGACACGAGGAGAGTATCCTTTCGATTGGGAGGAACTTACCAAATGTGATATATACATTCAAAAGACCAATCTTGACAGGGAGCTAATGTGGGACGAGGAAGGCATACAACTAAACAGACCCAATTTACTTCAAAGTGTAGTTGGAATGTATGCCGGACCGATTGACAACACATACCTGATCCATTCGGTAAGAAATAGTACATATGGGCGTTTACAATTGATTAATGAAGAAGGTGACTTTCTTTGGGGTAACGATGGTATTGGGAGTAATTTGTACTATCTTAGCTCAAAAATCGTGATGAGCAGCGACCATTGCATAATCGTAGCGCGTTCGGTAACGGTTCAGAGATTACTCATTACAAAAATTGATTCGGTCGGTGAGCAATTGTGGAATTCGAGAATTTCACCACAGGATGTATATGTAAGACGAAATAGATTAAGGGCTTCCGCATCGGATGGAGCAGGAGGAGTTTTATTGGCTTATGAATATGAGAGGCATATAACCATTGATGATACCCTCAGGAGATATCTTGGGATCAGAGCAATGAGGATTTCCAGTGAGGGTGATTCTCTCTGGACGAGACAGGTTTATGAGCGCGAAAAAGGACGAGGTGAGACTCGACTTGGAGAAATAATGCAAGTCAACTATGTCGGCTCCGGGCATTTCTTTGTCGCATGGGCTGATTACGGTCATGCATTACAGGTTGTTGCACTCGATATTAATGGAGGGGGTCTCTGGGATGGACCGGTAGATATTAAATCTGATGGCATATACTATAGTAAACTTAATGCTGTTGAATCATATAATAGTGTCTGTTATGCATGGATTGATCGTGATCCCAATCGTCGGGAGAATGGTGAATGGGTTAATCAGATATGGGGGCAGCGGATATCTGCTGACGGAAACCGTCTTTGGGGAGACCGGGGGAGTGCAATTATTGCTCGAGTTCCCTCCGGTTCAAATTATTTATACACAACCACTACTGACGGTGCTGGTGGCATGATAACTGCTCTAAGTTATAATTCGAGTCTGCAGATGATAAACCGCAACGGCGAGATCGGGGTGGTTCTTGATCCTGTTGGAGTAGATGAGGAAATTGACAACCGTAATCCAGCAATACCATCTCCAATTCTTAATATTTATCCGAATCCCGTCAACTCCCACACTAATATCCTTTTCTCTCTCCCTCATGCTGGATTTACCAGCCTCGAGGTATACGATCCACTCGGCAGACTTATCGAAGAGCTGACTCCACGTAGATGGATGAATGCAGGAAATCATAGTGTGAGTCTTGATGGGATGGGGTTTGCTTCAGGGACTTATTATATTTTTGTGAATTCAAATGGTTATGCGTTCTCCCGACCGATCAACTTTGTTAAATAGGGAACGAAAATGAAAATTCGGATTGTTGCGTGTGTTTTGATGTCCCTGTTACTCGCGAATACCTCTTATTCGCAGGATACTCTGGCGTTGGAACCGGCTTCTCAGGTTTATGGGTCAGGCATTGCGCCTGTAGAGGACAATTTGTTGGTAGTCTATGAAGGCCAAAGGCAAGAAAATTGTAGTTACATTGAGATTGCCAATATTTCGAATCCCTACGAACCGGTAAGATTAGATTTCTTTTCAGGATTTAGTCTTCCATCCTCAAATGAACGTGTTTCTTATCATGGTCAAATAACCGGTGCAATTCTATATGATGATGCTATATTCTGGTGTACGATGGAAGATTTTGGTGGCTGGCAGCGTCCGTCAACCTATGGTCCCATCAATCTAAAGGGGCATCTGTTTGACAGCGAGGGAGAGGGATGGCGGTTGACGCGGGAATTATATGAACGTGGTCAGAGTCCAATCGATTACCCCGGCAATCTGGCGCGGTATGAGGAATTTCTGATTGTCGCGGGAGGTGAAGCAGGGATTATGATTTTTGATATGTCTGATCCTGAAAATCCCGAGCATGTCAGCAGGCTCGATTACTCGAATAATCGTGTTATTACTGTTCAGGAAAAATTATGCATTTATCAAACACCTGACAGAGGCCGGTTAACAATATATGATATCAGTAATCCCGAGCAACCGGAGAATACCGGAGGTTACCAAATTGATTATGAGGGATGTCCTTACCAGATGCAGACTGATCCGGTTATTTATAACGACTGTCTCGTCCTGAGAAATAACAGCGAACTTGAACCTCACAGTTCACTGCTGCTGATGGATGTTTCTTCTGAAAATCCTCTTAATGGGGAAATGATCGTCCTTGACCGCGAATATGGACGTTACAGATTCTACATTTCCAATGACCGGTTATACGTTCATCCTTCAGGTGAGAACTATGTTGACATCTTTGACATCAATGAAAATTTAGAGGTAGCACATGCTGCTACCCTGTCACTATCACAAACTGTCAACGGACATTTCATCGTTCACGATAACAAGCTGCTTTTCACCAGTGGAGGTACATATATTTATGATATTTCTCCAGTTTCAGTCTCTTCACCACAAACTAATCAACCATCCGGATTCTCACTTTCTGCCTATCCAAATCCATTCAACTCGACCACTTCGATCAACTTCGAGTTGTCACAAGCGGATTATGTGACGCTCGGATTGTATAATATGGCAGGACAACAAATAAACGGAATGTTTGAGGGTTACAGGCAGGCAGGAACATATTCCATAAGTCTGTCAGCCGAAAATCTGGCTTCTGGTGTATATTTCGTGGGGCTTAAGGGTTCGAGAAAGGTGCTTACTCGGAAGATTTTGTTGATCAGGTGAGGGCACCTGACACCACGAATTTAACACAGTAACTTAAAATGAAGGGGTGATTCGTGAATCACCCATACGAGATGAGTAGAACTTAAATTAAAGAAAACTCTATACAAACGTTCGAACGATCTCCTTTTGTATGTTTGCAAGTTCGCCGTATGCCTTATTTATCTGATCAATTTTCTCCGTCAGTTTCTTGACAAGGCTTAACTTATCAAGACCATTTCTTATTATAATGAGCAGGTCGTCGTTATCCCATGGTTTTTCTATGTACTGAAAGAGACCGACTTCATTGATTGCTTTGATTGCATTTTCCTTATCTGCATATCCGGTGAGGATTATTCTGGGGATTTCAGGCTTTTCATCTCTAACACGGGCGAGGAATGAAATACCATCCATTTCAGGCATTAAATAATCGGAAATCACAAGATCCGTATCATTGTTCCTTATGAAATCCAATGCCTTCTCCGCCGAAAGAAAAGATACAACATTATAATTTGTCTCGAGCATCAGGAAAGACTCGATACTCGTCAACACAATCTCATCATCATCAACAACAACGACGGTCTGTTTCTGTTCTTTATCTTCAGTCATTTCTTATCTGACTCCGTGGTGGTTACCAACTAATGTCCTTTTGGGTAATAATTCTTAATATGGTAAGATATAAAAAAAACCTACCCAATCAAACACTTTTCTTTTTTATTCCCTTGATTGAGAAACACGTGAGACTAAACTGTGCATCCGTTGTACCAATGCCTTTAATATTCCCTGCATTACCCGAACATTATCTGAAAGGACGTCAATGAAATCCTCTTTGTCAATTCGGAGCATTCTGCTTTCTTCAAGGGCTTCGGCAGTTACTACCCTGGGTTTATCATCGAATAATGCCCAGGTGCCAAATGCATCATTTCTGCTTGCAATCATTACTTCAGTGCCACTCTGGTGCAGGCGGATTTTTCCACTTAACGTCAAGTACATACTATCCGGATACGCGCCCTCTTTGTAGATGACAGCATCCGGAGAAACCGTAATCTCGTCGCAAATTGCTGCGATATGCGAGAGGTCTTCAGTTGTTAACTTCTCAAAGATGTCAACCTCTTGCAGGAAGATTACCTTTTCAACGGTAGTAATCATTACGTGAGGTCTCCGATTTACAGAAAGTTATTATGAATGCGCAAATGTTCATCTTCAGTTTAGAACGTGAAATGTGTTACCCAAAAAAACAGACTTTCACAACCAAGTAAAGGTAATAATCTGTTACGCAGGTTTCAACCTTTGCGATGCATATTCGGCAGTTTCCCGGATTATGGGCAGCGGATTTAGTCTCAAATTCTCCACTAAAGGCAGTAAATTTGAGCGCCCGGAGTGTGCTACGAGGAACAGGGTGGTGACTTGCAGCCACGTGTCAGAACCACTTAGAAGGACTTTTCTGTAATCATCTGCGGATCGAATAGAAGGACCATGGAGGTCTGTGAGATTTAAACTGAGTTTTTCAATTGAATCGTACTCAATGATTGGAATAATGTACTTCCTGAGATTTGGATCTAACAAATTATCGATAAATTCAACTGCGTTAGCATGAAGCTCCGGATTACCGCCGATAATCCGTCGGTATGCATTGTATATGTCATCAGGCGGGTACATAAGGGCAAGGAGTCGAAAAATCCTCTCAAGGTTGGAATCGAGTCTTTCTCGAAGAACTTTTATCATCAATTCGTTTGCAGCTTGATTGCCATTTGATCTTGATCCCATGTGAGTCAGTTTTTCCTGCTTCGTTTTATGCTGACTTAATACTGCCAGAAGACCATAATAGTTCTCAGCTTCCTGCACAATGTAATATTCGATTTTTTTTCTCGGAAATTTGATATCCGATCTGCGTATCCGGAGATGCAGAATCGCTTTATACAGCTCGTATCGGAACTTAAGGTCTTCCTGATCGAGATTATCAAATATAATTTTGGCTGCTTTACGACTGCCGATTCGATCTAAAATATGTGGGATTTCTGTCCTGATTGCTGCGGGTTGTTTCTCATCAATCAATCGATGTTCCAGAACACCGAGGATTTCATCACCATAGTTCGTAAGTGCTTGTTTGACAGGCTGTCGGTAGGTTTTCTCCTGCATTAGTTCAAACAAACGAGGCAGGAAAATGGGATCGCGGCTCAGTCCCGCACTTTTCACCGCTTCTTTGACTACTTCAGACGATGAATCCTGAAGTAGACGTGAGAGGTGTTTGTATAATAACTTATTGCCAGAAATACCAATAACTTCAGCCGCGTTTTTCTTCAGAAATGCGGATATTTCAGTCTCTTCTTCATTTACAATGCCTTCAGTGTAAATGGATTTAAAAAGTTGAATAATGTCATAGTTCTCGTTCTGAGTAGGATCTCCTTTATATTCAGTAACAAGACAGATCATCGCGGCAGTCTGTACACGATAATCCTCATGTTGGAGATATCTATTCAGTTCATCAGAATCCCGACCGGATTTTAGATACAGATATTGTATGGCTCTTCTTCTGACGATTTGATTCTCATTAGTAACAAGTTCAAACGCTTCAGTTGAAATATCTGCTTCAGGTATCCTGCTTGCCATTTTAAGAACCTGCTCTTTGATTTCAACTGAATGATGAGTTATTAATTTCTTTAATATACCAGCAATTTGCGAATCCCTGGTATTCTCAATAAGTCGAAGGACATAAAGTATCTGACGGTCATTTTTTCCTTCCAAAATGTTTAGGAAACTCTGGAATACTTCGGAATCAGCCATCTTTATTGAAGGATCATAAACATCGATTGACCTCCGTTCAATGGCGGATCGAAACGCATTCACATATTCTCGCTTTACTTTGTTGATGAAGAATACCCAGATCCCTGTATGGACAATTATCAATAGGCTGACCAGCTTAATTCCGGAGTTGGGAATTAGAGACAGTATAAGAAGGAGAATTCCTCCTAATCCTGTTGCTGCGTTGTCCACGAAAATATCAATAAATGACTTGGTCTGATTTTTAACATGGTTTGATAACGGCAGTGATAATAACTCTATTCCGGATTTATTCAGAGATTGTTTCAGACCACCTTCTGTAACTTTAATAATTACAGCTGTGATAAGCCCCGGAATAATCAGGATTGCACCGGCAGCGAGGAATATTCCTATTGGCAGGAAATATAACGTTGCGCCTACACCAAGCGACCGAAGAATGTGTTGAGTAAGAAAGACCTGTATTAATAGCGAAATAATGCTGAGATTGGACATCCAGAATCCAAAAAATGCGGTCAAATCATCAGAGCCATGAACCATTTTTGAAGCAATGGTATTAAATTGAAAATCCACAAGGTTAGCGACTATTACACCAATTCCTACAATAATGGTGATATATGTTAAATGGCGCGATTTCGTAATTATTTTGATCGGATTCTCGGTCCCCGACTCTTTTTTGTAAATTCTCCCTGCCGTGATCCCGGATTCATTAATTCGACCAAGTGCTATTGAACTCAAGAAACGAAGAATAAAAATGCATAACACCAGAAATGAAATCGCGAAGAGGAAAAGGCTCTCAGTTCCCGAGATCGGAGCGAGAATTCTCGTGAAATATCCTCCGAATATCCCACCTGATATTGCACCCATACCAAGGAATCCGAAGGTTCTTTTTGCTTCTCTTACATTGAAAACAAGATTGGCAAGAAGCCAGAATTGAGAGGCTGCCAATGCACCATAAATAGCAACCCATATGTATATGGTGTAGATAAACCAGACTTTTCGGTAACCATTCGAAAGCAGAATCCAGATTCCCAAAAGAGAAACAATAAAGAATAGCAGAGAAAAGTTGGTTCTCGGTATGATTTTTACTCGTGCGGTAATGCGGGAGTATCCGACTGCAACCAAAATTGAAGCCACTGCAACCAGAATGAAAGCGTACGGAAGATAGACAGGTCCGATCTCAACCAGAAATAATGAGTTGCGGACCGGTTTTATTATTAAAAGAGAAGCTATAATGAAAAAGATATAAAAGAACATCAGGACAGCTCGAGTAAATTCGGTCTCTTGCAGCCCAAGTGTTTTCAGAAAGAGATGTTTCATTCGTCAAGCACTTCTCGCACTTTCAATAACAAGTCAACCGGATTAAATGGTTTATGCAAGCATGTTGTGTTCGGGGAGAGTTTACCTTCATTAACAAGGTCGCTAATTGTGTAACCTGTCATGTATAACACTTTGAAATCTTCCCATTTATCAGCAAGTTTAAACACAAAATCCTGACCGTTCATTAATGGCAGGACGACGTCAACTATTACCATATCGACAGATTTCTCTAAATTGTCACAAAGTTGGAGAGCATCTTCTCCAGTCGAAGATTTGATGACTGTATACCCCTGCTTCTTCAAGATTGCACAGACGTACGCCCGTACACTATCCTCATCTTCAATTACGAGAATGCTCTCAGTTCCTTGAGGCAGGTTCTTGATTTTCCTGTCACTCAAATCACCTTCAGCTTTTTCATCCACACAGGGTAGATATATGTTAAATTTGGTACCCTTCCCAAGTTCGCTTTCAACTCCTATGTACCCGTCATATTGCTTTACAATACCGTAGACAGTTGACAATCCGAGCCCGGTTCCCTTGTTAAGGTCTTTTGTGGTGAAAAATGGATCGAATATTTTGGTAATTGTTTGTTCACTCATCCCAACACCACTGTCACTCACGGACATCCTCACTTTTCGTCCTGACTTAGCACCTGGGTGTTTAGAGATAAACTCCTCATCAATGGTAATATTATGAGTTTCAATACACAGATTACCCCCATCTGGCATTGCGTCACGTGCATTTACGACAAGGTTTACAATGGCTTGTTCTATTTGCCCCGGATCAGCCTTAATATTTTCGAGAGAATCATCCAGAACTGTTTGTAAAGTAACCTGATCACCAATAATGCGGTGAAACATTTTAATCATATTTTGAATATTATCATTAAGGTTTATTATTTTCGGTTCAAAAGGTTTTTTGCGACTGAAACTCAGTAATTGGCGGGTTAGTCCCGCTGCACGCTGTGCTGCGCCTGATATCTCTCTAAAATTATCGTAAAGTGGATTATTATCTTCCATAACCATCATCGCAATTTCCGAATTTCCCGTAATGACAGTCAACAAGTTATTGAAATCGTGAATTACACCGCTTGCCAGTCTACCCATTGCCTCCATTTTTTGAGATTGGAGAAGTTCTGTCTTTGCATTTTCCAGCATTTCCAAAGAGATCTGTTTATCCCAGTGGAGACCAATCATTTTCGCGACCACATTGACCATTCTTACATCTTCACGCCACCATTTATTCAGCTTAGTATTATCAATGAAACCTAAAAAGCCCGAGAACTTTCCGGATTGTGATCGTATTGGGAGAATTAAAATGGAGTGTTCAGTCAATGATTCCACGAAATTTCTTTCTTCAGATTTCTTGAAGAGGTAGTCAGATGTTTTTGAGATCGCAATATAGTCTTTCTGTCGGATCTCGTCTTTCACCCATTGTGACAATGTTTCAATTACTTCACCTTCAAATAAAAAATCCTGAATATAGTTTTCGTTTTGCCACTTACTTACGACTCTGGTTTCTTCATCCTCATTAACAAATTGTATAATGAATCCCCTGTCAACACTAAGCAGATTGCTCGAGATGGTTAATGCCTGATCAAGGCTCGAACCTTCAGATGAAATTATATGTTCGCATGCTAAAGAGATCGCCTCTTCACATCTTCTCCGATATTCGATGTTTTTTTCGAGTTTTTGAGTTTTGGTTACTAAATCGTGTTCACGGAATGACCGTTCAACAGTATGGGGAAGATTTTTTAGTGTAGCTTCAGAGGTGAATACATAGTCAGCATCAAAGTTCCTCGAAGTGTCTGTTGAGTCAAACACATCGTCTTGATCTACAAGGATGATTGTTGGGATAGAAATTGAGAATTCACCTGACTCTGAGAGTATTGTACCATTGCCGTCCGGAAGTGTCAAATCTGTGATTATCATATCCGGGACAGATTTATTAATTAACGCTCTCGCTTCTTTCAGATTTCGAGCAATAGATATCTTAAAGGGATTACCATAAAGTTCAAATGCTTGTTGAATTTGCTCAATATAAGAATTGTTTTTCTCAACAAGAAGAACTCGCTTTAACTCGTTACTCAAGGTTCACCTCGAATTTTGGAGTGATCAATTTCCTAACAGTTGTTATTTCAGAGAAAGCTCAAATCATCCGTTCAACGCTGAAATGTACGAATAGAATGGTACATAATCAAGAGATACAAATTATTAAACAGAAACATCAGAGGTCATTTGCTTGAATTTCATTCCAGCATATTTTACAGCAATAATCCAAACAACAATGATGGATAATGATATGAGCGATAACCACCGAATGCTTGAGAAATCTGTGAAATTCATTGTGATTAAAAGACTAACACCAACTGCAAATGCTTTCGCCAACCTTTGGACAAACATATCAATGAATGCTTTAGCCTTATATTTTTCGTCTCGAGTGGTCGGAACATAGAGAGTTTCCTTGGCTGATTGATTGATTGAATATGCAAATCCGTTGTCTGCAGTTACGAATAAACTACCAACCCAGAGTATCGGCAAAGCAAGGAATATGGTAGATCCGAGTGTTATTGCAACGGGCAGAAAGAGAAGCGCAACCGTCAGGCCGAAGCGAGTCATAATGAAACTTGTCAGAAAAAGTTGTACGAACAGAGAGACATAGTTCATAATCATAAACGCTTTCGCGAACTGTTCTCCAATAGCCGGACCATCAAGGTAGTGGGTAATTGTTGAACTGAATTGAAAATCAACTATAGTCGAAACAATCTCATACAAACCAACTATTCCGACAATTGCCAGTAAATATCTCGATTTGAGGACGAGTTTTGCACCTTCGAGTGCTGGATTGCCGGAGCTTTCAGGTTTATTTTGGATTTCTTCTTCGACATCATTTTCAGCTATTTCAAATGGAGGATTACCAGATACGAGTCTTCCAGCCTTAAGTGCAAGAATTATTATTACCAACGCAATTCCGAAACAAATCCAAAGCCAGGAACTGTTTGAAAATTCTTTTATCATCGTATTCAGCAGCGTTGTTCCGAAAACTCCCCCTGTAACTCCACCTAATCCGATCAGACCATATAATCGTTTAGCTGAATCCGGGCTCACCGAATCGTTGAGAAATGCAAAAAACGTTGCAACCATCAGAGTAGAGAACAGGTCTCCGAAAAGATAGAAGCTCCAGACAGTAATTGAACCGGGATTATTTATCTTTATGCTGTACAATACATAACAAACCATAAAGAACGCGGAAAAGATAAAAGTGAGCTGCTGCCTTTTGAATTTCCTGACGAGTACTGTGAAGACAACAACTGCCACGAACGCAACAACCATATTTAGCACTTTTGCAAGCAGTTCAGCCTGTGATGCTGTCATGTGCCAATTCAGGATATCAAATCCAGCTTGATCATAGAAGGTTAAGAACAGGGATTTCTTCAGCGGTTTAAGGATCCAGAAACTTGTAATTACAAGAAAGAAATATCCGAACATCAAAACGGCCAGAGGGAACTCATCCCGCTTGATCTGCATTATATCCTTAAAGGGATTTGCCATGATTCCTCAAATTTACAGTTTTTCCAATCCTGGTTTTTTTAATTTAATCTTATGGGCTTTTTGGTTTGCCAGCGTATTCCTCTCCCAAAAGTGCCCATCGGTGTAACCTTGAATCCTGCTGTCACGTTCCGCTATCTGGAGTCGTTTTTCACACAGACAGCAATAATACTCATCACTTTCAATACCGATATATCGACGTCCCAGCTTTTTAGCCACTACAGAAGTAGTTCCTGAACCAAGAAATGGATCAAAAACAACATCACCGGGATTTGAACTTGCCAGAATTAGTTTTGCGAGCAGTTTCTCCGGCTTCTGGGTTGGATGGTCTGTATTTTCAGGCATCGACCAGAACGGAACAGTTAAATCCGTCCAGATGTTCGACGGATAAGTAATGCGAAACCTACCATTGTCGGTTTGTTCCCAATCTTTTGGTTTGCCGTTTTCCCGGGTGTAAGGAGCAATCACTTTTCTTTTTAACTTCACGTCTTCAACATTAAACGTAAAATCTTTCCCATTTGTTGCAAACCAGATATCTTCCGAGCTGTTTTTCCAGTTAGACTTACTACCTCGACCCTTTTCCCGTTCCCAGGTTATTCTGTTCCTCACGGTAAAGTGTTCCCCCAATACATATTGTAAGGCAGCAGATGAATTCCAGTCTCCACAAATATAGATTGATCCTGCAGGTTTCAGTAACCGCTTCAGCTTTGGAACCCAGAGCAAAAGCCAATTCCGGTATTCATCAAGCGATCGATGTTTGAACTCAGAGCTGTTGAATGATTTGGTTAGATTGTAAGGAGGATCGGCAATTATCAGGTTTGTAAATTGATTGGGAAGAAAATCCAGTATTTTGAACACATCCTGGTTAATAGTCTTATCCGTAATGTGATCGATTGAAATTGATTCTGAAATCCGGATCAATTTACTTCTGAATCTCAATATTTCACGCTCAGAAAGTTGGATTGTTTTATTTCGCGATGTTCTTGTACTGTTCACGAGCTCTCGATTGTTCTTTATCTACATAATGGAGTATACGTTAGTGTGTGCATAATATCAACATTAAGATCAAATGAATTTTATTGGTAACCAAGCATTCTAATCA
>CAYLYZ010000147.1:0-12448 GCA_964387885.1 uncultured bacterium | reverse complement strand
GAGTGTCGTCAGGCGTCCTCGCCTGACGAAATAACAACGACTTAAGTGTCAGGCGAGGACGCCTGACACCACTCCTTAATTAGACTCTCATCTATCGAATCAGAGCAATTTTACGCGTAACCGATTGTACTCCATTATGCAGGTTCACAAGATACAGCCCTGTTGACAAATCTTCAGCAGTCCATTCTGCAGTGTGATGACCCTGATTTATAACACCGTCTACAAGCAAGCCGACCATTCTACCTCTTAAATCGTAGACTTTTAGCGAGATTTCAGCTCGCTGATTGAGGGAGAAATTAATTGTAGCCGTTGAATTGAAGGGATTTGGATAGATATCCGTAAACTCAAAGCTGCTCGGAACCTCGACTACATTCGTCTCTGGTGCTTTTGTGGGATCATCGACGTTTGTTGTAAACAAAATCGATCTCCGACCTTCGAGAGGAGCCGCTGTGACATCGTAAGTATTAGCATAGGAATACGATATGCCTGTTGTCCCGTCCGGGCTGGTTATTCCCACGCTCGCATAGGGAGTTTCGAGTGAAGAAGCCCCAGCATGGTATCTGAATTGATCATTATAATTGAATATTATCTCCCCATCACCCGTACGAGTTGGATGTTCTGCTGGATCTTTAAGAAGAACCTGGAAAATCAGAGTAGAATCGGTTGCATATATTTGCGCTCGATACCATTCGATTACATACTGTTTCTCATATTCATCATATCCGTGATAAAGATGAGCCCATTGTGGTACAAATGATAGATTCTCCCAAAATGGAGCGAGCACACCTGATGCGCCACCTGATCCACCACCAATTAGCGGCCAATTCTGAGGATTTGGGACCGCAAATCTATTATTTCCCATGACAATAAATCCATTGGTTGAAACCATAATTGTATCGTATTCTCTTCCGTAATACTGAAATGTAAATGGCAGTGTAATTGTACCAAAATCATCCACATTGTTTCCGTGATTAAGCTCTACGGGTTCAGCATCAATGTCTGCATTATCGTGAGCTTCAACCCATATGTACTCGGGACATTGTGGGTACTCCGTATCTGTATTATCAAATGCATAGTAACCATAAGCATCCGGACCGGTTGGATCTCCCTCACCGGGAGTATCAACCTGGAGATCTAATTCAATTAAATCAAACTGAATACCTTCATATTCAAGGATGACTTCGACCGGAATCCGCGTACCTGGGATGATCCTTTCATCTGCGATTAACACAATACTTGAGTTACCAGCGGCAGATTGCTCGGGTTGGATAGCATTAAACTCAAGAGTTTCTTCCGGGAAAACAATCCCCCAGCCACTTGTAATCAATCTCGTCGTGAAAGGTGATGTGGCAATCCTTCCAGTGTTGATCAGTTCAAGATTGAATTGTTGTTCTCCATGATCAATAATGCGGCCTGGTTGGACATTACCGATAACAAGGTTTTCTGTCTGTGGATCAAGTGAGACTACCGATGACCAGTTTCCATTTTCAGACTCGAAATCAACCCGTAAATGGATTGGGATTCCATCCGAGCAAGGATAATTTACAGATAGGTCAATACTTGCAATAGTTCCTGATGTTTCACCAACGGCTATGTTTCCAAATTCTGTTCGGTTATTAGCAATTTCAGCACCTTCAGTCAGGGATGTTACAAAACCGACCACATTGACTGCGTCAACTGCGTTACCGGTATTGCTGGCTGAAATTAAGACCTGTAAGGTTTCATTGAGGTTAACTATCCCATCGCTGTTGCCACTGTCATCATTAATCTCAACGAGCGAAGCAGCGATTGAAACATCTTGATCAACTCTCTCAATAGTGCCCTTGTATGGATATATATCCTGTTCGAGAGCTGTAATCTGAATCGATTCGTCAATTTCCGGATCGATTGAAAAATAGCAAAAACCATCTGCCTCTGTGTATTTGACATTGAAAAGATCGACATCAGCTTGATTAGAGTCTTCTTGAGTACCTTTATGAAGTACTACCCTTATGTCAGCAATACCCGCACCTGATTCCGGATCGGTCACTCTGACAGGAACATATCCAACACCCCTGGCAAGTGTTTCCGGATGTTCAACCTCTATTAATCTCGGCACACCCTCCCACTGACAGATACCCGGCTCACCTGTGAGCTGAAAATCACTTGAGTATTTCAGGAGCATTTCCTGTTCTTCGTCCTCAGCGTAAACTCTCGCGAGATTCATAAGAGACCAGTTTCTCGCCCAACCGAAAGAGAGTCTCAGGTCGAGCATCGAGTGAACCATGCCTATTCCGAGGCAGTTGTTCGGAGTTGTAGTTGATCTTGCCCATGTACATGTAACTGCGACTGCCCCTTTTGCGCCACTGGAATCGTCGTAATTCTCCGGTTCTTCATAAAACTCCCTGCCGACCCAGAACAGTGTCTCCATCGCAATTTCACCATGCCCACTATTCAATAATGCGATGGGATATACACCGACCGCCTCCATATACTCATTCGGTTGCCTGTTGCCAAAGTAATTCATGTCTTCATTCTGTGCCCGACCGGCGATAAATCCTATTCTATTTGATATCTGTTGTCCTAACCATACAGTGCCGTCCTGTCTGTCCTGTCTGAATTGGGCAACAACGTTTTTGTTATTGTTTTCAAGAGCGTAAACAAAGTAATCAACTGTAAAAACCACTGTATTTCCAACATCAAGGAGCGGTTCTTCTTCCACTACAGCCTTTTCAAACCACGTCAGTTCTTCCTCTTCCATGTAGGGTTCAGATTCGTAGCTGAGCGTTTTATGCATACCATTTACCAACATGGCGATATTACCCGCCTGAAATCGACTTACTGCCGCATCCGGAATAAAGTCCAGTTCATCACCCTCATGCTCAAGATATGCATAGTACAGATCCCAATGATCTTCCCAACCGGCTTCATCATGTTCTGATCCGGGGCTCCCCAGAAGAATGTCCATGCCCTGACCATGAGAATTATTGTCCGGAGGTTCCATATCTTCTTCCCCGATGAGGAGAATATTATCAAATGGTTCTATTCCCTGCTCGAGCAATTCGTTGTAATAATTCTGAATTTGCTCATTAATTTCAAGACCATCTCTTTCTGTACCAGCTTCTGCTAACATTAAGTCAACCTTGTTACCACTTCTACGTTTCCATTCCATTAAGCGATAGACCTGATTAAAGACTTCCTCAGGGTTTTCACCCTCAATTGTCTCCGGTAAGACAAACAGGTAATATTCATAATACCCTCTCATCTCAACCAATTCACAGTCATCGCGATGAGGAGGAGGATTAACTGCAATCGATTCTAAGAGACGCTGAAAACCGGGGCTTGGGATCCTCTCGAAATCTAAACCTCTACCACGATTCTGATCTGGTACAAATCTCAGCTCAACATCAAGATTTTCTCTTTGAATATACTCCCCGGTAACCGGATTATATTGAACAGGATAGACCGTAATCTGCGCCATCCTGATGTTACGCATCCGGATAGGACTACTGACGACAACCGGTTCGGGAGGGTAAAGTCCCGAGATAATTTCGTTATCGTTTTCAGGGTTGATCATTTGTGTGGAATACTCGAGCCCCGGTTCGTGATAAACCACAGGGGGAAGATCCGATTCAATCGTTCTTCTTGATTCATCTCTATGAATCAATTCAATCGATGTTCCGTTCGGTATGACAATCCAACGACTGACCGCTGGGAGTTTAGGCATATCAGGACGAGTTGTACTTCCTTCACCATTGAGGCTAATATCCCGGTATGTTTTCCCGTCAATCTCAACATTCCTGTGACGGATTCCATTCAGGTTAAAATGGAAATTTGCTTTCTGGAGAGAATTTTCTAAAACTTCTACTCTGCCGTTTAAGATTATGCCTTCGGTGGCGGAGTCTGTCTCAGAAGCTGCTGCACTAATCTCTGCTGGTGCTGTAAGGCAAAGCGTTATAAAGAGCAGGATTAAGGAGAAAAAGTTGGCTGTTTTTAACAACTGATGTTCCTCTTTGTTTTCAAATCTACGAGCTGATCGATCGTTAGTATCACTTTAAAATATAACGATGAAAGTAAAACCATGCAAGACAATCATATAACATCAAACATAATTGAGGGCATAGTTTTCCAAATGATCTAAACTCCAATATTAAGGACATCGCTCATCCGTGACTGAAATTTGAGCGTTGACAATTCAGTGAATATAAGATACCTTAGTCTAACACCGCGGATGCAATAATATCCCAAAATCGACGGATTGCATTTGTTTCGATAACCCAAATACTGACAGGTTCCACAGCAGTTGGATAAGTTTGTTCACCTCCACAACCATTCGGATTACAGCCTCCTCGATGGTCTCTGTAAAATCAAAGACCTCGTAAGAACAACACACGAAAGAAAAGCTCCTGCGGTCGCACTTACTGATCATGGCAATATGTTCGGAGCGCTTGAATTTTACACCCAAGCGAGGGAACATGAAATCAAACCGATTGTTGGATGTGAACTGTACATCACTCCGGAAAAACGGACAATAAAAAAAACTTCCAAAGCCGGTGGACTCCGGTATCACCTCCTATTGCTTGCAAAAAACTACACGGGGTATAAGAACCTGACCAGACTTGCCAGCGAAGCTTTTACAACCGGATTCTATTACAAGCCGAGGATTGACAAAGAGCTCCTCAAAGATCACCGCGAAGGGATAATTTGCCTGTCATCCTGCCTGCAAGGCGAGATACCGCAGCTCGTTTTAAATGGGAATATGGATGTAGCTTTAGATACTACCAGGTTTTACAAAGATATTTTCGGGGATGATTTTTACCTTGAGATCCAACGTCATGGCATTGATGAGCAGGAAAAAATAATTCCCGGAATTGCCCAATTAGCTGAAGATTTAAATATAAAACTCGTCGCGACAAACGACTGTCACTACCTGAAACAGGAACATGCAGAAGCTCATGACATTCTCTTATGTGTAGGAACGCAATCCAAAGTCGACGAAGAAAACCGCATGCGTTTCCCCGGAGATGAGTTCTTCCTGAAGAGTTCGGAACAAATGTCCGATGCTTTTCCTGACTTCCCGGATGCAATAACTAATACACTTGAAGTTGCTGAAAAATGTGATCTCAAAATTGAGCTTGGAGAAGCTCACTACCCGGTCTTCGACATCCCTGGAAACCAAAATCCCACTCCTGAAGATGCGGAAATTTACCTGCGTGATGTGACCCTTAAGGGATTTCGCGAACGGTATGGTGAGAATCCTTCTGAGGCAGCTAAAGACAGGTTCGAAATGGAAATGAAGGTGATCCTCGAAACCGGGTTCTCAAACTACTTTCTGATCGTCTGGGATTTCGTCAGGTGGGCAAAAGAGCAGGGAGTCCCGGTTGGTCCGGGAAGGGGATCCGCTGCGGGATGTCTCGTTTCATATTGCCTTGGGATAACCAATCTTGATCCTCTCGAATATGATCTGATTTTTGAGCGCTTCCTGAATCCCGAACGAATCAGCCCACCAGATATTGATATCGACTTTTCCGATGACCGACGTGAGGAGGTTATCAAGTATGTTCGCGACAAATACGGTGATGACAGCGTTTGCCGAATTACAACCTTCGGAAAGATGGCTGCAAAATCTGCGGTGAGGGACGTCGCCCGTGTTTATGGTTTGACAATTCCCGAAGCGAATTCAATTGCCAAACTAATCCCGGATGGACCTAATGTCAAACTCGGTGAGTCGATAAAACAAACTCCGGAATTAAAAAAACTCATTAATTCAGATCCGAGGTTTAAAAAGGTTATTGATTACGCCCTTACAATTGAAGGATCGGTAAGACATTCCGGAACTCACGCTGCGGGAGTGGTAATCTGCCCCGGGAGAACGGTCGAATACATCCCTGTGTATAAAATGGGAGGCGAAGGCGAGGAATATACTCAGTTTGACATGAACTGGGTTGATAAGCTCGGTCTGCTCAAAATGGACTTCTTAGGCTTGCAGACGCTGACTGAGTTAGACATGACAGTCAAGGCTCTTAAAAAGCGTGGAATCTATATTGATCTTGATAATATCGATCTCAAAGACCAGAAAGTTTACGAGCTGTTCAGTGAGGGTGCGACTATTGGCGTGTTCCAATTTGAATCCGGTGGTATGAGAGAGAACCTCGCCAAGTTGAAACCAACACGAATTGAAGACCTGATCGCTATGGCTGCCCTCTACCGTCCTGGCCCGATGGATAACATACCCGAGTATATAGCGTGCAGTCACGGAAAACGAAAGCCAACCTATTTGCATCCGAAATTAGAACCTCTTTTGAAAGAAACTCACGGTGTTGTCATATACCAGGAGCAGGTTATGCGAACTGCAACCGACCTTGGTGGCTTCACACTTGGTAAAGCAGATATCCTGCGTAAGGCAATGGGTAAGAAGAAAGTTAAATTGATGGAGGAATTGAAGCCTGAGTTTATAGATGGGTGTGTTTCGAATGACATCCAGAAAAAAACTGCCCAGGAAATTTGGGATCTGCTACTCAGGTTTGCCAAATACGGCTTCGTAAAGGCGCATGCAGCAGGTTATGCCTTAATTGCATACCAATGTGGATTTCTCAAGGCACATCACAGACCTGAATACCTCGCCTCATGCCTGACGGTCAGGCGCAGAAACCCAAGTATGATGATGAAACTTCTCGCTGAATGCCGGGCTGGAGGTATTACAGTCCTGCCACCAGATATTAACGAAAGCGCCAGTGAATTCGTTGCAACACCTCAGGGCATCAGGTTCGGTTTGGCTGCTGTCAAAAATGTCGGAGATGCTGCAGTGAAGGCAATCGTAGCTGCTCAAAAAGAGCATGGACCATTCCGGTCGATTCACAATTTTCTGACATCTGTTGACCTGCGGGTAGCCAACAAGAAAGTTCACGAAAGCCTTATTCAGGCCGGTGCATTTGACTCAATGGGTGTTAACCGGGCGACACTGTTCGAATCCCTCCCGGGTGCAATAGCATATGCTCAGGCAATGCAGGACGAACGCGACCGCGGACAGACAACGCTTTTCGGTGGAATTGGCGTCGATCCCATGGTTCATATCCCACCTCCGAACTTCCATGATCACGAGGAATGGCCAGTTGAGGATATCCAATCCCGCGAAAAAGAAATGCTCGGATATTACGTTACGAGTCACCCTCTCGAAAAATACAAAACCGAGATTGATGGTTTAACGAAATTTGCCCTTGAAGATAAGGATGATTTCCGCGATGGTTTGGAAGTCAAAATCTGTGGTGTTATTGCGAGCGCGAGTAAACGCCTGACAAAACGAGGCGATAATTGGGCGATTCTGAATGTAGAAGACCTGTCCGGATCAATAGAATGTCTGGCATTCCCCAAAGTCTTCACTGAATATAACGAAATGCTGGTCACGGATAAACTTGTCGCAATGTCAGGAAAGATATCGCATGATAACGAAGAACCAAAACTCCGCATAGAACAAATAGTCCCTCTCGAACAAGCCTCCGAAAAATGGGGGCAGTCGCTTTGCATTCAACTCAATTCAATGCAAATCAACGACAACCTCCTCTCAAAACTCGAAACCGTTTTTACTGCAAACCAGGGTAGACGCCCAGTTTTTATAAAATTAAACTACGAAAACGGCAGCAACCGCACGATCAAGGTCGGTCAACATGCGGTAAAGACCAGCTCGGATTTACTGAAGCGAATCTCGGAAATTGTTGGTGAAGGGAATGTGCATTTCGGGTATTAGCACGAACTTAATAATAGTTGCCTGCAATGTCTGGCTCGCCCAGACATGTATATCCTATAGCAGTGGTTAAAGCATTCTCGCATGTCGTATTGAAAGTGGTTACTGCCTGATTTCAAGCGAAGCGTAATCTGTCAGTTTACATTCACTTCGGTCATTTGAAAACAGCCAGAAACATCTAATAGATCTATACGAAAATACTTTTGAGCCATGTTATAATCGACTAACATGATTGAGGCAACCAGAGTAGGAAAATATTTATATTTAAGAGCAAATCACACTAAAGCTTGCGATGAATTCCAATAATATTTAGATTACACATAGTTGTTACATTGTGATTACGAAAGGAAAGGTTTAATGGTAAAAAACCTCATCAAACATGGAAACAGTTGGGCACTGATCATTGACCGCCCAATTCTCGAGTTGCTTAAAATCGATTATGACACACCACTTGAACTTGTAACAGATGGCGATGTGCTGGTAATACATCCTAAACGCGACACAGAAAGACAGAAGGAATTTAAAGCCGCACTTGAGGATGTGAATCGCAAATATGGTCGCACTTTGAAGCAACTGGCTGAATAATTGAAATCCATCACATTTCTGACACTGGACGAGATCCTCCAAATTCACGAGGATCAAATATCACGTTATGGTGGGACACTTGGAGTGCGTGACATTGGTTTGCTCCAATCTGCTGTGGCTATGCCAATGGGACAATTTGATGGTGTTTATTTACATCCTGATTTATATTCAATGGGTGCTGCTTATTTGTTTCATATTACCAGCAATCACCCATTTCTCGATGGAAACAAACGGGTTGGGATTGTTTCAGCTATTGTATTCTTAATACTTAACGGTATTGAAGTTACAGCAGAAGAAACTGCACTTGAAGAAATGGTATTGTCTGTTGCACGAAGCGAATTGGAAAAAAAAGGGATTTCCCATTTCTTTGTGTGTAATACCCATAAGATAGATCCACGCTGATAGTCGCAGATTTTTCCCCTGAATCATTCGCTCCCAGGCTAAGGGAAGGGTTGATTCAAAACCTTTTTCATCGGTTGATACCTGAAACCCTCTCCATCAAAACTTTTCATACTCCTTAGACCTGTTGACTTTTTGTAGCCTATCGCTTGATAAAATGGCACAGCATAAAGCGTTGACATTAACTTAATGAATTCTGATCCGTGTGCAATACATTCAGCCTCAAATTTTTCAACTAACTTTCGACCTATCCCCTGCCGATGCTCTGAGCCGCTGACAAATAAACTTTGCAACTTGTCTGTTTTCCCCCTGAGCACTCCGACAATCCTGTTTTCTTTTAATGCGACATAAACTATCGAGGCTTTTATAACACGAGCGATCTCTTCTTTGTGTGACTTCTCATTTGACCAGGCATGCTGAAAAGGTCCAAGAAACTCATTTCTTCTCTCTGGTGTAGCAAATGAAAGGTTGAAATTACCATACGTTTCGGCGATGAGTTTGCCAACACTTTCAGCATCGGTATTTTTGTATTTTCGAATTTTTAGCATGAAATATGATTTTGTTTTTGGTCCTGATTATCATTTCAAACAAAGCAGTTTTACGGTCTTGATATCATTCCCTGCATTCAGCCGGGTCAGATATAGACCAGAAGGCCAGGTGGAAGCATCAATTGTTATTGAATTTGAACCTGACTTTGCATTATTTGTAACTTCATGATGAATCCTGCGACCAGCCATATTAAAAATACTCATTTCTAACAGCGCGGATTTACTCAACTTATAATCAATCTGAATCTGGCTGTTAAATGGATTGGGAAATACTCGATTTATTTTGAAATCAACCGGGTGCGAAGACTGGTTGTTTTCAACAGATTGACGGGGTTGCTCACTCAGGTGTTGAATCCGGAAATGGTGATTATTCATTTCGTCAAAGGGAGAGTGTTTCTCGTTGGCTGCAACAAGAAGCAGATCACCGTTCCCAATTGATCCGATAAAACTGTTTTCTCGTCCAAGTGCTTCTTCAAAAACAGGATTGCCCTCAGCATTCCAGCCATCCATGAGTTCTCCATTTGCATCTAAATGCATTGCGAAAGTTCTTCGATAGAAATAATCATCACCCCGCTTCCAAACCACCCATAGACCACCTTCACCATCAGAACAACCCATGAGATCATTATCCTCAATTTCATCCTGATTTTCGGGGAGAATGCCGAAGTCACCTATTATCCGTTCACCTGCCGTATTTATGCATTGTATACCGGGAATAATGTGTATTCGTTCTCCGGCATACGGCGTCAGGACAGGAACAAACCAAATATTCCCCTGACTGTAAACCAGGTCAGCACCAGTGAAAATCTCACCACGGATTTCTCCTTGCAGCGGTTCGGAATAAACCTCAATTGTATCAACGAGTTCCGGGTTATCGGGAGATAAACCTTCCAGCCATGCCATTCTTTCATCCATATACCCCCCTTCTAACCAATATTTGCCTATCCATAGTCCTCCGTCTGCTCTTGGAACTGGTACTGTAACAGCCTCTTCACGGTGAAACCCTTGTATAAATGGATTTTCCCACAGATCCTCTCCATCATAATCGAGTTTGTGAACGAAGAGTGTGTCTTTTGCATATAATGTGTAGATCTCGTTTTCCTGAATTAATAGATTACATAATTGAGTGTCAGTACTCCGGCCTCTCTCCGGGAGCCTATCAGGTGTCAATTCTCTTTGTAATAAGAGATCACCATCTTCTGCATTAATCAAAAAAACGGTAGGTAAAATCCTAACCTCCTCCCACCTGTTGAGAATGATTACAACATACTGCTCATCAGAAGACGTTTGTATATCTACTTTTTTTGTATCCCAATTAGTAAGTTCACTCAGAATAGTTGACCATTGCAATTCTCCGGCATCATTAACTGCAAATACTCGGGGAGAAGTCCTTGAGGCTGCCAGTGTGATGTGTATATTACCGCACTGTAAAGCTTTCCCACTCCATGAATAATCAGAAAGGATTGGACTCTGCAGAACTATTCTACCCTCCGGATCACCAATTATTTGACCATTATTCCCAATGGTTTGAAGTATGTAATTGTTCACATACATTTCACGTGAAATCAATTGATAATCATAAGCGTGATTTACCCAGGCATACGGGTGATAAATAATTGATCTAATTCGTATCCCTGAATTCGCATTTTCTTCAAATGCTGGTGTTCCATCAGAGTTGTGTCGTTGGAAATAGAATGGTGTTCTCCCAAATCTTCCTCGGGTCGACGATCCGAAAAGCCAAAATCCATTTTCAGATCCAGAAGCAATATTTGCCAAAAAGAGATGATGCCTGATAATAAAAGGTTCATCCCAGACTAACTCTCCCTCGGACTCGACTCGGTAAATTTCAGCCCAATACTCTATTTCCAAATCAGAGTCATGCAATCCAATAATAAGAATCAGATCTTCGTTTGAAAGTTCCAAAAGAGATGTACTCCAAACCCATGTTGAAGGAAAATCTCCATCATTACCAAATCTGGTATTCGTTACCACCCCTGCGATACCCCACGGAAAGACATTTTCCTCAGGATCATAGATGGTCAGGACGTCTGTATATTCATCTCTGTTTGGATGAACCTGATAGTGAATAACAATCCTGCCATCATCAAGAACAAACGCCTGCTTTATTAATGTAAATCTGAATTCTTCTGGATGAGGAAGTATAAAGTGATATTCCTCTCCCATGAAGTTGCCATCAGGATCAATACAGAAAAGACGCCTCTCGTTCTCGAGTTTGTAATGGCATAACGCTCCCCCGTTCGCTCCGGCAAGAATTTTTGCGCCGTAATCCTGCATTTCAGGAAAATCTTCACCATCTAATGCTTGAAAATCATCCCAGAGTAAATCACCCTCGTATGTCAAGTGATTATAAACATAGACTTCTAAATTACTATCAAGATGCTCAACCCATAACCCACCTGCACCGTCTGCAATCCATTTCCTGAAAGAAGTATATTCTAATGGACCTTGCAGGTGCCAACGCCAGTTGTCGCGCAGATTAAAATTCTCATCAATAGCAATAATGCCATTATGATGGATAAAATAAAATCCATTACGGTCATCGGGGATTATTGTTTTTAAAGTTGGGGTGTCATCAGCTCCGAATTCAAACCGGGTTATTTCTCCTGGTTCTCCGTTCCAGAATTGAGCTCCCTGCTGATCATATCTCATATACATAAGATGCAGAGTATTTGGATCATCCGGAAGAATTGCGAACCAGGCAACAATGAGGTTCCCATCCTGATCGGTTGCAGAGCGCACTCTACCGCAGATTGCTTGTGGTTCACTGAGCACTTGGGGCGGATCGTGTTCTAAAGAACCATCAGCGTTCACGATCTGCATGTACACCTGTCTTATGCCGTCAATAGCGCGTAATTCACTCCAGAATTGCATGACACGATTTCCACCCTCTATAGAATACAGGTCACAGACATTGGATCCGGAGTTAGCCCATGCAAAAGCACCGTTCTCACCGAGGAGCATGTTCGGCTCAGAATGAAGCTGTAGGCAAAATAAGAGAAATACAATTGAAATGTAAAACGGAGAGAGCTTATGAAGAGTGTTTTTCATTTTTCCAATTCCTTAAAAGTGTTACTTAACCAAATCAACCGTGTTCAAAACCTAATAATCAATAGTATCAATTTAGGAAGTTTTAACTATTTGATCAAGTTATATGTCTTAATTTCTTGATCTCTAT
>CAYLYZ010000146.1:0-12459 GCA_964387885.1 uncultured bacterium | reverse complement strand
TACTTACAAAGAAAACGTTTTCAAAGAACTGTTCTTGGACAAGCTGGGAATGTTTGACCTACCATTGTTTTTAACCTACTTCCCTAAAACCTGCCACATTACGCTTCGCTTGAAATATGGCAGAAACGTAACCTATAAGGAATCCGTCTGTCGACGGATAGTCGAACTGGAAAGTTCGACCTACTGTTAACCTCTGTTCCGGAGTAGCGAAGTCATGCTTAGCGGGGTTCAAGTGCGGGAAGCGCGAAGCATGGCTTCGCTACTCCACGAGATTTTTGCTTTTCCTTAGTGCCTTAGTGCCTTCGTTGTAAATTACCCAGCCGGACGCGTAAATAGCACAAACCGCGGTTGAGCCACGACATCATCGTAGCCCTCCAGTACTGCCTCAATCCTGACCTGCTGCTCGAGAGAAAATGGATCGAGGAAGATATCTTCCATTTCCGCTCGCAGGTATACTGTTGCTGTTCCAGGCGGCTCGTCATTCTGTCTGTCTTCAACTCCGGTGAATTTTCTGGCTGGATCGGGGAAGAATTCAACGAATCGATCATTACTGATGTCTTTCCACCACAACCTTGCTCGATTCGAAGTGAACAAAATCGGTGCGTTGTTTATCAGCACGCCGTGTCCGTCACGCAGTATTGCCCATACGCGGATGTCCGCCTGGTCGTTATCCTCATTGAACATCCAGTTTGCGGGATCGACATTGAGCATAAGTTCCCCCTGCTGCAAAGGTAATGTGAACTCAAACTCTTCAACAATGTTGCCTCGAGGGGTTTGGATGGTTGCAGTTATCACCGTTGAATTGAACGTTTGCTGACTCTGGTAGATGAAGCGCGAGTGTGCCATGCCCGGTTCGGAAGCTCCACGCCGGTTTTGATTTCCGGTTACAGCCGGATGGATAATTCCAATATCCGCATCGAGTTCGAAATTTATCATAACTCCATCGGCAACAGGGCTTTCCGTCTCATCCCATACGTTTACAGCGACCTCAACCTCCCACGCACCACCTCCTGCATCATATCCATTCTCATCGACGTTAATATTCATCGCGAATGGCTGACCACCTGCAACTTGAATGACAGTATGTGTACTGATGGTATCCATCCTGCCTTCACCAGGGAACGTATATGCACGTATTAGTGCCGGTAACATCGACTCACCGGAATTAAACACAGTATGAGCGATCCCCTCGTAAGAATTTATTTCATTAATTTGTCCACCTGCACCAAGAGTCGGTCCCTCAGGTGGTGGCGGACTATCTAATATTTCAATTACAACCGGATGTTCAGTTGAAAGCAGATTTCCGAACGAATCCATCAGGGATACTTCGATGTTAGATGTTTCACGTCCTCCTGATCCACGTGGTTGTAATATGTCCGGTTCGGCAGAAATGGTCATTGTGCGGGGAACGCCACTAAATACCACGACATCAATCTCTCTTGAGACCGGGCCACGACCTGCATCAACAGTTGCCCGTACCCTTGCAATACCTGTCCTTAAACCTGTACGCAATATTACTTCAGCGTCCCCATTGATATTTGTAACTGCTGATTGGTCGATTGTTCCGAGAGAGGTGCTGAAAGTCACGAACGTCCCCTGTCTGACCGGGTTATATGAATCGTCCAGAATTGTTGCAGTGATCGTCACATCCTCTTCAGATTCTACACTTATCCTGTATGGATTTGCTTGCAGAACTAACATGGCTGGCGGTCCGGAAACAAGATCAATCAACTGTTCGTTGCTGTATGCTGTATCGGTTTCTGTCTGGACATAGGCTATAAGTGTATCTGTCCTCACTGAGTGACCTGCGATATAATAGGTATCAGCAGCACCAGCGCTTCCATACACCGGTACGACAGCCTGAGTATAATGACCATATATTGCATCAAAAAAGACAATGGTTCCCTGGGGAGCAGGAGCACCATTGCTCAGGTAACATGTCGCCCGAATTGAGGTCGAATCTCCACTGTTTGCTGTTAGCTGTCTTGCCGCAGCATTCAGGTCAATTCGTGTAACCGGGTTCTGTTCCCTGATCATTATCTCGATTGAACTCTCCAAGCCCATTGGGGGATATATGGCAGTAATTGTCACCGCTTCAGGCTCCCCGGCCTCATTAACGGATGGTCGTCCAACATCATCAAATATTGTATTTGCCCTCCCTAATGAATCCGTTGTAATGGGGGACTGGACAACACTGGACGCAAAAGAGGTTGTGAAGATTATCTCCTCATTAGCAATACTTCCTCCCCCCGCATCGGTTAATGTTGCTGTAAGATAAGCAAAATACAATCCTGGTCCATCCGCATAAATATGTCTCCAGCGAGAGGTGAGTAAGAGATTTCCCGGCTCAATATTTCGAGGTGAATAGTTTATTCTCTCCCTCTCAGTCCAACCCAATTCCGGTAATGTTGCCGAAATTGTTGCAGTGAAATCGTCTTGAAATTCTACCGCATCTACTGATGGTCTGAGAACATGCAGAACCTTTATCATACCTTCACTATCGGTAAGTTCGGGACGCGAAATCGTTCCAATATCCGTTGTTATCAGGACTCGCAAATTGGGGATTCCATTGTTATTGCGATCTTTAACAGTTACTGAAACATTTGAAACCAAAAGAGAATCCGCATCGAAATTTGTGAATACGTTCGGATTTGCTTCTAAGATGAATGTTTGAGGTTCCTCTTCAAGAATTCGCACTGTGAGTGGAACCTTCGCCTGCATCTCCTCAAATCCCGTTTCGTCTATTGAGATATTAGCGTACACAGTCCCTGAACCCTGATCTGAGCGGAAGGTTGCGCTTACTCGACCGGATTCATCGGTAAATGCATTACCAAATATTGAACCGAATACCGGTAAATTATTAAACTGCCCTAACTGAAACCGCACCTTTACTCCGGGCACGGTTACACCCGATTCATCTGTTACTACTGCATCGAGTTCTATCCGACCACTGCTTCCAGCCGGTACGATGAGTTCGGAAGTTTCAGGAATAAGTGTTACCACTGTGGGGGGATTAACTCCGAGTATAGAGTATGATGCCGATGCAGTCTGACCATTTGCATTGGCGAGTATCCGGATAGTCTTTAGTCCCGAGGTTACTGTTGTAGTGTGAGTTGCGGGAATCAATCCACGTTCATCTGTAATTGCTACACCGGGAGATATAGTTCCATTATCTCCAACAATTGAGAGTGATACTTCAACTCCCGATTCAGCTGTTCCATCACGACCGTGAACTGCAACTACAAAACTGATATCACGTTCTACTCCCAGAGGTGCGGTAATTTCCTCAGGAAGTCCTGTTATTGTTATGTTAAATGACCCGAGCTCAGAGGAACTGACCGAATCATCATCACAACCTGATAAAAATGAAATCAAAAATATTAAAGTGAAAAACACTATCTTACGCATGATGCTCTCTCCTTGACTTGCTGTAAACTATATTATTACATTATTTCCTCACCTGTCAAAATCCCAAATCGTATATAACACAGGTTAAAAGTATTTCGTATAAATCATACGTTTCTGGCTGTTTTCAAATGAGCGAAGTGAATGTAAACTGCCAGATTACGCTTCGCTTGAAATCAGGCAGTAACTACTCTCAAATCAACATGCGAAATACTCTCAAGCACGGTTATAAGTAAACGATCCGTTTTAATGATGGTGAATTAATTAATTTTGAAATTATTTCTGTTCCGTACTTCGATTCCGAATCGGTGTGAGATTTTCCGATTCGTATCCCAATTCATCATCTTGATGACGCATTTTCTCCGGTGACCCTGGGACCAGGTCGACAGTTTTTTTATTGCTGTAAACTCTGCCATTTACCGGATCTCGCACCCAGGCTGCGAGCGTATCAGTATCAACCTGATTTCCAGCGATGTAGTATGTCTCTGCAACTCTGGATGGACCCTCCGTTCTAACCATATAATCGGAGTAAGTTCCCAACAATGAGGTGAAGAACACTTCGGTTCCAATTGGTGCCTGTGATCCACTGCTAAGAAAAACATAAGCTCTAACCGGAGTGCGAGTCCCGCTTCCGGCTACAAGGGATCTTGCCCCGACGAATAGATTAATATGTGAAACGGGATAATTGTCACTAATTAAAATCCTGGTAGTCGCTTCTAATCCATAAGGCGGATATTTTGCAGTGATTAAAACCGAATCAGGACCCATAAACCGGTCGGAAGGACGACCCATATCATCAAATACGGTTTTAGCAATTCCGTCGTTATCGGTAATTATCGGAGACTGAACAACACTCCAGCGAAACGAAGATGTGAATTCAATTTCTGCATTCGGGATACCTTTTCCACCCTCGGTTAAGGTAGCAGTCAGATTGGCAAATGAAAGTCCTACTCCATCTGCCCAAATAAACAACCTGTCAGTGTCAAGTGTCAGTACACTCAACCGCTGGCTTCTCGGTGAAAACAGTATTGATGTGCTATTTGTTAATCCCAGCTCTTCAAGTTCAGCTGAAATTGTCGCGGTGAAATCTCCATTAAAATCCGGTACGTGAATTGAAGGTATTAACCTGTGATAAACCCGGATCGTGCCATTGTGATCTGTGAGTGTGGGTTGGGATAACACACCAATATCAGCGCTCATTCTTACATGGAGATTTGGGATACCGCGATGTTCTCTATCCTGGACAGTTACCATAATCTGTGTTGTTAATAGAGCATCCTGGTGAACATCCTGATAGTCTCGCGGATATGCACTTATGTTGAGGTAATGAATCTCCTCTTCGAGACGTCTAATTGTAAGCGGGACTTGCGCCTTTAAGTCCGGGACATCTCCTTCACCAATCAGAACCTGTGCAAACACGGTTCCATGGTTAGATTCAGAGCTGAATTCGGCTGTTGCTCTACCGATCGGATCAGTCAGACTTTCACCGGAAATAGACCCAAAAACCTGGGATTCATCGTTATACTGTTTTAAATGAAACCTAACCTTAACTCCCTCCATAGCATGACATGCAGAATCTCCTACGATGGCATTAAGTTCAATCCTGCAACTCCCACCATCCGGAACTGCTATTTCGGTAAACTGAGGAATTAGCCTTAGCACTTTAGGAGGATTTTCACCAATTAAGGTGTAAGATGTTGTTACAGTATCGTTATTTGCAGCCGCAATTATCCTCACAGTTTGGTTAGAGTACCACATTGTAACCGTGTGAATTGCCTGTACCTGCCCGTTTTCATCGGTAGTTGCATTCGCAGGTGAGACAGTGCCAATCTCGTCATCAACATAAATCGAGACATCCACATCTGACGCCGGCAATCCATCTTCCTCAAATATGCTAACGACGAACTCAATGTCTTGTGTACTTCCGTATGGTGCAGTCAGTTCATCGGGAAGACCTGTGATAGTTAGATTATATGACTCGGTATCGGGTGAGCTGACCGAATCATCATTGCAACTGATTGTAAATAAGACAGAGATTATTAAAAACAAACGCACTATCTTATCCATGATGATCCCTCCTGATAATTGCTGCGAAACTTTTGTATTGCTAAATTGGCTTTATTACAATCCTAAACCACCCAACATCGGTTGGTTAAACATTTCCAACTTGTCCAAAATAACCCAAATCGCGTTGGCAGACGCCCTCATCTGCCAGCTAAGCTGTTGTTATTACTGTCACACGAGGGCGTGTGACAGCGCGAAACTGCATTCTTGGACAGCCTGTTCCTGTTTGGTATTCATACATATCATGCTATGCATGATTGGCAAGCAAGAATGCTTGCTCTACCTTTCTGGGTTCTTATTGCCTAACCTGCAGGACGTGTAAACAGAACAAACCTCGGTTGCGCAACCACATCCTCATAGCCCTCCAGAACAGCTTCAATCCTGACCTGGTGTTCAAGTGTAAATGGATCGAGGAAGATATCCGGCATTTCGGCTCGCAGGTAAACTGTTGCTGTGCCTTCTTCTTCGTTGTTCTGTCTGTCTACAACACCGGTGAACTTTCTTACCGGATCGGGAAAGAACATTATGAAGCGATCATTACTGAAATCTTTCCACCACAGCCGAGCCCTGCTTGATGTAAACAGAACGGGTGCATTGTTAATCAAAATACCGTGTCCATCACGGAGGATTGCCCAGATCCTTATATCTGCCTGATCATTTTCTTCATTGAACATCCAATTTGCGGGATCGACGTTCAACATCAATTCTCCCTGCTGCAAAGGTAGAGTGAACTCGAATTCTTCTGTAATATCTCCTTGTGGAGTTTGTATAGATGCTGTAATTGTCGTCTCGTTAAAGGTTTGCTGGCTCTGATAAATAAAGCGAGAGTGTGCCATTCCTGGTTCGGAAGCTCCTCGTCGGTTTTCATTGCCTGTTTCTGCCGGGTGGATAATACCGATATCCGGTTCAAGTTCGAAATTGACTGTTATTCCATTAGCGACCGGATTTTCCTCTTCGTCCCAGACGTTCACCGCAACTTCAACTTCCCATGCTCCACCACCGGCATCATATCCATGCTCATCAATGTTGATGTTCATACCAGCGGGTGGACCTCCCGCAATTTGTACAGTTGTATATGTGCGGATTGTATCCTGGCGATCTTCATCGGAAAAAGTATATGCCATGATAAGAACTGATAACATGTCAGTACCTGATGTTAGTGAAGCTACTGCTATACCGCTGTTCGTCATCGCTTCTACCATTTGTCCATTATCTCCAAATGTTGGTCCCTCTGGAGGTTCAGGACAATCAAGAATTTCGAAAATTGTCGGTATGGGCTCCACCATCAGGTTTCCGCTCGCATCTCTTATTATTGCCCGGAGCGTGGATGTTAAATTTCCTCCCACTCCACGTGGTTCTATTACATCGGGATCGGCTGTTAACTCTATGGAACGTGGTTGTCCGCTCAGAAATTCTACATTCGTCTCAGCAACAATAACTCTTGACATCCCATGAGTGGATGCTTCTACTCTAGCTATTCCGGTTTGAACACCCGGAAGCAGCATTACTTCCGCATCTCCATTATTATCAGTTACAGCTGAAGGTGATATCGTCCCCAAGGTGGATGTAAATGTCACATAGGTTCCCGGTCGGACAGGATTTGCAGCGGTATCCATTACTGTTGCTGTTATAACTACAGGTTCTCTGCTACCAATTCGGATTCGATTCGGGACTGCACTCAATACCATTTGAGAAGGCGGTCCTGAGATTAAATCAATTAATACTTCGTTACTGATTGCGGTGTCTTGTGGTGTTTGCACAAAAGCGATAAGAGTATCTGTTGCGACAACATTGCCAGCAAAATAATATGTCTCAGCAGCACCAGTACCACCTGAAACTACTGCTACGGACGGTGAAAACCACCCATATACAGCATCAAAAAACACTTGAGTTCCTGGTGGGGCAGGTGATCCATTGCTATGATAACACACCGCTCTTACAACAGTGGAATCTCTACTGCTTGCTGTAAGTTGTCTTGAGCTTGCGTAGAGGTCAACTCGTGTGACCGGATTCCTTTCCCGGATCATAATCTTAACGGTAGTCTCTAATCCTGCAGGTAGATATTTTGCAGTTACTGTTACAGAATCAGGGTTACCCTCTTCGTTAACCGATGGACGTCCAACATCGTCAAAGATTGTTCTTGCACGACCCAAAGAATCGGTTAGAATTGGTGATTGAACGACACTATAGCGATTTGAAGTAGTAAATATAATCTCTTCATGTTCTAAAATCGCGCCACTGGCATCGGTTAACACTGCCGTCAGATTTGCATAGGACAACCCATCTCCATCCGCCCAAATGAAATTTCTATCCGTACTAAGGAGCAGGTTTCCCGGTTGAATTTCTTCTGGTGAATATTGAATTGTTGTCGTTTCTATCCAGCCTAATTCGGACAACATTGCTGAAATTGTGGCAGTAAAATCTCCCTCAATATCCTGAGCATCAATGGATGGTCTCAGAATGTGCTGAACCTGAATTCTGCCCTCATTGTCGGTGAGTGCTGGTTGAGAGATGGTTCCGCGGTCGGTTGACATTAAGACTCGCAAAGTTGGTATACCATTATTAAAACGGTCTTTTACTGTCACTGTAATATTTGACACTAATAGTGAGTCAGAATGTATATCTGTGAAAATGTTTGGATTTGCTTCGAGGATGAATGTTTGCGGTTCTTCTTCAAGAATTCTCACTGTTAGCGGAACCATTGTCTGAATTTCTTCATAGCCATTTTCATCTATCCAAACTACTACAAACACTGTCCCTGAACCCTGGTCTGATCTGAAAGTTGCACTTGATCGACCTGATGCATCAGTAAATGCATTTCCGAATATTGATCCGAAAACCGGATTATCGGCGTCAAAGCGCGACAACTGAAACATGACTTTAACTCCCGGAACAGCTACGCCTGAAGCGTCGGTAACAACTGCGTCAAGTTCTATCCTGCCGCTGCTCCCTGCTGGTACGATGAGCTCACTTGTTTCGGGGATCAGATTTACCATCACCGGGGGATTTACTCCAAGCAGCGTATATGACGACGATGCCGTCTGATCATTCACAGTTGCGAGTATTCGGATAGTCTGACGACCTGAAGTGACAGTTACTGAATGAGTAGCCGTTAACATACCACGGTCGTCGGTTATTGCTTCCCGGGGAGTAATTGATCCAATATCACCTACAACTGAAAGAGATACTTCTATTCCCGATTTTGCTACCCCATCGAAACTGTGAACAGCTACTACAAAATTCACCTCACGATCTGCACCTAAAGGCGCGGTGAGTTCTCCTGGTAATCCTGTAATGGTGATACTATAAGATTCGGGATCTGGTGAACTGACCGAATCATCGTCCTCACATCCGACAATTATTAAAACAAAAAATATTAATGTAAAAAACACTATCTTACGCATGATGCTCTCTCCTCGATCTAATGTAAACTTTATTATATATTCTTTACCACCTGTTCAAACTTACAAATTAGTGAAGCATTTCAATTCGTTCCTTTGATGGTGATTTGCTTATTTCGAAATTCACTGGATTCCTGCCTTCGCAGGAATGACGTACGTTAAAGACCTCTCTCCTTGAGTACACAGAAATCCCTCATCTATTACACAGCGCAAAAGTATTTTCGTATGGATCTATTAAATGTTTCTGGCAGTTTTCAAATAAACGAAGTGAATGTAAACTGCCAGATTACGCTTCGCTTGAAATCAGGCAGTAACCACCCTCATTTCAACACGCGAAAATACTTTCAAGCATTGGTAAGAAATTTATTCAATTACTCTCGTAAAGAGTAGTATAATCGGATCGACTTCAATCCCGGCATAATGATGTAGTCTGACATCGATAAATATTCTCTGCTGGACATCCTCCGGGTCCTGGAAAATTTCATCAGCAGTTGCCTGGAAGTAAATAGTTGCAGTTCCCGGTTCTTCTGAGTTTTCCGGATCAATTAATCCTGTAATTCGAGGTGCATTTGACCTGTCGAGTTCTTCAAACTCTTCAGTTTGAAGATTATACCACCTTAAATGACCCGCATCGGTCGAGAAAACCACTTCACCGTTGTTTATCAATTCATCATGCCCATCTCTAAGTACAGCAGATATTTCGATATTCGCGTTTTCCTGTCCTTCTTCAAAATGCCAGTTACCAACATTTGCTGCAGCTGTAAGATGCCCATTTTGCAATGGCAACTGAAAATCGATGTCTCCGGATACTCTGCCATCGGGAGTTTCAATAGTTGCTAAAACATCAACTGTAGCAAAGGTCCGACCGCTCTCGTAGGTCAGCACAGTAAATGCCATGCCGGGGTGAGATTCTCCGGCACGATTCCGGTTTCCAACAGATCCATTAGAGATCTCAGCGATCTCGGGTTCGATTTCGAAATCTACCGGAGTCCCATCCGGGATTGGGTTTCCCCACCTATCATAGACCATTGCAACTACATTAATTCCCCAAATCGGATTTCCAGCATCCCACCCCGTCATCGAATAATTCATATCGACATCAATTGCCATTCCCGGTATTACCAAGACCTGAATATTGGCTTCAACTGTATCTTGTTGAGCTTGATCACGGAAGGAGTAAACACGCAGACGTTTCATTCCGGCTAATCTCCCCGATTCTAATCTTGCGACAGCTACACCGGTATTTGTCTGAGTAATAAACCGTTGTGAATTATCTAAGAATATACAACCCAGAGGAGGCATAGGCTCTCCCTGCAATTCAAAAATAACAGACTTTGGAACTTCAACCAGGTTGCCATTTCCATCACGCAGTATTGCTCTCAGAGTCGTCCTTTCGCCTGCGCCACCTTCCGGTACAGCAATTTGAGCGGGATCAGCTTCCAATTCCAGAAATGCTATTTCTCCATGAGCAATCGTTACGTTCACATCGGAGCTTAGGATTTCATCACCAGCTCTTACACTGGCAGTTACAACTGCAATTCCAGTCCTGATCCCAGAACGCAATTGGGCAATTGCGACACCGTTTTCATCCGTTGATACTGCCTGTTGGATTGTTCCGAGAGTAGTTTCAAAGAGAACCCTGATCCCTGATTCAACCGGATTATTATATTCGTCAAATACACTCGCGGATATATTTGAAAAGCTATTTGGATCATTGGCAATTATAATTTCAGGATCGGCAGAAACAGTTATGCGTCCGGGAATACCTGGAGTTATTTGGATTGCTGTAGAGGCGGTCATAATTTCCCCATCGGATATAATCCATGCCTGAAGAGTGTCGACACCCACGAACAACGGAGGAAAATATTCAGAAAGTGCTTCACCCATAGTGGTATAAGCAGTTGGAGGAGAAATTCTTCCACTTATTGAGGTGAAGTTAACCTGAAAGCCATCACGTATGGGGATATTACCGGCTTTCATAATTCGAGCACGTATCTGCATTGAGTTATCTTCCCCGATGGGAATAGTGTTCGATTCCGGTCTCAGGGTAAAGGATGTAATATTATCAAACGGATGAATCATTATTCTGACGGTGGATTCCAGGTTCAATATTCGAATTCGAGCTGTGACAATTGAAGAATCCGGATTTCCGTCTTCATCAACTGAAGCTTGACCAACATCGGTGAAAATCGATCGAGCATATCCGTTTTCGTCCGTCCGAATTGGAGATAGTGCTATTCCGTGGGTAGTACTGAATTCAACGAGTTGATTGGGCAGAGGATCTCCGCTTTCCGTTCGGATTACTGCAGTTAAATTAGCTGCTGTCACTCCCTCATCAGCGTAAATGACATGTGTATCAGTCATTAGCGATAGCTCTGGATTACTTGCAGCAACCGGCATTAGTGTTATTGAAGCTCTTGATTCCCAAGTAGTTCTGGGGATTGTACCCCTAATAATGGCCACGGTCGCTGTGTCAGGGATATCGAGATGGTCAACAACGTATAGCATTTCTGCCTGACCATTCTCGTTTGTCAATGCTGATCCACGTAAACCGCCGATATTAACCGATATTTCAGGCCTGATCCCTCCTAATCCATTATTATGCAAATCTCGAATTGTGATATTTACTCGAGCTGTTTCAGGTTGAGCAGGGGATATGTTCATCAACTCTCTATCTGATTGTATCCGGAAAAAGTTAATTTGATTCTCAAGAGGTAGAATTGCGATACTCGTCTCGTTTCTGATTTCACTTAAGAATCCTCCGGGTTCATTTATCTGACAGAATATTTTCTGTCTGCCATACTCACCATTTGGTCTGAAAACTGAAACTGACTCACCGTTTGCGTTAGTGGAATTCGCCTGTGTCATTGTACCGAAAACTCTGGAACCGACAATCGAAGAATCAACCATTAAACCAAATCGCAGGTTTATTCCCTGTACTGCGTTGCCGAAAATATCACGAATAGTTGCCTTGATTGGAAGTTCGAAACTCTCCTCGCTACCTACAATAAATTCCCGGTCTTGAGGTTCAATTATTAGAGATGCCGGACGATTTAGTCCGATTAACCTGAAAGATGCTGTTGTTGAAAAGGATTCCACTCTGGCAGTAATCGTAACTAATGTTTGACCGGATGGCATTTCAACGTTGTATAATCCTGAAGCCTGACCAAAGGAGTTTGTTTCTATCTCCGCCGCTTCGAAAGATCCCACACCCTCTGTTATACTTAGAGATACCGTTTTATTACTCACTAACAGGCCATCATTAGTGGTAACACCTATTTGAAAAGGTATGCTCTGTGGTGAACCTTCTATTCCGACAACTGTTTCCGGTACTCCATTAAGAGTTACTTTAAAAGAGATATCAGGAATTACAGGATTGTCATCCTGCGAGTCTTTCTTACATCCGGGCAGGATGGAAAGAATCAGGATCAATATTAAGAGTTTCTTTATCATGTTTATCTTTATCTTTTTGCTACGGTTTTCGAATTCATCTAATTTTGAACATTCTGCAACGAATCCGCCTGATGGCGGATAGTCGAACAGGAACAGTCTGTCCAAGAATAGCTCTTTGAAAACGCGTTACTTATGT
>CAYLYZ010000145.1:0-12481 GCA_964387885.1 uncultured bacterium | reverse complement strand
TGTTTCAAATGCCATTACTGTTCGACACAAAAGTACTTTTTAACCGGATGAACCGTTAAGCTTTATTTATCTGTCTCTTTGCTGATCATACTATCCTGTGGTGTGGTCAAGGCTGACATCAATCTTGAATTCGATCCAGCAATACCTATGAATCAGTACAGGATAATTACGACGATCGGTGATGTTCCGTTTGATCCGACATCTACTCAACTCGACCAGGGTGGTACATTGGCAGATATGATAGGTACACCTGGAGATACATGGCGAATCAGCTGGTGGGACCATGCAAACTGGGGTTACAGACGATTCGGAGAACCTAATCCAATTCAGGACCAGGGTGCGCCACCCGACATGGTTGCTGGAAATGGGTATTGGTTTATCGCAGATATCTTGACATCGACATTGGTGATGGCTGGAGAGGCAATTGCAACAGATGGATCTGATGGTGAAATCACAACTCAAATTGCCTTGAATTTTACCGATGGTAATACCGGTTACACGATGGTTTGTAATCCGTATAATGCTGAATATGACATAACCTCGGTAGAATTAGTTATTAATGGTCCTAATGTTGCTTTTTCTATTGATACATGGATTGGTCAAAATCTTATCGAATCGGCACTTCAGGTCTGGAACGGGAGTAATTATGATCCCGAGCCGATGAATCAAGGGCAAAATCTTATCGGTGCAGGATTGGGAGGGTGGATTGTAATACCTGGCACTTATCAACAATTTCTTGATTATATTGAAGGTATTGGAGGGGATCCGAACGATGTAACTGGTATAACTCTTTATGCTAATCATTTTGGTGTCCAGCAGATAAATCCACAGGAACCGGGAACTCCCAGGAAGGACGAACCATTGCCAGGTTGGGAGCTTCCCCTGACTGTGTGTTCAGAGGATGGTAACTACCTGCATGAATACAACAAACTCGGAATCCGGGAAAACTCTACCGCTGTTTTCGACCAGAACGATATCAGCGAATTGACGCCTCCGACAAGTTCTTTTGTGCAGCTTTATTTCCCGCATCCGGAATACGATTACCATTCCGGTAATTATACTTACGACTTCCGCAGCATGGATTTCGATGATGGTCCCAAAGAGTGGAACTTCACCGTGAGAACAGTTAACATCCGCAACACCGGTTTCGTTATTGAATGGCAAGGGATTGAAGACATTCCGGAAAATTATACACTGACTTTAGTGAACGCTGATACTGACCAGGAGATCGGTGATATGCGCGAATTGCAGCCGGTTTCAATTGAGAGCGGTGATGAAGCAATTGATGTATTCCACTTCCGTGTTATCTGTGAATACTCGCCAGAGTGGGTAGGACCGGGTTCGAGTTCCTTGCCTGGTGGCTTCGGCTTAACCAATGCCTATCCGAATCCGTTCAATAATGCTGTTAATCTGGAATACACACTTCCGCTGCATCAAACAGCATCACTGAAAGTGTACGATATGACCGGTAAACAGGTAGATATAATCAGTGGCAACCTTCAGGGTGAGGGCACAGTGTCCTGGAACGCAAACGGCATGCAGTCCGGCGTCTACATGATGAAGCTGGTATCAGGCAATCAGGTTTCGTTAAAGAAAGTCATTTTAATGCAATAGGGGAGAACATAACAATGAAGAACATATTTACATACGAGAAACCTGAGTTGAAGGAAATCGATCTTCTTAGTGAAGTAGATGTCGCGAAGGGATTTAATTCTGAACCACCGCCACCTGGAGAACAGGGAATGGCACCTGGTGGAATGGCACCAGGTGATCAGGGAATGTCAGGTGATGCAGGAATACCTGCTGGATAGATAACAGTCTGGTAGCCCGGTTTTTGCTTCGCAGAGCTTCACTTCGTTTCGGTTCTCCGAAGCCGGGGATTGCGAATAAACCATATTTCCCGGGTTCGGAGAACCCGGGCTACATGATATCCACAAGGGCGTCTTTCGGGGCGCCCTTGGTAGTTTTGGTATTTCCGGAGTGCACAAGCCGTGCTTGAGCACTCCATTAGGCAAAGTTACTTCCAATCAAACAATCCCATTAATCTCCTTAATAATCATTGATATTCGATTACAGATGTGTTATATATCTGAAGAATGAGCAGCAGACTCAATCAAGATGTTTCCTCCTGTCTCAATTCCATTAATCTTCTGATATTAAGATCAGTTAACAGATTTGCGGAGAAGAAAATGATTTTCAGGTTCGCTTCATTTGTTTTAGTAATGGTATTTCTGTCAGGTTGTACAGAAAAAAATGTTGAAATAATCAATAATAACGGGAAAGGATTTTTAAAAGGCAAATATTACCAAATTTGTAATATAAGCACGACATCAATCAATCCTACTGAATGCTGGGAAGGTTTTCCTGGGATGGACTGGCGAGTCAGTTGGTGGAATCAAACAAAGGGAACTTATAACCGCTTCGGAGAACCAAGTCAGAATGGAGGAAGGAATGATCCACCCTTAATGGAACGTGGTGTTGGATATTGGTTCGTTAGCTCTGCAGGTGCAGATTCGATTTCCTTTCCGGGTATTAGCTCAACCGACAATCCTGCCCCAATAGAACTCAATTTGAGTGATGATGGAAATCCAGCCTATACAATGATTGGAAATCCATTTAGAAAATGGTGGAAATATAATGCCATAACTCTAACCGCTGAAGGTAATCCTAAAGAATCTATTTCAATTGCTGCATCCAAGGGTCGTGTTGTGAACAACTTGTCTGTATGGAATGGATCGGAGTATTCGGATAATTATTCCTTCACTTCTGATATTGAAATTCATCCGGGACAAGCGGGATGGATTTCCACTACCATGACAAAGGAACAGGCGAACGAATTTTATGGTTCTCCGAATATAAAACTACAGATTGAAAATTCGGGTATCGTCGATAAGAAAACCCATTGGAGCAAACCAGAGCGGGGAAAGGAAGAACTTTCAGCTGAATGGGATTTGCAGCTAATTGTATCCTCAATCGATGGTGAGTATTTACACCAAAACAACAAACTTGGCATTCGAGAGAACGGAACCGAACTATATGATCCACATGATGTCAATGAATTAACTCCCCCGACAAGTTCTTATGTTCAACTCTACTTCACCCATCCTGAATATGAAATTAGTCCTGGAAATTTAACTCGTGATATGCGCAGTATGGATTTTGATGGTCCGAAAATCTGGAATTTTACTGTAAAGACAGTTGGTATACCCAATAAGAGTTTCACACTTACCTGGAAGGGGATAGAGGATATTCCCATGAAGTATACATTAACCTTTTCAAATGTAGATAATACTGAGATAATCGGAGATATGCGGGAAGTCAAGCAGGTGTCAATTCAGAGTGGTGACGAATCGATTCAGGAATTCCATTACCGAGTAAGTTGCGTATATGCCTCTGAATAGACCGGAGATGAGCTGAGATTATCCAGATCGGTTGGTTAATAATCCATGAACTTCCAAATTCGTCTTTATTTCAGGTGATTATGAGTTCTATAAAATATTCCGATCTGTAAATATCAGTTATTCCCGCTCGAGCGGAACATCTGCTTTATATGTGAAGTGCATCCAGAAAACACAGTAACTTACTTTATTCATGCCTGCGTGGGAATGAAATATCAACTCTATAATAAATCTATCCTTAGAAAATAATCTAAAAATCAAGACGTAAGATATGTTGATAATCCTCAATCCTGTAATTATCTTACCGATAGATTAATGCAATCCAGGGAGAGATTTAAGTTGAAAAAAACGAACATAATTCCTCAGAAAAACAGTTAGTGAAAGATATCTCTGAACGAAAAATTGATAAAATGGTGCAAGAAGCTGAGGACATGATCGATTCAGATTTGTCCCGAGCTGAAAAAATCGCACGTGAGGCACTGGAGTTATCCAACGAGTTGGACTATGCTGAAGGCTCTATTAAAACAGTCCGTCTAATTGCGTTATGTGACTGGAGAACCGGAGAATATCGAATTGCAATCAGTAAATTCTCAGAAGCATTACGGATAAGTGAAGAAATTAATTCAACCTTTTCAGGTGAAATCTGTAACCAGATTGGTTCTGTATATGAATCAACAGCAAATTTTGAGAAATCACTTGAATTCTACCTGAAAGCTCTGTCATATGCAGAGAAATTAGACCAGAAAGATCTGATAATTACGGTGCTATTTAACATAAGTATGACCTACAGGAAACTGAGTGATAATGAAAAAGCCCTGGATTTCTTGCAGAAGAGGTTTGATCTGTCGGGGAATAATCTTGATCAGACTGAAGAGGCAGGAGTATTAAACGAGTTTGCGATTAATTATATAACTCTGGGAAAACAAGACGAAGCCTTGAGTTTATTCAACAGAAGTTTGACATATTATAGAAAGGCTGGTAACATACTTGGAGCGGCGAAGGTATTAACCAGCATTACGAATCTGCATCAGAGTATGAATAATTATGAATTAGCTGAAAAAACAAATAAGGAGTCAATTGAACTAAACAGGCAGCTTAATAACCGCAATGGAATGGTTCAATCATTATTCGCCAAAGGTGGCAGATATCTTCAAACCGGGAAATATGCAAATGCTGTTAAACCATTTGAGGAAGGATTAAAAATTGCTGGGGAAATAGAATCGAAACAGCTGATTTATCATTTACATCTTGCTTTATCAAAAACTTACAATCTAATGGGTGAATACGAACGTGCACTGACACATTACAGGATTTTCCATAAATTAAAGGAAGATATTTATAACAAAGAATCAGCAAGAAAAATCAAGAAGTTAACTGCTGAATTTGAAACTGAAAAAGCCCAACGTGAAGCTGAGATTCACCGTTTAAAAAATATTGAATTGACAAAAGCACAGAGTATTGCGCGTCTGGGCAGCTGGGAGATGAATAACGAAAAAGGTGAGATAAATGGATCAGAGGAATTCTTTAAAATTCTTGGTATATCGAACGAAAATGGGATTATAACTAATGAAATATTTTTTAAAACCTTTGAGGGAAAAGATCAATTTAAACTTAAAGACATCCTGAATAGGATAAAAACGGAACCTGCCGATGAACTGCTCAACCTAAAACGTAACAATGAAGAAATTACGGTAAGAATTCAATGCCATCTCGATGACGATGAGGGTAGATCGCAGCCTGTCATTATTGGAACTTTGCATGACATCACTGACAGGATAAAAAAAGAAAAGGAGCTGAGGCAGCACCGTGACCACCTCGAAGAACTTGTTAAGCAACGTACCGAAGAATTGACCACATCACGGGACCAGCTCAAGAAACTGGCAGCTCATCTTCAAACCGTTCGTGAGGAAGAACGTGCAATGGTGGCTCGTGAAGTGCATGATGAACTGGGACAGGTACTTACTGCCCTGAAGTTTGATATTTCCTGGCTGGACAGGCAGTTATCAATGAATCAAGAGGAAATTCATAAAAAGACACTCGGCATGTCAGAATTAATAGATTCTACTATCAATACTGTCAGGAAAATAGCAACGAAACTCCGTCCTAAAATGATTGATGAACTGGGTTTGATTTCAGCATTAAGATGGCATGCCGGAGAATTCAGTGGTAGAACCGGGATAGTCTGCGATATAAATACTGATATTGAAGAAATCGATCTTGATGAGGATAGATCTATTGCCGTTTACAGAGTTTTCCAGGAAGCTCTGAATAATATTGCCCGACATGCAGAGGCAAAAAATGTAACGATCTCTTTAGAGAAAAAGATTCAAGCAAAATCTAAGAGCAAAGATGCAGAGCTGATCTTAAAGATCATGGATGATGGTGTCGGAATTCCAATGGAGCGAGTGTTTACACCGGATTCAATAGGCCTGACCAGTATGCGTGAACGTGCCGAGCAGTTTGGCGGTGAAACGCGTATTCAGAGTCAACCCGGCAAAGGTACTTCAGTCGTTACATCGCTTAGATTACCTCATCACGGCAGAAAAGACATCATCAGAGTTTTAATGGCGGATGATCATCCGGTGGTAAGGGAAGGTCTGAAAAATATTCTTTCAAGTGCAAATGATATTGAGGTAGTTGATGAGACAGATGGTGGGCAGGAAGTTCTTAAGTTAGTGGCCTCTAAAGAATATGATGTCATAACGTTAGATGTATCCATGCCCGGTATAGGTGGATTAGAGGCACTCAAGTACTTGAAAAGCAGCAATCCCAAGGTACGAGTCCTTGTAATCAGCATGCATCCCGAAGAACAATATGCCCTCCGTGCAATTAAAGCGGGAGCTTCTGGTTATTTGACAAAAGACAGCGCACCCGACAAATTGGTCGATGCTGTCAGGAAGATTGGACAGGGCTTAAAGTATATTACTCCATCACTCGCTGAACAATTGGCAAATGCATTTGAGACTGACTTTACAAAACCGATAACGGAACTTCTTTCCGATCGCGAATACCAGGTAATGCTCAGAATTGCCAGGGGAAAAACAAATGTTGAGATTGGTGAAGAATTAATATTGAGCTCCAAAACCATTAGTACTTATCGTGGTAGAATCCTCAAAAAATTGAATTTGAAGAAAAGTAAAGATTTAATTCAATTTGCTATTGATCATGGATTGCTGGAATAGGTTGAATCCGCACGAGATCACTCTGGGATACTCAGAAATATTAAGTTAGTTCTACGAGTTTGTCATTCCTGCGCAGTCTGTTCAAAAACACCAGATGAGTGGTGTCAGACATCCCCGAGACATTTGAAGTATTCAAAGTTTTCTTCGAACCTTGTGATTTTCCAGGAATAGCGATTTTATAAGTGCTTGTGTATTCTGGATGCACTTCGCAAGCGAAGCAGATATCCCGCCTTCGCGGGAACGACGTGCTTTCACAAGTGTCGAATATTTCAAAGAACTCATCCCCACCTGACGACACTCAATTGATTAGTATCGCGTAGGAGCCAATTTATTGAGCCCTCTTATCTTAGCGAACATAAAGGGCTTGATAAACTTGTCCTCGACCCTGATCGGGGATCAGCCCCTATGCGAAATTACTGTATATCCTCTCTTTGTACTCCAAAAACTCACACAAAAATACTCCTTTAACTGATACTTAAGTGCAGACATATTGATTATAATCAATTAGCAAACAACCCGAGTAGTCTGCTGAAGAAATTTTGCTATTAGTACAATTTAAATTAAAGGAGTTGAGCATGAAACACTTCATTCGATTATTTGTTGTGTTGATTTTCCTATCAGGATCAATTTTCGCCCTACCGCCAACATTTTTCGAACACACAATTGATGGTAGTTTTACCGGGGCTTATTGTGTATCTACTATTGACCTTGACCGTGATGGTGATATGGACATTCTGGGAGCAGCCACAGAGGATGACGATATTGCCTGGTGGGAGAATGATGGTTCTGAGAATTTCACAGAACATACCATCGAAGCAGATTTTAATGGGGCTCGTTCAATAAATGCTGCCGATCTTGATAAAGATGGTGACCTGGATGTACTGGGCGCAGCCTGGAGTGCAAACGATATTGTCTGGTGGGAGAATGACGGTAGTCAAAACTTTGTAGCACGTAACATCAATGTAGACTTCTCTGGTGCACACTGTATAATAACAGAAGATGTCAACGGTGATGGTGATTTGGATGTGATAGGAGCTGGTGACTGGGAAACCATCACTTGGTGGGAAAGCGATGGATCTCCTGTTAATGGAGGTTGGACCGAACGTACAATCCCTGCCAGTACGGGCGCGATATCTGTTCATGCAGTTGATGTTGACGGCGACGGTGATATAGATGTATTAAGTGCTGAAGTAAGTCATGATGATGTTATCTTCTGGGAAAACACCAATGGAGCCGGAACATCCTGGACTCGACATGATATAGACGTAGAATTCTGGAATGCAAATAATGTCTTTGGTTCAGATCTTGATGGGGACGGAGACACCGATGTGCTGGGCACTTGTGCTGGTGATGATGATATCACATGGTGGGAGAATACTAACGGTATAGGAACTACATGGAGTGAGCATCTCATCGATGGAGATTTCGACGCTGCCAGATCTGTTTTTGCTGCCGATTTAGATCGGGATGGAGATATTGATGTTTTGGGAACAGCGAACGAAGCAGATGATATTACCTGGTGGGAAAATGACGGAGCTGAGGGTTTCACAGAACACACCATTGATGGGAGTTTTAATGGAGCCTGGGATGTATATCCAGCTGATGTTGATGGGGATGGTCATATTGACATCCTTGGCACAGCCCTGCATGGTAATGAAATCACCTGGTGGGAGAACCTGACCGAACCTCCGCCTGTACCGACTTTTGAAGAGCATACCATTGATGGAGCTTTCGATGGTGCGACATCTGTGTTTGCAATCGATATGGATAGGGATAATGATGCGGATGTTCTGGCAGTTGCCCAAAGCACTGATGAAGTCACCTGGTGGGAGAACGATGGCAGCGAAACATTCACAGAACATAATATAGTCAGTGATTTTGATGTAGCTACCTCTGTCTTTGCTGCAGATATAAATGGTGATGGTGAGATTGATGTTATTGGAGCTGCCAACCTCGATGATGATATCACATGGTGGGAAAATGACGGTACGGAAAACTTCACAGAGCGTGACATAGACACCGATTTCGACGGTGCCAGATCCGTTTACGCGATAGATATTGATGGTGATGGAGACCTCGATGTTCTTGGCGCGGCCAGAGTGGCTGATGACATCGCCTGGTGGGAAAATGATGGAGGAGCCGGGACTTCCTGGAATAAAAACCTCATTGATAATGAATATGATGAAGCCTTCACTGTATATGGGGTTGATATCGATAATGATGGCGATATTGATGTTCTTGGTGCTGCCAGTTCAGCTGATGATATCACATGGTGGGAGAACGACGGTACCCCGGGAGGTTTGGGTGATTGGACAGAACATACAATCGATGGCAGCTTTAATGGCAGCAGGTCTGTTTTTGCAGCAGACATAGATGGTGATGGAGACCTTGATGTCTTGGGAGCGGCATATTCTGATGGTGATATTACATGGTGGGAGAATGATGGTACCCCTGGAGGTGAGGGTGATTGGACAGAACACATTATTGATGGCAGCTTCAGTGGTGCATACAGTGTCTATGCTAATGATATGGATGGAGATGGTGATATGGACGTAATAGGGGCTGCAAACACAGCTGGTGACATCACCTGGTGGGAAAACGATGGCACACCGGGAAGTGAAGGTGATTGGATAGAACATACAATCGATTCTGACTTTAGCAATGCTGGATCTATTTTTTCAGCTGATGTCGATGGAGATGGAGATATTGATGTGCTGGGAGCTGCATTTGGTGCTGATGATGTAACATGGTGGGAAAACAAGCAGAATCCCAATCCCAAGCCATCCGAATGGATGATAAATGGTTTGGACGCGATGATAGATGGTGCGATGAGTGTTTATGCGACCGATCTGGATAATGATGGTGATACGGACATATTGGGAGCTGCCGGTGAAACGACCGATGATATTGTCTGGTGGGAAAATGATGGTAGTGAGAATTTTAATAAACGCACTATTGACGATAACTTCGATGGTGCGAAGTCTGTATTTGCAGCGGATGTAAATGGTGACGGATATATGGATGTCCTGGGAGCGGCTCAGGATGCAGACGACTTTCGCTGGTGGCAGAATGACGGCTCTCCGGGTGATGGTGGCTGGACAGAACGAGTAATTGATTCTAATATCAATGGTGCATATTGCGTTTTCGCTACTGATGTCGATGGTGATGGTGATGTGGATGCACTGGGAGCTTCGATTTTTGCAGATGCTCTCACATGGTGGGAGAACAGCAATGGCTCAGGTACTTCATGGAACGAACACACGGTAAAAGGTGACTTTGATGGCGCTACTTCGGTTTATGCAACAGATGTTGACGGTGATGGAGATATTGATATTCTTGGGACAGCTTTCACGGATGATGACGTGACATGGTGGGAAAATGACGGTTCGGAAAATTTTACCGAAAGAACAATTGATGGAGATTTCGATGCTGCATACTGGGTGTATTGCACAGATGTTGATTTGGATGGAGATATAGATGTGCTTGCAGCAGGAGCAATTGCGGATGAATTAGCATGGTATGAAAACGATGGTAGCCCTTCTGATGGAGGTTGGACTAAGAATACGATTGAATCCACTATAAACTATCCTCGTTATATCCATGCAGCTGACATAGATGGAGATGGTGATGTAGATGTATGTGCTGCAGCCAGCCTTGATGATGACCTGTCCTGGTGGGAAAACACAGACTGGGTAGGTGGCAGCTGGACAGAACATGTGATTGAAGGAAATTATGATGGAGCGTTCGCTGCACATGCATCTGACGTGGACGGAGATGGAGATGTGGACATTATAGGCGCAGCATTAGATCAAGATGACATTGCCTGGTGGGTAAACGATATCAATCCTAATGTTGATCCGCAACGCATTCAGCATTCCATTCCACGCAACCGCTGGTCGATGGTTGGAGTTCCTGTAGATCCAACCAATGGAAGCCCGGGAACTATTTTTCAATCAGATTTCGACGGCAATGCACCAAACGGTGAAAACTGGCGCATCAGCAGATATCACGCTTCAACTCAGGGCTATAAACGCTATCAAGAGGATAATACAAACGGAGCACCAGCGGGTAATCCCGCTTCATTCGAACCGGGTCTGGGTTTCTGGGTGGTTCAGGACTGCCGTGACAATGCTGTAATGGACATCGCGTCTAATCAACATAACGGTGAAGTAAATCAGGCGACCAGATTTGATGTTGCTTTAACTGCCCCAACCTCAGGTCCTGCGCGGAGAGGATTAACTCAAGTTGCTAATCCATTCAACCATATGCTGGACTGGCGTACGACATGGATATACAATGCCACTGACGATCAGTACAAGACACTCTTCGAAGCCGCAGCCTCCAACTGGATAAGCGGTTACGCATATGTCTGGGACGGTTGGAGCGAATCGTACGTCAACACCAATTTCAGTGGGACGGCAGTTCCTTACAATTTGAATCCATGGCAAGGATTCTGGCTTGAGCAATTGGTTGTTGACAAGGAGTTGCACGTTCAGTTTGCCTCCCAATGTATGCTGGACGACATCGAGAATGATTATGATCCACCACGTCCGGACAGTGATGTTGGTGAGTGGTCTCTACAATTGAGTATATCCACAGCCGATGGTGAGTTCAATGATCCAAACAATATCCTCGGTGTTAATGCTTTTTCCAGTGATGATTACGATCTGATGGATGCTATTGAGTTTACACCACATGCAACACGATTTGTGCATCTATTCTTCCCGCATGAGGATTGGCCGATAATCCCGACTCGATTTACTTATGATTACCGGGCCGCAGATCTGAATAATGAGAGAGTCTGGGATTTCACTATTCGTACCTATAACCTGCCTGATCAGGAGTTAATCCTATCCTGGCATAACATCAATGAAATACCGGACAACGTTGGATTCATCCTGACCGACAATGAAGATTTAATGATTAACCTTCGCGAAGAAGAGAGTTTCACTTTCAGAACAAACGAGGCAAGACAGCAATACTTCAACTTCACATTGACGTCCCTGGGTAACGTTTCGGTACCGGGAAGGACAGTGAATATACCGACCGAATATGGTATTTACTCAGCATATCCAAATCCTTTCAACAGCATGGTTCAGATACGGTATAATTTACTGAAAGCAGAGAATATCTCGTTAAAGGTTTTTGACCTGCAGGGACGCGAGATAGCAATATTGGTTCAGGGAGAATTGGAAGCAGGAGTGCATTCATTCAACTGGAATGCAGACAAGTATGCATCGGGAACCTATCTGATAAAGCTTGATAACGGAATTGATATCAACACAGGAAAGGTGATTTTGCTGAAATAGTAATTTCTGGCAGGTGATTAAAAGCGTTGTAGACTACTTAGAAACAAGAAACAAAAGAGGAAAATACTAATGGAAGATAAAAAGAAAGAAAAGAAACAGGATAAGTTCACCTATGTGAAGCCTGTGTTGCAGGAAATTGATCTTCTGAGTGAAGAAGAGGTAGCAAAAGGATTTGGATCCGAACCGCTGGCTCCTTAAAAAGACCTTTGTCAAATTTGACATAAAATTCAGTTCGAGTTTACGCAAGGGCGTCTTTCAAAGCGCCCTTGGTAGTTTAGGTATTTCCCGGAGTGCACAAGCCATGCTTGTGCCGCGCAAGCATGGCTTGCGCACTCCACATTTCAATTCTTACGGGCACGGCGTGCCGTGCCCCTTTTGCTAACAAACCTGAATCCAACCGAGATCGTAAGGGGTTGAATATCTTCAACCCTTCATTGTTTCGTCAGGTGCCCCCGAGTTCTTTGAAATATTCGTTTCTTGAGAAAACACGTCGTTCCCGCGAAGCAGTCTGTCCGAGAATGAAGAGAATCACCTATCTTCCTCATTCCCAACTTGATTGGGAATCCAGTATTAATGTCTTGTCCTGAAATAG
>CAYLYZ010000144.1:0-12891 GCA_964387885.1 uncultured bacterium | reverse complement strand
CCAAATAAGCAAATACTTAATTACATATGCAACATCTCTGGGAACGGTAAGATTTAGCTCTGACAATAACTCTGAATAAATTCTTGATTCTACATTAATACCTTTATCATCCCTTCCTAATTCTTTATTATATCCTTCTACATTATTCTTCCAATTTGAATTTCCGTATGCTTTCAAATACATATCTACAAATTTGGTCCAATTCTTTTTTGGGAAGTGATATTTCAGTTGAATGAATTTAGTGAGGTAACGGTTCGCATCCTCATATCTTAGTTTATATTCAGTGGCGAATGCCCGCTCTAGAAATTGTTCATCAACAGCAAGTATATATTTTATTGGGATTGAGTCATTTTTTCTATCTACCTTCAATCCATTGTTGATATTAACAGCTTCTATGATTTGATCCCGTCCAGTAAAAAACATCCGGAGTGATTCAACCATTTTTACAGCTAATTGTGGTTGACACCTGTCAAGTTCATCAATAATAACATAGACTATAATTCCCTTTTTAGACAAATACTGTCCCAATCTCAAAAATTCATTGCGTACTATTTTTTCGGATCTAACAATTTTTCGAAAATCCTTTTTTTCTAAATCTCTGCTCTTTTTATACACTTTTGATGCATACTTAGTTACAATATTCCAGTCGGCGAAAGCTTCAATAGCTGCATCAAGGAGAATCTTTTTGCAATTGCGAAAATCTCGGTCCGAAAAGCCATATCCCCTATACGAACCAACTTTTGAAAGCTGTTCGATTAATTCATCTACAAAGCATGATCGAATGTCATTGTGAATTGAGGACTCCCAAGCATTAAAGTAGACAATGATATTCTTTTCCTCCGGATTTGGGAGGCTCTCAATTAGGTACCTTATAAAAGTAGATTTTCCGGAACCCCATCCACCTGAGATTACATAAACAAAAGGAGGTTTAGATTTCTTTAATATTTTCGATACATAAGGCACAAAGACATCCTTATAATCGAATGCATCATGTTCTACATCTGCTAGTTTTTCAGGAAGAACGTCCCACAATTCAGTGATTTTTTCTTGTTTAGGCAAATGAATCTCTCAATTTATATATGATTCGATGACTTTGGGATCATTTCTGACCTCTTCTGGCGTACCCTCGCTGACAATCATTCCGGCATCCATAAACACAACCCGGTCGCAAACCTGCATAACCACGTCGAGGTTATGCTCGATCAGGACAATCGATTTGCCCTGTCCCGGCAATTCACTGATTATCCCCAATATCTTCTCGATCATTGCCGGAGCTACACCAGCCACAGGCTCGTCGAGCAGCAGCAGGTCGGCTTTTCCTGCGAGTGAACATACCAGACTCAGTAGCTTTTGTTGCCCGTAGGAGAGGTTGCCCGCCAAATCGTTGACCTTGTGACCAAGTCCGGTTTCCTCAAGTAATGATATTGCAACTTGAGTATTCTCTGTTTCCACTTTCCGAATCATCGCATTGCGGAAAAACACATTGTCGAGTCTTTCACCCGGTTGTTGTCTGAACGACAAAAGAACATTGTCAAGAACCGAGAGTTGGCGAATAAGCCGCAGATTCTGGAAGGTTCGGGCGATCCCGGTGTTTGCTATCCTGTGTGGAGAAAAGCGTGTAATGTCGACTCCGCGGAAGGTTGTTTTACCACTGTCTGTTGGAATGAAACCGCTGATGACGTTAAAGAGTGTCGTTTTTCCGGCACCGTTTGGACCGAGCAGCCCGAGGATTTCACCCTCGTGGACTGTGTTTGAGAAATCAGCAAGAGCTGTAATGCCGTCAAAGCGTTTCTCGAGTCCCCTTATTTCAAACCATCTGCTCATTCTTTCACCTCGTCACTGTTGAAAGAATACTCGCCTAAGAAACCCCGCGCTCGCCACATCATAAATACCACAAGCATACCGCCATACATGATTTGTCTTATGTTCGCAGCGATTGAACTCGGTAAACCGACGAACCGCAATGCTTCCGGCAGGATAACCAGCACAGCCGCACCCAGAACCGGTCCCCACATCCCGCCTGCTCCACCTATGATAACGATCGAAATGATGAAGATCGACTCCATGACCGTGAAACTGGTCGGATCAATGAAGCTGATGTAATATGCATACATAACGCCAGCAATAGCTGCCAGAGCAGCTCCGATAACAAAGGTCTGGACTTTGTAGGCTGAGACATTTTTCCCGACGGACTGAGCGAAAACTTCATCCTCACGAAGAGCTTTGAGTAATCGCCCGTAGGGTGAATTTACTATTCGTTTTATAATCAGAAGCGTTATTATACAGAGCACAGCAGTTAACATCAGGAATTCTATATGCGATGATATTTCCCACCCTAAAATCACCGGTCTTGGAATGCCCGGCAAGCCCATCGGTCCGGAAGTAAACGACACCCAGTTGTTCAATACGCTGAAAGTTATAACCTGGAAGGCGAAAGTCGCTATCACGAAATAATCGTCTTTGATACGTAGCGATGGAATACCGACCAAAGCACCAATAACACCGCAACCAACGACAGCACACAGGATATTAACAAGAAACGGACTATGCAGGTTAAGTGCCATTAACGCTGCGATATAAGCTCCTACACCATAGAATGCTGCATGAGCAATAGACAGTATACCAGCATACCCAGCAATCAAGTTCAGCGAGCTGGACAGAATGACGTAAATCCCGATCAGTATGATTATGTGGAGCAGGTATTCCAATTCGTTTACCTATCCATCAATGATTTCAACTTCAACTAGTTTCTGATCAAGGTTGAAGATTAGAGGTATTTCGCTTTCAAAATCACCCATATAGATATTGTAATCATGTTCTGTTGATGAGTCTGCTGAAATCGCGAACGGAATTCGAGGTTTATGAAGGTTATTTTCTGACAGGTGATTCAGATAATCCTGCCAGTCCTTTATCCACCATTTTCGACCACTCTCAGTGTTCCTTCTTAGAATTGTAATCTTTTTCACTTTCTGTATCCTAAATAAATGATTTTATTGCTTTCTTCCCGAAAAATCCCTGCGGTCGGAAGATCAGGAAGATCAGGAGAATAATAAACGCAATCGCATCCTGCCACTGCGAACTGACATACCACGCCCCCAAGTGCTGGGCAAACCCGAGCAGCAACGCTCCCAACGCCACCCCCGGAATGCTCCCCGATCCCCCAATAATAACCGCCACCACCCCCATCATCAACGCATGCATCCCCATAGTCGGCGTCATATCCACATCCAGTGCAACCAGTATCCCGGCAATCCCCGCTAGCGCTGACCCAATCGCAAACACCCCCAAAAAGACCCGGTCGGTATTAATCCCCGAAATCCTAGCCAACTCAGGATCACTTGCAACAGCCCGAATCTCCCGCCCAAACCGAGTCCTCTTCAAAAACAAATACAACCCAACCGCCAATACAACACTTGACCCAATAATAACAATCTGCACCGGCGTAATCCGTGCCCCCAAAACCAGCAGCCCTTCCCTCACTTCCCAGGTCCGAATCGACTTAGTATCATCCCCAAACACCATAGAAATCAAATTCTGCAACACAACATAAATCCCCAACGAAGCCAGCATCAAAACCAGCGATGAAGACCGCTTATCCCGCAAAGGCTTATAAACCGAAATGTCAATCAGACAGCCGAGGAGTGCGGATAAAGCAATTGCCAGCGGAATAGAAACCCAGAACGGCAAGCCGAATTTGAAAAGGGCATAGGTGAAGTATGCTCCGGCTGTGTAGATTACACCGTGGGCGAAGTGGAAGAAGCGGGTGGTGGTGTAAATAAGGGAGAAGGAGATGGCAATGCCAAGGTATATGGACGCTCCGACTACTCCGTTAATTATTATTTGAGAAAGCACGTAGGTTAATTTACCATAGGAGTAATAATCTTCGTTATGTCTTTAAGTATTTTGCTTTTTTGTTTGTCCAGTGAACCATTATCCTGATTATATCCAGTTGAAAAAGGGTGTTTTATGCATTTACCCCACAAAATATCAAACCCATTTACTAATTTTTTCCTTAATACGGCCGTTTCATTTTCGAGTAATTTTTCGTCAATGTAAACACACGCTGCCCAAGTATCACTATTATCAGGTGCTTGAAATACTACAGAAGATAGCCAATCAGATGTTATGAGTATATCGACATTTGAGTAAAAGAACTCTGCAGCTGTTTCCTTTTTAATAAATCCTAAGGTCAGAATATTAAGAGATGGATTAATTTCTTTTTTCCTGAGAAGATATAGTTTCTCAAACAAAATATCAATAAACATATCTATTTTGTCCATTATATCATCTATCCTATCCTTATCCAAAATAATCAATCTCTTATACCCTCTTAAGTAATGTGTTTCACTTGGTTCTTGAACTTTTAATATTAAATCGATGGTCTCTTCCAAGTATAATTCAAAAGGTTTATCAGTATCCTCTGTTCCTATTGGAGTTGAGGTTTGAACAGTAGAAATCACACTGCCCTTTTCGCTTCGTTTTAACATAATTTTACATTGAGTACAGTAATCTGCAAAGGTTTCAACGATACCAACACACCTAGATTGCGAAACTCTTTCAATCATCTCAATAAAGAGTTCTATTTCTTGTTGCCCAACACTATTGATCCAGGGCTGAGGATCATTTTTATATAAACGAACCAATTCTTTTAAAATTCGATTTGGGTAATCTGCAATATGAGCATTTTTATTTATCTCCCAAAATGTATCTTTGTTTGCATTAAGTAAGTTGTTGTCAACAAAGAATTCTGGACTCTGATTATGTAGTGTTAATAATTGATGCAGTGTTTCATTTGGATTTATTCTCGTAACGTTAAAAAGCGATAGGCCTATTAATACATAAGATCCAATAAACAATATCAACGTGATAGCAACATGTGTACCGGATGGAAAATGAAACCCAAAAACATCAAATGTGTGGCAAATTCCCAAAAACAGTACAATTACTGAAATGAATTCAGGCCATGGATGCTGTTTATTAAGAAAGAATCTCATCACAAATTTCCTTGTTCTAATTAATTATTTGGTGAATACCATTATTAATAAATATCTTAGAGAATTCTTTCGAATTACAATCACCATTTTCATCAAACTTAGTTTCGCCTGTTGTTCCTGAATGCAAAGGCATATTTAGCAAATACTCGCGAATATCTCTCCCATCAGTTTTTCCTGCAAGAATTGCTTTCCAAAGAATCATAGTTATATCATATGAATATGCTGAATACACATCAGACTCGACCTCGTATTTTGCCAGAAATGCATTCCTGAATACTTTAAAAGCTTCACCTTCATATTGAGCTGGTTTAACAATCTTCACTCCTTCCGCAGCAACTCCAGCAGATGTAATTAATTCCGGGGAACTCCAAACGTCAGATCCGAAAATCTGGTTTTTATATCCAAGCTCTCTAACCTGCTTAAGAATCACTCCCCCTTCCTTCCCATAAGTTGGACAATAGATCGCATCAGGTTTATCTGCAATAAGTTTGGCAAGTTGGGTTCTAAAATCACGATCACCTTCGTCTGTACTCTCTATACCTGACACTTTTCCCCCGAAGGATTGAAACTCATCAACAAATTGCTTTTTCAGACTAGCCCCCCAACTATTGTTGACAAATAAAACTCCGACAGTTTCAATATTCAGTTCCCGCATCCATTTGGCAAGAATGACTGCCTGAAAAGCATCGGATGGACAAACTCTGAAAAAGTAATCTCCCCCTTTTATGGTAAGTTCTGGAGAGGATGATATTGGTGAAATCTGGACAACTTGATTTCTATTTGCTACCGGTGCAATCGCAAGAGAAACCGAACTTGCAGCGGCACCTATTACAACTGGATATTTGTCAATATTACTGAATTTGTTCATAATATTCACAGAAGTTTTCGCATCGCCCTCTCCATCCTGAAAGTCCACTTTGATTTTTATGCCGCTTTGTTCATTTGAGTTGATTTCATCGAGAGCAAGTTCAATTCCCTTTTTGGCGTTTTTTCCATAAGATGCAATATCACCAGATAATGGGAGAATTGCTCCAATCGTAATGCTTTCAGGTTCTTTTTTACTGCATCCGCAGGTACAGAAAATACAAATAATTATGAAGGTCAAATACATTTTAATTCGCATGATTAACACCTCAAGTTGTACAAGCTAATTAAAGTTTACGTTCAGTAATCTATCCAAGACTCGGTTATAAATACCATCCGGCAGCGTTACACCATCCTTAAATGGACACTTACAGTTAAATACTCCAGCAAAGCGTTTCAGATTTTGATTGTCCCAAATCTCACGGATATTTTGCTCATGAACATTTCCGACAGGTTTGTCCTTATCCCCTGGACATCTGAGAACGTTGCCGTTGCATGTCAAGTAAACTCCAACGGCAATTTGATTGCAAGGGTGAATTCCTGGCAAGCAAGAAATGCCTTCATTTAAAAGTTGATTCTGGGATTGAATGCCGTGAGATAAATTGTAACGATATACACGTAAAAAAAACTCTTCTTTCTTTTTGTAAGACACATCGTGAATGCTTAAGAAATTTGAATCTATTTGTTTCCCACTAACCATAAGTGCTGCATTTACCGGCAAAATATTCCTTTCACGAGCATAAACATATATATCGAATAACTCCTCAAAGTTCAATGACATCATAGGATTGGCGCAAATCGCAAGTCGCGTTGGCGTTGATTTGTTAAATCCTGCATTGGCAAGAAGTTCTATACCTCTATTACGCTTCTCAGAGTAGCACTTAATACCGCCAACTAATTCATCTTGGATGTCCGGTTTCAAGGATTGGAAACTGACAAGAAAACTCGTTTTAAGATCGAAAAATCGTTGACATAATGAAAATGCCGTTGTTACCCCGAATTTACCATAAACCTGTTTGACGTGATTATCGTCACCAAGAACATGCGCCTTTGTGAAAATAGATAATCCTATATCCAACTCGGTTAGATCTTCGGCTAATTGAAGAAGGCGAGAATCCTCAAGGGGTTCACCTGCTCCACACAGTTTTACTTCTTTAAGTCCAATGTGTTTGGCATCCTTAAGAACATCCATTAGCTGATCATAACTAAGATCAGAGTAAAACTTGTCATCAACAGGGTTCTTCTTTCTGAAACAAGATGGACACTTTAGTGAGCACTTCCTTCCGAAATCTAAATCCATCATTAGCAATGAATGTTGGTTCTTTTCTATTTCCTCAATACTATAGAATCCCCAGTATTTAACAGTGTTGAGATCATCAGAGGGAGCGTTTGGAAATTCAACTTTCGGAATATCTGGAAGCAGTCGATTCATTGTAATCTCTCCAAATATTCTGGTAAATTAATGGGAATTTCTGAGTTTTGCGATGTATAGAAAACAGAACAAGCACAAATACTAAAGTCTAACAGTGCCTTTCGGAAGGTTTCGGAGTAAATGATATCCTCTATTCCCATTGATCGAAAGTTGCCAAAATGAATGCTGTGGCTTGGACAATCCATTATATCTCCGCTTGGATATATTGCAAATGAATAAAGTGGCCGTTGACACTGTGGTTGTGCAATCATTCGTTGACCTGAATCCAATCGCCAATTGAAACCAAGACCATTATCAATTTCACATGCATTTTCAAAAAATGTTCTTGCTTCATTAAAAGTATGGGATTGCTCTTTTTCTTCAGGAGATGTCATGATCTGAATGAATTCTTCCAACATAGGAATTATATTAAGATTCCGCATAATAGGTAAAAAATCGAAAAGAACTCGATTTGTGTTATCTTTTGTTACCGGTATTTCTACAGCTAATCTGTTCGAATCCTGCATACCCTCATTCAAACAATAATCAATGGTTGATAAAGTCTTTCGAAAACCGTTAATTTGGACATTTCGATTATGTTTTTTTTCAACGACATCCCGTAGTGAAATAATTAGTACTACACCCAGTGAATTTAATCGTGAAATATCTTTGTTAGATAAAAGCGTTCCATTCGTAAATATAATTGGTGTAAGTCCATAATTGCATATTTGTTCAAGAAATCGAAACGCTCCCTTCCAGGCAAACAACTCGCCTCCACCTCCATAAACAACAGCCCGAGTTCCATGATCTTTAAGGAACGTCAGAATATTTTCTATTTCATCATCTGAGTAGAAAGGACCTGATAAATGTGGTGGTAATCTGTTTTTGTCCTGCCCGGTAAAACAACCTAAACATCTCTGATTGCAAGGTGTTGGGAGCATTAAGTATGCAAATTGAAAAATCGGTCTGACTGCTTCCCCAGCTGCCCACTTGAGGTTATTGTTAATGATATTTTTTGTTTGCTCGTCAACATAATAATGCATCAGATTTGGTGGGGGAGAGCAAGAAATTCTGCTTTCTCTGACAGATGATCCATCTAGCCGTAATCCAAGAGAAGTATCTTCTTTAAGGAAATCACTTAAGTGATTAGATTCAGAAACCAACAAACTCAATCCTGTATTTTGAAATCGTGGAAATTTACTTTCATCGTGATCTAATAAATAAAACCATTTGGTTTAGGTTTAAAACTTTAGGGAATAAATGATGCAAACAAGAATACCTAGCCTGAGTGCAAAGATAGTTTTGGAATTTTCGTTTGTCAAGGATTCAGAGCTGATTCATTTCCAACAGTTACACTTTCTCAAAAAGCCAATAAGAGCATCTCAGAACCATTAACACAACATTGCTCCTATAGAATCATCTCAACAAAGGCCAAGTAATTGTGGCAAAATACTGAACAGCTATATTCACCCGGCGGGATTCGAACACACGATCTCATGCTCAGGAGCCTTGTGTTACCAAAACACATTGAGCAGAAGTTCTTCAACCAGCATTGTAACAAGAGCAAAGAGTAATCTGATCTTGAGGTTTCTCAATGATTGAAGTTAGCTTGGAGTAGGATTCATCGATTAAACGCCCTCTAACAGCTTTTCTCACAATTTAAGTCCAAATATTCACCTAATCGCCCAAGCGTGGATCCTGCCTATGCTAACCGGATCCCTAATAGCATTTCTGCACATTATCTCATGCTGATATTAACCAAAAGACACTCAATCACTCACTTTGAGAACAATTGAGTGTTGTTTTATCAAGTTTATTTTTCTGTCAATTCGGTTGACATTATTGCAGCAGTTGTATATGAAATCATTCAACAGAACAAATCGTTATTGACTGCCACAGAGATTCGTATGTCTCCCGACCCAAAACACCAAAAGTTAAAATCCGAGCACAAATAGAGCACAAAAAATGAAAAGCCCTTGCTAATCAATTTCAGCAAGGGCTTTTAACTTATTGCTATCACTTAAGATATTCTGTCGGGGTGACTGGATTTGAACCAGCGACCCCCTGCTCCCAAAGCAGGTGCGCTACCGAGCTGCGCCACACCCCGATTGTTCCCGTTAAAATCTACTTCTCAATCAAAAACGATTAATCCGAATCAAAATTTAATCGAACCAATAAGATAGTGATAAAATTTATTCAAAGTCAACCCTTCATAATTCCACACACCCAATAATCTTAAACAGGCTCTCTATTGTAAAATCCATATTCATTACATTATTTAGAGCAATGCAAAATCAAAGCTTGATAATGCAACTATAAACACATTTATTCATAATATGATTGGTATTACATTTTCTGTGTGGTATCATAACACTTTAAACTGAGTAACCAAGTTGCGATTGGTAGTAATGCAATTGACAAAATCATTTTACTGGAGGAGAAGGTGAAATCACTTGCTAAGATTTTATTAATCAGTGTGATGCTTTCTATTTTTTGGACGTCAATGTCCATGACAGCCATTATTAATGTTCCTGATGATCAAGCTTCAATTACGTTGGCAATAAATGCTGCGGATCCCGGAGATACTGTTCTTGTTGCACCGGACACTTATCTTGAAATCATAAACATTAATAAAGACATCACTGTTGCAAGTACCTATCTAACAACCGGTGATCCCGATAGAATTGACGACACTATCATTGACGGGTACAGCTCCGGAACTGTTGTGACCATGCAGAACCGCAGCGATGCTTGCCTGCTAACAGGATTCACCATCCAGAATGGAACAAGAGGTATCTATGTTAATGGTGGTGCCCCTGTATTGAACCATCTTGTCATCCAGGATAACAGCAACAACAACATATTCGGCGGTGGCATAGACTGCGCTAACAGCCAGATGACAATAACTGATGCAATAATCCAGGACAACACCGCTCGTGATGGCGGGGGTATTTCAATTGAAAGTAACGGCGGCAATCCGGTCACTGTTGAACGAGTTGAAATCAGAAGCAATACTGCCATTTACGGAGGCGGTATTCGCTGTTTGTCCAATGTTGTGTTGAACCTGACCAACGTTCTGATCGTTGGAAATGAAACTACAAACATCGGTGGCGGGATAAACAACTGGGCAGGTGATATAACCATCAACATGACCAATGTTACACTTTACGGCAATACCGCTCCAAATGATCCCGATAAAGGCGGCGGTATCAGGGCTCGGTTAGAAAATGAAATCAACATGGTAAATGTTATCTTCGGTGGCAACTTCCCGAATGATATCCGCCTCGCAAATGCAGCAAGCGTTTTGAATATTGACTACTGCGACTTTACGGACGGTGATGACAACATGTTGCTCGCAAATGAAAACAGCGTTGTCTGGGGAGATGGAAACATCTTTGAAGATCCACTGTTTGTCGATGCTGATAACGGTGACTATCACCTGACCGAAGACAGCCCCTGCATTGACGCTGGAGATCCTGCTTCTGATGAAGATCCGGACGGTACTACTGCTGATATGGGAATGTACTATTTCCACCAGAATCTACCTCCTGCTATCGATCTTACATACCCCAACGGCGGTGAGACATTCGAAGTTTCAGAGCTCGTAACAATCACCTGGGATGGAATTGCGCAGGCCGGATTTGATTATACTCTGGTTTCCTACTCATCCGAAAACGGTGCAAACTGGACGGTGATTGATACAGTTTTCGGTGAGAATTTTGAACTTGACTGGAGAGTTCCTTTACTCCTTTCAGACGAGTTCATGATCAAGGTTGAACTGTTTGACGTAGAGGGTGGGGAAACCGCGGACCAATCCGAAGCGTTTTTCAGCAGCGCACCGCTCACAATGACGAAAAATGTCGATGCCGGATGGAGTCTCATCAGTATTCCGCTAATTCAGGAGGACATGACCAAAGCCGAGGTGTTGGGAGACGATTTTGACTTTATATACGCACTCTACGGATTCAATCCTCAACAGGGTCATACCGTCCCGGATGAGCTTGAAGTTGGGAAGGGTTATTTCCTGGGGATAGTTGAGGATGCCCAGATGGACGTAATTGGATTGCCAATAGAGGACGAGTCGGTAACATTTGATCTCACAATAGGCTGGAACATGCTGGGCTGCCCATTCCGACAGACGACTGACTTGGTAAATGCAACTGTGACTCTGAATGGAGGCACAATGTCATTTGAAGATGCTGTCACTGAAGAGGTTGTAACCCCGATTTTGTTCAACTTCTATAATAACATTCCGGAAGAAGAACCGGACTGGCCAGTCGGGAACCGGTATGTGGAAAGTGAAGACATGGAGGCATGGAAGGGTTACTGGTACATGTGCCTGATGGAGAATGTGCAATTAACGGTATATCGGTCAACTCCGTACCCACAGCCGGAACGCGATGACGCTGAAGAACCGACACCTGAAAACTGGCACCTCGACATAATTGCTTCAATGGATGAGTTTGGCGATGCCGTGTACATCGGTGTCAACGAAAACGCGACATGGGGTTTTGATAATGTGTACGATTACCCTGAGCCCCCGCCGGCACCTGTCGACAATTTCGTCCGATTCTATCAACATCGTGAAAACTGGCCAGCTCACAGTAATGGTCTGTTCAACCGTGACGTCCGCCCTCCGATGGAGGGAGAAGAAACCCAGGAATGGGAAATTACGGTCAACTGCGGTGAAGAAGGCGAAGTATTGCTGGTCTGGCCGGATATCTCTGAGACCGTTCCTGACATGAATGAGGTGACCCTGATTGATCCGGTTGCCGACGTTGAGGTGAACATGGTAGAAGACTACCTGTATTTCTTCAATTATGAAGAACCCAGAACATTCATCGTACGCGTCTATTCATCATTAGATGTTAGGGAACGTCCTGATGTCGCACCTTACGAGTTCAGTATCCTGTCGGCATACCCGAATCCGTTTAACGCGACTACTACTATCACCTACTCGGTACCGAACATGAGCCCGGTAAACCTCTCGATCTTCAATCCGATGGGCAGAAACGTCGCTGAGTTAATAAACGGCAGCGTATCCAGCGGAATTCACAGGGCACAGTTCAACGCCCAGGGACTTGAATCCGGAATTTTCATAGCCAGGCTTGCGACACGCAATCAGACTCACTCACAGAAGTTGATTCTGGTGAAGTAGAGCTATTGAGAATATGCGTTCCCACGCAGACAGGTTGTGCGGGAATACAGTTTCGCGCTGACACACGCCCTCGTGTGACAGTAATAACAACGACTTAACTGGCAGACGAGGGCGTCTGCCAGCACTCCTTGGAACCTCTGCATTCCCACGCAGAGCATGGGAACGAGGTTATAGAGAGCACCCCGGTTATGTCATTTGATCGGGATGTTTGCATTAACCCAACACCGTACGGGCACGGCGCGCCGTGCCCCCCTACAATATATAACACCTCTTGTCTACGAAACTCCAGGACAAGAATCTCATTCCTGCTCCTCATTCCCGTGAAAACGGGAATCCAGTAAGGCGGGGTATCTCAGGATTCGCGCCTGCCAGTGTGTGCGAGAATGTGTTGAAAGTAGGATAGGCATTTTCAGCTTGTCCAAGAACAGTTCTTTGAAAACGTTTTCTTTGTAAGTAAACATATG
>CAYLYZ010000143.1:0-12950 GCA_964387885.1 uncultured bacterium | reverse complement strand
AAGCACACCTTAACTTTTTGTCCAATTATGTCCGAAAGGTTCTGACGCTAAACAGCCTTTATAGCAAAGGACTAACGAATAAATGCTGGATATTTCAATTAGCAGTATTCTTAAAACAACCTGCCAGGAGGTGATTTCCAGAGAATCAGAAACCCATCCGTCCTCAACAAAACGAAGTATGACAAACGGGATTAAAACTAAATAGGCTGGTAATCCTGCATAAAGTGCCAAATTTGTGGATTGCTTTAATCCCCCCTTACCTCCGTTCATTTTTACCAGAATGTGCAGTATTATCCCATTGAATATTAAAACGATGACGCCGATTAACAGCCCAAGGACAAGTGTGCCTATAAAAATGTACAAACGGTTTCCTGAGAAGGTATCTATACCCAATATGTCATACATATCGATCATAAAGAACATATTTACCAGTCCAAGCATATAGACCATCAACAGATAATAAGGTGGTCTTTTTTCCTCGAGATGGTTTTCTGTAAACTCGTTGAATCTGAACAACACATTAGAAACGAGTTCAATCAAATTTATTGTTTTTGAGTTATTGTGATCAGCCATATCCTGTTTCCCTATTTTATTAGCATAATCTTCTGTGCAACCGACTGTCCCACCCCTTCCAACTTCAAAAAATACAACCCCGAAGCCAAATCCCCCGCATCCAGCATCACCTGGTGCACCCCCGCCTGCATCCTCCCACTAACCAGCGTCTCAACCCTCTGCCCGTACAGGTTGTAGAGGTTCAGGGTGACGTCTGACTCAAATGGCAGGGCGTATTCGATTGTGGTTGATGAGTTGAAGGGATTGGGGTATGGTTTATAGAGTTGGAAATCTACTGGTGGATTTGCTGCCAATTCCGGAACTGAGACAATATCATCATCAATGTGCTGGATGTAAATATCCTCTGATGTCCATATACCGCTGTATGAGGTTCTTTCATCTATCCAGGCAACAGCTATTCCGCTTTCACCGCTATTGTCTATGGGTTCTGCAACGGCAATGTATTGCGCCCCGAAAGCATCACATACCGCTCTGCCATCTCTGCTCCAGCCTTCAATTGGATTCCCGTTTTCATTTATGTGAGTTGCATAAATGTCCGAATCAAAATTTCGACCTCGTGCAGCTGAGTTTCCCCATACTAACCACACTCCATTATTACCATCATGAACAATCTGAACACTTCCCATTGAATAGGATACCTCGCAGAATATCAGACCGTTTTCTTCACCGAGGAGGCTTTCTGCACGTCGATTGTTGTGTGCTTCTGAGCTTATTTTCTGAACGATGACATTTCCATTTCGCGCAGCTACCCAGATATTCCCGTCGTTGTCGATATCCACATCAATTTGCACAATATCTTCCACTTCTGCAATTACAACACTTTCATCTCTCCACCGTAAAGTACCATCATTATTGATAAATTGCCCACGGATTTCATTTTCTTGCAACCAAACACAAATTACACCTTCGGGATGTCGGGCAGAAATTGGATTCGACAACCACCAGTCGCTAATTTCGACATATTCATCCGGACCACCCCAGAGGATTTCACCACCTCTGTTAATGGCCGTTGATCTGGTAAAATGATCCTCATAAAAGCCATCCCAAATAATATTTATACCAGGATCCTCGAGCAAAAATAATTCTATTTGATCGATCACCTCGATTTCATTAAATACAACTCCCGGAGCTTCCCATCCAAATTCACCATTCGTGCCCAATCTCTGAATTACCAAACATTCATCAAAATCTACCCAATAGGTATAAGCAAAATAAATTCCTCCCTGATTGTCTTTTTCGATGTTTAGTCTCCCAATTATACCGTGATCTTCTCTTAGCTGGATACCGTTTTCACCCCATTCGTTTTCACCTTGAGGATTTATTTTTTGAAAAACAATAAATGAGTCGTTATCTCTCGCATAAGCAGTATAAATATATCCCTCTTCATCAATAGTTATATCAAAAGGTCCATTCCAATACTGATCGTCCCTGATCATTCTCCCATTTTCCTCAAGGTGAAATTCTGGTTGGTTACCGGTCGTGTTAATTAGTTGATAGACAGGTCTTCTGAAAGGACGATATTCTTCCCAATTTAAGACTAACATCCCTTCTCCATTGGATTCAAGATTAATCGGCATACCGATATCATGAATGCGAGCAATGAATCTGTCGATGATTGTGACTGGTTCTTCAAGTGAATAACGATTCCCATCAATGACAAGTTGTTTTGCCTGGATTTCTCCCCGAAAATACCAGGGTTCGCCACCTCCACTGTACTCAGAGTACACTCCGATCATCCCGGATGGGCGTACTGCAATAGATGTTGATCTGACAGGCCATTCAAAGTCAATCCCTCGCTCATTATATTGCCCTCCTTCAGAGTCAAGATGCTGGAATCTCGAGTTTCCATACTTATAAATACCACCGTCACCATCAGTGCAAATTTGGGTCCCCCAGAAATCATTTTCATCCCATAAACCACCGGTTCTCCATACCACATTCAACTCATCCTCACCCGCTATGCGAGCAGATCTGACTTCATCTCCAGCATCCCAGTTTATAATTACAGAGTTATCGAGTGACCCAATACTCAGGCAGTTTCGATATTCACGGTCATCATCTTCCGAAATCAGTTCACCATTTTCCTGCCAGAGTATCCCACCTTCCGAGTTAATGTGTTGGGCAAATATTGAGGTTACTCCACGATCATCAAATCTTGAATCGACCCATCCTATAAATGCACCTCCATTGCCGTCTTTGGTAATAGTCACACTTCCATCAAACCAGCTCTGAGAAAGAATTTCTACACCACCACCACCCCAGGGCAATTGTCCGTCCGATGTGATTTTTTGAGCACGAATTGTACTATTATCCAAATTCCACACCGCGATTGCTCCACCACCATCATCCTGGATAACTTCAGGGGAGAATCCATCTCTTCTGTTTATTAGGACATTACCGTTTCTACCCCAGTTTTCCACTATCACACCACCTGCGTCAAAGTGCTGCGCCAGTATTTGAAACGGTCCGTCAGGATAACCCTGTTGAAATAACAGGCATCCACCTTGCTGGTCTTCGATGAGTTTTAATATGTATTCGTGCTCCCTGTCTGACTCGACAACAACAATACCACATTGTTCTCCGCCCCAAATATTCTCGCCATCCGAATTTATCTTGGTTACCCATATTCGCGATGAATCGGCTCCAAGAAACTCCTCGTTCCATGCAATGAACCAGCCTCCGTCAACAGAAGGACAGATATAGGGTGAAACAGGATGCATGCCATCCTGAAAGACAACCTGTCTGCCTTCATCCTCGAATTTATACCCACCCTCAGCATCAATAACCTGAAGCGAAATTCCTCTTTCACCATTACGGCAATCTGTCCACATTATGGCAGTCTCATAAACATTCTCACCCTCCAACCTGGTGACGAGAGTGTTTTCCTGATCAAATCCCCAGAACACATGCCAACTGTGACGAACCGCGATGCCATTTTCAGGTTCCCACCTGCGGAAATCCTGAGATAAACCTGAGGAAGCAAGGAAGCAAGTGATCAAGCAAGCAAGAAAAATATGTCGAAGTTTCATTGTATGTTCCTTTTATTTTACCAGCATTATCTTCTGAGTAAACGCCTGCCCCACCCCTTCCAACTTAACAAAATACAACCCCGAAGCCATATCCCCCGCATCCAGCATCACCCGATGCACCCCCGCATGCATCCTTCCATTAATCAGCGTTTCAACCCTCTGTCCGGACAAGTTGTAGAGGGAAAGGGTGATGTCTGACGTGAATGGCAGGGCGTATTCGATTGTGGAAGATGAGTTGAAGGGGTTGGGGTATGCTTCAATTCCAAATCTGTAATCGAAAGGCTGATGTACGGGATTGTTATATTCACGTTCTTGATGAAAATATAACGCTCCCATATCAGCACGAGTGCTGTCAGGATCAAATGGAAAATCCGGATCACCTGTATCAATACATGGAGAACCTTCAAATAATTGATAGTCATCATTTTCAGGATCAACAAAGAGGGGATCTTCGTTGATACTTCCTTCAACCCAGTTGAATTCGCTCTCATTCCTATTCTCAACAGCCTCTTCACCCCCTTCAATATCAGAATAAAAAACAAAGACATTACTTGGTAAATCCTGACCATAAAGAAGAATCTGCTGGGGATTATTCTCGTACAGTATACAACTGTTTACTGCAATATTAGCGGAAGCACTTACGGATATTCCACCTGCCTCATTAGATGTATTATTTACAATAGTACAACTATTAATATTCACCACCGCTAGTGAGGAACAGTTTATATGTACTCCACCGCCATCATTTGCGTTATTATTGTAAACCAGACAATTGGAAATAGTTGGCCCCATGTAACCTGTGCAGTAAATTCCTCCTCCAAATCCGAAATTTCCTTGTGTCACTTCATTGTTGTATATCCGGCAGTTCCTAATTACCGGTCCTGAAAAAATACAAAATATTCCTCCCCCGTAATCTCCAGCCAGATTGTTTTTAACCACACAATAACTTATTTCAGGTACCGCATCAATCCCAATATATTCCTCCGCCCATGCGGTTAAATCCATTCTGAATTGTAAATCCAACTAATCTTGAGGTTTGGCCTGAATAGAATGTTATAACGGTACCGTCCTCATTACCATCAATAAAGGTTGAATCAATAAAGGCTTCATCTTCGGTTAATAAAAACAGGCTGGCAACAGTGATAGTATTCCGAAACGTAATATTTTCAACATACGTTCCAGGTTGGACCAGGACGGTATCACCTGCCTGAGTATCATTGATAGCGCTCTGTATCGTCTCAAAATCATCAGGAACATTGATAATTTCTGCAGAGCAATGCTGAGTGATTAAAACAATCATAAAAAGTAGAATCAAATTTCGCATTGTTTACTCCTCCTATTTTACCAGCATTATCTTCTGCGTAAACGACTGCCCTACCCCCTCTAACTTCAAAAAATACAACCCCGAAGCCATATCCCCCGCATCCAGCTTCACCCGATGCACCCCCGCCTGCATCCTCCCATTAACCAGCGTCTCAACCCTCCGCCCGGACAGGTTGTAGAGGTTCAGTGAGACCTCTGAAGCAAACGGCAGAGCATATTCGATTGTGGTTGTTGAGTTGAAGGGGTTGGGGTAGGCTGGGTAAAGGGTGAAATTGGATGGTGAGGTGATAACTGGTTCCGGGACAGAAACTAAATCATCATCGAGCAATCGGCAGTAAAGGTTGCTTAATTCCTCATGACCAGTACTCCTTTTGTCCTCCCAAAGCACAATCGCTCCTCCCTCGCCATTTTCATTCAACAGTGTGAGTTTTGGGTTCGATTGTTTATGAAAGGCATTACAGATAATACTTCCGTGTTCTTCCCATGGATCATAGGGCTCTCCATCCGGATTCAAGTGGGTGGCGTAAAGATCACTCCAAAAATACTCTCTCCTACAGTCTCCCCATGCAATCCAGACTCCATTCTGACCGTCATGAATGATATCTGGATTTCGTTGATCCCTCTCAATGTAACAAACAGGGATTCCATATAATTCAAATAGATGCTGGGGACGATTGTGCTCATCTACTTGATGATCAAGCTTTTGCATGAATATTTCTCGATTTCTGTGATTATCATATCGATCATCATCCCAGACGACCCAGATGAATCCATCATTATCGATTGCAATATCGGGATTCTGCTGGTGGTTAATTTCGCCGCAAATCAAATACCCATTCTCCACCCACAAATCAGTGCCATCTGGCAAAATAAACTGACCAAAAATATCATCCTGTGGTGTTCCGAGCTCATCATCTCTTTCATCAGTCCATACCACAACAAATCCATCTGGATGGCGAAGCAGTTTTGTTTGATGCTGTCTATTCCAATCAACACATATACGTTTACCATAGTTTTCACGGTCGTCTTCCCAGAGCTTTTCACCATTTGAATTGATACGTTGTATCCAAAGATCATCATCTGTTTCCCGATCATCTGCAATCCACAGAATAACCGCACCCCCATCACCATCAGAAATAATATGTTCAACTTCTTCATCGACATCATTATCAGTTAGTTGAATGCCCTCTCCTCCCCACAATCTTTCACCATCCGCATTCATGTGCTGTAGAAAAATGTTATATTCCTGGTTGTCATTTGCTGCCCTCCAAACAATGAAGGCTCCGCCATTTTCGTCATTGCAACCCATTGATAAGTTCGGATCACCTTCAAATTCCGCGCATCTAATTCCCATTTCCCCCCATAGTTTTTCACCCCGCTGGGAAATTTTCTGAGCATAAATACTCTGATTCTGACCTCGTCTATGATCTTCCCACACAATAATTGTGCTGTTATCCTCTGAAACAAACGAAAATACTTCTCTTGCACTATTCTCATTTGGTTCAGTAATAGGTATCCCGTTCGCTGAGAACTGAGTGTTCATAATTCGGTCAGCATCGGAAGTACAATATTGAATGTATGGAATCGAATTTCGCCCACCCCGACCATCAAGCCAGGTAATAACGAAATCACCATTACCAATCGAATGAATCTGTTGATATAGAGCATTCCCATCCAATCCTTCAGCAAGTTGAACACCATTTCCCTCCCATTGTGGATCTCCCTCCGGGTTCAATTTTTGACTGAATATACTTCTACTTCCTGATCTCCGATCTCCCCAAACCGCCAGGCAGCCCTGGTCTGCTGTTGGAAAAATCAGCGGTGAAAGTTGAGTAAAAAGACCTTCATCACCATCCTCTGAGGCACCACAAACGACAATTCCGTTTTCATCCCACTGGATTTCTCCATCAACGTTAATGTACTGAGCCCAAATATCAACTTCCGGAAATCCATCGAAGCGTTCATCCTCCCAAACAATAAAAGCTCCACCATTTTCATCTGGGCACAATCTAAATTGGTATTGATTCCTCTCTGCAACTGCTATCGGCACACCAAGTTCACCCTCCCAGAGACGAATCATCTCTTCGTCACCACTAACCCGCATTCCAAAGAGGTCATAAGTGTTTCTATCATTTCGTCTATCTTCCCAGACAACTATCGCACTTCCCGGTTCTGATTCGATTATCCGTGCACTTTGTTGTTCATCGGGAGCTAAGCAAAGTGGGATTCCTTCGTCGGCTTCCGACCACATCAGGCTTCCTTCGCTGTCAATACGCTGTACATAAATATCTATATAAGATTCCTCTATATTTCTGCTGTCTTGCCACGAAATAAAAGCACCTCCATCACCATCTGAACAGATTTTCGGTATTTCTTGATTATTCTCTTGATTACATACTTGAAGACCTTCACCATCTCCCCAGAGCAATTCTCCTCGTTGCGTCAGCCTCTGTGCCCATATATTATAGTCATGGTCTATCCTGTCATCTTTCCAGACAATAATAACACCATTTTCACCATCATGAGTAATGTCAAAGTTCCCTTGAAAACCGGGCGCGGCAGCAACTTGAATACCATTCTGCTCCCATCTACCATCCGGATGCCCATTATTCAGTATACGCTGAGCAAATATATCCCCCATATCACCCGAACGTTGATCTCGCCAAACAAGAATGCAGCCTCCATCTCCATCATCCAGGATCTTAGCACCTTCCTGAAGGGTGTGTATGACTGTACACACCGGCACCCCTGCCAGATCGTTTCCCCACATGATCTCACCATCAACACTGACCTTAGTGCATCGAATATTTCCAAGCGAATCAACAGCAAAATCCTCCCATGCAACGAACCAGCTCCCATCTGCACATGGAGCAATAGATGGGTCCTCCTGCCTTATCTCCCTGTCAGCAACGAGGATACCATTTTCCTCAAACTTCGGATTACCCTCGGCATCAAACACCTGCAGGTACACCCCTCTGTCACCACTGCGGCAGTCGCTCCAGACTATTGCAGATTCACCAGCTAACTCACCCACGGTGCGCGTAGCAGAACCTCTGAACCATTCCAGATGGAGACCTTGACGAATGGGAACTTCACAGCTGAGATCCCATTGATCCTGAGACAACAGCGAGGAAGCAAGTAAACAAGTGATCAAGTAAGTAAGAAAAATATGTCGGACGTACATAATGTCTCCCTTTTTTATCAGAGCAGCGTAGCTTGCTGCGCGCTATTCAACTTAATTAGTATGCGCGAACCAAGGTTCGCTACTCCGGCAAACTATTTAACCAGCATTAACTTCTGAGTAACCGACTGCCCCACCACTTCCAATTTCACAAAATACAACCCCGAAACCATATCCCCAGCATACAACTTCACACTATGCATTCCAGCAGACATTGCTCCATTAAGCAGTACATCAACGAGTTGACCTTGAATGTTATAAACGTTTATCGTAAGGTTAGATTCTACAGGTAGGTAATAATGCAAAACAGTTGAAGCATTAAACGGATTTGGATACGCTGGAAACATGAAAAATCTATCTGGTGATGGTGGATTATCAATTGTCACGTCCAGATTGAGTTCATTTGAATACAGGTCATTTGAGAAAATCGTTAACCTCCCGTTACAATTTTTATTCTCCGAATGAAAATAAAGATATGGATCAAAGGCAACCTCTATCTCTATTCTTTCACCAGGGTTGATCCTGACATTATTGTATTGATTAACTGTTATCCAATCCAAACTCGTATGAATATCATAGATTATCAGGTCATGGTCTCCATTATTCTGGATATAGAAAGATTGGCTAATTATTTGCTCAAGGTTCGAACCATCAAACAAAAGACCGTCTGAAACACATGACAACCTTGGAAAACCACTCATCAATCGATAAATACTACAATTTGTATATGCTGTAACATAAACTAATCCTTCATTGACATAAATATCAGTGAGTTCACCGGGAGTAGCCAACCAGGCGATTCGAGTCAATTCTCTCGGATTGGAGATGTCAAAAACTTCTATCCCGAAATCACCGCCAAGATAAAGTCTACTTCCCTCGGTATAAATAACCCGGATACGCTCATCTTGAATGTAGCGACTTAAAAACCTTGGATTAGCCGGATCGGAAACATCAAACAAAACAACCCTGTTATTTCCCCCATCATACCCCGAAGTTATCATTAAATCATTATTACAAATTATCTCTCTAATCCACGAACTCATTTGTATCCTATCAATCTCGTTTATTTCCATGTTTTCTGAGAGATGAAGAATACTTATGAATTGATCCGTTCCAAGATAAATGTAATTACCAAACCATTCGACACACCATATGTTATTGAATCCTCCAATTTCTTCTATCACACCAGGATTTGAAGGGTTAGAAATATCAAGAATTTGTATGGTGTAATGGTTGGTAACGATCATTCTTTCTCCCGAGACTGCCAGGACATGAGGTTTACCATTTGATACTTGGCACTCGCCAGATACACGAACAGGTGCTGTTCCCGACGCATCAATTATTTTCATTATTCCATGATAAGGAGGGTCAAGATACTCCGTTTCTATCACGTATATTTTACCTTCTTCGGCAGTAAATGCGCCCATGGGATCGATAAAAATGGAATCGAGGTCAATTGGATTATAAATATCAGAGATATCAACCCTGTTAATTCCATATCCGGACAAGAGAAAGGCATTTTTTTCATGTACATAAATCCCACTGAAGCGATGATTAAAAAAAATTTCACTTTGTATTTCCGGATTGAGAGGATCAGACATGTCCCAGATGGCTCCTGAAGTCGTATAAACAAAATCTCCCTGGGCAATTGCCATTCTCCTTGTGATCCTGACTTCGCTATTCACCACGACAGGGGCATATGGATTTGAAACGTTAAGTATGTAATGTGTACGAACAGGACCTTCAGTCCAGCTATTTGTAGTAAAATATGCATATTCATTTACTAACGCAAAACCCTGTAGATGACCTCGAACATTTACAAAAGATACCGGAAATGGATTATGAGGGTTAGAAACGTCGAAGATAACAAACTTACCGTCATAATCAGCCACGTAAGCAAAATTTTCCTTAATCTGCACTTTTCTAAATCTGCCACTGCCATCGAAATGTCCGATAATCTCCAACTGGCTTGGATGCGATATATCTACTATATAAAAATCACCACTCTCATTTACCAAATAGGCATAATCCCCGGCAACATCAAAATGATCAATCTCAAGAGTATCTATGCGACCCAAAACACGCATTCTACTGGGATTTGAGACATCTACAGTAATTAATCTATCAAATGGGCTGTCGAAATCCAGCAATACTGCAGTATTGCCTGAGACATCAAGTACGTATGGATTTTCGTTAGGAAATATCAAATTTCCGACTCTGTGTGGTTGAGTCGGATCTGAGACATCAATCGAGGAGAGTATTCCCTGTGGATTTTGATGACTGCGTTCAAGTAAATATATCATATCGCCTGAAAGGCCAATACCAGTTGATTCTTCCGCAATCATGTCATCATAATAGCCGCAAAAAACAGGATTTGACGACTCCCGCACATCAAAAATGTTCAAACCTTGGTCATAGGCTGAAAAGTAAATATAGTTACCGTCACATTCAAAATCGGCTACAGTCCCTGTTGAGCTTTTTATTCGTGTAATTACTTCAATATTGTCGCCCCTGTATGCAGTAACAGGTAAGGATGAGCAAACCACCATGATAAATATCGAGAATAAAAAAAAGTCGTTCTCATGCATCAAACTCACTTGGTTAGAATTAATTTTTGTATAATTGTGGTGGAGTTTTCGCTGAATTCTAAGAAATAAACTCCCGTTGCCGTACTTTCAGTATCCCAAACTACACTATGTCTGCCTGCCGGCAAAACCGCATTTATCAACTCATCAACCAACTGACCACGTATGTTGTAAACGTTTAGAGCAACTTCTGTTGCATACGGTAGTGCATATTCGATTGTTGTTGTTGAGTTGAAGGGATTGGGGTAGGCGGGAGAAATGCTTATGGTCTCCGGTAAGAAATCGGGTTCGAGAACATGATCTATCTCCTCAACCTGTACATGCCACAAAATCGTCTCTCGTCGAGCATACCCATCTATAAAACATTGAACTGGAAAATTTCCCAGCTCATTGAACGTAAAGCTCAGGCTATCTGTGTTTCCGACAATTTGATACATAACCGACCACTCAAAGGTTAACATCGTGTCGGTTGGAATTGACTGATTTAACTCGAACAAAAGACTGTCATTTTGTTTTATTACAAGATTAGTGTCTTCAGGCGACCAATTATCGATAAACGCTAGTACTTCTATTTCCCAGTTTTCTTCAACTTCCCAAATGCCGTCTGAAATAATCACATCAAGATCAAGCCTGCCCTTATCGTGAAATTCAAGCGTTAAACTATCGGTTCCACCAATTGAATCTCCCTGAAGAATCCAGAGGTATGACAATTCAAATTGCTCGGGATCTGCTGCCTCCACGTTGAACGTTATGCTGTTGCCACAATGAACATTTATCGAGGAGTTTTCTGGAAATCTTGAATGCAATTCCGGTCGTTGATTACTGGTTTCCAGTTTCATAACCCAGCCATCATAGAGATTTGATTCTCCATGTGTGATATTTGCGTATCCGGCCATTACAATTCCGAAATCATCATCAAGGCATACAGAAATAAATGCCGCAGCTCCCTCTTCCTCGACTCTGTCAAATCGCTCCCATTCCCTGTCGCCATCACCATTAATAACCATAGAATATGCTAATCCGTCTCGGTTAAAACAATATCCCACTGCTGCAAAAGCCTCAGAACCCACTGCTATAACATCGCGAAGAATAATTTCAAATTCGTCATTTTCATAAACATGAAACCATTGTTCTTCGAATTCATTGTTCAATTTCAACAAAGTAGCGTGATAATCCTGCCAGAGGCCTGATTGCCCGGCAATTATCCACCCATCGTCAGATGGCGAGCGGCAAATGGCATTTCCTCGGTCAGTTCGATCTTCACCGTACCTCCTTTGTAAGAGCGTTTCGCCAGCTCCATCTATTATTACCAGCCAGACATCATAATATCTATTTTCTAAGGATTGCCCGACCAAAATAAATTCATCTCCTGTTGATGCTCCATCGATCAGGTAATCACTGCCATTCCCTCCATATATGTTTTCCCAGACGATTTCGCCATCCCCATCAACTCTGACAACATACCCTTGCTCTCCCTCATCACCACTTTGTGAATATCCGACCAGGAGATATTCGTTATCGCCAGTTGCTAATACAGCAGAGCATGTCGAATGCTCGAAATTGCCATAAGTGCGCCGCCATTCAACATTGCCATTAGAATCTATTTTCATTGCTCCAAATCTGCCTCCCCTTTGACTCAAACCACAAGATCCACCAATCAAATATCCGCCATCTTCCGTTTGCAGCAGGGCATGCCCGCCGATCCCAACATCATCATCACCATAGGTTTCTTCAATTAAAATTTCCCCATCTGCGTCAGTCACGACCAGGTAAACCATATTCTGTTGACCAATGGTCTTCATACCTGCATACGCCCATCCACCATTTTCAGTTTTTACATGAGAGTAAAAAGACTCCTGATTTTCATCACCGAAGGATCTTTCCCATGCAATATCAGGTTGGGCATGACCAAAATTGCTAAAAAATAATGTTATTATTAAAATTGAAACAAATTTCATGATTTTTTCCTTTTATTTAACAAGCATTATCTTCTGTGTAACCGACCGCCCCACCCCTTCCATCTTCACAAAATACAACCCTGAAGCCATATCCCCCGCATCCAGCATCACCCGATGCACTCCAGCCTCCATCCTCCCAATAACCAGCGTCTCAACTCTCTGCCCGGATAGGTTGTAGATGTTCAGGGTGACCTCCGACGCAAATGGCAGGGTGTATTCGATTGTGGTTGTTGAGTTGAAGGGGTTGGGGTAGGCTGAGTAAAGGGTGAAAGTGGTTGGAATTTCGACTAAATTCCCTTCA
>CAYLYZ010000142.1:0-13178 GCA_964387885.1 uncultured bacterium | reverse complement strand
ATATTAACCCCCATCTGGTTTCACTCGCCCCCCCATTTGGTTTTATCTTTCTTCATTTTCCCCCCCTGGTTTCCAGGGGGGGGCAGGGGGGGGTAAATTGTGTCAGGCGGGGACGCCTGACACCACTGGTTTCTTTAACATACCCGACATCACGAATCTCATCCTGCGCTGGAGGATAATTCAGCACTACATCCTCATCAATCCTTACCTGATAACCCTGCGATTCTCGCCAGGACGGCATATTGGAGAAGTCGAACTCCGGCAGCATAAAATTGCCATTTCCGTCTTTGGCAATTATAACATGGTCAATAATCGGAGAAATTACATAAAAATCAGGTGCAGATGCATCTAACTCAAAGCGTGGGTAATAAGCAATAAAGTTCCAACCTGCCTCAAGGGGTATATCTGCATCTGAAGCAACCCTCTCCCCCCGCCAAATAGTTTCTATTTCCTCATCTATATTGATCTGGTAACCTTCCGTCAGGTTCCAGCAGGATATATTATTAAAATTAAATCGCGGTGAATAAAAATGACCGTCCTCATCCTTCATTAAAATGATGTGATGACTATTCTCACCAACCCGGAGTTGATCTGTCATTAGAATAATATCGGGGCCATCCTCCCTTTCCCAAAAATGATCAGGTGGTGAAACGTTAATTGAAATCAAATTCCATCCTGGTTGGAGGGAAACGGTTAATAATGGTAAATCTCCGCCCTCAATGTGCAGCTGTCTGTCCCGGATTATCGGCTCCTCTGCAATCTCATTTCTCGGAACACGATGATAGATTACCGGATTGTTTGTTGCAGTTCCTTCACCTTGAGAAATCGCTCCGGGATCCCGATCGAGAATGTAACTTATGTGCAGGTTATCATCTACAGTTTCAGCAAGTGAACACCAAGATTCGCTCATACCGCTGCCCGGTCGGGAACCTGCAGCGTGTGTATTGCTCAGGTTAGTGGATCTTGCCCAATTTTGACCACCATTTATGGAGACAGTTCCAAATATTTCACCATTAACAAAGTTGTTTGCAGCTCGTTCTCCGTTTGATAGAAAAGCGGTAAAAACGCAATACAATTTTCCATCATCTGCTGCAGCTATGGTTGGATATGATACATTTGATTGCCAATCACTCAAGTACCCGCCATAGGGATACCAGGCATCCACAACGAGATGAATCTCGTCAGATTCCCGGTCCCAATGCCAGATGAGATTTTGGGCTGAATGTCCGGAAAATTCATCATCTTCCACAACGGGTTCTCTAAATCCGACTGTTGAAAAAATCACATGTAAATTATCCTCTGAGTCATAACAAGCATCAAGGAAACTGTAACAACGTAATGTATCCCCCTGATAAATTGGTGACTCAGGATCGACCTCAGGATTCGGTCGCATGAAGCGAGTGATATTGGTTGGATTATCCCAATCGAAATTCTCACCGTCCTCGGATTCTACAACGAACAGATCATTGTTTGCCTGACCATACCAACCTTCTCTAAAATAATCCCAATTATCCGCCGCATATACCGGTCTGAAATATGCAAGAGCTACCTTGTCGCTGGCAGGTGAAGAGGTTGTTGCGTATGATATTGATACAACATGAGCTGCTATTTCCTGCTCACTGAAATTCCATTCGTCATCATCGGTTAATTCACACCGTCTGTATTGCACCAAATTCCAGGGGCGGTCTGCTTCATGCCTTCTCGAAAAGACATGAACTCTGCCCCTGCGATCAATAGTGCTGTGAGGCCAACCAAACTCATGCTCGTCCCCATTCGGAATTTCTATGGTAGTGAAATTTCCTGCTCCATTTTCCTCATCTGTGCCGATACAGCTCGTGAATTGATCCCTTTCATTATCAATATGGAACACTGGAATTATTCCCGTTTCAGAATTGAAACACACGTTTGGAAATCCTGCGCGCGGTGAATGGTCGATCTGAGTACCGATAGCAAATTGGGATTCATTATCAACCAGATAATTATAAAACACATGTCTCTCCCCACCCGGTTCAGGCTCAAATCCTTTTATCCAGGCCAAATGAACATCACTATTTTCATCCAATGAAATCATTCTGCCTGTGTTGCAGTTGGATTGAGAATCATACCACGTTGTCCCCACAGCAATTCGGCTACCAACTCCATTACCGTCATCTTCCCATATTGAAATTCCTCTTCCTCTGAGAGGGATATCAATTTCATTATCCCCGCTGACAACATATAAATGATCAGAGTAGAACATTTCTTCAGTGGGCGTGAATGTTACTTCGAAACTTACCTCATCACCGGGATCGAGTTCGATTGCATCATCAAAGGGACAGTTAAAAACATCACTTTCAAGCCGAATGTTTGTCACTTCGTGTGGACTATCATCCAGATTTGTAATAGTTAATGTCCATGATGATGTACTGTCAACAAAAATATCCCAAAAATCATGCACATGTTCAGAGGGAGATAGCTGTTGACCCAGGCTCAGTGCATCAATATCATAAATACCGAATTCATGATCATCAGCTAAATACAGATAATTTTCATGTTGTATGATTCCACAGACATAACCTGGTGTGTCTAAGCATCCAACCGGAATCGGATTGTTCGGTTCTTCAAGAGAGTAGGCATACATTCCGTATATCTTGTTTCCAAGGTAAAGAAGACCATTCTCGACAAACAAACTATTCACTCCTCCACTCACATTCTGGTGGAAATATCGAACAATAAAGGCTTCGGATGGATTGGAAATGTCAATTATAGATACTCCCCCCCGTCCTCTTGGTGAATAGAAATAATCCTCATAGAATACTCCATGGTAGAATCCGCGGAGGTCACCTTTGGGAATAACATTTACTAATTCTGGTTCTTCGGGATTATCGAGTGAATATATTCGAAGACCAGCATATTCATCATAGACGTAAAGGTGATCCTCATGCAACATAACATACACGCTCCTGTCACCAAAAGGAGGATTATGATGACGTAAAGAGAAAATCATTTCGGGATTATCTACATCCTCGATTGATATTACCCAGAGACAACGTCCCACCATGTATATTAGATCATCTTTAACCACATAGTCAGAGATCATGTAATTATTGTTAATTCTTGGAATACTTGCTACAGCTTGAATTTCTTCTGGATTTGTTATATCGAATATTTGAATGTATGAGCTAGAGTATAACACATAAAGCCAGTTATCCTGCTGGCAAACCCGTCCACCCCAAATATTAAAATCATTATATACAGCAACTTCTTCAGGATTTAGTGGGTCTTCAAGTGAAAACACGCGCATAATTAAATTCTGATATCTTCGTTGTTCCTCTCTGTAATACCGATCAAAAATAATTGCATAATCATCTTTCTTGACAATTCCCAATGCTGAACCTCTATCATCATATTCACCAATGATTGAAGGATCTTCAGGATCACTAAAATCAAGAATGCTGAATCCTATTCCGTTGTTAGGTGAAAATGCGAAATTGTTGTAGAATTCTATAGCAGGTGTTGTTAATAATCTGTGGTCACGCCATCCTGGATCAAAAATTCCTAAAAAACGCGGTCGGGTAGGATTTGCAACGTCCTCAATTCGAAAAAAATAATCATCTAACATTAAAACGTAATTTCCAAAAATAACAGTGTTATGTCCGTCATCGCTCATATTTCCAATCAGTTGGGGACTTAGTCGGTTGCGAAGCGAATAAACTCCAGTGAAAGATGAATAAAAAATCGATCTTTCAGTGTCAATACAACCTACTCCACTCATTTCATTGCTTGGAATTTCACGGAGTAGTTCCGGATTTGCAGGATTATTTATTGACCAAATGGCTGTAGGTCTTCGGCTCTCAGTTAATATATAAAGCAAGTCATCTATACTGACCAAGCATATTGGTACATCGATTTCAGTAACATTCACAAGCTCTGGATCTGATGGATCGTTTATTTCAAGAATATACATATTGCGATAACGTCGCTGATAAATACACGCAAAATTATCTGCGACCACAATTTTGCTGGCTGCGGGTATTTCAGGCATATGCTTGATTTGTTCTGGTATGAGTGGATTTTCACTTATGTCGTAAACCAGTAGCCCGTTATACCCATCACACAGGTATATGTTATCACCAACCAGGGCTATTTCGTTTGCAGTTCCGGGAGTCGGAATATGGTCTATTAATCCCGGTTCTTCCGGATTTGAAACATCAGCCACAGCTATACCATGACCGGTGCTGAAATAGGCAATTTCTTCATTGTAAACAGCAACATCGTGATAGTCGCCACCGAGATACACCGATTGAAGAAATTCAATGTTCCAGTTGTCCGGCATCTGATTCTGTGCCTGAACGAGGGTTGAGAGGAAAAGCAGAAAGATAATTATGAAACGATGCATGATGAACTTTGTTTTATTTGTTATCCGACACAGTTGATATAATGCAGAATGTCCTGTTCACCGGGATGTGAATCTATCCGGTAAGTTAATGATAAATGGTTACAATTTCAAGTCATTTATTGATTATAGTTGTTGTTAAGATTTGGAGTGCACAAGCCATGCTTGTGCCGCGCAAGCATGGCTTGCGCACTCCAGAATGAAATTCCTACATATGAATCAATATTGGGCAAATGATTATTTGCCCCTACTTTACCAACACGACCTTCCTGGTAACTTCGAATTGTCTGTCATAACCAGAAATAAAATAACAACCCGCAGCATAACCACCAAAAGGCAGTTTGATACTTCCATATCTATAATGATTCGGATTCAGGTTGAATCTTGAAATAATCCTGCTCCTTATGTCTCTAAGCTCAATAAAATCTGGCGTGAATCCTTGTTTGAACCTTAAGTTCAGCACTCCATTAAACGGATTCGGATATGCCGTCATAAACGGTTTCTGAGGCAGTAACGGTGTTGTCCGGACGGACACTTCTTCCGCAATTAAAACAGCAGCGAGAGCGTCTGGTATACCATATCCATATAGCGTGTCCGGATTTTCAGAGCGGTTGGAAGTCTCATATAGTATCTGTCTGACCTGTTCGGGTGTCAAATGACGATTGGCTTCGAGCATCAGCGCAACTACCCCACTTACCATGGGGCAGGCGTAAGAGGTGCCGTTTCTGGGCATGTAGCCGACTTCCGAGTAGTTATTTGCACTGTAAGTTCCAATACTCATAGCGGATAAGTCGGGCTTAATACGCCCATCATACGTCGGACCCTGGGATGAACCCGTCCAGTGAGAGCTATCCTGCAGAACACCGCCGACTGAAATTACGAAATTGCCATCCGACGGAGCACCAATTTTCGAGAATGGATATGCCTCTCTGCCGGTGTTGCCCGCGGAATTGACGATTACCATCCCCGCACCAACTGCAGAATCCGCAGCAACTGTCGTGATCGCAGTTTCACCATCGAGGTCTTCAAAGTGGTACCAGTCTCTATACGAAAGGGATGAGTTGAGAACCTCAGTCCCGAGCGAATCGTGAAACCATAAACCAGCTACCCAGTCATCCTCCTCAATTCGCCTTTCCCACTGTGAATTCTCCGTTTTAGTCAAAATGTATTGCGCGGAAGGGGCAGCTCCTATATAGTTACCGGAATCAAGACCCGCAATTACCGATAAAACTCTCAATCCATGAGCTCCTGTTCCCATGTCCTGCTGGTTTCCGACTTCGGGATCGTTATTAACGAAGTCGTAAGTTGCGAGGATTTCCAAATGGGAGAAGCAAACATGACCCAGATTATCGAAACCGGTGTCCTGAACACCTACAATGACATCTGAACCCCTATAACCACGGTCATGAACTGCCGGAATATTAACCAGGGCAGCCTGTCGATAGGACACACCATAGTCTTCGACATCTGCAATTCTGTGGTGTGGAGTGTAAAATTCCTCTAAAATTTCCAACCGGGGGAGAGCCATAACCGGACGCGAAGCTTCGACGAAAAACAGATTACCTGCCTCTGAGATTGCATCTGTATTTCCCGATATGGTTACAGCATTGATATACCGCAGAACTCTTTCAATTTTGCAGCCGGTTGCTTCAATTGCTTCAAGCCTTTCTTGAGAAGGGAGGAGGTCGCATGTGCGAATTGGGGGATTAGAATTAATTACCTTTTGACGTCGAATAAGAGAACGTTCCGTTAGACCGGAAGCTGTCTCACGTACAGCTCGTGACAAATCATCCGGTGACTGGGTTTCTGTGGTGAGAAACAGCCAGTGCCGATCAGTGGGCACTGGTTTCAGATCCGCCTGTCTGGCTCCTTGAGCAAACAGGCAGATCTGAAACAGTAGAATGCAATTGCATATTAGTTTTAGGTTGGCATTCACATCGAATCGCGGCAATCTAAATTATAGTTACTATCAAGACTCCTCATTCCCGTGAAAACGGGAATCCAGATATTCCTACTACCCACTGGATTCCCAATCAAGTTGGGAATGAGGAAAATGGGACCACTCATCATTATGCGCAAGAGTGTTCGAGATACCACATCTAAAAATAGATATTTCAAAGTCCTGACTATATGTCAGACTTTTTAGCAACATAAACCTTTTTCATAACAAATGCCGGAAGCTTGCGGTCTTGTGATTTTGAAGGATCACGACGCAGTTCAGCGATTTTATCAACCGTTTCTATACCCTTGATGACCTTACCAAAAACAGTATACTTGTTATCAAGATGGGGCACATCACCCAGACAGATGAAGAACTGACTACCGGCTGAATTTGGATCACCACTGCGAGCCATTGAGAGAATACCCTTTTTGTGCAGGCGGTCATTAAACTCAGCTTTTACCCTGTATGGAGGACCACCCGTTCCATCGTCATTGGGATTATCATTTTTTGAATTCGGGCAACCTCCCTGAATTACAAAACCCGGCAACACACGGTGGAAGGTTGTACCATCATAAAATCCGGCTTTGGCGAGTTTCTTGAAATTGGCAACATGAAGAGGAGCAACATCCGGGTAAAATTCGACAACAATTTTACCTACCTCGGTTTCAATTACCGCAACTTCGTTCGGATCACCAACTTCATCAATTGTTGGTGGTGTAAGTTTCATTTGATCATTAGACATGGTTTTCTTCGGTGACTTGGTTTTTTTTACTGGTTTTTCCGTTTCTGATTTTTCAGAACTGACAGCCTTTTCCGCACGAGTGGATTTTGACTGTGTATTTTCCTTATCTTCCTTACATGCGGTAAGCATCATCAAGCCGAACGTTAACAGCAAAATGAGAAGACGGTTCACATTGCCTCCTGGTTTGTATTTGGTTAAAATTAAGTTGATTCCTAAGCTGATTACTGGGATAGACGTTCACATTCCGGGGAGTACGGGTATATCTACCCGTATTTTATCATCTCGTGATTTAAGCGGATAAATATATCCGCACTCCCTTTTCTGATGAATGACAGCCCAGCATATTAAATTAGGAATTTTCTTGCACTCAGGCAAATTAAACTCGCAGTAGAAAAATGAAAATTTACACAAAGAGCGGAGATAAGGGAGAAACCAGCCTTTTTCGAGGCGGTCGGATTAGAAAAGATTCTTTAAGGGTAAACTCTTACGGAACTGTTGATGAGCTAAATAGCTGGATTGGCTGGGTGAGAAATCTGGATCCCAATGAATTCGTCGATACTCTTCTTGAGCGAATTCAGAATAACTTGTTCATGATAGGCTCCGACCTTGCCACACCTCAAAGCGAAGTAAAGAAAGAAGATAGTGTCATGCGTCTGCCTGAAGGATCTGAGACATTTATGGAGGAAGCCATTGATAAAATGGAAGAAGAATTAGACCCGCTTCGAAACTTCATCCTGCCTGGAGGTTCGCGAATGTCCTCAGCACTGCATTATGCGAGAACTATCGCACGACGAGCGGAGAGGTCAATCGTTTCATTAATAGACTCTGATGAGCAAGAAGATACTTCCTATGAGATCGTAAATCCCGCTATTTTGAAATATATCAATAGATTATCTGATTTATTCTTCGTAATGGCAAGATATGAGAATAAAATAGAAGGAACATCTGATGTTGAGTGGAAAATGAACCCCATCACTTGAAATAGTGTCTATATTTGCTAAATTTACGTAAGTAGTTCGAAATTGTGCATAATTCGATTGAAAATGAGAGTTTATTCGCTTCCGAGTTTGAATGAAGATTAACATCAAACATCTTCAATGGCCTGACAATACTAAAGAAGCGATAGCTCTTCAAAGAGAACTCGCCGGAAAAATTATCCTTGAGGGAGACCCGGGTAATCAAGATCTTGTTGCTGGTGTTGATTGTTCTTCATATGGAAATACGGGATTGATGGTAGGGGCTGTGGTTGTTATGGATGTGAAAAGAAACGAAGTAGTTTCTTCAGCCACATCGGTAATAGAGCCTGATGTACCCTATATACCTGGATTGCTTGGTTTCAGGGAAATTCCGGCGATATTAAAAGCCTTTAAAAACATTGATACTAAACCCGGTGCGATTCTTTGTGACGGTCAGGGTTTAGCACATATGCGTAAATTTGGGATTGCCTGCCACCTCGGATTGTATCTTGATATCCCAACGGTGGGATGCGGAAAAACGAAACTTGTTGGAAGTTACGTTCAACCGGATGCGAAAAAAAGTTCAACTTCTGAATTAACTTTCAAAGGTGAGTTGATCGGGTATGTGGTCAGGACAAGAGAGGGTGTTAAACCGGTATTCGTTTCACCGGGACATTTATTGGATTTCGATGCAGCGGTAAGGTTAGTACTGAACACATGCACGAAATACCGACTCCCGGAGCCGATTCGACATGCTCACCGTCTGAGTAATAAAACACGAAGCGAGATAGATACGGATTTGAGCCTTTGGCAATAAGTTCATCTGGGTTGTCTCACCAACATAAACTTAACTGATATAAATTGGAAACAGGACAGTTTAGGAAAGTCTGATCAGAGTTTCCATTTTCAATAGACTAACTTTGGGCAGGAAAAATGGTTGACAAGAAAAAGAATTATTTGATCATTACAGCAATTCCCAGGTTAGGGCAGACCTATGAGGGTTTGGCTCTTGAACAAAACGATGATTATCTCCTTGTCAGGGCAAAAGATTCGGAGGAACTAACTCAAAAAATATTATCTAACCGTGCTGATCTTGTTCTGGTAGAACATAGTCTGCCTGGTCTGAATTTACTCGACATAGTCATCAAAGTTCGAAGTTCTGACCCGGATGTCCCAATATTAGTCGTAAATGATCAGGATGACCGGATGCTCGATAAACAGATATGGAGTTATGGTATTGATGATTGTTTCAGAACTCCTGTATCCGGCATTGAGCTGAATCACAGAGTGGCTCGCTCACTAAAAATGCGGAAACTTATAAGCCTGTACTCTCTTATTAAAAAAGAAAACAGGGGCTTACGCAGGTTATCACAAACAGACGGATTAACCCAACTTACCAACCGTCGATCATTTGCCGCAATTCTTGAATCTGAATTTGAAAGGGTTTCCCGGTTTGGAGGAGAGATGGGCTGTTTAATGATTGACATTGACCATTTAAAGAAGGTCAATGACACTTACGGCCATTTAACCGGAGATAGAGTTATCCGGGATATGGCAAACGAGTTCACGGAAAAATTACGTGGGATAGATGTTATCGCAAGATATGGTGGTGAGGAATTTATTGCCCTGTTACCTGAAACATCCACTGAGGGAATAATGGTTGTAGCGGAAAAACTACGGTCTGCAATCGATAATCACGATTTCCGCGATCCCGATAGTCCATCCGGAGCTGGTCCTGAATCGGTTACAATCAGCATTGGCGCAGCACTTTATCCTTCTGATGATATAAAGGATACAGATGGTTTTATTAAGACTGCGGACAAAGCTCTTTTTCAAGCAAAAGAGGAAGGACGAAACCGGATCGTCATGATTCCTTCTCCGGAGAAAGAGTAAGTTAGCCTGTTTTTCTATTTTGAAAATTTCGTTAAATACATATTGTTTGATTTAATGCTGAATACCACGATTATATCGTGGTATTTTTCAAATATCAGCAGTCCGGTATTTAGCTCAGGCATGGAAATTTTCCACAAACGGAAATTATAATGGAGATGTAGATGAGCCCCTGGATGATAATTGCAATGGTTGTGATTGGTTCAGTTGACCCGGATATTAAGCAATCAACCTCATTAGAGATTTATAATCGGGATCAGGCACTTGTCCATGAAATTCGACAGGTAGATTTCGAAAAAGGTATCAATACGGTTGACTTTCACGGAATATCCGATGGGATATTCGGAAAGAGCATACAGATAAATCCGCTTGAAAATCAATCTCGCATTTCAACTCGCAGCATTACATTCCGGTACAACATAATAAATCACAGCAAACTCATTCAGTTCTACACCGGCAAATGGTTCGCCTTTCGAACGGAGGATGTAGAATATGAGGGTCGATTGCTTTATGCGGATACAAAACATCTCTTTCTTCAACCGGATACTACTGATCCCATGATCGAAGTAATTGATCGAGGTGAATTAACTGACATGATATATCCGGAATTCCCCGATAAGTTCAGCACCGAATCCACCCTGAGATGGGAGGTCGAAGCAAATCGCAAGCTAAATAACCAGAATGTCGAATTAAGTTACCTGACAAGTGATATTTCCTGGATGTGTGATTACAGGGCAGAAATCACCGGAGATAATAAACTGTTGCTATCAGCAGTGTTTTCAATTGACAATCAGCTACCGCTCGATTTTCCGGATACAAAAGTCGCTCTTGTTGCCGGCTCAACCCACAGATCAGCGGATCCGAAAGGAGGCGATGATCTCGAATTTTCCGCTGGAACTGGAACTGAACGATCAACCGAAAATCAACGTTTTTTTGAGTACTATCGATTTCCAATAGATTACAAACTAAACCTTGAAAGTCACCAGACAATTCAGGTCCCATTTTTTAACCCAACCCATGTGGTAGTGGAAAAACGATTTGTATTCCCGCACCTTCTACAGGGTGGAACAGTACAGGTAAAACTGAAGTTACGTAATAATAAGAAATCCGGTTTAGGACGACCGTTACCTGAAGGAAACGTTGGAATTTACAAACGTACGGAAAATAGAAATCTCTCATTCCTCGGTGAGGATTTCCTGTTAGCAACTCCAACTGGCGGGGAGGCTGAGTTAAATATTGGTGATGCCTTCGATATCAATGCTCGAAGAACACGAATTGCACAGGGGCGTCCTCAGAGAGATAGGCATGAGGAATCGTGGCGGGTAGAGATCAAAAGTAACCGTCCGGAAAAAACTACTGTTCATGTTGAGCAGAAAGTCTTCGGATATTATCAGGTTACAACTCATGAGGTGGATGGTAGGGAAATTGAATTCTATTCGGAATCTGCCAATGTACTGTTGTTCCCGGTCATTGTAAATCCTGGAAAAAAGGCGATCCTTAACTATACACTTGTTCACGGTTTTTAATTAGTAATGCGGAAATTCTCGAATTCAATATGATTAGCAACAGACTACTGTCGGCATGGCTGATTTTTATCTTTCTCAGTTTGCTTATAACGTGTAACCTGCGAGCTGCCGAATGGAGCGATGATGAAATTGAGGCTATGGCTGTGCGGGCTGAGGCAACCGTTCAAAAGGCTTATGAGTTTATCTGGCAGTATAGACAGCAGTTTGATTTAGCGGATACCATAGTGGATCCCAAACAAACCGGGATGATCGGAGTTGAGCATACTCTGCTCACAACCACATTGGGAAATAAAAACGCTAAATACCTGTCGACTCAACACGGGTGGGCGGCATGGATAGTACGTGACCTTGCATATCGCGGACTCTGGCCAAGGGCTGATGTAGCGGTTACTTTTACAGGATCTTTTCCTGCGATTAACATTGCTGTCCTTGCGGCTCTTCAGGAACTTGGCAGCGATGTGCATGGGGTATGTTCTGTTGGTGCATCGAGTTGGGGTGCAAACAATATCGGTTTATCCTGGCCGGAAATGGAACGACTGCTGCGTGAAGAAGATATACTGAAGATCGGATGCAGTGCCGTAACCCTTGGTGGTACGGGGGACAGAGGGGCTGAGTGGGATGAATATGCGATGAATCTTGCCTTGACCGCCGTAAAAAGAAGCAGGCTGCCGTTCATGAAAGCTCGAAACCTAAGAGATTCCATAAAGAAACGTATGCATTTTTACGGCAATCCAGCGGATTATGTATGCTACATTAACGTTGGAGGTAACCAGGCTTCGCTCGGTGGGGGTCCTATCACCCGATATCATCGGGGAGGATGGTATTTTGAACAGGCAGATGGGAAGGGAAATCCAAACGGTGTAATAGATGCCTTTCTTGAAGACGAAATTCCCTGCTTAAACATGCTGATGCTGGCAGAACTGAACCATAAGGAGAAAATTGTAAAAAATGGAACTCGCTGATAACAACTGGGTGATTGAAAGATTAGAGGTCGGGATGCTGATGGTTGGGTGTTACATCGTTGGCTGGAAACCGACCGGGGATGCTATTGTTATTGATCCCGGAGATGAGGCACATCGTATTCTTGGCAGGATTGAAGCGTTAGGGCTGACCTTAAAAGCTGTAGTTAACACTCACGGCCATGGTGACCACATCGGCGGAAACAGCGAAATAGTTCGAAAAACCGGAGTTCCTATCTGGATTGGTGAAAAAGACGCCCCAATGCTGACTAATGACACGAAAAACCTTTCCAAACCGGTTGGAATGCCAGTAACCTCCCCTCCAGCCGACCGGTTATTAAACGAAGGTGATGTGGTTAAAGTTGGCGATGGAGAACTCAAAGTACTTGATGCTCCCGGACATAGCCCCGGAAGTATAATTCTCGTTGGTGATAGAGTAGCATTCGTCGGGGATGTTCTGTTCGCAGGTTCGATAGGCCGGACGGATTTCCCGCAGGGATCTCTTGATATGCTATTAAAAATGATCCGTGAGAAGATATTTACTCTCGGAGACGAGTTTATCGTCTGCCCCGGACATGGACCTGAAACAACTGTCGGAACAGAAAAACGGACGAACTTCTTCCTTCAACCCGGATTTGATCCAAGAATGTATATGTAGCGAGATTTCCAAAAACGGGGAGCGCGGACATTCCCAGTCTGTCCGATAATGCAATTACAGTAGGTTGGACATTCTCAGTCTGTCCAAGAATAGCTCTTTGAAAACGCGTTACTTATTTAAGTGATTAAAT
>CAYLYZ010000141.1:0-13323 GCA_964387885.1 uncultured bacterium | reverse complement strand
CCGCCTTCGCGGGAACGACGTGCTTTCACAAGAGTAGAATATTTCAAAGAACTCGAGGGCGTGTGACAGCGCGAAGGTAGATTCCTGCAATTGCGGGAATGAGGATTCTGAAAATAAATCATTCCCCACTCACCAGGACAGGATCCAACCTCTTCACCGCATCCAAAACATCCTCAAGATTAATATCCTCCATACACCTGAAATGAACCTCCGGACATTTTTCCGAGCCATGCGCTGTGCACGGACGACAGTCGAGGTTATCCATTTCGATCAATTCATGCTTACAGCGGAATGGGGAAAATCCAAACTCAGGGACAGTCGGACCGAAAAATGCAACAAGAGGAGTTTTTACAGCCGAGGCTATGTGCATTGGCCCCGAATCACCAGATATCAGGATTGCTCCCATCTGGATCAGGGCAATTAGTTCTTGCAGACTCGTTTGTCCTGTTAAGTTGAGTACAGGGTGTTCTATTTGTTTGGAAATTTCCTCACACCGGGCTTTATCTGACTCCCCACCGATAAGAACTTGACCTGGATACCCGTTTTTATGCAGCAATTTAAGTAGGTCCGACCATTTTGAAACAGGAGGGGATTTGGTCGCATGGGCTGCTCCAGGTGAAAAAATAGGAAGGGATCTTGTTTCACTTAAGCCAATCGATGAGAGATATTCTTCTAAACGAGAATCAATGTTCTTTTTCCAGGCATCAGCAACATTTAGTTCCAGACCTCTCCCATCATCATATACTCCAATATCAGATACTGAGTTAATATATCCCATTGCTACATGGGGAGGTGATTTTAGTGATTCCCTGCGAAATTTAAGGTTGATTCTCTGCCAGCGGTTCCATCTCGAACGTTGGAATCTGTACACCCTTTGAACTCGCAGAGCTCCACATAAGCGACGCGTGACCAGGTTGTTCTGCAGATCTATTATGGTATCAAAAGATTCTTTTTTTAGAGTGCGTATGATTTTGCTTTTTGCCAGCATCCCGCGGGGAAATGAGAAATATGCATCAACCCCGGGAAGTGCTTCATGCAAATCACTGAACCTCTGATGTGTCAACATGGAAATATGAGCATTCCCAAACCTGGCTCGAAGCCGTCTCAGGAGAAATGTCGACAGGATAATATCTCCAATGGAACTCAGCCTGATCACGAGAATCTTCACTGGCTGAGAGTTTGACATTACACCGTTTATATTAATATCCTCATCTTTGCAAAACGGTTGTTACCCAGGGAGACATTAGCGGATCCATGTGAATTGCATAAGTTCCACCGGTGGGAAAGAGATACATTGCAGAAATATCTTCATGTAACTCAACCCATTTGAATCCTTCGGTTAATCCCATTAAAGCGATTGCTTCGACATACGCACTGGCTTCAGCAGCTTTTGGTGCCCAAACCGCACATCCGAGGGGTTCAGAAATTGGCAAACCACTTTCGGGGCTCAGGATTTCATAATGCATTTTCTCCCGATGTATAAATCCATCCGTCTCAAGGTCGATAATCGCTATTGCGCCATTGGTCGGTGTTATCTTGTATTTTGTCGAATCCGGGGCGTGTGAACTTATCAAAAAACTCCATGCCGAATCCTGCGGTGAACCCCAGAATCGTGATATATGCCCAACACTTATTTTTCCGCTTTCAACTCCACCTTTAATCAATATATCAGCAGCACCATCAATTGCCCACCCAATAGCTAAATTGTCCAAATAGAGTGTGCCATTACCGGTTAGTTGTGCTTTATCAGCAGCATGCAATTTCAATTGAGTGTTCTGTGATTGCTCTACCGCTTCGTAAAGGAAACTCGCCGATGGAGTTGTGGGTTCTGAAGCATCGAACTGCCACAATTCTCGTGGTTTACCCATATAAGGGCTCCAATTCCCTCCGGTAATCTCGCTCAGTTCTATCGTTAATGTCAACAACTCTTTAAAATCCTGACTCATTGGCTGCGGACCTCGGTCGCGATTCAATCTTGCAAGTTCTGCTTCCTGATCACTGATGAGTTTTACACGGCTTTTAAATAGAGTGAGAGCTTTTTTGATAAGACCTGAGTATTTATTTCCATCTGTCCCCGGAACAATCTCCACATTAATTGTATATTTCCCGGCTGTATCGGATTTATAGATGATATTTTCACCACTGCAACCAACCAGAATTAGAATTAGTATCCCGGTGAAAAACGGGTATATCTTCATATTATCTTCTCCTTGAAATAGAATAATTCACCAGATCAATCAGGATTTCCCTGATTGGAGAATCAGGCAGTTTTGAAACCGCCTGGATGGCGTTGTCAGCCTCACGTCGCATTACTTCTTCTGCGTACTGCCTGCCACCCTTTGTTTCAACAAAATTGGTAATTTGTTTAATATCACGTCTTCTTACGCCCCTTCGAATTTGAGCTCTGATTCGTCGGGATTCGCGAGGCGAAACCTTCGCTAATGCGCCCAATAACGGAAGAGTCAATTTTCTTTCTTTCAGGTCTCCACCAATGGGTTTACCGGTCAAACCACCGTCTCCAAACAGATCAAGAAGGTCGTCCTTGATCTGAAATGCGATACCGTATTTTTCACCGAAGATCCCGACAGACTCTATATGCTCTTCGGATAATCCTCCCGTCAATCCACCCATGCGACAGCAAGCGCTGAAAAGCGCTGCTGTTTTGTCACCAATCATGGTTAAATACTCAGCTTCAGTCAGATCGAGACGTTTGGATTTTGCAGCCTGAACGAGTTCTCCTCTTGACATGCGTTTAGCAGTTTCAGACAGGATGTCAAGGAATCGCAAATCACGCGTATCGAGAGTTTCTGTCAGCACATTCGCCAGCATATAATCACCGAACAGTACCGAGACTTTGTTCTTGAATCTGGCAGAGAGAGTTGGCAGTCCGCGCCGTTTGGGAGATTCATCAACAACATCATCATGAATAAGCGTTGCTTCATGCAGCAACTCTACAATTACCGCTGCTCGGATTGAACTTTCATCGAGGGTATTTGTTCCAAGTTTTGCACATAGCAGAGTCAGCGTCGGTCGCAGACCCTTCCCATGCGATCGAGTGAGATAGGCGACAACCCTGTCAATGACCTTTAAACCACTCTGCAGAGTATCTTTATAACTCGCTCGGAAGCGCTGCAAATCGACAAGGATGGGTTCCTGGAATCGTGCGAGGTTTTTTTTATCGCTCAAAACGGGAGTTGTCAGGACTGAGGACGTAATTGCTCCTCATCTTTATAGACCAAAAAGAATCTTCGTTTACCAACCTTGATAATAATTGGTTTTTCGATTTCAATATCCAGATTGTCCTTCCCAGAAATTTTCTCGCCATCAATTGATACTGCACCTGATTTAATCAGTCGGTTTGCCTCACCATTTGACTTGGCAGCTCCGGCAGAACTGATAAGCCGGGGTAGCCATTCAACGTCGTTCTCTGATTTTACAACATTCCCATTTTCGACAAGTTCTTCGATAGAAGGCAATCCTTTGTCCCTGAATCGTGCCAGGAAATGCTTTTCAAGGGCATCACCATCAATGCCTCGGTGATACCGGTTTACTATTATTTTTGCAAGACTATGCTTGATCCGGTATGAATCCTCGGATGCGAGAACTTTTTCAATCTCCGCAGTCGTAAGCCCCGAGCCATATTTATAATACTCTGTAAGAAGATCATCTGAAATCGACATAACTTTGCCGTACATATCGTCAGGCTCATCAATAAATCCGATTGTATTACCGAGAGACTTGGACATCTTTTCATTTCCATCAATGCCCCGCATCAATGGCATCAGGAAAAGTAACTGCGGTTCCTGACCATAGGCACGTTGTATATGCCTGCCCAGTACGAGATTAAACTTCTGGTCTGAACCGCCAAGTTCCACGTCTGCCTTCAGGGCAACAGAGTCATATGCTTGAAGTAGCGGATAGAGAAACTCGAGCATTGTAATTGGTTGCTCTGCATTAAATCGTTTCCAGAAATCATCCCGTTCAAGCATACGGCGGACAGTGTGATGGGAACAGAGCTCGAGAAAATCGTAAATGTTCCGTTTTCCATGCCACTCGCTGTTGAACCGAATTTCGGTTTTGTCCGGATCGAGGATTTTGAAGACCTGCTTGTGATATGTCCGAGCGTTTTCCTCAACCTGTTCGCGGGTTAAAACCGGTCGCGTTTTGGATTTTCCGGACGGATCTCCGATCATGGCTGTGAAATCACCGATGACGAAGATTACCTGATGTCCCAAATCCTGAAATGTTTTAAGCTTCCAGATTGATACTCCGTGACCGATGTGCAAGTCTGGTGAAGACGCATCAAAACCCTGTTTTACTCGCAGAGGACGGTTTTCACTCCGTGCCTTATCGATCCGCTCTGCTAATTCATCCTCGCTGACTATCTCTGTTGGTTCAACCGATTCTTTCAGGCGTTCAAGTTGGTCCTGTACTGCCGGGAATTTGTTGATCATTACGTTTTGATTACTAAATGCTGTTTCGTTGTTCTCTTCAGTGTTCGAGATAAAGAACCCTTATCCAATGCTAAGATAAGGGTTCTTTATCCAACCATCAATTATTAAAGCGGATGTGTTCGCTCTAAATGTTTATTTTGTCACCATTAATTTTGCTTTTGCCTCCTGGTTTCCGGATTTTAAGAGCAGAAGGTAAATACCTGATGGTAATTCTGAAGCATCAACCACTGAATGGTGTACTCCAGCGGTTAATGAACCTTCGAAAACTGAGCGGAGCATTCGTCCCTTCATGTTATACAATTTCAAACTCGTCAATCCCGACACTGGAATGGTAATACTGATGCGGCTGAAATCGTTAAAGGGATTTGGATAAACATCAGTGAACGACAGGGAGATCGGCTTTCCACCAGCGCAAAATACGTCCGACATGCGGCTTTCACCGTCCATAACAATTTCGATCCGATAGTAGACAACAATATCACTACTTACTTCAGTGTCCACAAAGGATGTATTGACCAGTGGCTGATCGTTAGTCTTTAAAAATGGTCCGTTTGAGTTAAAGGACCGGTAGACATTATACAGAGTTGTTGATTCTGCTCCAAGACTTACCCATTCTAACTTAAGTCCTTTTTCAGTGTTTGTACTGTTAAAAGAAACTATCTGAATCTCATCAACTCCAACCTCCGGATCGAACTCGGTGTAAGGAGTTAATATCCCATATTCTAAGGATAGTTCGACTATCATGTCAATTATATCCTGACGTTCACCATTGATATCCATCCAGCGAATCCAGTAGTCTATTATCGATTTCGCCCACATTCGTGGAGCAAATGCGTTAAAACCAGTTTCTTCCGGAAATTCTATGTTTTCGAAATTTAAAATCATATCACCATCCGGCCCAATGCCCGAAAGAATAATATCTCCAGTACCTGGGTTTCTGTATCGGCCATACATGTATATCTGCTTTCCCGCAGCGATATCCTGTAATTCGAGCGGATACAGGCTGTCCACTTCCATTCCCTCGGGGAATTCAACCACCGGATTGACCAGAAGTGGTTGAGAGAGGTATTGATAAAATTCAGAGATGGTCTCATCTATGAGTACCTGATCAGGATCAATCATTACTGAAAGACCTCTGTTGAGCTCTGAGAGCTCAATTAGAAATGCATCATCAACACCCTCTCCAATTCCTATGGAGAAGATCCGGGCATATGAATCATTACGTTCGGTAACACGATTGATTATCTCATCAGTCTCTCTAATTTCTCCAACTGATGGTAAGCCATCTGTTGTAAAGACGATTTGATTTGCAGAGTTATTACCCATTTCCTGCGATACAGCAGTCATCAATGCTTCATAAATATTTGTACTGCCCGTAGGTTCCAGACGTCGGACATATTCCCGGGCTTCGAAAATATTTTCTTCTGTTGCCGGAAGCATTTCATCATGGTATAATTCAACTTCAGAAGAAAAATTAATTACATTAAAGAAATCTATGGGCATTAATTGCTCAAGGCAGTTTACTACAGCCTGCCGAGCTTGATCAATCCTTCTTCCCCTCATACTCAAAGATTGATCAAGTACAAATGTGAAGTATTTCGGCACAGCTTCCCACATTTCAAAAACGCCCGGATCTATAACTAACATAAAATAACCCGGTCGATCCATGTCACTCCGGTGAGTATATAACCACGCACCTATTTCCTCCTGACTATAAATCAGGTTCAAACACCAATCTTCCTCAGGAGATATTTGTTCACCTGCCATACTTACCAAAGCGTGAAAATCGTCCTCAGATTCAATTTCTGTTTGATCCTCAAAACTGGAAACTGACAGATCAATTATTTCGCGCTGTGCTTCAATGTTTACTGTGATTGACACGTCCCAAATGGGCTCAATAAGGTAATCTCCACAAAAAAGTGGATACTGCAGCTGAACCTCACCAAAATCATATGGCAGGATTTCAACATAAGAAAGGTGAATAGAAAAACTCCCCGAGGAATAGAATAGACTGGGGCTTGAAATGGATTAGAGCCGAGGAAAGCTTGAAGTTCTCCATCAATATCTCCGCCACCACCACCATGCCCGCCTTGTGCACCAGGCCGGAGTTCCAATAAAATGAGTGAATCACCTCTCCAGAATCCGAATTCAGTCACACTTGCATTTGCAGGTACTCTGTAGTAATACGTTCCATCAAACTCGTGATGCCTATCATTGTTGAAAGTGTTCTTAATGGTAGTAACTGCAACCTGATCAAAAATTGCAATATACACCTCAACTTCAGTAAGGGGTAACTGAACTTCCTGACGTTCATTGGCAAGCTTTACCCCTAAAATACCGTCTGCAAAAATAGGCCTCGAAAAGATTACAACTAAAAACAAAATTAATATTTTATTTTGAGTTTTCATGTTCACTCCGATCAATCAACATCACTTTAGAAACGCATGTTTATTTTGTCACCATTAATTTTGCTTTTGCCTCATGTTCACCAGATATCAATTGCAGGAGATATATCCCGGATGGTAATCCTCTGGCATCAACTGCGATATGATGAACACCAGCGTTCATTGATTCGTTAAGTAACGACCTGACCATTTGCCCTTTAAGATTATACAATTTTAATCTCGTCAGGTCCGATTTCGGAACAGTAAAGCTGATCCAACTGAAATCGTTGAAGGGATTGGGATAAATGCTGTCAAATGAAAGTGATATTGCCTCTTCTCCAACACAGAACACTTCCGTCATTCGACTCTCACCATCCAGAAGAATCTCGACCCGATAATAAGCAACAATATCACCATTAACTCCTGCGTCAATATAGGATGTATTGGTCAGAGGCTGATCGTTAATCTTTAAAAATGGTCCGTTTGAGTTAAAGGACCGGTAGACATTATACAGAGTTGTTGATTCTGCTCCAAGACTTACCCATTCTAACTTAAGTCCTTTTTCAGTGTTTGTACTGTTAAAAGAAACTATCTGAATCTCATCAACTCCAACCTCCGGATCGAACTCGGTGTATGGAGTTAATATCCCATATTCTAAGGATAATTCGACTATCATATCAATTATATCCTGACGTTCACCATTGATATCCATCCAGCGTATCCAGTAGTCTATTATTGATTTCGCCCACATTCGTGGCACAAATTCATTAGATGCAGTCTCTTCCGGGAATTCAATATTCTCAAAATTTAAAACCAAATCACCATTCGGACCAATACCGGAAAGGGTTATGTCACCTTCTCCGAAAGTATTGTATCGACCATACATATAGAGCTGTTTCCCTGCTGCAACATCCTGGAGTTGTAGTGGATATAAACTGTCAATTTGTATGCCTTCGGAAATTTCAACCACTGGATCTACCAAGCTGGGCGAGGCAAAATATTGATAAAAATCAGAGATAACTTCATCAATTCTCTCCTCATCCGGATCTACCATTACAGAAATCCCTCTGTTCACCTCAGATAGTCCAATTAGAAAAGCATCATCAACATCATTCCCAATACCTATTGAGAAAATCCTCGCGTCAAAATTATTGTTTTCAGCGACATTTCTTATTATCTGATCAGGATCGGTAATTTCCCCTGCTGTAGGTAATCCATCAGTTGTAAAGATCACTTGATTAGCAGCATTTTCGCCCATTTCCTGGGTTATGGCAGTCATTAATGCGCCATAAATGTTGGTGCTCTGGGTAGCTCTTATTTGATCTATGTATTCGCAAGCATCGGCAAGATTGCCTTCATTTGCCTGAAGCATTTCCTGATTGTACATCTCAACTTCCGTCGAGAATTTAATAATATTAAAAAAATCAATAGGTAAAAGATGATCAAAACAATTTTGAATTGCCTGACATGCCTGTTCCAATTTATGCCCGAACATACTCCCCGAATGATCAAGGACAAAAGTGAAATACTTTGGCACAGCCTCGTTTATGTCTACAATACCCGGGTCAATTACTAACATGAAATAGCCGGGTTGTTCAGGATCACTGCGATGGGCGTATAACCATGCACCAATATCTTCCTGATTATACACTATATTCACACACCAGTCTTCTTCAGGCGAAAACTGCTCACCTGAAAGGTTTATAGTTGCGTGAAAATCGTCTTCAGAGGTAATTTCTGTATTATCTTCATAACAGTTTACAGACAGATCAGTGATCTCACGTTGTGCCTCGATATTAACGTTTATAAAAACTGATTCAATCGGGGCAACAAGGTAATCCCCACAATATAGAGGATATTGCATCTGGACTTCACCAAAATCATATGGCAATAATTCAACATAGCGGATAAAAACGCTAAATATTCCGGGAGGAATGGAATAGAGTGGCGCACGAAACGGGTTTGGACCGAGAAATGCCCGAAGCCGCCTGTCAACATCTCCCCCTCCTCCTCCATGCCCACCTTGTGCACCGGGTCTTAATTCTAATAGAATTAGAGAATCTCCCCTCCAAAATCCGAAATCGGTCACACTGGCATTCGGAGGCACTCTATAGTAAAAGGTACCATCAAAGTCGTGATCTTCTTCATTGAAAAAGTCATTGCGAATGGTAGTGATAGCGACTTGATCAATAATGTCGATTTGAACATCAATTCCTGTAAGAGGCAGTTGAATTTCTCGATGGGCATTGGCAGGCTTAACACCTAAGATTCCATCTGCAAATAGTGGACTGGTAATAACAACAACCAAAATCAGAATAATTGCTACGGTTCGCGTTTTCATGATTAACTCTCCCTGTGTAGTCAAATTATAGAAAATAAAAAATGCGAAACTAATGGTTTATGGTTTTGTTTACTTTATTGTTTTTTTGGTTAGACTAAATATTTAATGAATCAAACGATCGTACCCCAAAAAAGGGATATTATCAAAATTACTAATCTTTCAAAGAACTCTATAACAACAGACCAATTCTATCCTGTAAATCCACGCTTTTGTTTGCGGAAACGATCCAGATCCCGTTTCTGATCCCTTTCCTGTATGGCATGACGTTTGTCATATTTGCGTTTACCCGTTGCCAGCGCTATTTCCACTTTCGCCCATCCATCCTTGAAATAAACCATCGTCGGTATAATTGTCATGCCCTTTTCCTGGACACGCATCTGTATTTTTCGAATTTCGTTGCTTTTTAGCAGGAGTTTCCGTTCAGACATCGGGATATGTCCACCCCCCTGAGCATTGTCATATCCTGCAATATGGAGTGATCTGAGGAAAATTTCTCCATTCCGGACAATACCGTGAGCATCCTCAAAACTGACCTGTCCGAGCCGGAGAGATTTTACCTCGCTACCACGCAGTACAATACCTGCCTCAAAGCGGGTGAGAAGCTGATACCGGAACTCAGCTTTGCGATTTCGACCAACAATTCTATCTTCCAATGTACTCCCGTTAAGTGTTATCAGATGCCCCTGAGTTCTTTGAAATATTCAATTCTTGTGAAAGCACGTCGTTCCCGCGAAGGCGGGAATCCAGAAGACACAAGAACTTAGGAAATCACCATTCCTTGTATATCACGGGAATAGAAGAAACCAAAAATATTTTAAGGAACTCGCCCTCACCTGACACACAGGTCTTAGTGATTCTGTTTAGTAAGGACACTTGACAGACTCACGAAATTAACTCTATTTTCACATTTTTGGGGAGTGCGGACATTCTTGTCCGCAGGTGCATAAGTATAAATAAGACGGACATTTGTCCGTTCTCCCCAGGTTGACTGAGAGTTAAGCTTGATTTCAGAGAGGGCTTCTGAAAATCCCTATATTCAAAATATACACAATTTATTCAAAATCCACAACCAGAATTTTACATGCATATTTTCTGTTCAGCTTAGTTGGAGCAACGATATCGATAAATTATATTCTGATATGAAACAAGCTCACATATTGGTTATCGCAGATGAGCTCGCGGTAGTTCAAGCATGCAACCGATTTCTTTCGCGAGCAGGACACGAGGTTGAGTCTGTTCTAACAATCCAGGAAGCAGTCGGAAAACTCGATGAGACTGAATACGATGTCATTCTTTTTGACCTGAAACTCGCTGGTAATGGTGGAGCCGAGTTAATGGAGCGTTTAAAAGCCGCTCACCCGAACACTCCCGTTGTTGTTCTTCATGGATTGGCTACTCTGGCAGCTTCTGAAATCTTAGGACACGGCACATACGAATCTATTCCAAAACCGATCACTACTGATACACTGTTTATGGCACTCGGCTGGGCACTTCAGCAGCGAACAATGAGGCTTCAGGCGCAAAAATCAACTCAGGATCTGGGGGATGATGAGTTCGGTGAACTCGTAGGCAACGGACCAGCAATGCGGGCTCTTTTTCGCCTGATCCTTAAGATTGCCCCTACCAACACATCAGTTTTGATCATCGGGCATAAAGGTGCTGGCAAAAAACGGGTGGCTCGTGCACTGCATCGCATAAGTCCACGTCGGGGTGAGCCATATATGGATTCATCTTCGGGTGTAAATCGTGGGACAGAACTCTCGAGAGTTCTGTTCGGAGAGGTTCAAAGCCATTTTGGTGTTGAAGACTATGAACCCGGAAAGATAAGAATAGCAGGGCAGGGAACACTCTATCTGAATGAAATCGCTCGATTGGATTCCTGGGGACAGCGACAGATGATCAGTGCAATTAAACAGCGAACTTATGTGCCGTTAAACGGACGCACGGATGAGACTGCTGCATGTCGATTCATCCTCGGGACAAGTCGAAACCTGAGGGAATCGGTGGAAGACGGCAGTTTGATCGAGGAGTTTTACGATCAGGTGAAGATATATCCGATTTATCTGCCTTCATTAGCAGAAAGAGCTGAGGATATTGCTGCATTAACCTACCAGTTCTTACATCGGTTTTCATTAAGGTACGGCAAGAAGATTGAGTACGTTGAGGATCCGCTGATTGCGAGGCTCATTGCCCGACCCTGGCCTGATAATATTCGTGAACTGGAACGAACGGTTGAACAGATGGTCGCGGTTTGCGAAGGGGACGCGTTGACAATTGAACATTATCGCGAAGCAATGGGCGATTCTCTTCACCAGCACTGGGATGGCAAAGCACCGGAATCAGCTGAAGAATTGAAAGAACTAAAAAAACAACTGCGGAAGTTTGCTGTAACAGACATAGAAAGGGCCTTCGTAACCGGTGCTTTGCACAGATCAGGAGGAAACGTTACCCGAGCAGCCGAAGGAGTCGGAATGAAGAGGCGTAATTTTCAGGCCATGATGCGGGAGTATGGGATTCAGGCGGGGTAGGGAAAGTGGTGCTGCCTTCCAGAGTGCACAAGCCATGCTTGTGCCGCGCAAGCATGGCTTGCGCACTCCAACATTATTTTCACCGAACCAGAACAACCTTCCTTACCGACCTAAATGCCTCCAATTCCATCTTCACAAGATAAACACCGGTCGAAACCGTTGAGGCATCCCAGATCATAGTATGATAACCAGCTTCAACTTTGCCATTTACCAGAGTTTTTACCAATCTTCCTGAGATATCAAAGATTTGAATTGACATATCGGATTTTTCCGGCAATCCGTAGGATATGGCAGTAGAGGAGTTGAACGGATTCGGGTAATTTTGTATTAGATAGTATTGATCCGGAATTGTTGGCTGAGTATTAGCCTCAAAGACCGTGAATCCGTCTGTTTCATAAACTAGTCCTGAACCATGCAGAATCTTCACAGGACTTATATCAACTTCCGTTTCGTTTATGGGATCCCAAAGCTTAAGTTTGAAAGTTTCACCCTCTTTCAATCCATCAACTTCCTCAGTAGATTCATCATCTCCCCACACAGTCAAACCAACAGCCTTCTGATTACGGAAAGCCGTTGCACCCACACAGATTCCTGAAGATGTAAATGCCGCGATTTCGCCTTCTTCCGGAGGATCTGTAACCAAAACGCTCATATTCGAACCAGTACCGTCTTTGCGAACGAAGTGAAGCAATCTCTGAGGTTGCTTCGTCGCTTCGCTCCTCGCATCGACATCCTCCTCCACATTCCAAACCAACTCCACCTCTTCTGAAACCTTAACCTGATATCCCGCCCCACGGTGAATGGGGGGGATGTTGTTGAAATTGTGTTCCGGGGCGTAGAAGTGTCCATCACCATCTTTAGCGAAGAGTAATAGCTCAGCTATGTTGGCAAACGCTACTGGAGCTTCAACCTCACGTTCAGGAAAATAAGCCACCATTGACCAGCCTTCAGATAATAAAATAGGATGGTCCGAATTTACAGGTTCTCCCTGAAAACGCACAACACCCGGTCTATCCAACTTAATCTGATATCCTTCCTCCACATTCCATGCCGGAATATTATTGAAATCTTCCTCAGGGAAGTAAAACCTGCCTTGAGAATCTTTGAGCAGGAGTAGATCATCAGTAAGAGTCAATCTGGAAAACAGGTTAACAACGTTGTCGTCAATCGGGATAATAGGTGCGGAAATTAAACTCCATCCCCGATCTATATCAAGTTCGAATCGAGCGGGAACGTTCATATCTCCGAGAGAATTTTCCCACCAGACTACATTCCCTCCCGATCGGGACGATGCTGCAATATCAGGGTCACCGTCATTATCAAAATCCTCGAGCTGTACACAGGTTGTTTCCCAGTTATTGATGGCCAGGTCGTGCGGCTCAAAGTTCATTTCACCATCGTTGATCCAGTAAAGGACGCCAAATTCACCTGCGGTTACGATATCCAGATCATTATCGGAATCAATGTCTGCGGATCCGATATACGAAATCGTATCCCAATCTATAATATTCTGCGGGAATTCATGCAGGTCAAAATTCATCTCCCCATCATTCTCCCACCAGCCAAAAAGACCAAGTATGTCAATATCCCCATCAATGTCGAAATCAACCGGTTGA
>CAYLYZ010000140.1:0-13383 GCA_964387885.1 uncultured bacterium | reverse complement strand
TTACCACTAAGACACTAAGACACAAAGGTGAAAAGATAAGACAATCTTAGAGCCTTTGTGTCTTTGTGGTTTAAAGATAAGAGTGCAATATAAAATCGTGCTAAAATCCGTCCTACATCTAAGTATTTATTTTCTCTTTCACTTCAGCTTGACATACTCAAATACTGTCATTAACTTATATATAGTAATAGTAAGTATTTCGATCACCTCTATTCACCGTTATACTCGCTAATTATTAGCGTTTTCCGGTGCCTGTTAGAAAATAACTGCACTTTCACATAACAAAATATTTAGGCTTAGTCATGAGATTCTTTGATTTTGTTGGTGTATCTTTTTTCGGCACTTCGTCTCGTTTTGATAATAATAACCGAGCGAGAAAAAACCTCTCCTTGCATAATTTCACCCTAAATTCTATACATGGAATTCTAATTCTCTGTTTATGGCTTCTAATCCCACAATCCGGTTTTACACAAACTGAAGTCTCCGGCAATGTCTCAGGCGTCTGGGATCTGGAGCATTCACCATATCATGTTATCGGCAGGCTTGAAATACCTGAGGAGGAGACTCTAACTCTCGAACCCGGTGTAGAGATGCGTTTTTTTCAGGGTGAGGAGCGATATGATCCGGTGGTGTTAATTTCCGGCTCACTGGTAATTCTGGGCGAAGAGGATAATCCTATTCACATCCTCCTGGATCCCGATTGGAATCCCAATGAAGGACCAACATTCTATGACCTGCCTCAGGCTCCCTCTGACAATCCGATTCAAATTGAACATGCTATCCTCAGGAATGTCGGGTTTATACTTGGGGGTGTTGATGAACATCGTTTACGGAATATCCACCAAATCGGTGGTTTTTTAACAATTGCCGCTCACGAATTTGTGGATAGAGAGTTCGATATTACTCGTAACACCTTTGAGGGTGTGGGTATCAGTCTGGAAGGCTATCGATCATTAGAGGTCAATAACAATCATATAACCGGAGAGGAGACAAGTTCTCTCGTTTCAAATAGCACTCCCATTGTAGCTCACCACAATATTCTGAGTGCCAGATTTGGTATCACTGCTGACACGGGCAACCTAAACGCCTATAGCAATAGATCCCCTGATGGCAATGGTGCCCTGGATGTGGCTGCTGTGAGGTTTGATTTCAGCATCGTGAGAGATAATGTCTTATACTCTGCACATTTTACAGCTGGAGATGAAGTCCAATTGATCGGCAATTCGACACCTGACGGATTTGAGCATAATGGCATCCTGACATTCGCAGGAATCGAACAGGCTTCGGTAACTAATTGTCAGCTGAATAAACTTACAGAGATTACTCTCATCAACTGTCGAGAGATCATTATCGAATCGAGCACTTTAAGTGGAGAATTGGATTTCGATCGAACCACACATGCTACGTTTACAGATATTGAATTCGATCCCATCCTTGAGCTCGATAATTCCATTAGGATCGATGACTGTCGACGCATTAACTTTAGAAATGTTACTTTCCACGATCGTGTCAGGACTTTACGCGTTTCTCGCAATGATACATTGGAATTCCAGGCTGTCTGTTTCCTGGATAGGTTGGATCGCTCCACACTCTCCTTCATGGAAAATGAAGTTATAAGTTTTGTAGGTTGGGAAATGCCTGTTGGAAATCCCACTTGCACGTTCAGACGTAATAATCAGGTTTTGTTTAATAACTGCAATTTACCACAAGCACGTAAACTACGATCCTATGACAATATTTTACTGGAGATCAGGAACTCCACTTTTGCGGAGTGGTCCAACACCCACCATGAACCCGACCTTGAGTGTAGTTTTGTTTGTATTGGCAATATCTGCGCATCAATTGAATGTCAGGATAATCCTGAGTCGATCGTTTACGATAACTACTTCACCCATGATGAATTGAATGGACATGAGACCTACCGTTTAACTGTCACAAGTACATACGCTGAAATAATTGGTAACACTTTTTATATTCCAACCTATGCTTATTCAGGTGGGATCAAGGTCAGATCAGGTACGGATGAGGAATCACCTATCCTAAACAATTTATTTATTGGTAACCGAGGAGATGGCATTGGCATCTATTTTGACATTGATCCACTAACAGAGGATTATAATTGCTTCTGGAATATTGAATCACCCGTTTTGTACGATTCCCGTCGAGAAGGTGATATCATCATTGAACCTGGTGATCATAGTCTGGTTGAAGATCCTAACTGCCGACGTCCAGGACTTCTCGATTTTCGTTTGCGAGCGGATAGTCCCTGCATTGATGCAGGAAATCCTGATTCTCGAGATCCCGATGATTCTCCCTCTGATATCGGTGCGTTCTACTTTGACCATAATGAGAATCAGCCACCTGCAATCACAACCAACTTCGAGCAATTTGCGTCCCGCGGTCAGAATTTTGAGATTGAATGTCGAGCAGTTGATGAGGATGAGGCTCCAGAACTGATAATTACAGGATTACCGGACTGGTTGGAGCAGGTTGAACGGGATTTTGAAGTCACCTCTGTTCGATTCCAGGGTGTGGTTCCGGACGACCAGGAATCGTTTGCGTTTCGATTAAGAGCCGTTGACGCAGGTGGTCTGGATGATGCATTGACTGTTTTAGTAGAGGTAATGGAACATTCAATCCTGTCGAGAGAAATTTCCGGAGTTTTAGATCCGGAAGATTCACCGTTTTTTGCCCCTTACTGGGTAACAATTCCCGCTGAACAACAATTAACAATACCCGGTGGTTGCGAGCTTTATTTTCGTAAGGCGGGCCCAGAAGATGAGGAAAACTACCATGGAATATATGTTGATGGAGAGCTGCATATCGAAGGTTGGGCTGAAAATCCAGTTGTAATAGGCTGTCTGGACGAGTTCGAGGGATTGCCAAAATACCAGGGCATTGTTCTGAACTCAGGTGCTACAGCCTGGATAACAGGATTGGTGTGCAGAGAAGCGGAAATTGGAGTAAGTGGGATGAGTTCTCATAATTCAATTTTTGTAGAAAATAGTGAGTTTTTCGATAACAGAATTGCCTGCGTCCAAGCCTACTTACCTGATACCTGTCTTGTGAATTCCAATCGTTTTCTATTTAATTCGTCCGGAAGTGGTGTATGGACTAAAGGAGGCGACTTTGTGAGGGTTTGCGACAATGAGTTTATTCATGCAGGACAAGCTTCTGGGCATGCGATTGTTGCTGGATCAGACAACGCAATTATTTCTGGAAATCGGATAACGAACTTTGAATATGGAATTGCTTTTAGCAACGCCCATGTAATTGAGGTTTCGAATAATCGAATCGAAGCCGAACGATTTGGTATTATCAGCTCAACCGGGAATCTACCGGATTTCAGACCTGTTCCGAATGACAGCTTTTTAATCTCAAACAATGTGATAATTGATGCTGAAATGGGCTTTATCCTGAGGGAATATTCTACCCCCTGGTTGATTGGAAACGAATTTGTTGATTGCAACATTGGGGTGGATTTGGTTGGTCGTACATTTGATCAGAGGGCTCAGGTTGACGCCTTCATGTTCAACAATCTGGCGTCCGGATGCTCCCTGGGTGTAAATATAGATCAAACATCTCCACTGACCGGAATCAATAACCTTATTTTCGACTGTGATATCGGTGTCAATTGCAGTGATTTAGCCTCAGGATTAAGCCTTGTTAACAATGGTTTTATTGACAATCGAGCTGCTCTCAAATATTCTTCAGACCATGAATATCCGATTAATATAAGCAATACGGGTTTTTTTAATAATGAATCCTTCCACTCCTACCGGCACGTCAATGATGAGTATGGGATACTGAGCAGAGTCAACGCTAATGACGATTCATGCGACGCGGATTTCAACCTTTACAACGACCCGGATTTGGATATGGAGCGGTTTTATTATTCCGGAGATCAATCAGTCTGGCAAAGAGCAGGATTCCCTGATAACGATTGGTTGAATGAAGATGGGACAGTTGCAGATATTGGTCTCTACGGTGGACCTTATGCCTGGGGACCACCCCTGGCGGTTCCACCTGAAAATCAGACAACACCTGAACAATTTACCCTTGATCCGATTTTTCCAAATCCATTTAATAACTCGGTGAATTTGAATTTTCAGACGACTGTGCCTCTGGAAATTATGCTTCGAGTTTTTGATTTGCATGGTCGGGAATTAGGAAGTATCAACTATACTAAGAATGAACCTGGGCAGCATGTAATCAATGTCTCAACGGCTGGTTGGGCATCAGGATTGTATCTGATGAGTTTCACTGGAAATGGTACGATAGCTGCTCCGATGAGAATGATTAAGGTTAAGTAGTTCGTTAGGGCGAATGATTATTCGCCCCTACAGTATACTACAAAACGACAGAAGCCGCGAAAATCGCGGCTTCTGTCGTTTTGAAATTTTATTTCAGCAACGTAACCTTTTTGACTGACCTAAATCCATTTCCAGTCATCTTAACAAGATATACACCCGTCGGGGAAGCACTCGCATCCCAAACAGCTACGTGATGACCAGCCTCCATATTCCCTTCAATGAGGTTCATGACCATTCGCCCAGTCAGGTCATAGACTTTTACGCTAACATTAGAAGCTTCGGGAAGTCCGAATGCGATCTGTGTAATCGAGTTGAACGGATTCGGGTAATTCTGCGCCATGTAATACTCATTTGGAACCGATGCTGAAAACTCGATATCTCCCAGAACTGTGAATCCATCAATTGAGTATGAGAGACTTCCCGTTAAAACTCTACCTGCTTTGAGGTCAAGTTCAACATTATTTTTAGCATCCCACACCCTCAACTCAAACTCCTCACCTTCAGTCAGACCATCCTTAACATCAGTTGTCGGATCGTCACCCCAGATAGACAGGCCAGCTCTGCCCGATTCGTCAAACACACCGACGCCGACAACCTGCCCTTCAATTGAATAGGCGGCAACTTCGAGACCTGAATTAGTTTTTTCACCGAGAATAAGAACACTCATATCATTATCTGTTGGAATCGGTGATGAGTAATGAACAGGTTCTAAACTCCGCTGAATTGATTTAGCAGCAAGTTGTTCATCTGGAATATTCCATATTAATTCAGTTTCCTCAGAAACCTTTACCTTGTAACCTTCTCCCTGAGTCATTGCTTCCATATTCGAGAATCTAAATGCTGGACTATAAAATCTTCCTGAAGAATTCTTGACCATTTCCAGTGCATCTCCAACCCCGGCGAAGGCATCAATCACGTCAAGATCCACATCCGGATAATAAGCCACAATTGACCATCCCGTGCGTAATGGGATTGCTGTTTCAACACGAACCGGGATTCCTGTCATGTTTAGTTCTTCAGCCTGAGCCAACCTCGATTGATAACCGAAATGGATACCCCATGGCTGGAGGTTATTAAATCCGAACTCAGGTGAATAGAACCTTCCATCCTGATCTTTAACCATAAGCAGGTTACCACGTTCGACAATATCCGCCCAAATGTTAAGCATATCCGTATCCATCGGCGCAACCGGAGAGGAAATCAGACTCCAGTTTTCAGGCAACTGGATGGTGAACTCTTCAAAATTGTTGAAACCATCTGCAGGTCCGCCGGCAATTATTGACAGATGATCTAATGTGATAACTAAGTGATCATCTCCGTCAATGTCTACGGTTTCACCGGTGATGTTCTCATTATCCCATAGACCAAGATCCGTATCCCATAACGCTACTGCAAGGGCGTTATATTCCAGCCCAAGAATACGTTTCATCACATCAAACTCAGCGTCGAGTGGCAGATCAATTACCATATTCCCACCACGTATGAATACAAAATCTTCTTCAACATTGAGCTGTGTTGAATCCGGTCCATCCGACCATACCTGCAAATCAGCAAACATCCAAAGGTTGTCATTCATATCAGGATCAGGGCTGTAGATCCCGGTGAGCTCAAGTGGCGTATCTCCACCTCCTTCCACAATTAGGTTATTTAACAGAATGTGGATCTCAATATTTTCGTCAAGAGATCCTAACTCAACAAGGAAATTCGTCCCTGAAAATCCTGCTAAATAACTCTCCATGCTCTCGCCAAAGTTTAAGCCTTCAAGATTATAATCCGACAAGATGAATGCATCACCTTCTTCAACGACCTCACCTTCACCCGAAACGGGGATCATTTCTCCCGCACCTTGCCCGAGAATGTATGTACCGAGATAAGTGTAATATGTAACAGTGTGTCCACCGATAAACTCACCGACATGCATGTGAATACTGACTATTACTTCAGGATTATCATTATCATTTGACAGAATATGTAAATCAGCGGCATAATCTCCATCTACCCATCCAGCTGGATTGAGGATCACTACCGTCTCTGTAGTTTCATGCGGTTCAATCGTACCTTCAACCGGTTCCCAGGTGATCCAGTCATTAATGCCAATTTCAACGTCGGTGATTCGGATTGCCAACCCATCATAAAGCTGCTCAGGATTGTGATAGATTATACTGCTACCATTCAGGCCGTTGTTGCTTTCGAAACCGATATTGCTCCACAAACCTCCAATCTCAGGCATGGGACCGTATTGATATAAAACTTCACCGGAGGCATATAATATAACCTGGAATGTCATCAGATAATCGTTGTTTTCCGATGTGGGGACATCAATCCAGGATACCACGGCAATCTCCTCTCCATCAGTCCAGTATAACAGGCGACCGCCTGCTGATGGATTCAAGTCGAGGTTATTCACGAGCAATGCACCATTAGGAGCACCGGGATTAGGTGGTCTTGGGAGATCAACCGGTAACTGGTCAAGGTCTCCCAGAACAACAAACCCATTTGAGTTTACAGTTATGGATCTGTATTCCTGTCCATACCAGGGCATCGCAAATCCAAGCGCAAGCTCAGCACTGTTCCAATCATCCTCAGCAGGAAGTATCATACCATTTTCGGCGATATCTATCCATTCATAGTCAGGGCCAAAATTCTCTGTATTATCAATCCAATAATAATTGAATGCATCAGAATCACCTCGTCTGTCTCGACTTGGAGCAACAATTACCGACTGAACATTTCTTGCAGCTCCATCAACCTGAGGTTCGAGCAAAATGGTTAACTCAGATTCCCAACTCAAGTCCCTATCGCCGTCATTGGTAATCCCGATTGTATATTCACCACCATCATGGGAATTAATTTCAAGCGGATCAACGGTAATTATTGGAGGATTGTTATGTCCTCCAGTATATACAGACACATCCAGTATCCCATAGCCCTCTGCTGCTCCAGCAATATGTGCGTATCCTCTATCAACAGTAATACCCCAAACCTCAACGTGATCTCTGTATGCATCCACCCAGTAAGGATTGGTCGGATCTTCAATATTCACTACTCGCAATCCACCAACCACATCAGCAATGAAAGCATGTCCTTCCACTACATCGATACTATGAGCAGAACCCAAAGTGTTGAATGATCCAACGGATAAAGGATTACTCGGATCGGAAACATCGACAATCCTGAGTCCACTGGCTCCATCAGCTACATAGGCATATCCACCCTCTATAAACAGGTCATAGGATTGACCAGGTGTATCAAAAACTCCCAGCAGCTCAGGATTTGCCGGATCAACCACATTAAAGGTATAGATACCTCCCCGTCTGTCACCAACATAGGCGATATCATCAACCACTTTTATACCATATGCATATCCCTCAAATCCACCGGTTGAAGATAGCAGTTCCGGACTTGTCGGGTCACTGACATCCAGAACCAATAAACCACCCTCTCTGTCAGTCACGTATGCATATCCTCGACTAATTTCAACATCATAAGCAATTCCTGGTGTTTCGTAGAAACCAACTTCCGAAGGTTCTCGAACATTCCTTATGTTGATAATTCTCAAGCCCTCTCCGCGATCAGCTACGTATGCAAAATCACCAAGTATGAAAGCTCTGGTTGCATATCCTGGTGTATCATGCGTCCCTACCTGAACCGGATTGTTTTTATCGGAGATATCAACAATATGCAGACCGGATGCATAATCGCAAATAAAAGCGTAATTACTCCTGACAACAGCCTCCCATGAATCCCCCGGTGTATCGAGCATGCCTAATGGTTCAATCTCGGTATCGTACACGTGAAGAAGGATGCTCACACTAACGTCAGGAATATCCTCGTCTTCCGCGGTAAACACCAGATTCGCTTCATAATCTCCGGAAATAACATCATCACCACTCAATGAAACAACTATCTCCTGAAATGAGTCCGATTCGATCAGACCTTCCAATGGCTCCCAAAACAGCCAATCTCCCGGATCATCCTGTTCGGGAATACTTATTACTTCAACAGATGAAGACCAGTTTAAATCACCAGGTGTATTGTTGAAAATATTGATCAATGTTTCAATACCTCCATCAACCTCGATTTCAGATACACCCGCTTCAAATGATTCAATGGTCAGATTTACATCAACAATAATCTCTCTATTATCCGGATCATTAGAATTGAGATACAGGCTTGCTGAGTAATCTCCGTGGAGTAATTCCGATCTATCAATAGAAAGTGTAAGTTCCTGCTCAGCATCTGATGCTATAACTCCATCATATTGATCAAGGGTTAACCAATTGTTCCATACATCTGATGGACCAAATGCAATTGAAAGACCCTCACGCAGGAACCAGCGTTCCCCAAGACTAATTGACCAACCGTGAACGCCGTCTCCAAGATTCGCCCCAATTCGCCACCAGGGCATCTGTCCAGTAACTCCGGCTCCATACTGCATAACTGCCAATCCGCTCCCATAAAGGATTAACTGCGAATTCTGGTCAAAATCACCTGCCCACCAAACGATCGCTTTGTCAATTTCATTTGTCCAGAACCACAAATTTGTACCCTGGTGATAATCAGCATTATGAACCATTATACAGTTCTCAGTCTGCCCCTCATATGGAAAGTCTCCCCATGCATCAGGTTGAGAATGATCTCCACCATCTGAAAATGACATCCAGGCGTCGGAATGACAATATACCTCTGAGAACTCACGATTCCAGAACGGATATGAAAATCCAAGCTGAAGTACACCCGTATTTTCGTTGTCGTCGAGTTCAAAAAGTTGCACACCCTCAAAGTCATCAATGCTAAACCAATTGAATTCAGGCCCGTCATTTTCCCGATTGTCTCTCCATTCGTAGCCCATATCGTCAGGATCACTGCGATGATCAAATTGTAGATGTCTTTCGGGACCGATACTGCGTATTGATCTTTGATTATTATCTCGTCTCGGATCAGGAACCGTAGCAATATTTACGCTCCATTCCAGGTCGCTATCACCTTGATTCTCAATTACCAAAGTGTTATCACTCGTACCGGTAACATTAAATTCCATTGGATTTACGACAATTGTAGGCCAGGCAAGGCCAGTGCCCGTTAAATTGGCTCTCACTTCTGGATTCTCAGGATCGTTCGATATGATTACAATCTCTGACTGGATAAGGGCTCTTTCCTCAGGATGGAAAGCAATAGGAATAATCGTTTCATCTCCCCAGGGGACGATAATCTCAGCATCAAATACCACCTCATAGGATTGATCACCATCAATAAATATATTTTCGATGACGAGATCACCATTGGATCGATTACCGATTGTCAGGTTCTCTGTACCCTCCTCGAACAGGAGTACTTCACCAAAATCGATTACCTCAGCATCCAGAGTAATTGCAGGATTCCCAACTACTTGCATATAGATATCAACTAATACATCAGGATTATCCCGATCGTTTGAAAGAATATGTAAATCCGCTGAATAATCACCGGGAACAAACAGGTCGGAAAATAGTCTCACAGAAACTTCTTCCGATTCACCCGCTTCTACATGTCCTTCCACCGGTTCCCAAATTACCCATGTATCAGCGGGAAGTGAGGTTATTTCAATGGCAAGACCATCATATACAGCCTCAACTTGTCGATACAATATTGAAGCTCCAAAATTACCGTTTGGTGATTCATATCCGATATTGCTACTACTTCCATCCGAGTTGACTTGAGGTCCGTATTGATATACAACCGTTCCATTCGAATTTAACACAACCTGGAAAGTTGTAAGTACATTTGCTTCGCGCCACTTTTGAACAGCCAACCAGGAGACAACGGCAATGTCTTCGTTATTAGTCCAAAAATAAACTTCACCTTCACCGCTAGGATCAAGATCGTATTGGTTAATAAGTAATACTGCATTCGGTTCCTCCTGATTTACCGGACGGGGCAGATTGAAATTATTGTTATCACTGCTAAATGATACCCAACCATTTGAGCAGATATAAACATCACTGTAAACCTGATCATACCATTGAATTTCAAATCCTATGTCTACCGCTCCGCTGTTCCAATCATCTTCAGCTTCCAGCTGTATACCGATATCAGTAATATCAATCCATTCAAATTCCAAACCACCTTCTTCAGCATTATCGATCCATTGATACCCCCCCTCGTCTCTTACTCCCATTTCATCACGTCGAGGATGGTCAGCATCATCTTGAATATATGCAACATATGATTCCCAGTTAAGGATTTGCGCAAGTGTAGCATGTCCATGCTTGATTGCGCGTTGAACATCTCCACCTGGGAAAGAAACTGCCCGATCATTACCAATGTTACGCATCCATCTCCCGGATTCATCTAACTCGGGAGCTCCAAAATTCGGACCTGATACATTTGCGATCTCTGAAGTCCAATCTAAAGGACCATTGCCATTATTTATTACTGAAAGGGGATGGACACCACGATCAACAGCATCGATCTCAATAGGATCAATCTGTATTGATGGAAGTGTAAAACCTGTTCCGACAAGATCAACTGTAACTTCAGGATCTTCGGGATCATTTGAGTGTATAGTAACTGTTCCTGCCAAATTTCCTGCAACTTCCGGGGCAAAAAACACTGTGACATTGTGACCTGAATTTCTAATAAGAGAAAATTCAGCCTCAAAATCTGTCGAGAATCCAACATCACCAGCAACTGTAATATCATTGATCACCAAGTCAGCTCGTCCATCATTTACAATCGAAAACGTCAAACTGCTTTCATCACTTACAAATACTTCACCAAAACCAAGTTCGTCTGGTTCAATGACTATGTTCGAGAACTCCTCAGGTGGGACAAAATCGTAAAGACCGACTTCATTATTTCCAACAACTGCAATAAGCTCATCCAGTGCAAATACTCTATATGCCGGTTCATCTGGAGAGATATAGTAACCATCTTCTTCGGGATCATCGGGATAATCAACTATTACCGTTCGCAAACCACCCTGAAGATCAGCAATCTGGGCATAATCGCCTTCCACAAACACATCAACAGCATTACCCGGAGTATCAGATGTACCAATAATTATGGGATTTTCCTGGTCTGTAACATCAATAACCGACAATCCTTCTTCATCTGTTGCTATAAAAGCAAGACCATTCAAAATAAAGAGAGCGTTCGCATTTGCAGGTGTTTCGATTGAGCCAAGAACGACCGGTTCTGCAGGATTTGTAAAGTCCGCAATGAGCAGCCCGGCTGAACCATCGGCAATATATGCAATGTTATCAAGAACAATAACATCAGATGCTTCACCCGGTGTATTGAATAGCGTAACTTCCTCGGGATTTGAAGGATCTGAGACATTAATGATACGAATACCATCCGTCTCATTTGCTATAAACGCATGATTGCCAATTACATCCAAATCAAGTATAATCCCGGGAACCTCGATAATTCCGGTTTCAGTTGGATTTGAAGGATCAGAGACATCGATAACACTCAGGTTATTTCCCGAATCAATAGAATAAAGGAAATCTCCTGTCAGCTCAATTCGATGATGAGTGTTACCATTGTTCAAATATCCAATGGATTGAGGATTGTCTACCTGTGTAATATCAATAACATCTAAACCATATCCACTAATATAAGCGATATTTTCGGATAGAATAACATCATTTGGTTCTCCTCCTTTATACGAGGCAATTTCTTGTGGATTCCGCGGATTTGTAACATTGATGACACCCAATGCATTTGTAACTTCATCATTAAAATCAAATTCAACATGATCAACGATGAAAGCTCTATTATCATTGACAACGATATCTCGAATAGATTGCGCATCACCCTCCTCGAGATCAGGATTCCGATAATATGCAGTCTGGTTAGGTCTTTCCGGATCAGAAATGCTTATTACTCTTAAACCTCCACCTTCAAAATTATCATCTATCCAAATTGGTATCTCAGTAGTATAAGCGTAATTACCAATAATTTCAACTCCCTGAACAGCACCTGAGGTTTCCATTGAACCAACCAGTACTGGATCCTCCGGGTCAGATACATCAAGAACAATGAATCCTTCAGCATCGGCAGCTAAATAAGCGAAATCACCACGCAATCTTAAATCAATTGCATTATTGCCAAATGAGCCAATCAGCTGAATATCCGATGGATCAGAAATATTTAATATTTGTAAACCCGCCGGTCCGGATGCAACTAAAGCGAGGTCATTGCGAATTATAGAATTAGAAGTGACTCCACCTTCAATATCAAAGGAACCTGCAATTTGAGGGGCTTCGGGATTAGAAATATCTATTACATAAAAAACACTATTCCCTGCAGCCACATAAGCATACTGGTTCAATATTGAAACACCAATAGCTCTACCATCTATTTCTAAAAAGCCTACATGCTCAGGTGCGGAGGGATCGGAAACGTCTATGACATAAAATCCTTTTGTACCCGCACCTACATAAGCAAGGTCACCAACGACTTCTACTCCCCCACCTAAAGCCTCATCACCCTCTATATCCAGATACCCAACCACAACTGGATATTCACTCATATCGAAAATCTTTAAGCCAGCCTCTTCTATGAAGTAAACAAAATCATCAGATATTTGAATAGCGTAAGACTCTGACAGGTCAGGATAGAGAATCTGTCCCACAAGCTCAACATTTTCTCCTTCCTGTGCAAATGCACCACCGATAGGCAAAAGCAGTGAAAGCAGAACTATTAAGAAAATAGAATTAAGCCTCATTTGATCCCTCTCTATTTACCAACATTAGGTTTTTTATCTTAGTAAACCAAATAATCAAACAGATTGGATTTACCACCCTTATTTCGGTAGTTGCAGGAAAAATCCGGATGATCTCTGGTTGTGGACACGTGTTTCTATTACTTCTCTTGAAGACCTAAGGAGTATGAAATTCAAATCAAGAAAAACCAAGTATTTATCCAGAGGATCCTCAAGGAGCACTTTTGCGTGACTCAGTCGAAAATGAAGTATTCATCAGGGGAGGATTATTATCTATGACCGAATCGAGCAGAAGAGAACAGGAGGCCTCTTGCCAGACCTCAGCTATGTTAATATAATATTAATGTAATTGAATCCAAC
>CAYLYZ010000139.1:0-13472 GCA_964387885.1 uncultured bacterium | reverse complement strand
CGTGGACGGGATTATAATAATAAAATCAGCAAAACCGCTCGATTCGATTTTAAAATCCTCCCTCCCTGGTATCGAACATGGTGGGCATATGTTTCATATATTGTCCTGCTTGCAGGATGTTTCTGGGTTATACTGCGCTGGAATACTAAATACCACGAAAAGCGTGAACGATTTCTGGAAAGGATTGTCGAAGAAAGAACATCAGATCTTGCAGAAACAAATAAGCAATTAACAGGTGAGATTGAACATAGAAAAGGGACAGAACTTGCCCTGCGTCAAGCCAAAGATCAGGCAGAGGTTGCTACAAAAGCCAAGTCTGAGTTCCTCGCAAACATGAGCCACGAGATCAGAACACCGATGAATGCTATACTTGGATTCACTGAGATCCTGAACGGACAGATAAAAGACCGGGAACAAAAGAAGTTTCTTTCGTCGATATCCTCAGGCGGAAAGTCACTACTAAGAATAATTAATGATATTCTCGATCTTTCGAAGATCGAAGCCGGGAAAATAACCCTTGAATTTCACTCGGTAAATATCAGATCAGTTTTCAGGGAGCTTGAAGGCTTGTTTTCCTGGAACATTGAACAGAAAAATCTGGAATTACAAACTAAAATTGAAAGGGATTTTCCTGTTTCGCTAATACTTGATGAGGTCAGGTTTAGACAAATTTTTCTGAATCTAATCGGAAACGCTGTCAAATTTACCGAAAAGGGTGTAATAAGGTTGAGTGCTGTTTCGAATTTTATTAATGATGAATTCGTCAACCTGATTTTTACTGTAAGTGACACAGGAAAAGGAATATCTCCTGACCAAATGACAACCATATTTCAGGCTTTCGAGCAGCATGAAGGACAGGATATTTCCAGGTATGGTGGAACAGGTCTTGGATTGACAATAACTAAACGTCTTGTTGAGGTGATGGGTGGGAGAATATATGTCCAGAGTGAATCAGGTGTAGGCTCTTCTTTTACTGTTGAATTAGATAATGTGAAAGTTGATAAAACAGCGGGCGAGGTTATCAATAGATCAGAAGAAGATGCAGAAAAAATTCAGTTTGAAAGCTCAACTGTACTTATAGTAGACGATCTCGAAGTTAACAGGTCATTGCTTAGAGCCTACAGTGAATCACTTGGACTGCACATATTGGAAGCGGAAAATGGGAAGATGGCTCGTGCAATGACAGAAGAGAAAATTCCGGACATCATTTTCATGGACATGAAAATGCCTGTCATGGATGGCTTTGAAGCAACTAATGTAATAAAATCTGATATTGCACTCAAGAAGATACCAATTATTTCAATTTCAGCTTCTTCGATGAGAGACGATGAAGAGAGGATTTTAGAATCAGGATGCGACGGATACCTTTCGAAGCCGATTTCCAAATCACAATTTGTTGAGGTGCTGAAACAACATTTGAAATATAAGACTACAAAAACAGGAATAACAGAAAAACCTGTTGAGAAGTCACTAATTAATAAAATGCAGGTTTCTGATTTGGGAAATATCGATAATATTGGAGATTTACTTGATCGACTGAATGAAAAGATACCACAGTGGAAAAAGGTAAAAAAAGCGTTTGTTATTAGCGAGATAAGGCAATTTGCAGATGCGTTGAAAGAAATTGGGGCTGAATACAAGCTGGTTTACCTGATGGGTTATGCTGATAAGTTGAGCGATGCAGCAAAGAGTTATAACATGGAACAATTACCGGGGCTGTTAGCCAGTTATCCGGATATGATTAAAGAACTGGGAAATCTTGAAACCGGACGAAAAACTAATGAGTTCATTTAAGAAAACTGAAAACCAGAGAAAAAACCGAGTCTTGATTGTTGATGATAATCCTGCAAACCTCCAGGTACTCGGAAAAATCCTCGATGGAGAGGGATACGATCTTGCGTTTGCAATGAGTGGGGAGCAGGCGATTGAAATGGTGATGGATATCCCGCCTGATATAATCCTCCTCGATGTTATTATGCCGGGAATAGATGGATTTGAAACATGCGAAAAGATTAAGAATCAGCCAAATCTCATTGAAATCCCAATCATATTTATAACAGCGATGGACTCTATTGAAGACAAAACTCGCGGATTTAATGTCGGAGCTGTTGATTATATTACAAAACCGTTTGACGGGCAGGAAGTGCTTTCAAGAGTTAAAACTCATCTCATGCTCCGACAAACTCTAATCCAGAAAGAGAACCTGAGTTCCCATTTGTTGGCAATTTTTAATAGTGTATCAGACGGAATTGCAGCCTTTGATGAGAACCTGATTATTACACAGGCAAACTTCGTATTTGGCAATATATTAGGTTTCGATGCAGAGGAACTTGTTCGCAAAAATATCAACGACATAATACCTGAACAACTCAAAGTAATTGCAAGTACGATAGAAGAAACAATCAAATCTGGGATTGAAGTACGACATACTAAAATAGACTTTGATAACAATATTGGTGAACATAAAACCATAATCTACACAACAGCCCCCTTATCAGGAAACGGTAACAACCATGCAGAGGGAATAGTTGTTTTCAGAGACATTACTCAGCTTACTCAATTAGAGGAAGAGGTAAAAAACAGAAACCGTTATCACGACATAATTGGAAGTAGTACAGTGATGCAGGAAATCTATGCTTTACTTGACAACCTTTCAGGTACCGATTCAACTGTGCTGATTTGTGGTGAGACAGGAGTCGGTAAGGAAGTACTGGCATCGGTCGTACATAATGAGAGTAAAAGAGCTAAAGGACCTTTTATCAAAGTAAATTGTTCAGCGCTTGCTGAAAATCTCCTCGAAAGTGAGCTCTTTGGGCATGTTAAAGGATCGTTTACAGGGGCTATAAGTGACCGTGTCGGAAGATTTGAAGCTGCAAAAGGAGGAACGATATTTCTCGATGAAATAGGTGAGCTTTCTCAACAAATGCAGTTAAAACTATTAAGGGTTTTGCAGGAAAAAGAATTTGAAAAAGTTGGAACTTCAAACGTTATTAAAGCTGACGTGAGGATTATTGCTGCGACAAATCAGAACCTTGATCAACTTATTTCCGATGAAAAATTCAGAATGGACTTGTATTACAGACTGAATGTTTTCAGAATAGATATTCCCCCTCTGAGTAAAAGAGGTGATGACCTGCAGCTTTTTATTGATTACTTCAGATTGAAACTTAACCAGAGCCTTGATAAGTCAATCGAGGCGGTCTCAATAAATGCTCAAAATATTCTTAAAAACTATAACTGGCCAGGAAATGTAAGGGAGTTGAGCAATGTTCTCGAAAGGGCATTTATTGTCTGCAACGACAATATCATTATGCCCCATCATTTGCCTAATGAAATCCTAGCGAACTCACCAAAGACCAGTAAAGCTAATGAACTAACATCAAAACAAGATGTTATAGAGGAGAGAGAAGAGGTGCTAAGCATACTGACTAAATACGATTGGAATTTGGCAAAAACTGCAAGAAAAATGGGTGTCGCCAGAACTACTCTCTACAGACGTCTGAAAAAACTCGGAATTGAGTATAAAGACAAATAAACCTATAAAATACATTCCAATAGATTCACTCATGTAGCGCTACATTTGTGTAGCACAATGCTGGTTTGCTAAGTCTAAAATGCTCCTGTTGGAGTATTTCAGTACCGTTCATGATTAAATTACTGATTATATATTCAGTTATAACAATGAATTAAGGTCAATTCTCCATTGTCATCACTTTCGATCTTCATTTTTGGCATAAGGTTTGTACTATTCTACATCGAGAATTGTATCTCGAACAAATTCTCCGCATTGATTCGCTCCGTGATCAACTCGAATAAACAATGTTTCAGGCATACTTCTATGATCGCGGTTTACAACTTAGTTATTCGGAGGCATCATGAAAACGCATTTTTACATCCTTTCCCTAATCCTCACTATTTTTATTCTGGCTAATCCCATTTATGCAACCGGAGGAAGAATTTCGGTGATTATGATAATCACCGAGAATGAAGAATACTGGGTAGAAGACGGTGATATAGTAGAGATTCCCGAAGAGGAACTTGAAGACTATATAGTCAGAATTGAAATTGAACAGGACATTGGAGAACCCCAGTTTATGTACTATTTGTCTCATATACATGGTTACCAAAGTGGTGTGCAGGTTACTCCCGAACGGTTCTGTAATTTCGAAGATTTGAGTGGTGCGCATATCTATACTGCCAGAGCCGACGAAAGGACAGGTGGAAACGTCTGGAATTTTGAAATCAGAAATGACCTGAATGAAGAACCACCAATAATGCGCATTGAACCGAGACGGCAGAGTTTTGGAGGTGTCGTCGTAGGTCAATCTGCAGAACTCGATTTTACGATGTTCAACGATGGTGGTTCTGATCTGATTGTGTTCAACACAAGATTTCCTAATGGTGGAGAACGGCTATTTCGAATTGAAGGAGGAGATTTGGAGAATTTCCGGCTTGCCCCAAATGAACAACATGTAATAACAGTTATTTATGAACCATTTCAAGTTGATCCTGAGGGCTATTGGGTCCCAATAATTTTCGTCTGCAATTATCCGGAAAGGCCAAATTATGAGATATTTGTCGGTGGGGGAGGCATTGCTGGTGAACCTGGCAATCCGGTGGTTGAAAATCCCATTGATGATCTCAACATTGATGAAGATTCCGGATTACACGAAATCGCTGATCTTGATGATGTGTTTTCTGATCCTGATGGAGACGAGCTGCTTTTTGAAATAATTGAAGCACCCGAACAACTCAACATGCAGATAGACGAGGAGAATGTTCTAACAATAAATCCTGATCAGGATTACAATTCACCAAATGGAGTTGAGGTCACAGTTCGGTGCTCAGATTTTGTACCGTTGAGTGCCGCTGATAATTTTCAGATTACAATCAATGATGTTAACGATCTCCCTCGTCAATTTGATTTACTAACTCCGGAAGACGGCTTTGAAATGCGATACAATCCTGATTCACTTGGCAGATTGGATTTCACCTGGGAAGAGGCCGTTCAAAATGAGTACGAAACAGATGAGGTTCGGTATCGGGTTCATTTTCTAAGTGATGATGGAAACACATTTATTTCGGAACCTTTTATACTTCCTGATTACCGAAATGTCCGGATTAAATACCTCACTGATAATCTTGAAATATATCGTGAATTTCCCGGGATGATTGAGTGGTGGGTAGTCGCATATGATGGTTCTGATGAAGAAGTCGAGTCTTTTGAACACTCCCTATTCGGCATACCTGCTCTCAGTGTGAAACCAAATTCCGGGACAATGAAGCCACGGAAATTCTTCCTTTCAAACAACTATCCAAATCCCTTCAACTCTTCAACCACTGTTGATTTCAACCTTACGAATCCGGGATTTGTTGATATGTCGGTATGGGATATGTCCGGGAAGCAGATTTCGATAATTAAGTCCGGAAATTTCTCTTCCGGTTTCCATAAAGTAACCTGGAACGCAGCTAATTTTTCCGCGGGAACATACTTGATTAGATTACAAACAGGACAAATAAGTACCTTCCGGCAGATTACTTTACTGAAATAATGTGAAATAATATAATTAAGTTTGTTTATATAAAACCAGAATAGCTTTGGTTTTGTATCGATGAACTTGTCTTTCTTTGATCAGACCAACAAATTTGTTATCTGGAGATACCATGAAAACGGCACTCTTTTCTTTAATTATTTTAACAGTGGTTTTAATCCTAACCAACACGACTTTCGCTGAAGAAGGTCAGATTATCGCAATAAGAATAACCACAGCAGAGAACGAATATGTGATCGATGATGGGGATCAAATTGAGATTCCTGAGGGTGAGATAAACAATTACACGGTCAGAATTGAGATTGATCCCAACATAGGCCAACCTCGGTTTATGTACAATCTCTCTCACAATCATGGGTATGATAGCGGAATACAGGTGACACCGGATCGGTTCATAGAGTTCGGGAACAGAAGTGGAGCTCATACCTACCGAGCAGCTGTCGATGAGAGAATCGGAGGCAGCGTTTGGAGCTTTCAGATTGCTGACGACATTAATGAAGAACCACCGATAATACGAATTGAACCAAGACGGTTTGATTACGGTGATATTGTCGTAGGACAAATCGGAGAACAGAACTTTACTATTTTCAACGATGGTGGTTCAGAGCTGATTATCTTTAGAATGCGCTATCCAAATGGAGGTGAAAGGTCATTGTATGTTGATGGAGGAAATTTGGAGAATTTTCGAATTCCAGCCCACGAACGACATGTGATCAACCTTATCTTCGAACCGCTCGTAGCAAGTGATGCAGGATTTTGGGTTCCATTAGTTTTTGTGTGTAATTACCCGGACAGGCCAAATTATGAAACATTTATCGGAGGAAGAGGAATTGAAGGTGATCCGGGAAATCCTGTTGTTGAGAATCCTATTGATGATTTCATAACGGATGAAGATTCCGGTTTACGAGAAATAGCCGACCTCGATAATGTATTTTCTGATCCGGATGGGGATGCACTTGATTATGAGGTAACAGATGTCGTGGAACAACTTAATATTGAGATAAATGAGGAAAATATACTTACCGTCAATGCAGATGAAAATTACAACTCACCTGAGGGTGTTGTTGTGGAAATAACAGCTTCAGATCAAAATGAGAACTCAACCTCTGAGAGTTTCACTGTTATTATTAATAGTGTCAATGACCTCCCCCAACAGTTTGAATTGTTGACACCTGTTGATGGATACGAGATGCCCTTCGATCAGGATATGCAGGATATCATTTATTTCAGCTGGGAAGAAGCAGCGCAGAATGAATACGAGATAGATATGGTTGCCTACACAATATATTTCGAATGTGGAAATGGGGAGAACTTCAACTCTGGACCGTATTTTTCTCTAAGTTGTGAAGATCTCTCGCTCCAATTTCTGATAGAATCTCTTGATATTTCCGGTGAAATTGTAGAATCTGTTAAATGGTGGGTGGTGGCAAGAGATGAATCCGAAATTGGGATTGAGTCTCTTGATCGTTCTGTATTCGGTGTACCCGCCCTTGGTGTAAAACCGAAATCGGGTGATATGCTTCCAAATGATCTCAGCATCTCAGCTAACTATCCAAATCCCTTCAATTCATCAACCACAATTAATTTTAGTTTGCCATATCTATCTTTTGCAGAACTCTCGGTTTTGGATTTGTCAGGAAAGCAAGTCGCTATGATTACCACAGGAAAATATCATTCTGGGAATCATTTCGCAACATGGAATGCTGATGAGTTTACTGCAGGCACGTATATAATCAGATTACGTTCCGAGCATCGTAACAAGTTCAGATTGATTACTTTACTAAAATAAGACAAAGCAGAAACCGTAGCATCTAATCAACACAAAACCCGAACCTTGTTCGGGTTTTGTTGTTTTGAGGTTAATGTAATAGATGTTAACAATGGATTTCCCTTGTAGAATTCATATGAGTTTTTATATTATACTGAGTTTGGTTTTATCAATATTACACAAGCGTTCTTCAGGAGTTAGCACATGACTCAAAAAATAATTACTACCTTTTTACTGACACTTCTTATATTTTCGGGTGTTGTCTTTGCCCTCGAGGAGCAAAAAATCACCGCCAGTGACGCTGACGCATTGGATGAGTTTGGTACAGCCGTCTCAATCAGTGGTGATTATGCAATTGTGGGTGCTTCAAGAAATAGCGATGACGGATATCGTTCCGGTGCTGTTTACATCTTTGTCAGGAACGGAGAAGAGTGGATAGAACAAGCTAAACTTACTGCCAGTGACGCTGATAGAGAGGATTATTTTGGTAGATCCGTTTCCATTGATGGCGATAACGCAATTGTATCAAGCTATCGAAATGACGATGATGGAATAGACTCTGGTTCAGCCTACATATTTATTAGGAATGGTGAAGAATGGGTTGAGCACTCCAAATTGACAGCGAGCGATGCCAATAGCAATGATTTTTTTGGGTGGCGGGTATCAATAGATAGTAATTATGCAATAATTAGTGCTCATGGAAATGATGAAAACGGTGAAGACTCAGGTTCAGCATTTATTTTTTTCAATGATGAAGAAGAGTGGTTGGAACAGGTTAAACTCTCAGCAAGAGATATTAATGAGGATGATCATTTCGGGAAATCAGTATCAATTGACGGAGATTATGTCCTGGTAGGAGCAAATCGAGATACTCAGGAAGGTATTCGGTCAGGTTCGGCATTCATTTTCACTCGAGATGGTGAGGATTGGTACGAACATGCAAAGGTAGTTCCGAGTGACGCAGATTCAGCAGATCATTTCGGTTTTTCAGTTGATATATGTGGAGACCTCGCAATTGTTGGTGCCCCGGCAAATAATGTTGAAGGATTTGTGAATTCAGGTTCTGCTTACATCTTTGAGAAAGAAGGAGATGAGTGGAGAGAACAAGCTAAACTGATCGCAAGCGATGCTGACTCAGGTGATCAATTTGGCTTTTGCGTTTCCATTGAGGAAAATTATGCTGTCGTCGGAGCACATGGGAACAATAACGATGGTGGTGATTGGTCTGGATCAGCATATATATTTATAAGGGAAGGGAATGAATGGATTGAGCGAAGAAAGCTCATTGCCAGCGATATCGGGAGAGAAGACGGTTTTGGGTATTTTGTTTCAGCAAATGGTGATAATGTAATAATTGGCTCACCAGGTCATAGTGAAGACGGAGAAAACTCAGGAGCTGCATACATTTACTCAGGACTTGGAAGTTTGGTTACAGTTCCGGACGCCACCAGCAACTCTAATTTACTCCCTATAAGTTTTTTATGCTCCACTTATCCAAATCCATTTAACTCAATGATGACGATAACATTCAACAAGACATATTCTGGATACGCAAAACTATCAGTTTGTGATTTATCAGGAAAGGAGGTTAGTATCATTTCTTCCGGAAAATTCTCATCTGGAAGTCATTCTGAAACATGGAGTGCAGTTAACTTCCCTGCTGGAACCTATACCGTTCGAATTAAAACAGAGAAGAACTGCAAATCTTTTCCTGTTACACTGTTAAAATAAACAAGTCTCCTAATCGAAACACCTGCTTAATCAGAGCCCAGACTTATGTCCAAATACCAGCTATGCTGGTGATTTAGACCTAAAACTATCCTTCATTATTTATTACAATTAATCAGCTCTTGACAATACAGGTATATTCTGATTAAATTATTATTTACCGTAAGAATAAACTTTGATCATGGGGTTTCCGAACGGACATTGTTATATTAAAGGAAAATTACTGACACTAAATTCGCGACTCTCACCACTTAGAGTGAATGTTGTTGCGAAGATTGGTTTAGCATACGAGAAACATAAGGGTGTTAAATGAAACAGAGTAAATTGTTGTTGACATTAGTACTCCTTTCCTGTATACTCTTTTCACAGAGCGCACATGGAGCGGAAATTTTTGTCTGGGATAATGATAACTCACTCCGCGTAATTGATGTAGTACTTGAAGATACATTAACAGCGGTTGAAGGTATAACCCAGACTCTTGAACTTCTTGAAATAGAATTCACACAAGGTGAAAGCCTTCCGGAAGATTTGAGTATATATGATGTAATACTCGTCCCACTCGGTTTTGCCTGCCCGCAGTGAGGCGGCGGTACACCAGCTGGCCGGATCGGTCAGGAAGATGAAGAAAGACTTATAGAGTTTCTGGATATGAACCGAGGTTTATATATTGCCGGAAATGATTGGTGTATGGAGCATGAGGAGAGTAATCTATTCGCGAGATTTAACATTGATTTTATTGAGGATGGATTAGACAATGAAATCGAAGCACTGACAACTCCGGAAGATTGTATGTTTGGTGAATACAATTTTGAATATTTCATTGGTAGAGGAATGGCTTTTGCTGGGCATAATCCTGACAGAATTGCACCCGGGAGAGGTGCAGAGACTATTCTAATCTGTAATGGTGATCATATCAGGGGTGTATACAATGATGCTGGCTCATACAGAACATACGGCCAGAGTATAACTTTCGCCGGAATCATAAATGCAGACGGTGGTGATAGAAACGAGCTTTTGGTTTCAATAATTGACGACCTTGCAGGATACGGTGGATATCTCACCGGTAATGTAGTTGAATCCGGAAGTGGAAATCCAATTGAGAATGCAACACTGATTTTTCAGGACTGCGGATTAACGCTCCACTCAGATGAAGACGGCTATTTTGAATTTGACCGTTTCCCAAGAGAAGAGTTCATGGTAATTGTTGAGGCGGAAGGTTACGGCTTGACAATGAGACAATTCTCGTTTGAAGGAGAGGAATCCATTGAAATCCTTGTTGAACTCCAGCCATTAGACGTGCGGGACGATAAGGATAATATCGTTCATTCTTTCGGTATTAATGGCGCATATCCTAATCCATTTAACTCAACAACATCAGTTGAAATAAGTGTTGATATCAGATCGAATGTTACATTCAGCATTCATGACCTTTCAGGAAAGGTCATGAAAAATTTGCATAGTATGGATTTGAATCCGGGTAATTATACAGTCCCGGTATCACTATCCGACCTTCCAACTGGCATGTATTTAGTCAATATGAGTGATGGTGAAAGAAGAAGCTTGAAAAAGGTGACATTGCTCAGATAGATTCCAAAAAGAGTTATAATAAAAAAAGCCATTCCGTCATTTCGGAATGGCTTTTTTTTGTCTTTTCTATTGAGAGAGAATTACATATCCCCGTGACATTCCCCGGAACAGGTATCAACTGTACCATCAACATGTCTTGATTGATCAATGAGCCCATCATCACTCCACACTTCATCATGACAAAATTGGCATTGAGTCCAGGTTATTGTTTCATAATGTGGTGGTAACAGGTGACAGGATCCACACTCGGTTTCCGAATCAGGATTTGTCCATGTTTTTTCCTCACCCCAATGGCAATAAACTGAAGAACAGGTCTGGTTATCGTAGTTATAGACCGGTTCTGAGGAGTCTGCATCAGCGGGAAAACTAAAAGTTAATTCGACTCGACCAGGGGTGTCATCATTGATATGACCGGGATCATCCCAATGTTCAGGTACAACATGGCAATTATTGCACTCAACAACTCTTGTTACTCTGTCTTCGCGGTTTTGCAGCATTATATTATGAGATCCCACGGCCTTATTAGAAGACTCAGTTTCTCCCCGTAAACCTTTTGCAGGAGCCCAGTTAACAGGATTGTTAGGATCACCACTGAAATTACCATGACATGTGTTGCAGGCTTGAGGTCCAAGTGGAAGTGAATGACAGAAGGGACTATCGCAACCTCCACCAAAATCTATTTCCGTTGGTCGTTCATGTCCTGAATGACAATTGAAACACGATCCTAAATCCCAATTATTATTTTGCATATATGACGGGTGAGTTTGACTGGGACCTGTAAATCCGGCTCCTATATGCGAACTCTTTGTGTGACAACTGTAACATGAGGGAGTCTCTTCATCTCCTGCAACGGGATTATCAGTTTCATTACCACTCAAATCCATGCCATGACAGTCCGTGCATTTTGAAAAATCATAATCATTCTCTTTGATGAATGTACCATGTTTTTCAGCATTTCCAAATTCATGTAGCGAATCATCTTCAGTGCTGAACAGGCTGCATCCATCCAGAATTAGAATTAAGCAGATTGTCGAAATTAAAATGGCATTGAAATAAGAAATCGAGTTCATGCGCGCGATAAAACGACCAATTCCAACCTTGTACTTTAACAAAACTACCTCACAGGAGTTTAACTTTTGCAACATTACAAAATATAGAATATATTATCTTAGAGGACAAGGATTTTGTATACATTTAAAAATCGATTTACCAAAACTTGTGATGGAACTTGGTATTTGAATCAAGAGAATTCATGATCCCAATTTTAATTTAACTAATCGAATAAATATAGATGAAACTATCGAGATTAGTGATTTTTGCTTATTTTCCAAAGAAACAGATTTTTGCTTGTTTGAAGATTAGATTCCGATTAAACTAACAAACCAGGTAATGTAATGAAATTTCTAAAACTACTTCTTATTTTAACAATTTCCATGCTGTTTGTCTCATGTGCAATGTCTCCTATGAGCAGGGCAATGATGATGGGAATGAGGGGGCAGGGAATGGATAGGGGTGCTCCATACGATTCGGCAGAATTTATGAATGATCTGGCTGGATTCAATACAACATCCTTAAAAGATCTTTCAGAGATAATCGATGAAATAAGAGATAAAAGAGTAGTGTATGTTGGTGAACAACATGATGATTATGGACACCATCGCGTTCAGCTTGAAGTTATTCGATCTCTGTATGACAGGGGAGTAAAGATCTCTGTGGGAATGGAAATGTTCCAACGTCCATTCCAGCCGGCAATTGACAGTTATATGAAGGGTGAGATCAGTGAAAGAGAATTTCTAAAAGAAGCCGAGTACTTCGACAGGTGGTCTTTTAACTATGGATTCTACCGCCCGATCATACAATTCTGTAAAGATAACAATATTCCTCTCGTTGCGCTGAATATGCGTAAGGAAATAAATCGCAAAGTCGCAAGAGTCGGGATCGATGGTTTGACCGATGAGGAGAAAGCCCTCCTGCCAGCTGATATTGACAGGAGTAATGAGAGCTATGAGACAAGACTAAAAGAGATATTCTCAATGCATGCCCCAGGAGTAATCGAGGGTTTTGACAGGTTTTATTCTTCCCAGTTAATTTGGGATGAGACAATGGCGCAAACCGCCTACAATTTCCTGCAGGATAATCCTGACCGACATATGGTTGTGATTGCAGGTGTCGGGCATATAATGTATGGAGATGGGATTCCTGATCGTGTCGCACGGCGGGGAGGATGGGATCAAGCACTGATCATTAATGCCGGTAGTATAGATATTTCAGCGGATCTCGGTGATTACATACTTTATCCGGAAAAGATCGCAGAGCCATTCTCATACAAAGCAGGTGTTGCACTAAAAGCCATTGAAAATGGCTTGCTGGTTGAAAAAATATTTGATGGCACCCCTGCGGATAAGGCTGAAGTTAAAAAGGGTGATATTGTGCTTTCTGTGAATGGAAATCCAATGAAAACGGTCGGAGATTTCAGGATTGAAACAGCATTGAAAAGCGCTGATGAGGGCTTGGAGCTTGAAATAATTCGGAAGAAATTCCTGTTTGGAGCCAGGAAGATAAAATTGGTTGTGAACTGATCCGGTCGCAATCCTAACTATACAGTTCGATTGTATTATAGTCCTCCCTGGTTTATAATCAGGGAGGATTGTTTTTAACATTGGAACTTGTTTGGAATTTATACCAGTGTCTGAAAGTAATTCGCATGTTAGTCAAGAGTGGTTACTGCCTGATTTCAAGCGAAGCGTAATCTGGCAGTTTACATGACTTCGTTCATTTGAAAAGAGCCTGTCGGTAATTTTGTGTAAAAGTAAAAATTGGTTATACTAATGTTTATC
>CAYLYZ010000138.1:0-13722 GCA_964387885.1 uncultured bacterium | reverse complement strand
AAAAGTGTCTTAAATTACGATCCCAAAATTCCAATTTCAACTGGGGCAGGACACAATCAGCAAATTCGCAGGTTGTCAAATCGGTTGAGATTAAAAAGACGCTCTACAGATAAATGGATAATACACTACAAAAAGTTCCCAAAGGGGAACATCCTGTGATAGGATTGGAGTTAAAGGCTTATCACAAGCAATAATCTCAATATTTTCAGTTAGACTGTTGCAAAGTGATCAGGTGCTGATTTTCACCTGTTGAAGATCAGTTCATATTTGAAATTGTGGAGTTGAGTTTGGTAGAATAGAGCTGATCCGATCGTTGAGGATTCGGTAGCACTCAAGATATTATCGATGAACTAAGCTTAACTCAAATGTAAAGCCAGGAAAAACGGAGTAAATATGAGTTATTCTCAAGAAAATGATAGCCAGCCCGATGGAGAGCAGCCTGCATCGCAACCGCAAGCTGGTAGATTTCAATACGGACAATCCGGTTATGTCCCACCACCAGCATCTGTAACGCAGAAGAAGTCTTCCGGTGTGAAGACGTTTTTAATTATTATTGGGGCATTAGCTGTTTTTTTTGTCATTATTGGCTTCGGAATCAAGTCATCGCTTTCAAGTTTTGATATGGGACTCGATCTTGGTGGGTCAGGTGTTGAACTTACGGAGAAAAAGCTAATCGATGGTCGGGGTGATGATCCGGGAAAAGTTGTTCTGATTAACCTGAACGGTGCGATTGCCGGGAATGGATCGGAGATTCATGGTGACGGGACTATGTATGATCTTTCACGACGGTTGAGGAAAGCGGCTCGCGACGAGAGTATCTCTGCTGTTCTCCTTCAGGTCAGTTCACCAGGCGGAGGACTCAACGCAAGTGATATTATTCATCAAGCGGTTTTGGATGTTAAAGAGTCGGGAAAACCTGTTGTAGTCTGGGTCAGTGGTTTAGCAGCAAGTGGTGGATTGTATATTTCTGCTCCGGCGGATTGGATTATTGCCTCGCCAACCAGTTTAATCGGTTCTATCGGGGTTATCATGCAGCATATGGTAATAAAAGAACTGCTGGAGAAAATTGGAATTAAAGTCAAACCCGTTAAAAGCACTCACATGAAGGATATCGGCAGTGCTTTTCGCGAGATGACGGAAGAGGAGGAAAAGTATTTCCTTCAACTTCTTAAGACTTTCCATGACAGGTTTATCTCGATCATAGTCAACGGACGGGGGATTGAGGAAGCAAAAGTGAGAGAAATCGCTAATGGAAAAATCTACACAGCCGAAGAATCGCTTGAATTCGGACTTATTGACGAAATCGGTTATTTTGAATCTGCTTTTGATAAAGCAAAGGAGCTATCCGGATTATCTTCTCCTCATTTAATTAGTTACAAACAGGCATGGGACCTTGAATCGGCATTAAAAGGATTCCCTTTTGGTGGGAAACTAAACGGCATCGACGAATCCAGAACATATCTGCAGGCATTGTTAGATATGGGCGCCACGCCAGAGATTCGCGCAATCTGGCATGTTTCCGAAGAATAAACAGCTCTCCAAATTGAATACAGCAACCAACTTGAGGTAACTTTGGTAACGTTTCTGCTCTTTGTGGTTATTGTGGTAACTATATACGGTGCTGCGAACTATTATTTATATCGTCGTATCATTCAATCTGCTCGCTTAACAGGAAACAGTAATCGCGTTCTCAGGGGAACACTAATTCTTCTTGCCCTGGCATATCCTTTAAGCAGAGCACTTGGAAGTAGTTCCGGATTGGGTGCGGTTTGTTTATGGATTGGATCAATCTGGATTGTTATTTTAGTCTATGGTGTGTTGTGTGCAATTATATTTGAGGCGATTAGGATGGGTGACAGAGTGACAGGATGGTTGCCAAAGTGGGTGACATCTGATCAAGTTCATTCGGGCAGACTCGCTCTTTCTTTTGCTGTTGTTATTATCCTGTTTCTTGTTGTCACAGGTCATATTCGAGGATCATACCCGGTCGTTTCAGAAATTACGGTTGGTATTGAAAATTTTCCCAAAGATCGCGAAGAGTATAGCATAGTTGCATTTTCGGATGTTCACTTAAACGAACGGAATCGCGAAAAAATGCTTGATATGGTGGTTCAGACTGCAAATTGGATCGGTGCAGATGCCTGCTTTATTATAGGGGATGTGATTTCATCAAAACCTGAAAAAATGGGTTGGATAGTTGAGCCCTTCAAAGAACTTGATTTTAGTGATGGTGTCTATTTTGTAACCGGCAACCATGAGTTTTATCAGGGAGTTGGTCTGAGCTCCGAATTACTTGGTAGTGCGGGTATTACAGTCCTTCGAGATTCATCTGTGGTGGTTCAGGGAGCCTTCAACCTCATTGGATTGGATGATTTAACCGGTTCAAGCCAGCTCAGGCTTCCAGTTACACCCATCGAAAAGCTTAAAAATGGACTTGATCCCTCACTGCCTACGATTTTATTGCATCACACGCCGGAAAGAATGGTCGAAGCCGAACGTGCCGGTGTCAATCTGATGCTAAGTGGTCACACACACGGTGGTCAGATCTGGCCGGCTAATTATCTATTGCGGATTAAATATGGTGTAAAGCAGGGATTAAGCAAGATTGGAAATATGCACTTCTACCTGACAAACGGAGTAGGCACGTTTGGTCCTCCGGTCAGGATTGGTGCAAAACCGGAAATCGTTCACTTGACTTTAGTCCCGGAAAAAGAGTTTTAGCCTGAAGAAACACAAAGCAACAACAAAAATAACAAGGCAGAATCAATGGCAGATCTAAGAGCTGTGACATCTACGATTTGCAGGTTGATGGATCTTGAGGCTCCTGAAAATTGCACAAAAGAGGTTCTCCAACCTGTATTGGATTTGAAAAACCACTCAGAACCTCTGGAGCGATGCCTGATTTATAATCCGGATGCAGTTGGAAAATTTCTATTCAGTAGATATTCGAGTATTTTCAATACCGTTGAAAATCTAACCTCTTTGAAGCTTGAGCTGAATTCGATTTTTCCACCAAAAACTCCGGTTTGCTTTGCGTCAATGTACTCAGGAAGCCTGCCGGAATATCATGGAATAACTCAATATGAGAAACCGGTTCTTCAAATTGAAACGATTTTTGATTCAGTTGTTCGAGCTGGAAAAAAGGCTGCTATTGTTGCAGTCAGGAATTCGAGTATTGATATGATTTTCAGAGAAAGAGAAATTGAATATTACTCTGAACTTTATGATCCGTTAGTTATAAGACGAGCTCAGCAGCTTATCCGTAGGGATGAACATGATCTGATTGTTGTATACAATCAGGAATATGATGACATGCTTCACCGAACAACACCTTTTAGCAAAGAATGTATATCTGCGCTGAAGAATCATGTTCACAGCTTCGAAACAATTGTGCGGACATGTGAAAACCATTGGGATAAATATCGAAGGCTAATTGCGTTTATTCCCGATCATGGTGGTCATATTAATCCTGAAAGCGAGAAAGGAGACCATGGTTTGGACATAGATGAAGACATGAAAATTTTGAGTTTTTGGGATATTAAATAAAGCAATTAAATTTGTGCAGAACGTAGATAAATCGTGCTGCAAAATACTTAACTAAACAAGAAAGAAACACGAAGAGAACATCAATGGCAAAATACCGCATTGCGTGGCTACCGGGAGATGGCGTTGGAAATGACGTCATGGATGCTGCACGGATCGTATTGGATGCGTTAGATCTTGACGCTGAATATCCACATGGTGATATTGGCTGGGAAATCTGGAGACATGAAGGTGATCCACTACCGCAAAGAACGTTAAAACTCCTTGGTGAGACTGATTGTGCATTGTTTGGAGCGATAACTTCAAAGCCAAAAGAAGAAGCCGATGAAGAGCTTGATCCTGAACTGAAAGGAAAAGGTTTTATTTATTTCAGCCCGATTGTAAGGCTTCGACAGGAATTAAATCTCCACACAAACATCCGACCATGTAAAGGTTATTCGGGCAATCCACTTAACTACAAGGATGGTATTGATTTAGTCGTGTTCCGGGAGAATTCTGAAGGACTATATTCAGGAATAGAATTCTATCCATTGCCGGAACACTTGAGGGAAGCTTATTCGACACATCCGAAAATGACAAGATTTTCAGGTGTCGCCAATGAAGATATTGCAGTTTCAACTCGCTTGATGACAAGAGCAGGATGCGAGCGGATCGTGCGCAATGCATTTGAATATGCAAAGAAATTCAATCGACGTTCAGTAACGATTGTTGATAAGCCAAATGTTTTGCGTGAAACAGGTGGATTAATGGTTCGCACTGCACGTAAAGTAGCTCAGGAATATCCGGAAATTCCTCTCTGGGAAACCAACATTGATGCACAATGTATGTGGCTGGTCAAAAATCCGCTCGACTATGATATTCTGGTTGCGGAAAACATGTTTGGAGATATCATCTCTGACCTCGCTGCGCAACTTGTTGGAGGGCTTGGATTTGCTGCATCCGGAAATATCGGAGACAATTATGCTGTCTTTGAGCCCACTCACGGATCAGCTCCGAAATACGCAGGTCAATATAAAGTAAATCCAATGGCGATGCTTTTAACAGCAAAAATGATGTTGGACTGGCTTGGTGAGAATGATAAAGCTACCCGTCTTGAGGCTGCAATTGGCAGAGTTATTGAAGAGGGAGAAGTTCGAACCTACGATATGGGTGGTACGAACACTTCTCTTGATGTTGCTAATGCGGTAGCGAAATACGCTGTTGAATAAACCGATAGTTTTTACTATCTTTAAGCATGCGTAATTTGCTTGCAATTATATCATTTATTGTGGTACTGGCTTGCGGGTGTGAATTATTTACAACTCGCGAGCCAGAATCACCAACGGGATCATCGAGCTCAGGTTGGCAATTTCCCCGCAATCCTCGAACGGTTCTGGAAAATCTCTCCAATTCAATTGGGAGACGTTCAAGTGTTGATTATCTCAGGACTTTTTCGTCAGAAGAGGCTGAAGAAAACGGATTCATCTTTATTCCTGATCCAAAAACGATCAATAATCATCTGGGTCACTTTGATGGATGGGGTGTTGAGCGGGAGAGGAAATATGCTGAGGCACTATTCAATCCGGGAGTTTTACCGTTAGACTCGATATCATCGTTATCGTATGAGGTTGATTTCGAGACTGTAATAGGAGATTCCGCCGACATATCGGCTATTTACAGATTACATCTCGGGATTAGTGATGTTTTGGAGAATGCACCTCACCGAATGGAGGGGAGGATGGATTTCAAATTGGGAAGAGGAACTGACGGAGAGTGGATCGTAAAAAGATGGAAGGACTATCGAATAGCCGGTGAGCCATGTTGGAGCGACCTGAAGGCATTTTTTTAAAGAGAACGGTTAAAATATCGTTTTCATTAACTGTTATACTCATTTGTTTCCTGGGGCTTAGTTCCTGCTTCAATCCATTTGCTCCCGTTGAGGGTGATGTGGGGTCGCGAATATGGACTGATCAACTGACTATCGGGGGATTGTTGAGTAATTTCGAATTGGCTTATGATTACCGAGATTCGTTGCATTATGCCGATTGCATTGCCGAATCATTTGTCTTCCATTATTACGATGTGCAAAATGGTCGTCTCGATCGCTGGTTTCGTGACACTGACTTGAAAGCCACAGGAGGCATGTTCCGCAGCTTTGATCCGATAGATCTCGAGTGGAATCATATTCCCGTATGGATTGAAAGTTTCAATCAACCGGATACAACAGTACAATTTATAGTGAAGTTTAACCTTACTCTTGGGCAAGAGGTACCATTGATGGGATACGCACATTTCTCAGTTCGAATGGATGAAAATGAGCAGTTTCGGGTTGTAGAATGGCGAGATGAACTGGAAGTTCCTTTTTGACGGTGTTTTTTAAAACTCAGATTGTTCGATAATCAAAAAATACATACTCGAGGCAATAAGCTCCTAACTTTTGTTTTGATTCTTGCTCTTGGAGTGATTGCCATATTAACAATCGGGTACTCTGATATATCCTCTGAAGAGGATTTTTATCAGTCAGGAATTGAAGAGTGGACTGATTCATCAGCTCTTGATCCTTCTGACTTTTCTTCAGATAATCTTTCAATTTCAATCGCGAAAGATCACAAAATTCAGGTTGCTGAAGAACCTCAAATCAGGAAAGCGAGCGCGGTCGATTCAAAAGCACCGCTCGTTGCGATAATTATTGATGACTTTGGTCCTGCGACCAACCATTCGACAATTCAGGGTTTTGTTAATCTGCCTTTTGATATCACAATCTCAATAATCCCTGGTAATGATCGATCGGTTAGCATTGGTAAATCTGCACTGAATGCTGGTAAAGATGTTTTTGTACATCTGCCCATGGAACCCAAGAGCCTGGAGTCTATGGACGAGCGGGATATGATCTTTGCAGATGATGATAGTTCAAAAATTGAAATGGTTTTCGATCGTGTATTTGATGAACTACCGCATGCAGTTGGGATAAACAACCACATGGGTTCCAGGGCAATGGCAGACACATTGTTTCTTAAAAATTTAGCTACTATCTTAAAGAAAAGAGATCTCATCTTTGTCGATAGTCGAACATGCAGAGAATTTTTAAGTTTAGGGATAATGCGAAATATAGGTGTTAAAGCCACAAGCAGAGATGTGTTTCTTGATGAGGATAACCTTACTGATAATATTGAGGCTCAACTGGCAAAAGTCGTCCGCATCGCTCGAAAACATGGATGGGGAGTTGGAATCGGACATGTAAAGCAGGAGACACTTGACGTCCTTCAAAAGAACATGTCGATTTTTGAAAGCGAAGGAGTTGAGTTTGTATTTGTACGCGATTTGATAAATGCACTTTAAGAATGGATCAAGTAGACTGAAACCGACGGATATCTCAATATGGGAGATGGATGTCATTTTTTTGTATTTATGAGGAAAATCTATGCGGCTTGGTTTTTACCTGAATCCCATAGCACGGCTGCGGGATAATTACGATGAAGGAGAGCCCGATCCGGTACTATTTGCTTCTATCGCAGAGGTTGCCGGAGCGGACATAATCCTGGTTGGATGGAATCCGGAGAGTAGAGTTGTTACGGAGCGTGATGTTAAGATAATTCGGGAGTTAATCAAAAATGATATGATTCTCGTTGTCCCTGCAGCACCGGACTATATCGAACCTGTTGTGCGAAATAATCCTAACGGAGTAATTTTACTCCCTTCCGACTGGGATGGTTCAAAATCATCGATGCCTGTGCAATTTGAATTTGAGGGCGAACAGCTCAAAGATGTTATCTCAGGTTACAATTCTGCAGGGATGCCGGTTTCAGTTTTTATCGATCCTGAAATCTCAAATGTGAGAGCCTGTGCACGTTCTCAAGTTGCAGGAGTGGTTTTTGACTGTAGTAAATATTCAAAAGCACGAACGGATGAAGAAGCGGAAACGGCTTTAAGCGAGCTGGAAAACGGCGCGATGGCTGCGGATAAATTCGGACTCGTCATTAGTTTTGCGCACGGATTACATTACCGAAATATTAGTCCGGTCGCTTCGTTACAATTTGGGGATGAGCTATATATAGGCAGCTCAATAGTCAACCGGGGTCTCGTCAACGGATTAGATCGGGCAATTAATGACATGAAAACCACCATTTTCAGGAGCAGAATTAAAATCTGATGCGTTCAATCAGTCTTTACATATCAAGCATTTTATTAATTTCATTGAGTATAATCGGCTGCGAGGGAGAGGCTGGATCTCCGGGTGTGAACCGACTTGGTGATGATTTGATTGCTCCTATAGTTGAGTTAACAATGCCTGCTGCTAACCAAAACATATTCGGATCAACCAGCCTTGAAGCATATATCGTTGATGATGGTCATATCGACAGTGTCAGGTTCATCATCGATGGACAGTTTGATTCGGGTACTGATATTCTTCTCAGAACAGAACCTCCCTGGACAGTCAGATGGAATAATATTGATCTCATCCCCGGCCCCCATTATATTCAAGCCCTAGCATGGGATAATGGTGGACATACCGGATCCTCCTCCTGGGTAAAAGTTAACAAAATGCCCTCAGATCAGGAACCTAATTCGGAGACCATCATATTTTTCGATCCGAATAGTTCGGATGAAATAAGATGGCGGCTGCCAGATGAATTCGAACAGTTTACGGGTTATGGCACTCGATTTACTCTTAATCGGCCCGGTACAATTGTCAAACTTGAAGCAACACTTTCCCGGGAAGAGGAATGGTTTGGAGCAGTCCTTACATTTGAAGTCAGAACTTCACGCAACATGCGTCCGGACAGTTTAATCTACACTGTTGATCAGGATGGTCATCTGCTTTCGCGTAACTACGAACCTCCAGAAGCGGTCGAAAGGAATATCAAGGTCAGAGGAGGGATTCCGGTTCCGGATGAGTTTTTTATTCTGGCTATACTGTCGGAGAATCAAACTGAACAGGGAGATACTTTGTCAATCATTTCCGATGGTGGCTATTACCGAAACTGGCATGGTGTTGTACGAGAAAACGATGAATGGAGGGAGTTTACAATTGGTCCGGTCTTATCCTTCAATCCAAAGATACAGATTAAAGTTCAGTACGAGTAGATATCATTGAAAAGTAATCACATACGATATTCGAAAGGGTGTTCTTCAAACATACTCACAATTTTCCTTTATGTGGTGATTCTGTTTGGAATAGTTGCTTCCGGTTGTCAGGGTCCGGTTGGTCCATCAGGCAAAGATGCAGAAGGTGTTGATGTGATACCTCCCACGATAGTCATGCTCGAACCCTGGCCATTATCAACAGTTTGGGATGAATTAGATATCGTCGTTTCGGCAGTTGATAATGTTGCAATAAAGCTCGTCTCATTTAACGTCGATGGTTCGACAGTATTCGCGCTCGATGAACCGCCATACACACATGAATTAGATTTAACCGGATATGAGCCCGGTTGGCATTATGTTTCAGCCAGAGCGTTTGATTCCGGAGGTAATATTACGGACACTCCGGTCGTGCCAATAAATGTGGGCTTCTCAGATAGCCTTCGTGACACTATGTATGTCAGTTTCCACAATAACGTTGTGGGAACAGTCTGGTGTCTTCCGGATAGCGCTCGAGCAACCTCCTACTGGACAAAATTTCCCATTGCCAAGAAGTGCTTTTTAATGCGAGCTTCGATATGGATGGCTGCTTTTATCAGTGATACAACCACTGTATCTGTTGAAGTCTGGGATGGTAATGAATTCCCTACAACCCTTATCCAGACGATGAGCCTGACTCCTGAGGATGTTGACACTACCCTACGGGAACGAAGGATTGATTTTGGTGTACCCGGATTGGAACGGATTAACGACTTCTTTATTATGGTGTCATTAGCAAATAACAGCCGAATGGATACTCTCAAGATACAGGCCGATAACGGTAAACCATTTTGGAAACGCAGTGGCAGTCGGGATGAAGAGGGATACCATTTCCTGCAAAGCAGGTATGCCCGAGAAGACAACCTTTATATGGATTGCATTTTAAGATATGAATCAACCGAGGGGGATACCAGCGGTGGGGAATAAAACGACATATAACAACTTCTTAGCAGTTATTTTTGTGTCAGTTCTGCTGATTAATATTTTTGGTGTCGGTTGTAACGGACCGGTTGGGCCTGATGGTGATGACTCTTTCCTGATTGACTCGATATCGCCAGTTATAGAATGGATTTCACCCGACCAGGGTTTGATAACAAATGATACGGTTACGATTGCTGCACGGGCAGCCGATGATCAGGAAATTTGGCGGATGGTTTTTTATGTTGCTGGGTTTGAAGAGGTCGGAGTACTTATCGACTCCGTGGCGGGCATTTATGAACACAAATGGATTGTAAATACCTATCCGGATGGTCCCTACCCATTAATGGCACGTGCATGGGATACTTCAAGAAATATGGCTACAACTCCGGTAGTATTAGTTGAACTCAATAGAAACGAATAATGTCACGAAGTTTAACGGTACATTAAATAGGGAGTGCGGACAATCCGAGGCTGTCCGAAAATACCTAAATCGCGCTGGTAGACGCCTTCGTCTACCAGTTAAGTCATTGTTGTTAACGTCACACGAGGACGTGTGACAGCACCAAAGATGAATTCTCGGACAGGTTGTTCCAGTCCGTCTGTAAACGGAATTGATTGAGACGGACAGGAATGTCCGTCCTCCCCAGGCTCAGATATTGTTACCTGTGTGAAGTTCGAGACATTTAGCCGGAAGGATTTAATAATTTTAACTGAGATAAAAACATGAACAACATTAAAACTAATCGAGATAAGTTGATCATTCAGTCGGTTGTCGGTGTAATTGCCGATCCGCCGATGAGGCTGATCAATCCATATCGAATTTCAGCGGACGGGGAATTAATGGTCATGCCGGGAACCGGCGGGATTACCTACAACGCCCAGATCGGTGACAGTGCTATTGATTGGTGGGCTGATCATGTTGAGCCCGGAGTGACGATCCGGCACGCAGATACTGACCGCAATTCAGTCAATAATGGCGCTCTGCAGGTTCTCGCCTGTATTGGAAATACAGCTCGTATGGTTACGGGTGATGCTAAGGATGAAGTCGGTAGAATTACCGGAAAACATGGTGGAGTATATCACCTCATGGTTGATTTCCCGGTTGAAAAACTGGAAAATATGGTCAATGGTGACAAGATGTTGATAAAATCCTGTGGTCAGGGATTAGTGATGACTGATTTTCCCGAGATCAAGATAATGAACCTCGCCCCGGACCTGTTTGAAGTACTGGATTTGAAAGGTAATAAGAAGACCGGCAAAGTGCGGATTCCGGTAACACATACAATTCCATCAGCAGTAATGGGTTCGGGTCTGGGACATTCGGATACGGTTGAGGGGGACTATGATATTCAGATGTTTGATCCGGAAACGGTTGAAAAGCACCGCATGAATGAACTCCGTTTCGGTGATATCGTCGCGATAATGGATGCTGACCATTCTTACGGCAGGATATATCGCCAGAACGCAATATCAGTTGGGGTAATTGTCCATTCGAGAAGTGTATTGGCCGGACACGGACCCGGTGTGACAACTCTGTTTACTTCATCTAAGGGAGATATCGATGTCGCGATAGATCCTGATGCCAATCTAATAAATATGTTTGAGAAACTCGGGACTGAATAATGGCAGATAAATTAGTCGAAGTTTTTCCACAGTTAGGCCAGATCGCTGATGATGACCTGCGGGAAAAGGTCGAGAAGTGCTGGCTTGAATCTCTAAAACGAGGTGGATGGGAAATAAGCGACCTCGAGACAATTCCTTTCACAATGATGTCAGATTTAAAGACTATTTCGCTGGCTTCTCATACGCGGAATGTCACAAACTGCAGCATAGCTGTAGCCGAGATTATGAACAAGACCGGTATTGACGCCTATAATATAGATTTTGATCTTCTGATTGCAGGAGGACTGCTGCACGACGTTGGTAAAGCAATGGAATATGGATTAGAAGATGGTGAATGGGGAGTGACAGAATCCGGATGTTTGCTGCGTCATCCAATATCGGGCGCAACACTTGCCGCAGAAATGGGTTTATCCGAGAGAGTTCAGCACATGATCGCTGTCCACTCGCACGAAGGCGACAAAAGCCCCCGGCTCACCGAAGCCTGGATAGTCCATCACTGTGATTTCATTAATTTTGATCCGATTAAGAAATAAAGTCTTAAGTGTGGCCCGGGTTATTCATTACCCGGGTTTCCTTACCAGGCACTTCAACAAGTTGATTCAGCATTCCTGAAAGAAATAGTCTACTAAAGAAACTTGGGCAACGAGTAGCCCAAGCCACACACACAAAGTATAACTTGGTTTTACTTTTTCAAGGGAGAGTTTTAGACAATGTCTGCGTCTAAAAAAAATATAGGGATTCTCACAGCCGGGGGACCGTCACCCGGAATAAATGCTGTGATTTCAGCAGCATTGCTTTATGCCAGTGAACAGGGTGTTAAGGTCATCACACTCCATGATGGTTTCAAATGGATAATGCGGGGAGACATATCTCACGTCAGTAATCTCAGCCCTGAAGATGCTAACCGGATTCACTACCGGGGAGGTTCGCTTATCAAGGTCGCGCGGGACAACCCGACGAAAGATCCGAAGTTCCTCGAAAACACAATTGAATCGCTGCAGCGTCTGAATATAGATAAGCTCATCACGATCGGAGGTGATGATACGGCATATTCCGCGCTCATGCTCGAGGAAAAGGCCAATGGAAGAATTCAGGTAGTTCATGTTCCGAAAACGATTGACAACGATCTTGATTTACCTTATGGCATCAATACTTTTGGTTTCCAGACAGCGAGGAACGTAGGTGCTCAAATAATTGAAAACATGATGATTGACGCTCAAACTGCAACTCGCTGGTATTTCATGATAGCTATGGGCAGGAAAGCCGGGCATCTCGCACTTGGTATTGGAAATTCAGCAGCGGCTAATGTCAGCATCATCCCTGAAGAATTCACTGAAAAGAACAAACTTACTCTCGATAAGCTGACCGATATTCTGGTAGGTTCGATCATCAAGCGATTGAGTTCAGGTTTTGAGTATGGAGTTGCCGTTCTGGCGGAGGGGCTTGTTGAAGCGATGACTCCGGAGAGCCTTAAGGAATTCCCCGACCTTGAACTCGACGAACACGGAAATATCCGGTTTGCTGAAGTCGACTTTGGAGATATTATCAAAAGGAAGGTTAAGTCTCGATTAGCCGAGTTCAAGCTGAAAACCACAATCGTGTCCAAGGATTTGGGATATGAAATGCGCTGTGCGGATCCTGTCGCTTACGATAAAGAGTACAGCCGCGAACTCGGTTATTGCGCAGCAAAGTATATCCTCGAAGGTGGCAACCGGGCAATGGTCTCGATCCAGAACGGTAAGTTCGTCCCGATGTTCTTCGACGAATTAGTCGATTCCGAAACCGGGCGTCCCAGGATCAGGATGGTTGATGTGACTTCAGAATCATATCAGATTGCCCGGCAGTACATGACGCGCTTAACCGCAGCAGACTTCAGGAATCCGGAGCAGGTAGCGAAATATGCTGAGATCGCTGGAGTCAGCGATGAGCATTTCATTCGGCAGTTCAAATACATCGTGAAGGATGAGGATTTATCAGTAACGTCGTATCGGCCGGAAGATCTTTGATGCGTTCTGTTTAAAAAGCACGTCGTTCCCGCGCAGAAACATGGTCGAGAGGAAAATTTGAGAGGGATTTCATTCTTGCTCCTCATTCCCGTGAAAACGGGAATCCAGAACTATCTAATACTAACTGGATTCCCAATCAAGTTGGGAATGAGGATAAATTGTCTTGTCCTGAAATCAACCAGTAACCGTAATTCGCAAAAAATGAGAAAATAAAGCCCACAATCCTTAACATTCCCGCAAAAAAAGTGTAAATTAGTAGTTCTGAAATTTCACGACATGCGAGAGTGGCGGAATTGGCAGACGCGCTGGATTTAGGATCCAGTCGGATAACTCCGGTGGGGGTTCGAGTCCCCCCTTTCGCACTTAAGATACAAGGCACGGTTATATCGTGCCTTGTGTCGTTTTGCCTCCCTCCTTCAGGGGAGTGCGGATATATCTATCCGCCATCAATTCCCACCAAGAGTGGTGTCAGGTGTCCCCACCTGACACATAAAACATTTCCTGAAAGTAATGACGAATGTTCGTCATT
>CAYLYZ010000137.1:0-14067 GCA_964387885.1 uncultured bacterium | reverse complement strand
CTGAAACCCATAAAATCTCCCTGTCAGGATCCCATGCGAGGTTATTACAGGGTGAAATCCCGCTGTCAAAGGACATGACTTCCTCACCATCCGTATTGAAGCCGTAAATGTTCCGTTCACCTGATCCCCAGATTACGTCACCGTCCGAGGCAAGGTCTTTATAACCATACCGGCCCTCACCAAGCTGGGCAAACTGGTTAACGAGTTCCTGATCTCGATTAAACACATGAATAAGGGGTTCTCTATTGTTCGCTCCGGACGCATAGAAATGATCATTGACAAATACAGCACCCTGAATTCGTGAATCCTCCGCAATCACCCCAGCTGGGATTCCGACCCGGTGTTCCCAGGGTTCGGCGTTTGCGTCACCAAGTAATCTGCGGTCAGTGGTGTATGTCAATGGACCATTACCGGCGTTAGTTCCGGTAACGTTAAGTTCTTCACTTTCATCAAGGGCTAATTCACTGGCTAATTCAGCCGGTTCGAGAGCTAATTCCGAATGACGAAGACTGACGTTTAGTTCGACATCATCTTCTCCAAGATCGACAACATGTGTTTCTGGTAGATAGTCATCTGCTGTGAATGTGAAAACATGCTCCATCGAAGGTAAATTTAGCATAGACCACTGCCCTTGATTACCGCTGAATCTATTCATTTCGTAGTAATATAAATCGACAAATACTCCTTCAACCGCTTCTTCTGTTTCTTCATCGATCACAATACCTGAAATCTCAGCCGCCGGACTCTCAACCGACATCACTGCGGCAAACTGAATTAGAAACTGATCGTCTTCTCCAAGTTCCAGGTCAACTAATAATTCATAAATACCTGGTTCAAGATCAATCGGTGAAAATGTAAACTCCACAACAATATCTTCATTACCGGGGATTACTCCTTCTTCAGGATCTGCGATTATCCAATTTGGACCGCTGCCCTCATAAAGATACTGAAGTATTTCTTCACCTACCGAACCACACCTGCCTTGTTGTTGGTGATGCTGCCAGCCGTGTCCCAGGGGGTGACCATTGACAAAAACCAGACCTCTGCCTATTCCGTACATTACCCACCCGGGCTGATTATTGCCCTCTGCTATTGCGAAAACCTGATACCATTCAAACGCTCCCTCTTCAACTCCCTCCTCGAATTGACCTTCACTAAAACAGGAATGCACCCATGCGCTGCCCTGAATACGGTGACCTTCTTCCCAGAGTTGGTTATCACCTCCATTCTGGGACTCCCAACATATCTGGGCGAAACGATTATAGTTCTCATCATCCTCGTTTGGACTTACCTGCTGTACTCCCCAACCATCCCAATGCTGGATGTCATTTCTTATTCCTCCTACACAAATAATCTGCTGATTGGGATCACCCATTTCGTAATATGCAGTTCCACCATTAGCAATGTATTCTTCAAGACGTTCAAGATTCTGGTTATATTGTTGTGCAAAATTCTGTCCGTGACCGGCGATTATAAGCCCATCATAGCGTTCGAATTCCGCTTCATTCCAAGCATTACCGTTGTTAAAGTTGTGCCAGCCAAAACCATCATCGTCAGGATCGAGCCGTTCAAAACCATCGATTTCAAGCCGTCCAACCATAAACTGATCCAACCAACCCCATGCTCCATTATCCTGAAATATTGCAAACAATCCATCCTCAAGCGCATCGCGTCGCGGACCATTTCGACGTTCATCATCTCTGTCCGGAGAACTGAAACCGATATCAAATGGGGTATCAGCCTCACCGGTATTAATTAAGGTAACTTCTGTAACAGCCTGCTCATCGTTTGGAACGGTTACTGCAAATCCAAATGGATCAACGATGATTTCAGCTGACACCGGTAGAGCAACTCCTATAATTATTGCTGAAATCAAATAGTGAAAAATTAATCCTTTAACCTTCATGTCTTTCTCCCTTATACTGTCTTTTATCTTTTCTAAAAGTATCCTGAATTTCTTTCCTGCGTTTTTGTTTCAGATCTTCAGACCGACTGTACATATTTCAATAACAATCACTTCATTAAAAGTACTTTTCTAAATGTCTTTAATCCCATTGATTCCATTCGAACAAGGTAGATTCCAGATGCAAAGTCGTCACCATAGATTGTTACTGAATGGTGCCCTGCACTTTGCTTCGAATCAATGGGTTGACACACAAATCGTCCATCTATGTTGAAAACATTTATTTCAACTCGTTGTTCTGCCGGGATATTGTATTTCAAAACTGTTGTTGAATTAAAAGGATTTGGATAAGCTGAAATAATTCCGAATTGCTCCGGCAAATCGGCTCTGTGTACTCTAACAACCCAAAAACCATTTGATTCGTACACTCCTGAACCAACTATTGGCTCAAAGTCATTGGTTGTAACTACTCCTTCTTCTCCATAATATCGCAGTTCAAGCTCTTGATCTTCGAAGGCTCCATCCGGCAATTTTGTCGATTGATCATCCCCCCAGATAGCAATACCACACATCCCATTCACAAACCGTCCCGTTCCAACCAAACAATCTGATGTGTATACCCCAATCTCGGAACGCTCCATAGCAATGCCATCTGAGATCACCAAAAGACTCATATTTTGGTCGGTCGGTTTGACTATCGGGAGTAATTCCGGTGTTTGATAATTACATGGAATAAAACTTCCGATGAATTCCCCATCGACCACATAGACAAGGTCAACAGCTTCAGTCGTTTTAACCATATATCCCATGCCTTCCCGTAAATTGCCCATGTTGCTGAAACCGAATGCAGTGTTATAGAATCGTCCAAATCCATCTTTTGCCATTTCGAGGGCATCTACAATACCCGAAAAGGCTGTGATAGCATCCATCTCGACTCGTGGAAAGTATGCTACCATCTGCCATCCTGCTTCAAGCGGAATTACCTGATCTGCCGGAACCGGTAATCCCTCGATAGCCAGTTGACATTCCTGCGTTACCTTCATCATGTATCCCTCTGCAACATCCCATCCCGGAATATTACAGAATCCGAAAGCCGGACTGTAGAATTGTCCAACGCCATTCTTCATAATTTCAAGCCGATCTTCATCAACTAATGGTTGAGTAAGTGCAATTACATCATTCTCAGGAGGATCAACGTTAATCGATACCATATTCCATCCATCGACTAGTTCGAGTACTCTTTCTTCAGGTCCATCCTCTCCTGCAAGAAGTGTTACAGGGACAATTGATTCTCCTCCAACGCCATCATGTGTAAACACCAGGTCAGCAGTAAATTCAATATTAACAGGGAAGGAAAACGTGTTTAATTGAGCAGTCAGATCAACTTGCCTGTCAGCCTCAAGTGTACCCTCTGTCGGTTCAATATCAACCCAGCCTGACGGAGCATCCAGATGCCAGATTTCAATCCTGTCAGGTAAGTTAGTTATGGCCATGAATACCCAACTGAAAGGATCCCAGGCTCTGGTTACCGTACATGCACCAGCTGATCCTTCAATGTCAGGTTCAGCTACAAATTCAATTTCTCCTGTCTCGATGTTTAGTTTATGCACCTCTCTGTTCAAATCTCCATTGCTGCAAAACATATATATTGTATATCCATCGGGATCATCCGGATAGCAGGATAAACCATACATTCTAAGATCGTCTGGTCTTTCGATCACCCGTATTGCTTCACCCGCTCTGGAAATGCCAATAATATCAGTGGTAATACTACTAATCCAAAGTAGGTCATTCACTCTGTCCCAGGTTATACATCGTGTACTTCTTACCGGAGACTCAAATGTGACCTCCAGTTCACCTTCTGTTGTGAATCCATAAACAATTTCCCCATCAACACCCCAGAGCAGATTCTCATCAAATGCAATATCTCTGTATCCATATCTTGAATCACCAAATTGTGCGAATTGGCCGATGTGTTCTCCATCTCTATTAAGAACATAGATAAGGTTATCTTCGTTAGAGCGACCACCTGCTATATAGAAATTGTTATCAACAATCTCTACGCCACCAAGCCGATTGTTTTCAAGAACTTCCTCTGCATCTAATCCCCAGCGATGCTGCCAGGGTTCTGCTTCCATGCCTTCCGGAAAAACACGATTGACGTTCCATGTCAGATTACCATTTCCCGGATTTGACAACGTGAAACTGATTTCTATCTCCTCATTTACAGGCATTTGCTCGTTTATTTCTTCAATTGAGAGTTCACATACAGAATGTAGAAGATCGAAATCAAGCACGGTTACTTCGTCCTCAATCACTTCAACATCTTCCACTCTCTGTGTGAGGTAATCCTCAGCCTGAATGTTGATGGTATACTCCCATTCAGGGATTTCGTCGAAAGCATAAACTCCGTTTTCATCTGAAATAGCCTCGAATTCAAATCGCTCGCATGTAATTAGAGCTCCCTCTATCGGCTCTTCATTTGCCATATCAGTGACAATCCCTCTCAGCTCACCATTTCCAATGTTCACACTCAAAATTACCGGTACTTCAATCCGCCTGAATTCTCGAGCATTGGTACGGATAATAATCAGCCTCTCATACTCACCCGGTTCCAGTTCTTGTGTTGTAAATGTGCATACAATTTCAGCTGCTTCCTCGAATCCGAGTATGCCCTCAAGCGGATCACATGATAACCAGTCTATTCCCTCTCCATCATCCCAAAGATTGAACCTGAGTTCACTCCCCTCTTCCCCAACATTAGTAATTGTCAGAATATTCTCATCCTCGAGTGGAAATGCGATAATAGCCTCCATTGGGTTGGGATCAACTTCCGGTTCTGCGGGTGCAGGATCCAGAAGGTTCTCCCACCACCTTGCTCCGTCATCGCTCCATGCAGATGCCATAACATCAAGATCACCGTCGAAATCAACATCGGCAGTATAAGTCTGAATTGCATTTCTTAAATTTTCAGCAATCAGATGAATATCGAAGTTGCCATCACCGTCATTCTCATACCATTTGACAACATCAGGATCGTATGCAGCAACTATTATGTCCGGATCTCCATCAGCATCAATATCTCCGACATGCATTCCGGTTCCTTCTATATTATTCTCAATATCATGCCGTTCAAAGTTTCCATTTCCCTCGTTCTCCCACCAGACTACCAAATCAGTTCGCTCAGCACCACTCGCGATATCCATATCTCCATCATTATCAAAATCAGCGGGATAGACAGCCCAAACGCCTCCATGGTTTCCGACCTGGTGAAAATTAAAATTCTGATTACCATCATTCTCATACCATCTAACCACACCTTCACTAAAATCCCCGCAAATTACATCCAGATCGTTATCTCCATCGAAGTCAATAATCTCGATAACTCCACCAAATTGACCATCTATCATACGTTGAGCAAAATCTTGTTCACCATCATTTTCCCACCAGCAAAGAATGTTATTTCGGTTACCACCAACCAGATCAATGTCCCCATCATCATCGAGATCAACTGGACGAATCCAACTGTTCCTGCGAAAGCCCTCTGCGATTAAGTGAGCCTCAAAGTTTTGATTACCATCGTTCTCCCACCACCAGACTCTTGATACCTCCCGGGCACTTCCTGTTATATCCATGTCGCCATCACCATCGATGTCACAAGCCCTGATTGAACAGGCACCTTCAGCATTTTCATGGAAGATGTGCTCTATAAGGTCACCATCATCATCAACTTCATACCAGGCAAAGAAACCCGGAGTTTCAGCAGTTACAAGAAAATCCATATCACCATCACCGTCAAGATCTTCTGCACATATTCCCCACGTGCGATGTGCTTCTATGGGCACATTATGCTGCCTGAATTCAACCTGAGCAGTTACATTGTTTGATATAACCATAACCAGCAAACATATAATGGCTGTAAACTTAATTAACTCTAAAATCTTACTCATCTCTCACCTCACTTTGAAGAAAATCAATAGATTGAGACGCTGACTCTATTTACGAAAACATTATCTGATTAATAAAACCTTCTGTGTTTGTGTGTTACTACCTCCTGACAACCTTAGCATGTAAACTCCCGATGGATAATCCGATGCATCCCATACAAACCTGTGCCTACCGGCGGTTCTTACATCTTCAAACACTTTCCCTATGGATTGCCCAACCAGATTAAACAGCTCAATTGATATCCGGTTGGTCTCCAATATTGAGTAATCTATGTTTGTCACATTATTAAACGGATTAGGCCAAATCGCAGATATCCCGAATTCCACTGGTGCTGCACCATCAACAAGCTGAATTGCCCAAAGTGCATTTGTTTGATAATGACCACTCCCCGCTAAGGATATATAATCCAATTCTTCCACTTCACCGGTCATCCTGTGAAGTTTCAGACTAAGTAGTTCTTTAGGATTGGCACCATCTCGAATTTCTGTTGTTAAGTCATCCCCCCATACAGCAATACCGCATACGCCATCTGCAATTCGTCCGGAACCGATCAACCGACCCGAAGCATAAACACCAATTTCAGCACTATAATTGACCGGATCATCTGACAGCACCAACAAACTCATGTTATACCCGGTTGGTGTGATTACCGGAAGAATTTCCGGTTGGAGGACTCTGTGGTTTTGGTGGCAAGCGATTTCTTCTTCTACTGTATAAACAAGGTCAACTGCTTCCGTCAACTTGACCATATATCCGTTACCTTCACTCAGATTTCCCATGTTGCTGAATCTAAAAGCAGGACTGTAGAATTGACCGTCACCATCCTTAGCCATCTCGAGTACTTCGACAATTCGGGAAAATGCGATTATAGCATCGACCGGAACACGAGGGAAATAGGCTATCATCTGCCATCCCTGGCTGAGTTCAAGCGGTTGATCTGCAGGAACCTGTAAACCGGATATTGTTAACTGACAATCTTCAGTAACCTTCATCAGATATCCTTGATCGACTGCCCAACCGGGGATATTGTTAAATCCGAATGGTGGGCTGTAAAACTGACCAGCACCATTTTTCATAATCTCGAGCAAATCGTTATCAACAAGTTCCTGGGTGAGGACAATTATATCATCTTCTTCCGAATCGACGTTAACAGAAACCATGCTCCAACCCCTTGACAGGTCAAGAACTCGGTCTTGCATTGCTCCTTCACCGAATGCGGTTAAGGTCACAGGGATTACATTCACTCCCCCTACACCATCGTGACTGAAAACAAGATCTACCGTAAACTCGATATCCAATGGGAAATCACGCGTGTCGAGTGTAACTGTAACTTCTCTTCTCTCCTCTGGTGGAACAATTCCATTGCCAGGGTTGACATCTACCCAACCAGTCGGAGCATCGAGATGCCAGATTTCGATTCTATCCGGAGAATTGGTTAGAGCCATAAAAATCCAACTGAACGGGTCCCAACGCCTCGTCGCCGTTGCTGCCCCTGCTGTTCCTTCCACATCAGGTTCTGTTACAAATTCAACTTCTCTGTTCTCGGTATCTAACTTCCAGACCTGACGATTTACTTCACCATCACTTGTGAATAGATATATTTTGTAACCATCCGGATCGTCCGGGTAATGTGCCATACCGTAAGTCCTAAGTCTCCCATCTGGTCCCTCCGGACGGGGAATCTGCGCAACAACATTGCCATCGTAGTCAACACCGAAGATGTTTGAAGTAATTGCACATGTCCAGAAACAACCGTTTTCATCATCCCATGTTATTCCGCGAGCTGATCCTACGGGAACTTCGATCTGCCCGACCTGCTCTCCCGCAGTATTAAAACCATAGATCAGATTACCATCAACTCCCCAGAAGGCTTCCCCATCCCACGTTAAATCCCGGTAACCGTAACGGGAATCTGCCAACTGAGCGAACTGCCTGACTACATTACCATCCCTGTCAAGTACATAGATCATATTCTCCCCATCCAACACCCCTACACAGGCATAAAAATGGTCATCGACGAACTCTACACCACCCAGGCGGTTACTCTCCAAAATTTCACCGACGGCAATTCCCGCTCTGTGATCCCACGGATCAGCTTCCATACCTTCGGGAAAAACTCGTGTGACATTCCAGGTTAGAGGTCCATTACCGGGATTGTTAATCCACACTGGAACTTCGGTGTTTTCATCGACTGCCAATTGTTCGTTAATCTGATCCGGATTTGAAATGAAGTCAGCATGCAGCAAACCGAAGTCAACCACCACTTCCTCTCCTGGATTGATTTCAACACCTTCGGCAGTCATTGGCAGGAAATCTTCCATTGTCACCAGCATATCGTATGTCCATGAAGGAATTTCAGGAAAGATATATGCACCCTCTTCGTCAGATTCCGTTACCATGTCAAATGCAGGAATCTCAACACAGGCTCCCCCAATTGGATCACCGGTTTCCTCATTGGTCACCGTACCGGATAGTTGTGCGAAACCTTCGACAACAAAAATATGTGCATCGAGAATTATCTCCTGGAAATCAAAGTCGTTAGTAGTAAGCAGGATTTCGCGTGTGTATTCTCCGAGCTCGAGCCCCTCTGTATCTGCAGTTAAAGTTATATCAATAGAATTCCCCGCTTCAACAATACCTTCCGCTGGATCACAGGTCAACCAGTCAGGCCCCTCACCATCATCTTCAAGCGAAAATTCGAGACAATGCCACTCGTCTTCCTCTTCGGAGACATTGTGGATTTGGAATACATGTTCGACAGCATTACCGGTTGGTACCGGACCAAACTCGAAAAACTCCTCTTCCAATTCAATCTCTGCACCTCCGAAAGTCACAACCACATTATCAACTCTGTGCCAATTGTGATCACCTCCTGTTGCTCCTGTGAATCCGAAGTGGGCATCAAAAGGTTCAAAATCCTCGTATACATATTCAATAATCAACTCGTCTTCGTAAAAAACCTGAATATCCCCCATCACATTAATCACCCGAACGTGTCGCCATTCATTGCAGTCGATATCTCCTCGATTGACCTGCCAGACAGCAAGATGGTTTCCGGGACCATTAAGCACAATCGCGATATGTTCCTCATTTTGATCTCCATGGTTTCCATTCTGGTAGGTATCGAATTCGAGAGCTATACCCTGCATCCCAACCAAATTCAGATCACCACCCCCGGTTGGCTGATAATCAGGTTCAAGTGCAATTGCAAAAGACATCCCATCTGATCCTCCACCGCCACCTATGAAAACATCAAATTCTGCAGTGAATATTGCTACGGGATACTGATCGAGAGTATAAATCCTGCCCATTTGACCAGCAACCGTTTCAGTGAGGACGAAGTGCTCCTCATCCTCATTACAGTAGGCATTTTGACCAATATGGTATAAATCTTCATCGAATTCTGAAAAATCTTCAATCCATCCACCCTGAGCAAAAAGGGTATTCGGTATTATTAACAGGGAAAGAACAACGCAAGAGACAACAAGACCCAGCATATATTTTGATGAGTTTAACATTTTGCCAACCTCCCTTAAGAATAGAAATCGATTAAAAAGAACAGGACACCTTTCGGTGTCCTGTTCTTTTTAACTTGCTTTTATTTGACCAGCGTTAACTTGTGTTTTGAAGTTCCCTCAGTCGTACTCAATCTGGCTATGTACATCCCGCTGGCAAGATCGGTTGCATCAAATGCAACCGTGTGCACTCCAGCAGACATTTGCCCATCTAATACTCCAGCAATTCGACGTCCGGCCAAATCGTAAATTGCCAGGTCTACAACACCTGATTTGATCAGGCTAAAGCTTAATTGAGTAACATTGTTGAATGGGTTTGGATAAGCAGAAATAATTCCGAAGCTGCCTGGTGTTGATACTTCCGGGTTGAATTCGACGACCCAGAAACCATTGGATTGATATCTCCCCTTACCCATTAATGAATTGAATTCATTCAGTTCATTGTTGTTTATTCCGTCAAATAATCGCAATTCGAGATATTCACCATCCCTGGCGCCATCGATTGTGTCAGTTGTAGGATCATCTCCCCAAATCGCTATACCACACCTGCCGTTTTCAAACCGACCGGTACCAACAATCCTGCCCGATGCAAGAACTACGATCTCAATATCAGCTGTATATTCTTCATTTTGTTGTTGAAGTAACAAGCTCATATTTTCCGAAGTTGGTGATATCACAGGCAGGAATTGCAGCTCGGATTCTTGATTCTTCGAACTTGCGATCTGGTCTTCTTCAACCACATAAACAAGTTCAATATCCCCATCTATCTTCACCATATACCCCTGTCCTTCACGCAAATCACCCATATTGCTGAATTCAAAAGCTGGGCTGTAAAAACGACCGGCTCCATCCTTGGCGATCTCAAGGTTATCCACAATTCCCGAAAATGCAACTATCGCATCCACCGGAACACGAGGGAAATAGGCGATCATCTGCCAGCCATTACTCAGCGGAATCGGATCATCTGCTGCAACAGGCATTCCTTCAATAGTGAATTCGCAATCAGCGGTGGTCTTCATCATATAGCCCTCTTCTACTTCCCAACCCGGAATATTACAGAATCCGAATGCAGGGCTGTAGAATTGACCTACACCATTTTTCATCATCTCCAACAGGTCTTCATCCACTAAAGCCTGAGTTAGTTCGATTATATCATTGTTCTCCGGCTCAACATTTGCCGAAATCATATTCCATCCGAAATCGAGGGCAATTGCCCGTTCAGCCGGACCGCCACCTCCTTCACCTATGGCAGTGAGTGATATCGGAATTATTGACTCACCTCCGACACCATCGTGCTCGAATACTAAATCGACTGTGAATTCTAAATCAAATGGAAAATCAAGTGTACTTAAACTTACTACAAATTCAAGTTCATCTCCCGACTCAAGAATACCTTCAGTCGGATTTACTTCAACCCAACCTGTATTGGCTTCAATATGCCAGATGTCAACCCGGTCTTCAGCACCATTGTTGGCAACTCCCATGAATACCCAGCTGTAAAAATCATATTGGTTGGTTATGAAACAACCCTGAGCGACACCCCCGGCTTCATGCTCGAGGGATACTACATCCATAACTTCATCATTCTCGATGTCGACCTTTGCAATCATCATATCACCAACTTCATTGATCTTGTGAAATAGATAAAGCTGGTAACCATCCGGATCATCCGGCCAGTAGGCGAGACCATAGACCCGTAAATCGTGCCTGCTGACCTCGGCAACCCTGTTTCCATCGCGGTCAAAACCCGTGATATCGGTTGTAGTGCCTGATGCCCAGAGAATTTCCCGGTCACTATCCCAGGCAAGGTTGTTACATGGAGAGATTCCGCTGTCAAATGATCTGACCTCCTCACCGTCAGGTGTGAAACCGTAGATCACCCGTTCTCCCGATCCCCAAATCAGTTCACCATCACAAGTGATGTCCTTATAGCCATAGCGTCCTTCACCGAGCTGACCATATTGATCAACTAATTCCAGATCTCGGTTCAACACGTACATTACCGGATCTCTATTATTTGCTGCTGATAGATAGAAATGATCATCGATAAATACAGCACCTTGAATTCGAGAATCCTCGGTAATTACTCCTGCGGGAATATCGACCCTGAGCTCCCAGGCATCAGCATCCATTCCCTCCGGGAAAACGAGATTGGCAGCCCAGGTTAAAGGACCGTTGCCAGGATTCGTCATTGTGAAACCGACTTCAATTTCTTCGTTGACGTCGAGTTCTTCAACGATATTATCGATGGAAAGATCACATACCGAGTGCAGCAGTTCGAAATCGAGAACTGTCACCTCGTCCTCTATAACCTGAACCTCCTCTGCTCTTTGGGGGAGATAATCCTCTGCGGATATCTGAATATTGAAAATCCACTCAGGGATTTCATCAAAGACGTAAACACCTTCTTCGTTGGAAACAGCCTCAAAACCAAATCGTTCAACATGGATCAGCGCTCCTGCAATAGGATCTTCAGTCGCGGGATCAATTACAGTTCCCCTCAATTCACCATATCCGGCTATCACGGTTATTGCAACAGGTACTTCGACCTCGAATGCATCCGGACAATTGGTATTCAGGACAATGGTTCTCTCAAAGTTACCTGGTTCAAGGTCTTCCGTTACTATTAATAAACCAATTTCAGCTTCTTCACCTTGAGGTACAATACCATCGCAGGGATCGCAAGTCAACCAGTCTACCCCTTCCCCAACATCTTCAAGGGAAAACCGCAAATTGCTTTCTTCTTCTCCGACATTTGAAATCACGAGAGACTCTTCTCCCTCGAGCCCCAGTGGAACTTGTATGTCGAATTCCTCTGGTTCTAACCCAAGTTCCGGCATTGCACCATAATTATCTTCCCAGATAATCACACCGGCTCCCTGCCAGGTAGTGTAAAGAGTAGCTGTCCAGGGATTATAAGCCATTCCGAGGCCATTACCTCCGTGCCCATCGTTCGGCATAACCTGGTCAACCCTCTCTCCATCTAATGTGTACTCTATGATTTCATCACCGCCCGTCATTACAAAGACAGTATTGTTAGGATGATAGTAGATAACAGAGGTTATTCCGGATGGCATTTGAGTTGAACGAATCAACTCGTTTTCAACCGTAACCTGACGCAATGTTTGGCTCCAATCTGCTATATAAAGGTTACCGTTTTCGGGACAGTAAACAACTCCGTGAATACTGCATTGCGCATCCACATTAGAAAGCACATTGCCTTCCAGATCAACATTAATAAGGCGTCTGTCACGGGAATCGGCAAACCACCAGGTGTTATCTTCGGGATTGAAATCCATCCCATAAAAATCCCCACCTTCAAATTGAATTCTCTCGACCTGTTCCCATTCAACTGTGTAAACTCCGACAACACATTGACGCAGATGGATCACATACATTAAACCTTCTTCATGATTGTATGAGATGCCATATGTATCATCAATCCCAATGTTTGCAAGTTCAATTTGTTCTACATTTCTGAATTGAGCATATACCGGTGTTGTTAAGATTACTGCCAGCAAAAAACACAATAACAACTGAAACAATTTCATAGTTCACCTTCCCTCTAAATTGAAATTAAATTTATTTCACAAGAACTACCTTTTTCATCGCGACGCGATCTGCAGCAGCAAGTTTCACAAAGTAAATACCACTTGGTGACTGTGCTCCGTCAATATTCACTGAGTAAAATCCCGCACGTTTTTCTTCATTTATAACGGTTGAAACCAGTCTGCCCTCCGAATCGTATAAGCCTATACTTATGTTTCCTGATTGAGTGAGATTATATTGCAGTTGCAGGGAACTGTTAAACGGATTAGGTGATGCTGAAACTATGCCAAACTCTTTAGGAGTTTCAATTGCACCAAGTTGTACTGCCCAAAATTCATCTCTCAAATACACATCGTGCCCTTCGATCGTCTGAAAATCTGACTTAACAAACGTTCCCAACTCATTGTAAAGCCGAATTTCGAGTGGTTCCGTTGGTTTTGCTCCCTCGAGATTATCAGTCACCGGATCATCACCCCAAACAGCAATTCCGCAAGCTCCATCTGTGATACAACCAGTACCAACCAATCGGTCGTTTGCATAGATCCCGATTTCACCTTCTTGAACCGGCTCACAAAGAATTAACAGACTCATATTTTCAGATGTTGGCGAGATAACCGGAAGGAATTCGAGGTCAGATCTTCGATTAATAGAACTCATCACGCGATCTTCTTCCACGACATAAACAAGTTCTACTTCACCATCAATCTTAACCATATATCCCTGACCTTCACGCATATCGCCCATGTTGCTGAATCCGAATGCAGGGCTGTAAAAGCGACCTGCACCATCCTTTGCCATTTGCAAATTATCTACGATCCCGGATAATGCCACAACGGCATCAACCTGAACTCTTGGGAAGTATGCTATCATCTGCCAGCCATTTACCAACGGTATGGGAGCATCCGCTGCAACTGGCATTCCTTCAATGATCAATTCACATTCAGCGGTTGTCTTGATCATGTAACCCTCATCTACCTCCCAGCCTGGAATGTTGTTGAATCCAAAAGCAGGGCTGTAGAATTGACCGGCACCATTCTTCATCATTTCCATCAAGTCTTCATCGACGAGAGCCTGTGTCAGGACTCTGACATCATTGTTCTCAGGTTCAACATTTGTGGATATCATATTCCACCCGAAGTTCATTGCGACTGT